>NZ_AP022575.1:3217157-3860588 GCF_010730055.1 Mycobacterium shinjukuense | reverse complement strand
TGTCAACACGGTGGTGTCCCCCAGCTTGGCCGGCGCCGGCGTGGGTGAGGAACGAAGCTCCACATTGGTCCCGGTGCTGGAAATGTCGATCGTGACGGCGCCGATCACCGTGGGCTTGGGTAGCTGCAACATCAATCCGACGCCGTTTTTGAAGCCGGGGAACGGTACCGCGTCGGTGTAGGTGTCGGTTTGCCAGGCGGTGGTGGGGTCACCGTCGATGGCCAACCCGGCCTGGCCAGGGTTGTCGGCCTCACCCTCGGGGGAGAAGACGGTGGCCTTGGTGGGTTTGACGACGCTGCCGGAGGGCACCGAGTTGGCGGGAGACTCGGACGCCGACGAGGTCGCCGTGTTAAGACCGAGTTGCTCCCCGTTGAGGCCGTTGCCGAGGTCGAACAACCGGTTGAGCACCGACGCCAACACCAACATCGCCACCACGATGACAGCGGCGGCCGCGGCGATACCGATGATCAGGTTGCGGCGCCGGTTGCCCAAGGGCCCGGCACCGCGCACGGATGGCTCGGGTGGGGCCGGCGGTGGCGTCTCATCGATGGGCCCCAATAGCTCGGTGCGGTCGGCCACCGCCGTCGCCTGCTGCAGC
The DNA here is from genome assembly GCF_010730055.1 of Mycobacterium shinjukuense. NCBI lineage: Bacteria > Bacillati > Actinomycetota > Actinomycetes > Mycobacteriales > Mycobacteriaceae > Mycobacterium > Mycobacterium shinjukuense. Next base: position 3,859,990 of record NZ_AP022575.1, on the reverse strand, counting down.
AGGTTCAACAGCGTCGACGCACTGCGTATCCCGCCGTCCTCGTGCACCGACCGGGCCGCCACCGCGGAGATCTGAAAGGGGATGTCACGGTCGACGACGGCGGGTTCAACGGGATGACCGAGGGCATCGCGCTCGGCGGGCGCCAATCCGCTGCGCATCCCGGACTCCGGTAGCGGCCACCGGTTCACCAGCAGGGCATACAGCGAGGCGCCGATCCCGCGGATATCGTCCTGCGGACTGGCGTCGGGCATGGTCGCGGGGAAGGCCAGCACCACGTCGCCGTCGATGCTGACACGCACCCGGCTGGGGTGGTCGATCGACAGGGCGACACCCGCCCGGTGGGCCGCGTCGGCGGCCGCTGCCAGCGACTGCATCGCGCGGATGGCGCCCACCGGCGACGGCGAGGTGTCGGCAACCTCCCGCAGCGAGCCGCCGCGGATCCACTCGGCGACCACCAGACCGCCGGCACCGGTGTGCACGACATCGAGTACCCGGGCGATGCCCGCCTTGTCGATCCTGCTGAGCCGCAACGTGCGGGCCAGGATCTCCTGCAGCATGTGGTCGGGCAGCGCGCCCTCGGGGTCGACAAAGGTCAGCGCGACCTGCCGGTCCAACGCGGTGTCCAGCGCCTGCCAGAACCGCAACAGCGCTGTGCCACCGTGGCAGATCAGCAGGCGGTAGCGGCCGTTGGCGACGTGAGCACCGGGAACCAGGGAGACATCGTCGCGGGCCACCGCCGATTCCGGACCGCGCTCACGGGCGGCGTCGAACGGACTCGGGCCGCGGGCATCGGCCGGATCACCGTTGAGCTGGTCGGCGCGGCGTGGCGAAGAGAGATCGGATCCACCGCTGACCGGAATGTCTGGCGGGAAGTGGTCGGCAACCGGCTCGGTGCCTGATGCGTAATTGGCCGAGGCGCTATCCGATGGGCGGTCGCTCACCTCCAGTCCTTTCGCTTTTCCGGCCCTGGGTATCGGGGTTGTGCGCCGGATCGGCTGCTGCACCGCGGTTCGAGGCGGCACGGCAGAATTTCTCTGCTCAGGGTACGTGACCGGGCGAGGCCGAGACGATCCGTTGGGCACGGTCGCGTGGCGACACGCCAAGCGCCGGGCGCGGCCCCGGATGGCACCCAGCGCCGCGTGCGCCTCGGGGACCTGTGCCCCGAGCATGACGGCGGCCAGGATCGGCACCATGATCATCGCCAACACCAGCAGCCGCAGCACCGACCCCGCGCCACCACCCTGGGCGGTCAGCTCACGCAACCCCAGCAGCCGATCGGGCAGGTAGGCGAGCAGGCCGGCCAGCAAGGACGCCGCCACCGTCACCAGGATGGTGCGCACCTCGCCGAGGCCGATCAACTGGCCGCCGCCGGGCCGCAGGGCGCGCCGCAGCAGGTAGTACCCGACGAGCGCGCCGGCCAGGAAGCCCAGGCCGTTGGCCAGCCCCAGATATCCGGCGACCAGTTCGCGGTCCGCGGTGACATGCGGCGCCAACACCGAGCCGGCGATCTTGACGCTGGTGATGACGACGATGATCAGGATCGGAGTCCACGGTTGCTGCCGGGCATAGAACACCCGCAGCTGCAACAGCACCAGCGCGTAGGGGATCAGCGTGAACGCCGACAACGCGATCGCGGCGCCCAGATACCCGGCGTCGACGGCACCGAAATTGCCGTAGGCGAACAGCGCGGCGCCGATCGCCGAGCCGCCGACCGTCATGAACGCCACCGTCGGGATCAGCGTGATCATGGTCAGCCGGGTGGCCAACGACAGGTCGGCCAGCACGCCCGGGACGTCATCGGCGGCGGCGTTGCGGCTCAGCCGCGGCATCACCACCGTCAGCACCGTCACGCCGATCATGCCGAACGGCAGCATCAGCACCAGCCAGGTGTAGTTGTAGATGGCCGGGCCGGAGGCCGCGGCCGTGCTGGCGATCTGGTTGCCAACCACCAGGCCGAGCTGGCTGATCAGCACGTAGAGCACCATCGCTGCGGCCATCGCGCCAAAGCGCTTGAGCCGCTCGTCGATTCCCCACAGCGGACGCAGGCTGACGTGGTGGCGCCGGAGCGCCACCAGCAGCACCGCGGCCTGCGCGAACACGCCTGCGGTGGTGCCGACGCCGAGGACCAGCAGCTTGGTGTTGCCCATCGCAACGGGATCGACCGACAGCTCGCCGGGCACACCGAGATACACGCCCAGGGTCGCGATCGCGACCAGGTTGTTGACGACGGGCGCCCATGCCGGTGGCCCGAACACGTTGCGGGTGTTCAGGATCGCCATGAACACCGAGGACAACCCGTAGGCGAGCACCTGGGGCAGCAACAGGTAGGCGAACGCCGTGGTCAGCGGCTCGTTGACTTGCGGGGTGCGGCCCAGCATCAACCGCACCAGCAGCGGCGCGGCCAGCACCGACAGTGCCGTGGCGGCCAACAGCAGGGTGGTGGTCAACGTCACCAGCCGGCGCACGAACGCCGTGCCCTGATCCGGGTCGTCCCGTTCGGCGCGGGCCAGCACCGGCACGAAGATCGCGGTGAACGTCGCCTCCAGCACCAGCGCGGCGACCAGGTTCGGCAGTTGGTTGGCCACCGAGAACGAGCTGGCGAGCGCGGCGCCCAAAATCGCGGCCAGCAGTACGATTCGGGCAAAACCGGTGATCCGGCTGATCAGGGTGGCGAACGCCATCGCCCACGACCGCGACACCAGCGCGGCGTCGGACAGCTCGGGCCGTCGGTGCGGCCCCGGCGGGGGCGGAAGGCCCGGCGCTGGCACCGGACCGGGCGCCCCCGAAGGCGGGCGTGCCCGCAGCTGCGCGTGTCGCTGCGGCACCGTTGGCACCCGCCGAGCGGCGGGTTTCATACGCGGTGGTCTTCCCGGACCCGCCGGTCCGTTGGCTGCCCGCCGTGTCCGCCGTGTCCGGTGCCGGGTGGATCGGGACGATCCAGGTCGGCCCGGTCGGGCTGACCACGGAACCGGTGCCACAGCCGTCGTCCGGCCAGCATCACCAGCACCGCGGCGGCGGTAAGGGTGATCGCGAACAGCACCTTGCCGTAGGCGTTGGAATGCACCGAGAGCCGAACCGGCTCGCCCAGCGCCGTGCCGTCGGGGGTCCGCAGCGCCACGTCGATGGCGACACGCTGGGTGAAGTTCACCTCGATCGGTACGCGCAGCGGCAGATACCCCGGCGGCAGCTCGATCTGGCCGACGTCGGTCACCGTCATCCCGGGCGGAGCGTCGACCTGCAGCCGCACCCGGATGGGCACCGCCAGGCCGTTGTGCAGCGCCAGCGGCAGCGGGCTGTGCTCGGTGGCCAGGGTGTAGGAGCCACCCGGGTTCACGATCGTCACCGAGCCGAACAGTTCGTCGATGGTGTTGCCCACGACCGCCAGCCGCTGCTGGGCCAGCCCGTTACGGGTATCGGGCGGCACCGATTGGCTCAATGCGCGCAGCATGTCTTCCCGCAGCGGCGCGGTGTACTGTACGCCGGTCAACCCGGTGCGGTTGTCGGTGGTCAGCGCCGACGTCAGCTTCCACAGCCGGCCAACCTGGCCGGCGATCTCGGCGGTGATGGTGTCGTCGATTCGGCCGCGCGCGGAGTCGTCGTCTCCGGCCGGCTGCGGCGGATCGGTGCGGGCGGCCGCGTCGGCGATCACCGCCGGTAGCGGTCGCGGCACCGCAAGGCCGGACCGGATGTCGGTGGCCAGCGCGGTCAGCAGGACCTGCGCGTCGTCGGCTTGCAGGTTCCACGATGCCGGCGGCACCAGGATCTGCGTGCGCGGCGCGGCGTCCGTGGCCAAACTGCGCCACAGCATGGCGCCCACGGCGTCCTGACGGCGGGCGGTGGCCGAGTCGTGCGTGATCCGAACCGACAACGAGGGGTCCAGGTAGGTCGGAACGATCGGGTTGGTGCCCGCTGCGGCCAGCGCGGCACCCACCGCCGGGTCGAACGGGGCGGTCACCACCTGCGGGGACAGCCGCCGCGGTGTGATGGGGGCGCCGGCGGAGCCGCCGCTGCCGGACGAGCCCCCGACGTCCTGGGCAGAAGGCTCGGCAGCCGCGATCGCGACCGTGCTGTCGTCGGCGCTGAGCAGGTCGACCGCCCGGCGGGTCAACTGGCCGTCGGGCAGCAGGGTTGCCCCGCGGGTGCAGGTGACGTCCAGGATGCGGTCGACGATGTCCCCGGCGCTGACGGTGGCGAACGAACTCAGCCGGGGATCGTTGACGCGCTGCAACGCATCCAGGTCGGCGTGGGCATACGGCAGTGGCGTGACGCACATGCGATGGGCAAGCGCGCGTAACCGGTTCAGCCAGGTGGCCGCGGCGGCCTGACCGGTGCCCGGATGCGTGGGGGTGCCCGGCCGCTGCCCGGTTCCGTCGGGGGAGTCGGACACCACATACCCGGCCGTCATCGCGTTGACGGTGACGAGCAGATCCGGATCGAGGGCCAGGCACAGCGCCCGTCCGACGGCCCCGTCCGGATCGACGTCGCGGCTGGTGGCCAGCTCGGCCGCGGACAGCAGCCCGTCCAGCCGGCCCCCGGTGGCCAGTGAGTTCGCCAGGTCGTCGTCGGTCAGCCGGACCGGAATGGTGCCGCCGGGGGCGCCGGGCGCCAGCCGGGGCCGGTCGGCCAGCGGCCACAGCATGGTGATCCACACGGGTTTTGTGGTGTCGGGTGCGACGGCCGAGTCGAAGGTGCCGCCGTGCTCGGGCGGCACCCCGACCACCGGCAGCAGGAACCGCGCATTGTCCAGCCGGGCCGGCGCCCCGTAGTCGGGCGTGCCGTTCACGTTGACCAGGACCGGGAATATGCCGGGCTGCTCGATGGACAGCGACGGCTTGGTCAACGAGCGCAGCGGGGCCGAGAGGGTAAAGCCGGCCCGCTGCCCGCGCTGGAGTTGGGGAGCCACCGTGAGGAAGTCCGCGGCCGGCTCATACTGGTCGGTGCTGCCGTCGAGCGTGGTGCGCAAGGCAGCCGGGGACGCGACGGCCGGAGCGTGCTCCAGCCGGACCATGACGTCTTTGACCGGGCGGTCACCGATATTGGTGATCATGCCGCTGACCGTGACGACGGGTTCGCTGGTCGTGGTGACCACATCCGGGGTCACCTGATCGATGCGAACCTGGACAAATGGTGTCGGGCTGGGCTCGCCGGCGGTTGCGCGGGGCGCGGCGGCGGGAACGGCGAACACCGCCAGGCAGCCGGCCGCGGTGCCGACGACCGCGGCGCGGCGCGCCAACCCGGCCCACCGAAATCGCAGCCCGATCACGGCCCCGGCCCGTCACCGTTCTTCCGGCCGTGCGCGGGTCCGGCCACGTGACGGGCGCGCGAATGCGTTTGCGGCCGCCGCCGGGGCGAGCTGGGCGGTAGCGGTGGGAGCGCGTCCGGGCCGTCGCTCTGCAGCTTGTCGATCAGCTCGTCGGCCACTTGGGCCAAGCGGCGTTCGTCGGCGTAGGCCAACCGCGACGGTAGTTCCCGGATCGGCACCCACGCCACCTCGGCGACCTCGAGATCGTCGTCGGACAGTTCTCCGCCCAGAAACCGCATCAAGTAGTGGTGCACCGTCTTGTGCACCCGCCGGCCGTCGGTGACGAACCAGTAGTCGATGCGTCCCAGCGCGGCCAGCACGCTGCCCCGGATTCCGGTCTCCTCGGCGACCTCACGAATGGCGGTCTGCTCGGCGGTCTCGCCCAACTCGATGTGGCCCTTGGGCAGCGACCACAGCATCCGTCCGCGCCGGTCGACGCGACCGATCAGGGCCGCGACCTGCTCATCACGTGGGCCGTCGATGCCGTCGATGACCAGGCCTCCCGCCGATGTCTCGTGGATCGTGCGCAGACGGGCCGGCCCGCGCCGCGCTGAGCGGGACCGTCGCGGCTTGGCGGGTCGCGGGGTCGTAGCGTCACCGGCGGGTTGGCTGGTGGGTTGGCCCTCGGCGCGGTTCACCGCCGAATCCGCGCCGCCACGACCGCGGCGCCGGCCTCGGCGTCGACGTGGTTTGGCTTGTTCGCCGTCCGACACCCAAGCGATATTAGCTGGTACGGGTGGGTGTACCCGATGTACTCGCCGGTTGTGCGGGGTGCGGCGGCGCGCGGCACCCCCCGATCATGGTCCCGGCTCCCGCGCTCGGGCGCTGGATCGGCCGGCGCACAGGTCAAGGTCTCGGTGACGGCGTCCCTCAACGATTCCGCGGGGCGAGCGGCTCGGCCACGGTGGAATCGGGTTCGGCGATGCGCCCGTCCGGCAGGTCGCGGACGGTCCAAGCCCAGCGTGCACCACGCGGCAAGTCCGTCACAGTGGTCGCAGTTGTCCCATGAGTATCTGCGTCGGCGGGTAGCCGATGTGCCCACCTTCGAGCGACAAGTCGCCCAGATGAGTCATTCCCAACCTGGTCGGTGGTCCTAGGCGATCGGTGATCGTTTGACTGGGCTGTTGATCTTCCGGTTGTGCCTGATCACAGCGCCGAGGGCGAGGAGGCGTTGGGCGACGCGGGCGTAGGCGCCTTCGGGTGTGCGCCCGCCGTGGGCGGTCGAGATTGAGTTGGTCCTTGCGGGTGTCGTGGCTTCGATCCATTGGCGCATGCCGGCGAGGTTGCCGTAGCGGCGTTTCTTGCTCGTCCTTGCGGTCGGGGCACACCAACAGCACGCCCAGCTGGTCGGGGCGGTAACGTTGCAACTCGGCGCCGGACACGCCCTTATCGGCCAGCACGACCATCTTCTCGCGCGGCGCCCCGAGGTCTCGGGGCATGCGCGAACAGCTCTGCGGCGACTTCTCTTTCGCCGAGCTTCGGGTCGGCCAGACACCACCCGACCGGCATCCCCTCCGCCGTGCTGATCAGATACGGCTTTCAACCCCCAAACCAGCGGGAGTGCGCGGCGCAGCAGCCGTAGTTGGGCCCACCCGGCCAGACCGGAACGCTTCACCGTCTCCCGGTAGGCAGCCGCACGGCACCGGGGTGGCGTCGACCGAGCGAACCTAGATCGTCGGCCCACGACGGACACTGGCTGGCCAGATACCGAATCGCCTGGCAGATCAGCGGTGCCGCGGCCTTGACCCGCTTGTGGTAGCCGGGCCGTTTGGGCGGGTAGGAAATAGGTGCTCGAGTCCGCCGAAACACATTGGCAGCCAATGATGTTCGCTGCGGGTGCCGAGCAGCACCTGGGCCACGGCCAGGCACACCGGCTCGGCGTCGGTCAATGGCTTCGGCCGTCCCGCACGCCGCCGGTCGGGTTGGACCACGTGGTCGTCGATCATCACCCGCCGAACGTGCAATCATGGCGGCATCGCCCGGCGTGTCCCCGCCACCAGTGCACGTTCGGCGCCGCCGGTGCACGCTCGGCGCGGAGTTAGGAATCACTCATCCAGGGGGCAGGGTGTTCGCCCACGGTCGCACCTCGTGCGCTGTCGCTCAGATGCGGGCACAGCGGGCATCCCTCGCGGCCCGAGGCTGCTGCGGCAGATGTGACCGTCGTCGTGGGGTTGGTCGCCTCCGGTCACAGCTCGGGCCGTGTCGGCCCGCATCGTCACCCGGCGGGGTCTGGATGGTCGGGTTCCTCCGCGGGCCGACACGGCCCGCATCGTCACCCGGCGGGTCTGGATGGTCGGGTTCCTCCGCGGCCGACACGGCCCGCATCGTCACCCGGCGGGGTCTGGATGGTCGGGTTCCTCCGCGGGCCGACACGGCCCGCATCGTCACCCGGCGGGGTCTGGATGGTCGGGTTCCTCCGCGGGCCGACACGGCCCGCATCGTCACCCGACTAGGCTGGTCGAACGTGGCTGAACCCGTCCAGGATGCTGATCTGTTGACCACCGCCGCGGTCGCCTTGAATCAGCATGCGCCCCTGCTGCGTGCGCTCGGGTCGGCTTTCGCCGACGCAGGGCATGAGTTGTACCTGGTCGGCGGTTCGGTGCGGGACGCGGTGTTAGGCCGGCTGAGCCCCGACCTGGACTTCGCCACCGACGCTTGGCCCGAGCAGGTGCAGAAAATCGTGCGCCCGTTCGCCGACGCGATCTGGGAGACCGGCGTCGAGTTCGGCACAATCGGCGTCGGCAAGGACGACTACCGCTTGGAGATCACCACCTTCCGGGCCGACACCTACGACCAGGTGTCGCGCCACCCGGAGGTGCGTTTCGGCGACCGGCTCGACGACGATCTGCTGCGCCGCGACTTCACCGTCAATGCGATGGCCGTCCGCATCACGCCGACCGGACCGGGCGAATTCCTCGATCCACTAGGAGGTTTGGCGGCGCTGCGGGCCCGCGTGCTGGATACCCCGGCAGCACCGGCGGTGTCCTTCGGCGACGACCCGCTGCGCATGCTGCGTGCCGCGCGATTCGTCTCGCAACTGGGCTTCACCGTCGCACCGCGGGTACGGGCGGCGATCGACGACATGGCGCAGCAGCTGTCCCGGATCAGCGCCGAACGGGTTGCCGCCGAGCTGGACAAGCTGCTGCTGGGCGCGGACCCGGTCGCCGGCATCGACCTGCTGGTGCAGACCGGGATGGGTGAGGTGGTGCTGCCCGAGATCGGCGGCATGCGGATGGCGATCGACGAACACCACCAGCACAAGGACGTCTACCAGCATTCATTGACCGTGCTGCGGCAGGCCATCGCGCTGGAGGACGACGGCCCCGACCTGGTGCTGCGCTGGGCGGCCTTGCTGCACGACATCGGCAAGCCCGCCACCCGGCGTCATGAACCCAACGGCGGCGTGAGCTTTCACCACCACGAGGTGGTCGGGGCCAAGATGGTCCGTAAACGGATGCGGGCGCTGAAGTACTCCAACCAAGTGATCGACGACGTCGCCCAGCTGGTGTATCTGCATCTGCGGTTTCACGGCTACGGCGACGGGAAGTGGACCGATTCGGCGGTGCGCCGCTACGTCACCGACGCGGGCCCGCTGCTACCGCGGCTGCACAAGCTGGTGCGCGCCGACTGCACCACCCGCAACCAGCGCCGCGCCGCCCGACTACAGGCCAGCTATGACCGGCTGGAGGAGCGGATCGCCGAACTGGCCGCCCAAGAGGATCTGGACCGGGTGCGCCCCGACCTGGACGGCCACCAGATCATGGCGCTGCTCGGCATTCCGGCCGGCCCGCAAGTCGGCGAGGCGTGGCGCTACTTGAAGGAGCTGCGGCTGGACCGCGGGCCGCTGAGCACCGAGGAAGCGACCGCGGAGTTGTTGGCCTGGTGGGAAGCGCGGGGGAACCGCTAGCTTGCGCGGTGCGTCAGAGCAGTCATGGAATATTGCCTGGGCGGCGACGACGGAACCGCGGCCATCTGGAATCGCCCGCCCGACCTCGACCTCGACGGCGATGGCCGGCTCGATGCGATCGGGCTGGACTTGGACGGCGACGGCCTGCCCGATGACGCGCTAGCGGATTTCGACGGTGACGGACTGGCCGACCACGCCGTGCTCGACGTCGACAATGACGGGACGCCGGAGAGCTATTTCATCGATGACGGCTCGGGAACGTGGGCGGTCACCGTCGACCGAGGCGGGCAAGTCCATTGGTTCGGTCTCGACGGGGTCGAGCACAGCGGCGGTCCGTTGGTCGACTTCGACGGCCTGGGCCAGTTGGATGACCGGCTGCTCGATACCGACGGCGACGGACAGGCCGACCGGGTGCTGTGTGCCGGTGAACAGGGGATGACCGGGTATGTCGACACCGACGGCGACGGGCGTTGGGACGTACGGCTGACCGACACCGACGGCGACGGCACCGCCGACGGGGCCAGCAGCCTGCGGGGCTGAGGCCGTCGCGCTCGGCTGGCTGAATTGTGGTGGCGCCGCGGCGTTGTTAGGTTGCCGCCATGGGTGCCGACGACACGTTGCGGGTGCGTGCCGCGGTGATGCAGGGTTTTGCGGTGTCGCTGCAGGGTGCGGCCGAGCATCTTGCGGTCCAGGTGGCCGAGCTGGATGCACAGGTTGGTCAGATGTTGGGTGGGTGGCGTGGGGCGTCGGGGGGTGCGTATGGGTCGGCGTGGGGGTTGTGGCATCGCGGAGCCGGTGAGGTGCGGCTGGGGTTGGCGATGTTGGCGGAGGCGATCGCTCAGGCGGGCGAGAGCTATCAGGCCAACGAGGACGCGGCGGCGCAGGCGCTGCGGGGGGTGGGCGGTGGCTGAACCGTTTCGGGTGGATCCGGTCGCGCTGGCTGATGCGGTCCAGCGGATGGCCGAATTCGGCCGCCATGTCGAGGACATGGGCGCCGAGATTGAGTCGTTGGTTTCCCGGCTGCAGGTGACGTGGACGGGGGAGGGTGCGGCGGCTCATGCTGAGGCGCACCGGCATTGGGCTGCCGGTGAGGCGATGATGCGTCAGGCGTTGGTCCAGCTCAAGGCCGCGGGGCAGAGCGCGCACGGCAATTACACCGCTGTGATGGCCACCAATTTGGGGATGTGGTCGTGAGCCGATGGCGCCGCTGGCGGTAGATCCCGCGGCCCTCGATGGCGCCGGTGCCGCGGTGGTGGCCGCGGGTGAGGGGTTGGGGACGGTGATCGCGTCGCTGACCGCGGCGCTGGCCGGGCGTGCGGGGATGGCCGGTGATGATCCAGCCGGCGCGGCGTTCGGACGCTCCTATGACGGGTCGGCGGCCGCGCTGGTGCAGGCGATGTCGGTGGTGCGCAACGGGTTGTGCAACCTCGGCGATGGGGTGCGGATGAGCGCGCACAACTATTCGCTGGCCGAGGCGATGTCCGATGTCGCCGGGCGGGCGGCGCCGCTGCCGGCGCCGCCGTCGACCGGCTGTGTGGCGGCCGGTGCGCCGCCGTCTGCGGTTGGTGCCGGCGGTGGCGCCCCGCCGGGCTGGGGGTGGGTGGCCCCGTATATCGGGATGATCTGGCCGAACGGGGATTCGGCAAGGTTGCGTGCGGCGGCCGCGGCGTGGCGCAGCGCGGGCACCGGGTTCGCGCTGGCTGAGATTCAGTCGACGGCCGCGCCGATGGGCGCGATTCGCGCCCAGCGGCTGCCGGAGGCGGGGCTGATCGAAGCGGCGTTTACGGATGCGTACGCCGCCACCACCGCCATCGTGGGGCAGTGCCAAGCGGTGGCGGCCCAGCTGGACGGCTATGCCGCCCGCATCGACGCGGTGCATGCGGCGATCCTGGATCTGTTGGCCTGCATCTGTGACCCGCTGACCGGGATCAAAGTGGTGTGGGATTTTCTGACCGACCAGGACGAGAACGAGATCAAGCGCATCGCCGAGGACATCGCCACGGTGGTCGGTCAGTTCAGCGCCGAAGCCAAGGCGTTGGGCGCTGAGATCTCCGCGGTGGTGTCGCAGGCCGGAGCGGTGATCACCGCGATGGGTCCGCACGCGGGCAGGGAATGGGATCGGTTCTTGCACGCCAACCCGGTGGGGCAGGTCATCGATGGCACCGGGCAGCAGATCAAGGGCTTCGGCGCGGAGGCCTACGGGATGGTCAAGGACTCGTGGGACCTAGGGCCGGTGCGTGCCTCGATAGACCCGTTCGGGTGGTATCGCTCGTGGGAGGAGATGCTGACCGGGATGGCGCCGCTGGCGGGCCTGGGCGGCCAGGACGCTCCCGGCGTGCTGGAGTCGTGGAAGCAGTTCGGCAAGAGCCTCGTCCATTGGGATGAGTGGGCGACCAACCCCCATGAGGCGCTGGGCAAGACCATGTTTGACGCCGCGACGCTGGCCTTGCCGGGCGGGCCGCTGTCGAAGCTGGGCAGCAAGGGCCGCGACATGCTCGCGGGCGTGCGAGGCCTCAGGGAGCCGCTGGACCCGCCCGCTCCGCACGTTGAGCCCCCAGCTGCGCCGCCGCGGCCAGGACCGCAACCACCACGGGTCGAACCACCAGAATCGGGCCGCCCAGCACCGGCGCCCGCGGCGAGACCAGCGCCCGTGCCCGCCAACGGTCCGCTGCCGCACAGCCCCACCGAATCCAAACCACCGCTCGTCGACAGACCCGCTGAATCGGCGGCGCCGTCGCCAGCGTCAGCAGGCCAGCCCCGGGTATCCGCACCGCCCCATGACCACCTACCGCCACCCCACCCGCAACCAGCTGACCTCGATACGGCCCAACCACCTGTGTCGCCCGGCGCATCTCCTGCCGAGCCAACCCGAGTCGCCGCGCACCCACCACCGGCCGCGCCCGCGGCAGCGACATCCCACGCGTTGCCCACGCATTCCCAGCCCGAAACTGGCCAGCTGATGGAGCTGTCCGCGGACGGGGGGACGCCTCCGACGGAAACCCTAGGCCGTCATGCCGCCGAACCATCGGTGCCCCATGCGCCCGACGTGTCGCACGACGGCGATGGAGGCGGCGTTGACGGGCACAGGGGTGACACCAATGCTTCGCCTAGCGATCATCACCTGCATAATGAATCGGACAGCCTTCCGCAGGTTGTTCAGGATCCTGGCAGGCCCGAATTCATCCTGGAAAACCCGCTAGACCACCTGACCGAGGAACTTCTGGTGCTGTCCGAACAGCACCTTACCGGAAGCGGCGAAACAGTCCTCGGACCATTTGCGCCAAGAGGCGGTGGCGGCCCGTCCTACATCGACGTCGCGCAGCAACGCGGAGCCAGCTACTTCGATATTGGGGAGGCGTGGAATGCAGCAACCCCCACCGAACGGCTCGCTGCGAATCAGCATGTGCTCGACGTAGCGATCTCGAACGGCGACACCGTCACCTTATCGGTACCATTCGATACCGTTGCGCCAAACACCTTTACGGCGGCCGAAATCAGGTATCTCGAGTTGCATGGATATCGTCAGATAAACGACACTACGTGGATTCCGCATTGGAGGCGCTAAAAAAATGAAGACCCTCTTAGAGTACTTCTTGAAATATTTCGATCTGTTATATCTTGATCCGCGCTACCATATTACAGATTCTATTAGTAGTGGCGTCGCCACGAATAATGCGTCCCTGACGCTTACAGGACCGATCCTCAGTTGGCAGCTTGCTAACGACAGAGGTCAGATCCTGCTAAGTGTCGCACCTACTCGGCTGGAGACATCCGATAAGTGGTTTAGTGTATCTCTCATTAAGCAATACTTGAATGGCGACGATGAAATCGAGTATCTGTCTGCTGCGGAGGAGATCGAATGGGTGCGTGAGAACGGAGGCCGTGTCGAACAACTATTTTCCGACGCCGCGACGAGCGAAACCGCGTGTGAACTGCTGAGAGCGCTGCGACGTTCCAACGCAAGTAAGTACTGGACCCAGTGGCGGGAACAACAGGGGCTGACGTGATGGCGGCGGCCTGCTCGGACAAGCGATCAACACACGCAATATGGCGATGGTCCGAAACCAATTGGTTTCTTGGAGAACTACTTTAGCCTCTCATTTTGTCCCCATCGCGGATAGGGCTGCGATCGAAGCGATGATGACCGGTGCAGACGACGGCGCCCGTGGAATCGTTTTCATGTGTCCCGTGGCCCTGGCAAGTCGGACATGTCTTCAATGTTGTCAATCAAAATGGAGTGATACGATTTCTTGACGGCCAGCCCGGAAGAGTAGCCTCATTCGGCGGCTACAAAAGCTTCTATTGTATGAGGTATCGATGAATGCAATAGACATCGAAGAGGCGCGAATACAAGCTACTGACGCAATTAACAAATTGGCAGAAAAAGAGCGGCTGGGGGATCTCATGATCGTCGATGCGGCGATCGTAGAAACAGAAGAAGCGTGGTATTTTCCGTATGACGCGGTAGCGTTCGTCGTACATGGGGATATTTCTGCTGCTTTGGCGGGGAATGTGCCAGTGAAGGTTGCCTAGAGACGGAAGTGCTGTCACGTACGAAGCGCCATACCAGCCGTGAGACGAATGTAGCAAGCTCGGTCGTCAGCTAATCGTGCTAGGCCAGGAGGTGTCGAGTGCTGTAATGACGGGGCGTCGGTAGTGCGGGTGGTCTCACCGATAACGTATCCGGCGCGGCATGTCCAGGGGTGGGGTGGCCTGGTGCAAGCGGGAAACCGGTGTCCAGCGCTACCGTCTGCCACGTGACCGCGCCAGCACCCTTGCCCATGCCACGCACACGTAGTTGGCCCGCCATCCTGGTGGCCGCGGTCGCTGCTGTGGTGGCGGTCGCTGCGCTGATCGTGGCTCTGACAAACGCCAGGCCCGCCGCTGCACCGGCTACGACTTCGCTGCCTACCTACACCGCTGCCGAGACCGCCGCGGCACAACGGCAACTGTGCGACACGTACAAATTGGCAGCCCATGCGGTGGAAGTTGATACGGGCGGCAACAACCGGGCACTGGCCCGTATCGCAGACACTAATGGCGCCGTAATGCTCGACTGTAGGTTCTCGCCGCTGGCTTCATGCAGCGATGCCCTGATCTGGCCGTCTTGCATTGTCTCAAATCAGTTGGGTACCGGTTTGTCTCACGGAGCGCTGTGATTCCTAGAGGCCCCTGCATTTAGGCTCACTGCTGGACTGATGGCATCGCCTGCAGCCCAAGGGCTTCCGAACCAGCCCCGGGCCGAGCGAGTTGGTGATGACGCAGTTCGGTCAAGTGGGGGCAACCTCCTGTGGGGGACTCCCGCAGAGAACGCGGCAGATGCGAAGCGGGACGGACGCCGTCGCCAGCATTGAGGCAGTGCCGCTAATCCGACTTCGTAGCGTCGAAGCCAGCTTTGAGAGAGTCGAAGATGTCGACTTTCTCGATGGGCACCGTAAACGGCTCACCGTCCGTGCGGTCGTGGTACTCGTACGCGGTGACCGTGTACGTCACCTGCACCGAGTCGAGGTTTTCGTCGCGGATCATCAGCACAATGTCGTCATCGTCGCTTGACCACACTTCGTGCGGCCTCAATTCACCCAGGGTGATCTTCACGATGAGATCGCCGTCGTCATTGTGCTCCCATTTGACGGGGTAGTCCTTGAGGGAACTCGGCAATAGCGGCGGTGCCACCCTGGAAACACTCATGCCGTATGGGTCGACAGGCTCCGTCCAGCTGGGGTCCTCAAGCCTCTCAAATACGAAACTCTCAATGTACTCGTGATCCAGCCCCGTCGCACCGTGGAAAGTCAGTACCACCTGGACGTTCGAGAGGAAGCCCTCGACATTGTGGATGCGGAACTTGAGACCCGGCCATGTCGTCGCCGCGAGATATTCCTTGCAGGCTTCCCACCGCGCTTCGAGTTTGGCACGGTAGTTTGCCACCTTCGCGTCGATCTCCTCGTCGCTCAACGCCTTTGGCGGCGGAGGTGGTTCTTTGCTGACCCCGTACCGTCCGCCAGCGAGTAGTGTTGCGGCGACGGGTTCGTACTTCGGGAAGTCGAACTTCGGCATGACGTCCTGGATGTTGAATCCCGCCGCGATGTTCTGGAACGACGATGGCATCGATGCCTGCGCGAGTTCCGCAAGACTGATCGGCCTGTTCTTGTCGCGGGCCTGCAGGGCCTCAGCGCGCGCCTTCTCGGCCTCGGCACGGACCTTGGCGGCCTCGGCGCGGGCTTTCTTTTCTTCCTCCGCCTTCACGATCGCCCAGCCTTTGTCTGACTCCTCGCGAATGTCTTTCTCGTATATCGCGACGAACCGTTCGAACAATTCGTCGTCGGAGGCGAACACCCGCGCAGCACCGATCACTTCTGCCTTCACCCGCACAGGTGGACGACCGGCTCCGATCCGCAAATACTGCTGGCGGATTTGCGCCATCTGCGACCTGTCCAGGATGGTGGCGACGCGGTACAGGTGGAACAGATCGACCTTGAGGTCGCCACCGAGGGCGCACAACTCCTTCCGTTCGGCCAGCTTGAGCTCCTGGTTGGTGACGAACGCGACGCCTTTGGGGTTGTGCTTAAGCGCGGCGGCCACGTCGTCTTTCAGCTTGGACTTGATCGTCTTCAAGTCCTGTTGCCCGCGTGGGAAGTACACCGCCCAGGTCCACGGTTCCCCGTTCTTGGTGCAGTGCCCGTCGCGGCCGCCATCGGGGCCGCCGAGGGGGTGAGACGGATCGATGTCCTTGTATCCCCCGGCATCGAGGATTAGGGCAGCCAAATACTCCGACGGAGTCTGGCCCTGCCTCCAATCCAAGAGGCGGATTTGTGTTTCGTCGCCACCCAACGCTTCGTCGTCCTGCGATGCCACAGCGGGTCCAATCCGAGTGTGGCCGAAGTCGCCGACTCGCCGTTCGGTTCCCTCTGAAGGAACTGAAGCGTCAGGTGTTAGCGTCGAGATCGCATCGGACAAATGGACATCGACGTAAACCCCGACTGGCGGGCCGAACCCCACCTGTCGGGGTTTCGTCACATCTCGGTAAAAACCCTATCGCCGGAGCGCGACAATTTACAGCATGAGACACCCGTGTCTCGCTCCCCCTCAGCGACACGGGCCGAAGAGCCGAGCCCGCCGTCGACATAGCGGCGGCGAATCCGGCTCTCGACGGCAGATAACGTGACGCTGCGCGTGCGTTAGCGAGGGCATACGGAACAGTTACGGCGAAGGGCAACAGTGTGATTGCTAGTGATGCCGAGTATCAGGCCGCGCTTGATGACGTTATCGCGAAGGATGCCGCGATGAAGAAGGTATGTGGTGGCGGGTGACCTTCCGCCTGGCAGGTGGACGGCGGCGCTGGTGGGGGCCGTGGCGGCCGGCCCCGTCGGCGGCCCTGCGTGCCGCCGCGCAACACTGGGCCACTTGGGCCATGCAAAAGCAAGAGCTCGCAGGGAATCTGATCAACCAACATGATCTTTTGTCGCGGAATCCAGGTGGCGGAAATCCAGGCGATCCAAGCCAGGTGTAATGTCGGGGTGACCTGGTGTAAGCGGGAAACCGGTGTGCAGCGTTACCATCTGCGACATGACCGCGCCAGCACCCTTGCCCATACCACGCACACGTAGTTGGCCCGCCATCGTGGTGGCCGCGATCGCTGCTGTGGTGGCGGTCGCTGCGCTGATCGTGGCCCTGACAAACGCCAGGCCCGCGGCTACACCGGCTACGACCTCGGTGCCTACCTACACCGCTGCCCAGACTGCCGCGGCTCAGCGGCAATTGTGCGACACATACAAGCTGGTGGCCCATGCTGTACAAGTTGACACGAACGGGAGCGATAAGGCACTGGCCCGCATCACGCTCACAAATGCTGCGGCAATCCTCGACAATGCAGCAGCCGATCCCGCCCTAGATGCCAAACACCGCGACGCCGCGCGCGCGCTAGCGACCGCTTACCGCACAACGATCGTAATGGCGAGTGGTGGCACTCAAGCTGAGTGGCAGGCTGCACTTGACGACGGCAACGTGAAAGATGCTGCTATGAAGCAGGTATGTGGTGGCGGCTGATCTTCCGCCCGGTAGGTGGACGGCGGCGCTGGTGGGGCCGTGGTGGCCGGCCCCGCCGGCGGCCCTGCGTGCGGCCGCGCAACACTGGGCCACTTGGGCCATGCAAAAGCAAGAACTCGCAAGGAAACTGATCAACCAACATGATCTTTTGTCGCGGAATCAGGGTAGAACGGCCGAAGATCTGATCGGCCGGTACCTTCGGGGAGCGAAATCCGAGGTCACTAAGGCAGAGAAGTACGAAATAAAGAAGGGCGCCTTCAATACGGCCGCTGACGCCATCGACTATTTGCGGAGCCGGTTGACCGAAATTGCAGGGGAAGGAAATAAGGAAATCGACGACGTTCTTGCGTCGAAAAAGCCGCTGCCGGAGCAGTTGGCCGAAATCCAGGCGATCCAAGCCAGGTGCAATGCCGATGCGGCGAATGCATCCCGGGACGCCGTCGACAACGTCATGACGGCCACGCAGGAGATCCTCGAAGCCGAAGATATCGGTGACGATCCCCGGACGTGGGCGCGGGCCAACGGCCTCAACGTCGACGACGCACCACCACCGTCTCCGATTGGTAAGGATGCCCTGGATGTGGCGCCGCCGTTGGGTCGTGGCACTGGTGGGCCTGGCACCGGTGATTGTGGCCCCGTGGAGGGTGGCGACCGGTCGGCACCAGCGTTGGGAGCTGGTACAGGCGGGCCCGGTAGCGGAGGTAACCAGATCGGTACCCAGGTCAACGCCTTGCCTCCTCGGGCAATTGGTGCTACCGGTGGGCCCCTCAGCGCAGGACCTGTACCAACCGGACCACCAGTCACAACACCCGCCGCTGCTACACCGCCAGTCATCGCCACTGGCCCCCCGGTGGCGATGCCCGGCGGGTCGCTGTCGCCGGCGGCCCTCGGACAGGGCGTATCGCCTACGTCGATTGGGCAATCGTTTGCGACCGGGATGGTGACGGGGCAACCGGCCGCGGCTGGCGCGCATTCGCTGTCGGAAGGGGCAACGACGGCGATGCAGTCGGGGTCGGTTCCCCCGCCGCAGGCCGCTCCTGCAATAACGACACCGCCCGTGGTCTCTGCGCCGACCATGGCTGCTGGCCTCGAAGCCACACACGGGCCAGTTGACACGCCGGCGAACACCCCGGGCGGTTCACCGGCGTCGACCGGTAATAGTGGGCCGGTCGCGCCGACCGTGGTGACCGCCGGGCCGGTGGCGGCACCCGCTGCGCCGGTGGTTGGTGGCTCGGCTGTCCCCGCGGGACCGCTGCCGGCTTACGGCTCTGATCTACGGCCCCCCGTCGTGGCAGCCCCCGCCATGCCCACGGTTCCTACGGCGCCCGTATCCGGCGCGCCGGTGGCGCCCTCGGCGTCATCGGCCCCATCGGCGGGTGGGGCGCTGGTTTCTCCGGTGGAGCGCGCAGCCTCGAAAGCTGTGGCTGGACAGGCTGGTGCGAGCTCGTCGACAATGGCCGGCGCCTCGGCACTGTCGGCCACCGCCGGCGCGACGGCGGGCGCGGCATCGGCTCGGGCGGCTGAGCAGCAACGCCTACAGCGAATCGTGGATGCCGTGGCGCGCCAGGAGCCGCGAATCTCATGGGCGGCCGGGCTGCGCGACGACGGCACCACCACCCTGCTGGTCACCGATTTGGCCGGCGGGTGGATTCCGCCCCACGTCCGGCTGCCCGCGAACGTGACGCTGCTGGAGCCAACCGCGCGACGCCGTGATGCCGGCGTGGTCGACTTGCTGGGCGCCGTCGTCGCCGTAGCAGCCCACGAGCCCAACACCTACGTTGCCGAGGCGGGGCCAGACGCGCCTGCGCTGACCGGTGATCGGTCAGCGCGCTCGGCGATACCCATGGTGGACGAGTTCGGGCCGACCTTGGTCGAAGCTGTGCGCCGCCGCGATAGCCTGCCGCGGATCGCGCAGGCGATCGCGCTGCCGGCGGTACGCAAAACCGGCGTGCTGGAAAACGAAGCCGAGCTGCTGCACGGCTGCATCACCGCGGTCAAGGAGTCGGTGCTCAAGGCCTATCCCGGTCACGAGCTCACCGCTGTCGGGGATTGGATGCTGCTGGCGGCGATCGAGGCACTGATCGACGATCATGAGTATCTCGCGAACTATCACCTGGCCTGGTTTGCCGTAACCACGAGGCGCGGCGGCTCATGAGGGTTTGCGGCCTGAACCGCTGCCAGAAGCTCCTTGATCACCGAGCGTGGTGCGGCATTTGGAGGTGAATACCGGTCGACGCGCGTTGTGACAAAATGGCGACGCTGCGGCCACTGTCGACAAGCATACGAAAGAGCGTCGGCAAGGGCGCTACCGATGAAGTTCGAGGTGTGATCATGACCGGAGATCAGAATCCCGCGCCGGGCCCGGCTCCTGGGCATGCTCCGGGCGTTCCGATCAAGGTGACGCCGGAAATCTTGTTGCAGATTTTGACGGCACCACCACCGTCAGGACCGGTGCCGTTTCCCGGCGTTCCTGCAGACCTACCCGCACCCGCCGACATGGCTTCCGGCGCACTTTTCGCCGCCGGCAATTCCGGTGTGCCCGGCGACGTGGAGTCCAGCACTCAGGAGGACCTGGACCGGCGGGCGCATGCGGCCGATGCCGTGCAAAAGTTTTCGGCGAACGAAGCTGATGCGGCCCAACAGTTCCAAGGCGTTGGCGCCCAGGCGGGTGCCCAGGGGGCGACGCAGATGATGCAACAAGCGGTATCGGGCATTACCGGTGCCGTCGGGGGCGCGGTTGGCGGCATCTTGGGGCCGCTGACCCAGCTTCCCCAACAAGCGATGCAGGCGGGGCAGGGTGCCATGCAGCCGCTGATGAGCGCGATTCAACAGACCCACGGCGCGGAAGGACTGGAAGCCGCGGACGGGGCGCGGTTTGTGGACGGCATCGACGGTGAACCCCTCCTCGGCGGCGGTGCAGGCGGTGCGGGCGGAGGGGACGTCGGTGCCGGCGGCGGGGGCGGTGGTGGGACGACCCCGACGGGCTATCTGGGTCCCCCACCGGTGCCGATGTCGTCGCCGCCGACGACCCCTGCCGGGGCGCCGTCCAAGTCGGTGACGCCGGCCCCGGCTGGTGGCACACCGCATGCGTCGGGGCCGGCCGGCATGACCGGCATGCCGATGGTGCCGCCGGGCGCGTTGGGCGCGGGCGGCGAAGCCGGTAACAAAGACAAGCCGGTCGAGAAGCGGGTGACGGCCCCGGCTGTGCCCAATGGCCAGCCGGTCAAGGGCCGCTTAACGGTGCCCCCGAGCGTTCCGGTGAAATCTGTCGACGGCAAGCCGCCAGTGGTTACCAGGTCCCCACGCCGGGTCATCGTGGTGCCGAACGACGACGAGGTAAAGGAATAGCCGCCCCGGGGCGAGGTCGGCGCTCGCCACGACTGAGTAGTCGGGTCGCGTCAACGGCAGTAGGGTCGTGGCGCAGGGGCACCGGCCGCAATCGGCGAGGTCGCGGTCTGGTGCGGTACGGCCGAGGTGATGGCACCCGGCTACGGATGTGAGCACATGGCACACGATTGACACCAAAGGCGAGTCGTTGACCGATCCCTTCACCGCGCAGGCGGTGGCGGCGCTATCCCGCGGCCACCGGTTGTTCGCTGGCGGCGTTTCCGGCGCCGACGTCGACGCGCCAGCACAGATCCGGCACTTTGCCAACGCGATATCCGGGGTGGCCAACGCCGTTCCTACCGTAGCGGCGCACCGGTCGGGCGGCGCTGCAAGAGTGCTGCGTCGGTTGGCCGACACCGATGAAGCGCTGGCACAGACCATCGCGGCAGCCCAGACCGATCATGCGCACGCCAGGACCGCGACGCGTGCAATCCTGGACGCCGCCAAGACCGATGCCATGGCTTCAACCGATACACCGCTGGGCCGGCGCGAGGCGATGGCCCGGATGGCGGCAAGGCTGCGGGCGCAGCATGGCCATATCGTGCGCTCGCGCTCCCAGGCGCGGCTGTTGGCGCTGCGACTGCGCCGGCTGCGCTACCTCCGGGCCGCCGCTAGGCGAAGGCACCACGAAACCGCAGCCAGCGGGCGCGCCCACGTGCTGACTGCCATTCAAAAAGCGCTGGACATCAAGGGAATTCACGACCCGGTGGCGCGGGCTCGGTGGACGCGCGGCATGGATTTGGTGGTCCGCCGCGAGTCGAACTACAACGCCCACGCGGTAAACAACTGGGACTCGAACGCGGCAAGGGGCACCCCCAGCAAGGGCGCCTGGCAGTTCATCGCTCCGACGTTCGCGGCCTATCACGAGCCCGGCACGTCAACCAACATCCACGATCTGGTCGCCCAGGCGTGCGCGTTCATCAACTACGCGCGCGGCCACTACGGGGTGGCCGCCGACGCGTCCAATCTGGCCGATCTGATCCAGCAGGCCGATCCTCGCCGCAGCCCCAGGGGGTATTGAGAATGCCGCTGAGTTTGTCCAACCGCGACCAAAATTCCGGTCATCTGTTCTACAACCGGCGGCTGCGGGCGGCCACGACCCGGTTTTCGGTGCGCATGAAGCACGACGACCGCAAGCAGACCGCCGCGCTGGCGTTGTCGATGGTGTTGGTGGCCATTGCCGCCGGATGGATGATGTTGCTCAACGTGCTCAAACCCACCGGGGTGGTGGGTGATTCGGCGATCATCGGGGACCGCGATTCCGGGGCGCTCTACGCGCGCATCGACGGCCGGCTGTATCCGGCGCTGAACTTGACGTCCGCGCGGCTGGCGACCGGGACGGCGGGGCAGCCGACATGGGTCAAGCCCGCCGAGATCGGCAAGTATCCGACCGGGCCGCTGGTCGGCATCCCGGGGGCGCCGGCGGCCATGCCGGTGAACCGGGGCGCGGTCTCGGCCTGGGCGGTGTGCGACACGGCAGGACGCCCGCGCAGCGGGGACAAGCCGGTGGTGACCTCGATCGCGGGCCATCTCACCGGCGGTGGCCGCGCCACACACCTGCGCGACGACGCCGGGCTGCTGGTGACTTTCGACGGCAGCACCTACGTGATCTGGGGCGGCAAGCGCTCACAGATCGATCCGACCAACAGGGCGGTCACCTTGAGTTTGGGGCTCGACCCCGGGGTGACATCACCAATTCAGATCTCACGGGCGCTGTTCGACGGCCTGCCCGCGACCGAGCCGCTGCGGGTGCCGCCGGTGCCCGAGGCGGGCACCCCGTCGACGTGGGTGCCGGGCGCTCAGGTGGGTTCGGTGTTGCAGGCCCAAAGCGCCGGCGGGGGCAGCCAGTTCTATGTGCTGCTGCCCGATGGGGTGCAAAAGATCAGCAGCTTCGTGGCCGATCTGCTGCGCAGCGCGAACTCCTACGGGGCGGCGGCGCCGCGGGTGGTCACCCCCGATGTGCTGGTCCACACCCCCGAAGTCACCTCGCTGCCGGTGGACTACTACCCGGCCGGGCGGCTGAACTTCGTTGACACCGCGGCGAATCCGACCACCTGCGTGGGGTGGGAGAAGGCGTCGACGGATCCCCAGGCCCGCGTCGCCGTCTTTAGCGGGCGGGGGCTTCCGGTGCCCCCGTCGATGGACAGCCGGATCGTGCGGCTGGTACGCGACGACCGCGCCCCGGCGTCGGTGGTGGCCACCCAGGTGCTGGTGTTGCCCGGCGCGGCCAACTTCGTGACGTCGACCAGCGGTGTGATCACCGCCGATTCGCGCGAATCGTTGTTCTGGGTGTCCGACAACGGTGTGCGATTCGGGATCGCCAACGACGAGCCGACGGTGCGGGCGCTGGGACTGGATCCGGCCGCGGCGGTGCAGGCGCCGTGGCCGTTGCTGCGGACGTTTGCCGCGGGACCGGCGTTGTCGCGGGAGGCGGCGCTGCTGGCTCGGGACACCGTGCCGACGCTGGGTCAGGTGGCGGTGGTGACGACACCAGCGAAAGCGGGCGCCTAGATGTCGAAGAAAGCGTTTCCCATCAACCGGGTCAAGATCGAGTCGCCCAAACCCGTTCGGGTGGCGCCCAATGCGCCGATCGCCCTGCCGGAACGCGAGCCGCGCAACATCTGGGTGATGATCGGCGTGCCGGCACTGATCGTGGCGCTGATCGGCACCATCGTGATGCTGTACGTCTCGGGCGTACGCAGCTTGTCCACCGGGTTCTTCCCGCTGATGGGCATCGGCGCGTTTAGCATGCTGGCGTTTTCCGGACGGTTCGGCCGGGCCCGCAGGATCACCTGGGGCGAGCTGGAACGGGGTCGCCGCCGCTATCTTCGCGACCTGGACACCAACCGTGACGAGATCCAGACCGCGGTGTGTGCGCAGCGCGAATGGCAGCACGCGGTGCACTCCGACCCTCGGGGGTTGGGCGCCATCATCGGAGGTCCGCGAATGTGGGAACGCGGCCGCGACGACGTCGACTTCCTGGAGGTGCGGGTCGGCACGGGTGTGCAGCACGCACCGGATTCGGTGTTGTCGGTGACGTGGCCGGACATTTCCTCCGATGAGGAGCTGGAGCCCGTGACCGGGCAGGCGCTGCGCGACTTCATCTTGGAGCAGCGCAAGATTCGCGATATCGCCAAGGTGGTGAACCTGCGGTCGGCCCCGGGCTTCAGCTTCGTGAGCGAGGACCTGGACCGGGGGCGGTCGCTGATGCGTTCGGTGCTGTGCTCGCTGGCGGTGTTTCACAACCCGCGTGACGTCAAGCTGATGGTGGTGACGCGCAATCCCGAGGTGTGGTCGTGGATGGTGTGGCTCCCCCACAACCTGCACGACGAGCTGTTCGATGCCTGCGGCTGGCGGCGGCTGATCTTTACCACACCCGAGGAGCTGGAGGCGGCGCTGGGAGCCGAGCTGCACATGAAGGGCAAGCGGGGGGCATGGACGCCGCCGACGGTGGCCAGCCCGACCGCGATGGGCTCGACGCTGGAGACCGGGCAGATCGGCGTGGATCTGGGGCCGCACCTGGTGATCGTCGACGACAACACCGGCAGCCCGGATGCGTGGGAGAGCGTGGTCGGGCAGGTCGGCAAGGCCGGCATTACGGTGCTGCGCATCGCGTCTCGGGTGGGTACCGGTGTGGGCTTCGGCGACGACCAGGTCTTCGAGATGGCCCGACGACATAAGCCGGCAACCGCGGTCAAGGCCGGTCGCGACGGCGCTGACGCCGATGACGACGAGGGCCCGGCACCGCTGTTGCGGACGCGCGGCACGTTTTTCGCGCATGCCGACCAGCTGTCCATCCACCGGGCCTACCGATATGCGCGGGCGATGGCGCGCTGGTCGCCGACCAGCCGCAGCGAGATCAGCGATTCCACCAGCGGCGCGGCCGAGCTGCTGCGATCGCTTGGCATCGGCGACCCCCGGGACTTGGATGTCGATCGGCTATGGGCCGAGCGGCGCGGCCGCGGTGACGAGCGGTGGTGCGAGATTCCGGTGGGCGCCAAACCAAACGGCGAGCTGCAGAACATCATCCTGCGCGCCAAGGACTTTGGCGGCTTCGGGTTTCACTCGGTGGTCATCGGTACCAGCGGCTCGGGCAAGTCGGAGTTCTTCTTGTCGCTGGTCTACGGCATCGCGCTGACGCACTCACCGGAGACGTTCAACGTCATCTTCGTCGACATGAAGTTCGAGTCGGCGGCCCAGGACATCCTGGGCATCCCGCACGTGGTGGCGGCGCTGTCCAACCTCGGTAAGGACGAGCGGCATCTGGCCGAGCGGATGCGCAGGGTCATCGACGGTGAGATCAAACAGCGCTACGAGCTGTTCAAATCGGTCGGTGCGCGCGACGCCAACGACTACGAAGAGATCCGCCTTGCCGGGCGCGATCTGCCGCCGGTGCCGGTGCTGCTGGTGATCGTCGACGAGTACCTGGAGCTGTTCGCCAACCACGAGAAGTGGATCAACCTGATCATCCACATCGGTCAGGAAGGCCGTGGCGCCAACGTCTTCTTCATGTTGGGTGGGCAGCGGCTGGACCTGTCGTCGCTGCAGAAAGTCAAGTCCAACATCGCATTTCGGATCGCGCTGCGCGCGGAATCCGGCGATGACAGCCGCGAAGTGATCGGCAGCGACGCCGCCTACCATCTGCCGTCGAAAGAAAACGGCTTCGCGCTGCTCAAGGTGGGGCCACGGGATCTGGAGCCGTTTCGCTGCTTTTACCTGTCGGCGCCGTTTGTGGTGCCGAAGAAGAAAGAGGCGGCCAAGACCATCGACATGACCCTGACCAAACCCCGGCTGTACAACTGGCAGTACCAGCCGCTGGACCCCGCCGACGCCGAGGCATTGGCGGCCGCCGCGGCTGCCGATGCGGAACCCGACGAATTCCTCTACCACGACGACGGTTTCAAGAAGAAAAAGATCGTCGACGTGCTACGGGAGTCGCTGCACAACGTGCCGCACCGATCGCCGCGCCGGCCGTGGCTGGAGCCGCTGGAACACCCCGAGCCCGTCGATGCCCTGGTGGCCGGGTTCCGCGGCAAACCGTGGCATGTCGACTACGGTCAGAACCCGGGGTTGACGTTTCCGGTCGGCATCATGGACATCCCCGAGGAATCCCAACAGGTGGTACACGCCGTCGACGCGCTGCGCAGCAACATCATCGTGGTGGGCGCCAAGCAGCGCGGCAAGACGACCACCTTGATGACGCTGATGTGCTCGGCGGCCGCGATGTACACCCCGGCGCGGGTGACGTTCTTCTGCATTGGCGGGGCGACCATGGCCCAGATCGGGTCACTGCCGCACGTCACCGACATCGTGTCGCCGAAGGACGCCGAGGGCATCGAGCGCATCTTGAGCACCATGGAGCAGCTCATCGATGCGCGCGAGGACGCGTTTCGGCGCGCCAAGATCGACATGGACGGGTTCCGCGAGCGTCGGTTCGGGGTGGGCAGCGACGGGGTGGGCGGTACCGATCCGCATGACCAGTTCGGCGATGTCTTCGTGGTGCTCGACGACTACGACGACCTATATGCGAAGGACACCCTCTTGGGCGATCGGATCATCTCGTTGAGCAGCCGCGGCCCGGAGTACGGGGTGCACCTGATGGTCAGTGCCGGCGGCTGGATCCATGGGCAGCGGCAGAGCCTGCTGCAGAATGTGACGGCCCGAATACAGCTGCGGCTGGCCGACCCGGGCGAGAGCCAGATGGGCCATTTGTCCATCGAATCGCGGGAGGCGGCGCGGCGCACGTTGAACCGCCCAGGGTTCGGTTTGACGGAGAGCCTGCACGAGCTGCGGGTCGGCGTTCCGGCGCTGGCCGATCCCGCCACCGGCGAGCTGGTCAGCACCACCGATGTTGGGGAGCGGGTCGCCGAGGTCGCCGGGGTGACCAAACACGCGAGCCTGCAGCGGCTGCCGCAGCGCGTCGAACTCAAGGCGATTCTCGAGCACGAGGCCGCACATCCGAGCGGCGACGATCTGTCGATTGCGTTCGCCATCGGGGAGCGCCACGAGCTGGGTCCGGTTCCGATTAAGCTGCGCGAAAGCCCCGGGCTGATGATCCTGGGCCGGCAAGGCTGCGGCAAGACCACGGCGTTGGTGGCCATCGGTGAGGCGGTGATGAGCCGGTTTAGCCCGCAGCAGGCGCAGCTCACGCTGATCGACCCCAAGACCGCTCCGCATGGTCTGCGCGACCTGCACGCCCCGGGGTATGTGCGCGCGTACGCCTATGACCAAGACGAAATCGACGAGGTGATCACCGAGCTGGCCCAACAGATCTTGTTGCCCCGGTTGCCCCCCAAGGGCTTGAGCCAGGAGGAGTTGCGCGCGCTCAAACCGTGGGAAGGGCCCCGGCACGTTGTGCTCATCGACGACGTGCAGGACCTGCGCCCCGCGCAGAGCTACCCGCAGAAGCCGCCGGTGGGTGCGGCGCTGTGGAAGCTGATGGAACGCGCCCGCCACATCGGTTTGCACGTGTTCACCACGCGCAACAGCGCGAACTGGGCCACGATGCCGATGGACCCCTGGGTGAAATCCCAGACCTCGGCGAAGGTGGCCCAGCTGTATATGGACAACGATCCGCAAAACCGGATCAACCGAGCGGTGCGAGCCCAAACGTTGCCGCCCGGACGAGGCCTGCTGGTCGGCGCCGATGGCGACGTCGAAGGGATTCTGGTCGGGTTGCCGTCAGCGGCCTCCCAACGGAAGGGGTAGCGATGTTCGTCGACACCGCAGCGCCGCACGCGGGCGCGAACGAGTCCAACCGTGCCGGTGAGCATGCCCACCTGGGGGCCGATCAGCTAGCGTGCGGGCCGCTGGCGGCTGGCATGTTCGGCGACTTCCCGGCTGCCGAGACGTTTCACGGCGCCGTGGCCATGGCGCATGCCGGCCACACCGAAGCCCTGCAGGCGCACCAGCAGATCCTCAACGCGGTCGGCCGCAAGGCGCAGTACGCGGCCCGCGGGTTCACCCAGATGGACCAGGGCAACGCGGCGGCACTGCGGGCGGTGCGATGCGGCTCCGGCACATAAGCGTCCCGCTGCTGATCGGCGAGGCCGGCGGCGACCCCTGGGCGATCAACAACAGCCTGCAGGCCGGGCGGCCGGCGCAGATTTCCGATCTGGCGCAAGCTTTTTATGACGCGGGCCGCTGCACCACCGAGGCCAGTGCCGCCTTCGACCAGGCGCGCCGCCGGTTTGAGGCCGCATGGAATCGGGAGAACGGCGATCACCCGATCAACGACTCCGCCGAAGTGCAGCGCGTGGCAAAGTCGATGGGCCTGCAGGCCGTGCAATTACCCAGGATCGCAGTCGATTTGGAAACCATCGCGGCCGCTTTGGCGCAGGCGCAACGATCCGCTAGTGGGCAGATCGCCACGCTGGAGGCGAAGCTGCAGCGGCTCGACGACGAAATCGGCGAAGCGCTGGAGCTGGAGAAAAACCCACACCTGACCGCCGCGGACAGATCCGCGCTGGATGCGCTCATCTCCGCTCTTGAGCAGCAGGCCATCGACGACACCAAGGCGGCGGTGGGCCAGCTGCAGTCGATCCGCAACGGCTACTCCGACATTCTGCAGGACTCGCTGATCACCCTGCGCATCGACGGCTACGACCCGGCCGTCATCGACGCTTTGGACGCTGCGCAATCGCCGGCCGAGTCGCCCATTCGGCCGCCGCTGTCGCAGCCGCTACCGGAGGATCCCAGGCGGTTTGCCGAGCTGTGGAACCGGCTGACTCCGGCGGAGAAGGACTGGCTGTACAGCCAGGACCACTACATCGGCAACCACGATGGGATGCCCGCAGCCGACCGGGATCACTACAACCGGCTGACGCTTGCCGACGAACTGGCGCGCGCCCAAACCGCCGCGGCACAGGCCGACGCGCTGCGGGCCCAGCACCCCGACTGGGCGGCGGGGGAAAACATTCCGCACCCCAACGAGCCGGGCGCAATCTTCGACGACCGCCTGGCCTATGAGGCCTGGCAGCGCCGATACGACGACGCCCGTGGCCGGGCAAACTCCCTTCCCGATCTGCGGGCGGTCGATCGGGCCATCACCGGTAACCCGGAGAGAAGGCTGCTGCTGTTGGACACCAAGAACGGCCGTCAGGCCCGCGCCGCCATCGCGGTCGGCGACCCCGACACCGCCACCCACGTCTCGGTCACCGCCCCCGGCCTGAACACCACCGTGCACGGCAGCATAGCCAGCATGACCGAGGAGGCGACCAACCTGAGGACCGAGGCGTTAAGGCAATTGAGCGTCACGCCGGGGCACGAGCATGACACGGTGTCGGCGATCGCGTGGATTGGCTATGACGCGCCCCAGATCCCTGGCTGGGATGACCTGGGCAAGTCGCTGGCGGGCGGCTGGGACGTCAGCCACGACGACCTGGCCCAGGCCGGCGCCCAAAATCTGGCCCGCTTCTACGACGGGCTGGGCGCCGCCCATCAGGGCACCCCGGCTCATCTGACCGCGATTGGGCACTCCTACGGCTCGCTGACCACCGGGCTGGCCCTGCAAGAACCCGGCAACCACGGCGTCAGCGACGCGCTGTTTTACGGCTCCCCCGGCATCGAAGCGGCCACGCCCCGGCAGCTGCAACTGGGGCCCGGCCACGTCTACGCCATGGAAACCCCCGACGACCCCATCCAATGGACCTATGACGGCAAAACCCTGGTGCACAGCCTGCCGTCCGGGCTCGCCCAGATCCTCGGGTTCGGCGCCGACGCAACCGGTACCGGAGACTTCGGGCCGAACCCGGCGACCAACCCCCACTTCACCCGCCTGGCAACCGGGCCGGCCACCGTGTCCGACGGCCACGGCGGCACCCTGAACCTGGAGGGCGCGCACGGCCACAGCGACTACCCCCGCCCGGGCAGCAACAACCTGCCCCGCACCACCGGGTACAACATCGCCGCCGTCGTCGCCGGGCTGGGCGACCAGGCGATCCGCGGACAATGAACACGAGCCCGAAAAGAAACCGTTCCCACGGCGGCCGCCGGAGACTCCTCGGCGCCGCGATCATCGCCACCGCTCTAGCCGCGACAGGATGCCACGTGTACCAGCCCTACCCGCCCACCCCACCCGGTGAGGCCGCACAAGCCCTCGAAGAGCTCAAAGCCCTGCCCTCCTTTGAGGACACCAAGGTCCAGGTGCAAGACGCCATGAACGAAATCACCGCGGCAGCAAGCAAACTCATTCCCTCGATAACCTGGGAGACACCACACGAGGGCTCGACCGGCAACTGTCAACAGCCCTACGAGCAAACCGACGGTAAGCGATACTTTCTGCCCGACCAAGTCGCCGTCCGGGTACCGGTCTCCGAGACGGACTGGGCCACGATCGTGGAGGCGGCCAAGGCGGCCGCCGCCAAGCTCGACGCCACCGACATGCAGGTGATCAAAGACCAGCCCGGCAACCATGACGTGTGGTTTTCCGGACCCACCGGGATATTCATCAAGATCGCCTACCGCGGCAACCTCGTCGTCTCCGGCTACACCGGCTGCCGGCTACCGCACGACAAGAAATAACACTCTCGTTGACAGGTGCCCGTCAGCCACGGTTGTCGCGTGTAGGCGGGCATATCGCAGACCCCTGACGCGCTGGAACGCGTGGGACGGGTGCGATAGGAGGGAAGACCCACTACCCTTCCGCGGCATGTGCTCGGCGAGATTGACGCCGTCAAGGGTGTGGATGTCCGGCTTGTGAACACGCGATCGGCCGACTCGCACTACACTGAGCGACCATTACTTGCATTGCAGAAGCAATCGGAGGGGCAACAATGGTTTGGTCTGTGCAGCCGGAAGCGGTTTTGGCATCGGCGGCCGCGGAGTCGGCGATCAGCGCGGAAACCGAAGCCGCGGCGGCGGCCGCGGCGCCGGCGCTGCTCGGAACGACGCCGATGGGTGGTGACCCCGACTCGGCGATGTTCTCCGCGGCGCTCAACGCGTGCGGCGCCGGCTACCTGGGCGTGGTCGCCGAGCACGCCGCCCAGCGCGGATTGTTCGCCGGCACGCAGGGCCTCGCGTCGGGCGTGTACGTGGCCACCGAGGCGGCACGCGCGGCGGCACAGGCGCTAGGTTAGCGACGCATGCCTGACCCTGGGTGGGCCGCGCGGACACCCGAGGCCAACGACCTGCTGCTCAAGGCCGGGACCGGGGTGGGAACCCACCTGGCTAACCAGACCGCCTGGACAACCTTGGGTGCCAGCCACCATGCCTCCGGTGTCGCGTCGGCGATCAACACCGCCGCCACCGCGGCGGGCTGGCAGGGCATCGGGTCGGCGGCATCGGCCACCAACGCCACCATGCTCAACGCCTCGCTGCACGGGCTGGCGGGCTGGGTGGACGTCAAGCCGGCCGTGGTGTCGGCCGCGATCGCGGCGTTCGAGACGGCCAATGCCGCCATGCGCCCGGCCCCGGAGTGCATGGCGAACCGCGACGAGTGGGGCGTCGACAATGCCATCAACCCGAGCGTGCTGTGGACGCTGACCCCACGGATCGTCTCGCTGGACGTCGAGTACTTCGGGGTGATGTGGCCGAACAACGCCGCGGTCGGCGCCACTTACGGTGGGGTCCTGGCCGCTTTGGCCGAGAGCCTGGCGATTCCCCCGCCGGTCGCGGCAATGAGCGCCTCGCCGGCGGCGCCGACGCAGGCGGCCACCGCGGTCGGCCAGGCGGTGGCCGAGACCGCGGCCGGCGACGGGATGCGCTCGGCCTACCAGGGTGTGCAGGCCAGCACCACCGGCGCCGGTCAATCAACGGCGGCCGGTGAAAACTTCGGGAATCAGCTCGGCGGCCTGATGCAGCCCATGCAGTCGATGATGGGGGCGGTCCCGCAGGCGCTGCAGGCCCCCGCGGGAATGATGCAGGCACCGATGAACGCCATGCAGCCGCTGCAGTCGATGATGGGCATGTTCGCCAGCCCCGGAGCTTTAGGCATGGGCGCGGCGGCCCCCGGCGCCTCGGCGGCTTCGGCGGCCGGCGGGCTCTCGGCCGCGGCGACCGAAGTCGGTGCGGGCGGCGGAGGCGCCTCCCTGGGCGGCGCGGGCGTACCCGCGACCAGCTTTACCCGCCCCGTCAGCGCCTTCGAATCCGGCACCAGCGGCCGACCGGTGGGGCTGCGGCCCAGCGGGGCGTTGGGCGCCGAGACGCTGCGCGCGCCGACCACAACGGCCGGCGGCACCCCCGTCGGGGGCATGCC
The DNA here is from genome assembly GCF_010730055.1 of Mycobacterium shinjukuense. Lineage (NCBI taxonomy): Bacteria > Bacillati > Actinomycetota > Actinomycetes > Mycobacteriales > Mycobacteriaceae > Mycobacterium > Mycobacterium shinjukuense. The sequence continues at coordinate 3,828,157 of NZ_AP022575.1, read as the reverse complement.
GGTGGGTTATGCGGGGGGAGGCCCCCGAGGTTCGCACGGCAAGGCCGAACGGCCCGCAACGGTGCGGGTCGTCGACGACCGGCGGTAACCGGTAAGGCCGGGCCCCGGCACAGGGTGAATCGACAGGTCGACACAGCACCCATACACTTCGCCTCATGCCCGGCCTGCACAGGGCGAAACGACTAGTAGTAAGGAATAAGTCCCCGTGGCAGATAACACCATCCAGGTAACACCGCAGATGCTGCGCAGCACCGCCCACGATATCCAGGCGAATATGGAGCACGCCATAGGCATTGCCCGGGGGTATCTGGCTAACCAGGAAAACGTGATGAACCCGGCCACCTGGTCTGGGGCCGGTGTCGTGGCCTCACACGTCACCGCCACCGAGATCACCAACGAGTTGAACAAGGTGCTGACGGGAGGCACCCGGCTGGCCGAGGGCCTCGTCCAGGCCGCGGCGCTCATGGAAGGACACGAGGCGGACTCGCAGGCGGCGTTTCAGGCCCTGTTCGGCGGCGGCCACGGATCCTGACCGGCCCGTACCCCAGTTGACATCTCGCTTCGGAAAGGAAATTCACCATGTCAGACCAGATCACCTATAACCCGGGAGCCGTTTCCGACTTCGCGACGGACGTGGGCTCGCGGGCGGGCCAGTTGCTCGAGATTCACGCCGATACCGCGAATAAGACGAATGCGCTGCAAGAGTTTTTCGCCGGCCACGGTGCCCAAGGGTTCTTTGAAGCGCAAGCGCAAATGCTGTCGGGGCTGCAGGGGCTCATCGAAACGGTGGGTCAGCACGGGCAGACCACGGGCCACGTGCTGGACAACGCGATCGGCACCGACCAGGCCATCGCGGGCCTGTTCTAGGTCCGGCCACGCGACCGGTGGCCCGAGTCAAGGTGGGGCACACGCGCGGATCCGCGCGTGTGCCCCACCTTCTGCTTGTGGGTAGCCGGGCGAGGTGAAGGCGACATGCTGACGACGACGGTGGACGGCCTGTGGGTGTTGCAGGCGGTGACCGGGGTGGAACAGACCTGCCCGGAGCTGGGGTTGCGGCCGCTGCTGCCGCGGTTGGACACCGCCGAACGGGCACTGCGTCACCCGATGGCCGCCGAGCTGGCGGCTGTTGGCGCGCTCGACGAGGCCGGCAACGCCGACCCGATGATCCGCGAATGGCTCACCGTGCTCATGCGACGCGACCTGGGGTTGCTGGTCACCATCGGCGTGCCGGGCGGCGAGCCGACCCGGGCGGCCATCTGCCGGTTCGCCACCTGGTGGGTGGTGTTGGAGCGCCACGGTGAGCTGGTGCGGCTTTACCCGGCCGGCGTCGCCAGCGACGAGGCCGCGGCCAGCGAGCTCGTGGTGGGTCAGGTCGAGCGGCTGTGCGGTGTCGCCGAGGCGGCGCCGCTGCGGCCGGTCACCGTGGACGCCGAGGAACTCCTGCACTCGGTGCGTGACCCCGAAGGGCTGCGATCGTTTCTGCTCAGCCAGCGCCTGGACGTCGACCAGCTGCAGCTGGTTACCCTGGCCGCCGATCCCGCGCGCTCCGCGCATGCGGCCATCGTGGCGCTGCAAGCCGGGGTCGGGCCGGAAGCCATGGCGCGCCTCGTCGTCGGCGATTCCACGGTGGCGATCGTGGACACCCCCGCGGGTCGGATCTGTGTGGAATGCGTGCCGTCTGGGCGGCGACGCTACCAGGTGCTGTCGCCGGGGTCGCGAAGCGACATCGCCGGGGCGATCCAGCGGCTGATCCGCCGCCTGCCTGCCGGCGAGGAGTGGTACTCCTACCGACGGGTGGTCTGATCGGCAATGTCTTGTAATGAAAAGAATTAACGCATTCGTAACCGCGCCTGATGGGTTAGTCGGTGGGGAAACGCGGAATCGCCAATCATGTTAGCATCGCGGTCGTGACGAGCCCTTGGAATGACCCGAATATATCAGACGAAGGAGCGCTCAGACGGGCGGATCCGTCGGTGGCGCGCAACTTCGGTGATTCGGTGTCGGACACCATGCGTATTACCGACCTGGCCGCGCCTCGGAAAATTCCCCCGGGATCGGGGTGGCGGAAATTCGTGTACGCCGCCTCATTTCACAAAATTAACCCGGGTGAATCGCCCCGGGAACGACACTACCGTGATTTACAGGGCCGCATCCGACGGCACATCCGGCGGCAATATGTCATCACCGTCGTCTCCGGCAAGGGCGGGGTGGGCGTCACGACGATGGCCGCCTGCATCGGCGGGGTCTTCCGCGAATGCCGGCCGGACAACGTGATCGCGATCGACGCCGTGCCGGGTTTCGGCACGCTGGCCGACCGCATCGACGAGTCACCGCCGGGGGACTACGCCGCCATCATCAACGACACCGACGTGCAGGGCTACGCGGACATCCGCGAGCATCTGGGGCAAAACGCGGTGGGACTGGACGTGCTTGCCGGAAACCGCACGTCGGACCAGCCCAGACCGCTGGTGCCGGCGATGTTCTCCGGGGTGTTGTCCCGGCTGCGGCGAACCCACACCGTGATGGTCGTCGACACCTCCGTCGACCTCGAGCACGAGGTGATGAAGCCGGTGCTGCAGAACACCGACACCTTGGTGTTCGTCTCGGGGATCACCGCGGACCGGTCCCGGCCGGTGCTGCGGGCGGTGGACTATCTGCGGTCGCAGGGTTATCACGAGCTGGTCTCGCGGAGCACCGTGATCATCAACCACGCCGACACCATCACCGATAAGGATGCGCTGGCCTACTTGACCGAACGGTTTACCAAGGTCGGGGCAATCGTGGAAGCGATGCCGTTCGATCCGCACCTGGCCAAAGGCGGGATCATCGACACGGTGCATGAGTTGAACAAGAAGTCACGGTTGCGGCTTTTCGAAATCACCGCGGGCCTGGCCGACAAATATATTCCCGATGCGGAGCGAGCGGCGTCGTGACATCGCCACACAAGGTTGCTTTCCCGGCGCGCTGTGCGGTCAACATTTCCTACGACAAGCATCTGTGTTCCCAGGTGTTCCCGGCCGGAATTCCGGTGGAGGGATTCTTCGAGGGAATGGTGGAGCTGTTCGACGCCGACCTGAAACGGAAAGGTTTCGACGGCATTGCGCTGCCGGCCGGCAGCTATGAGCTGCACAAGATCAACGGGGTGCGGCTGGATATCAACAAGAGCCTAGACGAGCTGGGCGTGCAGGACGGCGACACGCTGGTGCTGGTACCGCGGGTCGCCGGCGAGTCGTTCGAGCCGCAGTACGAGTCGCTGTCGACGGGCCTGGCGGCCATGGGCAAGTGGCTCGGCCGTGACGGTGGGGATCGCATGTTTGCCCCGGTGACGCCGCTCACCGCCGCCCACACGGCCATCGCGATCATCGCCATGGCGGCCGGGGTGGTGGTGGCCCTGACGTTGCGGGCACGCACCTTCACCGATGGCCCGATTCCGGCCGCGGTGGCCGGCGGGTTCGGGCTGCCGTTGGTGATCGGGACGCTGGTGGTGCGCTGGGGCTGGCGCGACCGGCGCGACCTGTTCAGCGGGTTCGGGTGGCTGGCGGTGGCGTTGCTGGCCGTCGCAGCGGCCTGCGCTCCGCCCGGGGCGCTGGGCGCGCCGCACGGGCTGATCGGTCTGGTGGTGGTGATCCTGGGCGCCATCGCCATCGGCGTGGTGACGCGCAAGCGGTGGCAGACGGCCGTGGTCACGGCGGTGGTGACGGTGTGCGGGATGCTCGCGGCCGTGGCCGGTGTCCGCATGTTTTGGCCGGTGTCGGTGCCGGTGTTGGCGGTTTGTGTGCTGGTCGGGCTGGTCGTGTTGGTCAGGATGACGCCGACGATCGCGCTGTGGGTGGCACGGGTGCGACCGCCATACTTCGGATCGATCACCGGCCGGGACCTGTTCGCCCGCCGTGCGGGCATGCCGGTCGACACCGTGTCTCCGGTCAGTGAGGACGACGGTGAGGACGAGGACAACGAATTGACCGACATCACCGCGCGCGGCGCCGCGATCGCGGCCTCGGCCAGGCTGGTCAACGCGGTTCAGGTGGGAATGTGCGTCGGGATATCCGCCGTGCTGCCCGCCGCGGTGTGGGGGGTGCTGACGCCCGGTCGGCCGCTGGCCTGGTTGGCGTTGTTGGTCGCCGGCTTGGTGGTGGGCCTCTTCATCACCCAGGGCCGCGGATTCGCCGCCAAGTTCCAAGCGGTCGCGTTGGTGTGCGGGGCGTCCGCGGCGGTGTGCGCCGGGGTGGTCAAGTACGCGCTCGCCGCCCCGAAGGGCGTGCCCGGCGGGCTGTTGTGGCCCTCGTTGGCGGTCGCGGCTTTCGCCGCGTCGGGGTTGGCCGCGGCGCTGGTGGTGCCGGTGACCCGGTTCAGGCCGTTGATCCGGCTGGCCGTGGAATGGGTTGAGGTGTTGGCCATGATCGTGTTGCTGCCCGCGGCGGCAGCCCTGGGAGGGCTGTTCTCGTGGCTTCGCCACTAGGCCGGGTGGGCTTGCGAGTCGTAGCGGCGACGGCCGCCGTCGCCCTGGTCGCGTTGTCGGCCACGGTCCCTGCCGCACAGGCCATCCCACCACCGTCGGTGGACCCGGCGTTGGTACCCGCCGACGGGCCGCCGCGACCCGATCAGCCGATGCGGCGGGCCAATAGCTGCTCAACGCCCATCACCGTGAAAAACCCCGACGTGGCGCAGCTGGCGCCGGGCTTTAACCTGCTCAACATCGGCAAGGCATGGCAGTACAGCACCGGCAACGGTGTGCCGGTGGCGGTCATCGACACCGGGGTGTCGCCCAACCCGCGCCTGCCGGTGGTGCCCGGCGGCGACTACATCATGGGCGAGGACGGGCTGTCGGACTGCGACTCGCACGGCACCGTGGTGAGCTCGATCATCGGGGCCGCCCCGCTGGGGATGGTGCCGATGCCGCGGCCAATGCCGGCCACGCCGGCGTTCCCGCCGCCGGCCGGGCCGCCGCCGGCCACCGTGGCGCCGGCGCCGCCGGTGGAGGTCCCGCCGCCGGTGCCACCGCCACCGCCGCCGACACCGGTGACGATCACCCAGACCGTTCCACCACCGCCCCCACCACCGCCGGAGGAAGCGGGTGCGATGGCGCCCGCCCATGGGCCGCCGGATCCGCAGACCGAGGACGAACCCGCGGTGCCGCCACCCCCGCCGGGTGCCCCGGACGGGGTAGCGGGTGTCGCACCGCACGCGACCATCATCTCGATCCGCCAGTCGTCGCGAGCGTTCGAGCCGGTCAACCCGCCACCGGCGGACCCCAACTCCGACGAGCGGGTCAAGGCCGGCACGCTCAACACGGTGGCGCGCGCGGTGGTGCACGCGGCGAACATGGGGGCGAAGGTGATCAACATCTCGGTGACCTCCTGCCTGCCGGCGGTCGCCCCGGCCGACCAACGCGCCCTGGGCGCCGCATTGTGGTATGCGGCCACCGTCAAGGACGCCGTGATCGTGGCCGCGGCCGGCAACGACGGGGAAGCTGGCTGCGGCAACAACCCGATGTTTGACCCGCTGGACCCGTCGGATCCGCGGGACTGGCATCAGGTCAAGATCATCTCGTCACCGTCGTGGTTCGCCGACTACGTGTTGTCGGTCGGTGCCGTCGACGCCGAGGGCGCCGCACTCGACAAAAGCATGTCGGGTCCGTGGGTGGGTGTCGCGGCGCCGGGAACCCACATCATGGGCCTCTCGCCACAAGGTGGTGGACCGGTCAACGCCTATCCGCCGTCACGGCCGGGTGAGAAGAACATGCCGTTCTGGGGCACCAGCTTCTCGGCGGCCTACGTCAGCGGCGTCGCGGCGCTGGTGCGGGCCAAGTACCCCGAGCTGTCCGCCCATCAGGTGATCAACCGGATCGTGCAGTCGGCGCACAATCCGCCCGCGGGGGTGGACAACAAGGTTGGATATGGGCTGGTGGATCCGGTTGCCGCGCTGACGTTCAACATTCCCCCCGGGGAGCGGATGCCCCCGGGTGCGCAGAGCCGGGTGATCACACCCCCGTCGCCGGCCCCGCCGCCGGATCACCGGGCACGCAACATCGCCATCGGGTTCGTCGGCGCGGTGGCTGCCGGGGTGCTGGTGGCGGCGATCGCGGCCCGGCTGCGGAGGGCGCGATGACGGCTACGCTCACCGGATTCCGGACGGGCAGCAATCGGCGGGTCGCCGGGGTGTGGGCGGTTTTCCTGCTCGCGCTGGTCGGTTGGGCCCCGGGTGGCTACGTCGGCGCGGCGGTCGCCGCGGTGGTGGGCATCGCGCTGGTGTTCGTCGGGTGGTGGGGTCAGCCGGCGTGGTCGTGGGCGGTGCTGGGGCTGCGGGGCCGGCGCCCGATCAGCTGGGCGCCCCCGATCACGGTGGCCAACAACCGATCCGCCGGCGGGGTGCGCGTGCATGACGGCGTGGCCGTGGTGGCGATACACCTGCTCGGCAAGGCACACCAGGCCACCCGGGTGACCGGTTCGGTGAGTGTGCAGACCGCTAACGTCATCGACCTTGCCGAACTGGTCCCGATGCTGCACCACCCGCTGGGCCTGCGGCTGGACTCGATCAGCGTCGTCACCTTCGGATCCCGGCACGGCAATGTCGGTGACTACCCGCGGGTCTACGACTCCGAGATCGGCACCCCACCGTATGCGGGCCGTCGGGAAACCTGGCTGATCATGCGGCTGCCGGTGATCGCCAACACGGCGGCGTTGCGGTGGCGCACCACCGTTGGGACGGCGGCCGTGTCGGCCGCCCAGCGCGTCGCCGGCGCGCTGCGCTGCCAGGGGTTGCGCGCGAAGGTCGCCACCGCCACCGACCTGGTCGAGCTGGATCGCCGGTTGGGCTTCGACGCGGTGGCCGGGCGGGCGCAGCGGTGGAAAGCCATCCGCGGCGACGGCGGTTGGATGACCACTTATGGCTACCCGGTCGAGGCGATCAGCTCGCGGGTTCTTGCGCAAGCGTGGACGCTGCGCGCCGACGAGGTCATCCAGAACGTCACCATATTCCCGGACGCGACCTGCACCGCGACGGTCACCGTGCGGACCCCGACACCGGCGCATACCCCGCCCAGCGTGATCTTGCGCCGGCTCAACGGGGAGCAAGCCGCCGCCGCGGCGGCCAACATGTGCGGGCCGCGTCCGCGGCTGCGCGGATTGCACCGCGGCCCGCTGCCGGCGCGGCTGATCACCGAGATCGGACCGTCGGGCGTGCTGATCGGAAAGCTGGGCAACGGGGACCGGCTGATGATCCCGCTCACCGATGCCGGTGAACTGTCGCGGGTGTTCGTGGCCGCGCAGGACGCGGTCGCCAAACGGATCGTGATCCGTACCGCCGGAGCCGGCGAACGGGTCTGTGTGCACACCCGCGACCAAACACGCTGGGCCAGCGTGCGAATGCCGGAGGTCAGCGTGGTTGGCTCGGCACGGCCGGCGCCGCGCACCACCGTCAGTGTGGTGGAGTACGCTGCGCGGCAACGACGGGACGGCAGGCAGGAGGGCGCGGGCATCGATGCCGCGATTGCTCCGACGCCGCGGCCGGCCACCGTGATCACCATCGCCCCGGCCGGGACCACGCTGCCCGAGGGGCAGCGGCACGGCTTCGAGGTGACCATCGAGCAGGTTGATCGCGCGACGCTGAATGTCGGTGCGGCAGGGCACAGTTGGCTGGTTGAGATGGACCTGTTCCGCGCGGAGAACCGCTATGTCAGCCTTGAGCCGGTCAGCATGTCGCTCGCCACGAGATAGTGCGCGCCGAGGTTGGTGTAGACGATGGGCAATTTACTCACTGCGCGGAGGCATTTCGACCGGGCGATGGCGCTCAAAAGCCGGCAAGGGTGCGCGGCGGCGTTGCCCGAGTTCGTCGCCGCCACCGACGCCGACCCGTCGATGGCCGATGCGTGGTTGGGCCGCATCGCCTGCGGCGACCACGAGCTGGCCTCGCTGAAACGGCTGCACGCCACCAGCGAATGGTTGCACCGCGAGACCACCCGGATCGGCGCGACGCTGGGCGCCGACATCCAGCTGGGTCCCTACATCGGGATGACGGTGACCGACGCATCCCAAGTGGCGCTGGCGCTGTCGTCGGCGCTGACCATCGCCGGGGAGTACGCGCAGGCCGACACGCTGCTGGCCAACCGGGAACTGCTGGATTCGTGGGCCAACCATCAGTGGCATCAGCTGGCTAGGGCCTTCCTGATGTACGCCACGCAGCGTTGGCCGGACGTGCTGCTGACCGCCGCCGAGGAGCTGCCGCCGCAGGCGATCGTCATGTCGGCGGTCACGGCGTCGATTTGCGCGCTGGCCGCCCATGCCGCGGCGCATCTCGGGCAGGGCCGGGTGGCCCTGGACTGGCTGGACCGGGTCGACGTGATCGGGCACAGCAAGTCGTCGGCGCGATTCGGCGCCGAGGTGCTGACCGCCGCCATCGGCCCGGCCGACATTCCGCTGCTGGTCGCCGACCTGGCGTATGTGCGCGGGATGGTGTACCGCCAGCTGCACGAGGAGGACAAGGCCCAGATCTGGCTGTCGAAGGCCACCATCAACGGGGTGCTCACCGAGCAGGCCAAAGAAGCGCTGGCGGACCCGAATCTGCGCCTGGTCGTCACCGACGAACAAACCATCGCCAGCCGCACCGACCGGTGGGATCCCGCCACGGCAAAAAGCCGCGATCAGCTTGACGACGACGACGCGGCGGGGCGGCGGGCCGAGCTGCTGGCCGAGGGCCGCGAGCTGCTGGCTAAACAGGTGGGCCTGGCGGCGGTCAAGCAGGCGGTGTCGGCCCTGGAAGACCAGCTCGAAGTGCGCATGATGCGCCTGGAACACGGCCTGCCGGTGGAGGGGCAGACCAACCACATGCTGCTGGTGGGGCCGCCGGGCACCGGAAAAACGACCACCGCTGAAGCTCTGGGCAAAATCTATGCCGGCATGGGAATCGTGCGTCACCCCGAAATTCGGGAGGTCCGCCGATCCGACTTTTGCGGGCACTACATCGGGGAATCGGGCCCCAAGACCAACGCGTTGATCGAAAGATCGCTTGGGCGAATCATTTTCATGGACGAGTTCTACTCTCTGGTGGAACGCCACCAGGACGGCACGCCGGACATGATCGGGATGGAGGCGGTGAACCAACTCCTGGTCCAGTTGGAAGCGCACCGCTTCGACTTCTGCTTTATCGGGGCCGGCTATGAGGATCAGGTCGACGAATTCCTGTCGGTGAACCCAGGTTTGGCCGGGCGGTTCAACCGCAAGCTGCGTTTCGAGTCGTACTCGCCGGCGGAAATCGTGGAAATCGGGCACCGCTACGCCAGGCCACGCGCCAGCCTGCTGGACGACGCCGCCCGCGAGACCTTCCTGGACGCGGCGACCACCATCCGCAAGTACACCACCCCGAGCGGGCAGCACGGCATCGACGTCATGCAGAACGGCCGGTTCGCCCGCAACGTCATCGAGCGCGCCGAGGGATTCCGGGACACCCGGGTGGTCGCGCAAAAGCGTGCGGGCCAACCGGTGTCGGTGGACGACCTGCAGATCATCACCGCCACTGACATCGAGGCCGCGGTGCGCAGCGTGTGTTCGGACAACCGCGAGATGGCCGCCCTGGTGTGGTGACGCGGTTGCCGCGGGGAGCCGCCGCCGGCTCTTCAGGGTGCGGCCCCGGCGGGGAAAAGCGGCGGTTACGCACCCGTTACGTCTAAACTGCACGCAGGCCTGAGATGCAGATGCGCGGGCGGCGGCGCGGCTCAATGAATGGAGTGATTCGGGGGTGCACCGGATCGTGCTGGTGACGGTGGCGCTTGCGTTGCTGACCGCGCCGCCGGCGTTGGCCATCGACCCGCCCTCGATCGATCCGGGTGCGGTGCCGCCGGATGTGACCGGTCCCGACCAACCCACCGAACAGCGCGTGCTGTGTTCGGCGCCCACCACGTTGCCCGACTCCAATTTTCACGATCCGCCGTGGAGCGACACGTACCTGGGTGTCGCCGAGGCCCACCGGTTTGCGACCGGGGCCGGGGTGACGGTGGCCGTGATCGACACCGGTGTGGACGCGTCGCCGCGGGTCCCGGCGGAGCCCGGCGGCGATTTCGTCGATCAGGCCGGCAACGGGCTGTCCGATTGCGATGCCCACGGAACCCTGACCGCGTCCATCATCGCCGGCCGGCCCGCCCCGACCGACGGGTTCATCGGTGTCGCGCCCGATGCGCGCCTGCTGTCGCTGCGTCAGACATCGGAGGCATTCGAACCGGTCGGCTCCCAGCCCAACCCCAACGACCCCAACGCCACTCCGGCGGCCGGGTCGATCCGCAGCCTGGCCCGCGCCGTGGTGCACGCCGCCAATCTTGGTGCGAACGTGATCAACATCAGCGAAGCGGCCTGTTACAAGGTCAGCAGGCCGATCGACGAGTCCAGCCTGGGCGCCGCCATCAACTATGCGGTCAACACCAAGGGGGCGGTGGTCGTCGTCGCGGCCGGCAACACCGGCGGCGATTGCACGCAGAACCCGCTGCCTGACGCGTCCACACCCGCCGACCCGCGCGGCTGGAACAAGGTGCAGACGGTCGTCACGCCGGCGTGGTATGCACCGTTGGTGCTGACCGTGGGCGGCATCGGCCAGACCGGCGCGCCGAGTTCGTTTTCGATGCACGGACCCTGGGTGGGCGTGGCGGCTCCCGCGGAGAACATCGTCGCCCTGGGTGACCGCGGCGAGCCGGTGAACGCGTTGCAAGGCAAGGAGGGTCCCGTTCCGATCGCCGGCACGTCGTTTGCCGCGGCATACGTCTCGGGCCTGGCGGCGCTGCTGCGGCAGCGGTTTCCCGACCTGACGCCGGCGCAGATCATCAACCGGATCACCGCCACCGCGCGGCATCCCGGAGGCGGGGTTGACAACCTGGTGGGCGCGGGCGTGATCAACGCCGTCGCGGCGTTGACCTGGGACATTCCGCCCGGGCCCGCATCGGCCCCCGACGTCAGACGCATCCCGGCCCCGGCGCTGCCGCCGGGCCCCGATCGTCGGCCGATCACGGTGGTGGCGTTGGCGGTCGCGGGTCTGGCACTGGCCCTGGGCCTGGCCGCGCTGGCCGCACGGGCGTTGAGGCGCCGGTGAAAAGCCGATGAGAAACCCCATGCGGCTGCGCTTCAGCACCGGTCACACGTTGATCCTGGCGGCCTTGGCCCCGCCCTGCGTACTGCTGTTTCTGGATACCCGTTACTGGTGGGTGGGCATCGCGATCGTGGCGCTGGGGGCCGTCGTGGTCTTCGTGACCTTGTTCGGCCGTCGGGTAACCGGCTGGTTGGCCACGGTTTATGTGTGGCTGCGACGGCGACGCAAGCCGATCGAGATCCCCTCGGAGCCCGTTGTCGGCGCCACCGTGAAGCCGGGAGATCACGTGGCGGTGCGCTGGCGGCGCGAGCAGATGATCGCGGTCATCGAGCTCAAGCCCCGGCCGTTCACCCCGACGGTCATTGTCGACGGGCAGGCCCACACCGACGACGTGCTGGACACCCGGCTGTTGGAGGAGCTGCTGGCGGTGCACTGTCCCGACTTGGAGGCCGATGTGGTCTCGGCCGGCTACCGGGTTGGCAAGACCGCGGCACCCGAGGTGGTGAGTTTGTACCAGCGGGTGATCGGCGCCGACCCGGCCCCGGCGAACCGGCGGACCTGGATCATGCTGCGGGCCGACCCGGAACGGGCGCAGAGGTCGGCGCGGCGGCGCGACACCGGGGTGGCGGGGCTGGCCCGCTATCTGGTCGCCTCGGCGACCCGCATCGCCGACGGTTTGGCCAGCAACGGGGTCGACGCCGTGTGTGGGCGCAGCTTCGACGACTACGACCACGCCACCGACATCGGGTTCGTCCGGGAGAAGTGGTCGATGATCATCGGGCGGGACGCCTACACGGCCGCCTACACCGCGCCGGGCGGCCCCGACCTGTGGTGGTCGGTGCGTGCCGACCACACCGTCACCAGGGTCCGGATCGCCCCCGGGACTCCGCCCCAGGCCACGGTGCTGTTGACCACGGTGAACAAACCCAAGACGCCGCGCGGCTTCTCCCGCCTCTACGGTGGCCAGCGGCCGGCGTTGATAGGTCAGGACCTCGTCCCCAACCGGCACTGCCACCTGCCGATCGGATCCGCGGGTGTCCTGGTCGGCGAGACGGTGCACCGGTGCCCGGTCTACCTGCCGTTCGACGACGTCGACGTGAGCATCCAGCTCGGTGACGCGCAGACGTTCACCCAGTTTGTGGTGCGCGCGGCGGCCGCCGGCGGCGTCGTCACCGTCGGACCGCAGTTCGAACAGTTCGCCCGGTTGATCGGTGCCCACGTCGGGCCGGTGGCCAAGGTGGCCTGGCCGCATGCCACCACCTATCTGGGTCCGCATCAGGGCGTCGACCGGGTGCTGCTGCGGCACAACCTCATCGGCACACCGCGCCACCGCGAGCTGCCGATCCGGCGGGTCTCGCCGCCCGAGGAAAGCCGCTACCAGATGGCGCTGCCGAAATAAGGCACCCGCGCGCGGCCACCACGCGACCCGCGGGCCGGAATTTTTTGGTGCACTAACCAGCGGCCGCAACGGCGATAATGGCTGTAGCACTAAGGAGGGTGACCGAGATGTCGCAGCCGCAGACCTTGACGGTGGATCAGCAAGAAATTTTGTCGCGGGCTAACGAGGTGGAGTCCCCCATGGCCGAGCCACCAACCGATGTCCCGCAGCCACCGTGCGGCCTCACGGCGGCTAACAACGCGGCCCAGCAACTGGTGCTATCGGCCGACAATATGCGCACCTACCTGGCGGCCGGTCATCGGGAACGGCAACGCCTGGCGACCTCCCTGCGCAACGCGGCCAAGGCGTATGGGGAGGTGGACGAGGAGGCGTCGACGGCCCTGAACAACGACGGCGGCGGCACCGTGCAGGCCGAATCGGCCGGCGGTGTGGGCGGGGACAGCTCGGCGGGTCTAGCGGACACGCCGACGGTTGCGGCGGCGGGTGACCCCGACTTCACCGACCTCAAAACCGCGGCGACGAAACTCGAATCAGGGGATCAGGGCGCATCGCTGGCCGATTTCGCCGATGGGTGGAACACCTACAACCTGACGTTGCAGGGAGACCTCAAGCGTTTCCGGGCCTTCGATCACTGGGAAGGCGATGCGGCCACGGCCTGCGAGGCCTCGATGGATCAGCAGCGAGAGTGGGTGCTGCACATGGCGAAATTGAGTGCCGCGATGGCCAAGCAGGCCAGCTACATCGCGCAGCTGCAGCTGTGGGCCAGGCGGTCCCATCCCTCGTTGGCCGACATCATGAAGCTCGAAGAGTTATCCAAGGACCCGGCCTACAAAGACCAAGCCATCAAGTTGTACGCGGAGTATCAGGCGAAATCGGAGCAGGTGCTCACCGAGTACAACAACAAGGCGGCCCTGGAACCGGTGAATCCGCCCAAGCCGCCGCCCGCCATCAAGATCGACCCACCGCCGCCCGCTCAGCCGCAGGGGTTGATCCCGGGCTTCTTGATGCCGCCGGGCGACGGCTCCGGCGGGACACCGCTGAGCGGGATGACCCCGCCGATGATGCCGGCCACCGGCGGGACGGGTGGCGGCATGCCCGCCGACACGGCGGCCGAGCTGACATCGGCCGGACGTGAGGCGGCGGCGATGATGCCCGCAGAGCCGTCGGTCAAGGCGGCATCGCTGGGCGGTGGCGGTGGCGGCGGTGTGCCGTCGATGCCGTTGGCGCCCGCGACCGGCATCGACGCCGAATCCGTGCGGCCCGCCGCCGCGGGTGACCTCGGCGCTCTGGGCCAGGGGAAGGCCGCCGCGGGCAGCGCGCTGGGCGGCGGCGGCATGGGAATGCCGATGGGGGCCCACGGCCAGGGCCATGGCGGCGCCAAATCCAAGGGCGCACAGCAAGAAGAGGAGGCGCTCTACACTGAGGATCGGGCGTGGACCGAGGCCGTCATCGGTAACCGCCGTCGCCAAGACAGCAAGGAGTCGAAGTGAGTATGAAAGAGATGGACGAGATCGACCCGCATGTCGCCCAGGTGCTCGCGCTGGCCGCTCGGTTTCAGTCGGCCCTGGAGGGGACGCTGAACCAGATGAATACCGGATCCTTCCGCGGCGCCGACGAGGAAGGGACCGTCGAGGTGACGATCAACGGACACCAATGGCTCACGGGGGTGCGCATCCAAGACGGCTTGGTGAAGAAGCTGGGCGCGGAAGCCGTCGGGGTGCGGGTCAACGAGGCGCTGCAGAACGCGCAGTCGGCGGCAACCGCGTACAACGATGCGGCCGGCCAGCAGCTGGTCGCCGCGCTGTCGGCGATGTCAAAGACGATGAATCAGGGATCGGTCTAACACACCGTCGAATGCCGCCGGAATGAGCGCCGCAGCGCACGCGCTCGCATTTGCATTTCCCGCGGCCGGCTCGGCTCCATTTTTTCGACCACTATGGCCTTGTGATTTGTAATGCCCGGCGAGCGTCCCGATCACCAAAATTGCCGCGGCTGGCCGGCCTAAACGTCGGTTAGGCTTGTTAATCATGATGTCCGGTACCGCGAAACGACCGACGCGGCATCCGGGCCGGCGTGAACACGGCAACGTTCCCACCGTCGGCCCCCGCCGCGCTTGGGCGCCGCCCGCGGGACGTCACCGGACACGGCTGGCCGCTGCGGCCCGGCTGCTGGAAGGGAATTGAGCGATGGGCATTACCAGGCCGACGGGCGAGTATGCCAGTCAGATGCTGGAACCGGGCGGATGGCCGGAAGCAAACGAGGACATCCTGTACGACCGGGCGCAGGAGTACAACCGGGTGCTGCGCAAGGTGACCGACGTGATGGATGCCTGCCGACACCAGCAGGTTGAAGTCTTCGAGGGAGGCGTGTGGTCGGGTGGCGCCGCCAATGCCGCCAACGGGGCGCTGGGCGCAAATCTCAATCAAATGAGCACGCTGCAGGATTATCTCGCCACCGTCATTACCTGGCACCGCCATGTCGCGGGATTGATAGTGCAGGCCAAATCGGAAATCGGCAACAATGTCGACGACGCGCAACGGGAAATAAACATCCTGGAAAATGACCCGGAGCTGGACGCCGATGCGCGAACCGCGGCGATTAATGCATTGGTGCGTGCCACTCACCAGGCAAACGCCAGCCTGGTCGCCGAAACCGCCGAACAAGTCCTGGCGTCCAAGACCTGGAAGCCTCCGAAAAATGCGCTCGAAGAGCTGCTTCGCCAGGTGACGCCGCCAACGCCGGACATACCGACGTTGATCGTGCCGGCCCCGGACAGCACCACCCCGGTGATCCCGACGCCGACGCCTTTCCAACCGACCCCGGCCAACCCTTACACCCCGGTCACTCCCGGCGCACCGGTGACCCCGGTGCGGCCGACACCGGTCACGCCGGTGAACCCGACGCCGGTCACCCCGGTCACTCCCGGCGCGCCGGTCACGCCCGTCAGGCCGGGTGGTCCGGTTGCGCCGGTTTCGCCGGTGGGCCCGGGCGCGCCGGCGAGGCCGGTCACGCCGGTGACGCCGGGTGGCCCCGTCGGGCCGCCGACCCCAAGCAAGCCAACGCCAGACAAGCCGGGCGGCCCGGTCGAACCGGTCACTCCGGTCGGCCCGGTCGCGCCGACGCCGGGCGAGGTCACTCCCGCACCGGCCCCCCCGCAGCCCGCGCCGGGCCCGGCGCCGACCCCGGCCGGACCGCCGGCGCCGGATCGGCCGTCGACCCCGGGTGATGCCGGAACGCCGTCGACCCCGACCGCGCCGGGGACCGAGCCGGCGCACGTGAAGCCGGCGGCGGCCACACAGGCGCCCGCGGCGCCCGCCGCTGGGGGCCCGTCGGCACCCGCCCCCGGTGACGACGCGGCCGCGCCGGTGGCGCCCGCCGCGGCGGGTGGTATCCCGGCGGCGGCGCGCGCCGCCTCCGCCGGACCGGGCGGTGCCGTCGGGTCGGCCGGCGCGAGCCCGAGCGCGGGTCAGGCCGCGGCGTCGGGTGCGGCGTCGCGGGCCGCCTCCGGACGGGCACCGTTGGGGCCGGGCGGCAGGGGCCCGGCAACGCCGGGCCCGCGGGCGGCGTCGGCGCGCACCGCGCCGCCCGCGCGCCCGGCCCCGCCGCCCGAGCCCGGCGACACCGAGAAGGAGCGGAAAGAGTCGGCGGATGCCGTTACGCCCTCGCCGTCGGTTCCGGTGTCGGCGGCACGGGCGGCCCGCGATGCCGTTGCCGCGGCCGCGCGCCGCGGCGGCAAGGACGACCCGCTGCGGCTGGCACGGCGCATCGCGGCCGCGTTGAACGCGCCCGACGTCGGCGGCGAAGGCGACTACGGCTTCTACTGGATCACCGCGGTGACCACCGACGGCGAGATCGTGGTGGCCAACAGCTACGGGCTGGCCTACATACCCGAAGAGGTGCAGCTGCCGGACAAGGTGTACATGGCCAGCGCCGACCACGCGCTGCCGGCCGACGAGAAGGCTCGCAGTGCCACCTACCCGATTCTGGCCGTGCAGGGCTGGGCGACCTACCACGACCTGACGCTGCGGGCCGTGATCGGCACCGCGGAGCAGTTGGCCAATTCGGACCCGGGCGCAGCCAAGATCGTGCTGGAGCCCGATGACATCCCCGACAGCGGCAGGATGACCGGCCGGTCCCGGCTGCAGGTGGTGGATCCGTCGGCGGCGGCCCAGCTGGCGAACACCGACGATCGTCATCTGATCGACCTGTTGCCACCGGCGCCGGTTGCCGAGAACCCGCCGGATGACGAGCGGCACATGCTGTGGTTCGAGCTGATGAAGCCGATGACCAGCACCGCTACCGGACGCGAGGTCGCGCACCTGCGGGCGTTCCACGCCTTCGCCGCGCACAGCCAAGAGCTCGCGCTACACCAGGCGCACAGCGCGGCCGACCCGCAGGCGCAGCGCGGCGCCGTCGCCGACTGGCTGTATTGGCGCCATGTCGCCGGGCTGCTCGACAGCGCTCTGGCGGGGTCGTCGTCGTAAGGCAGGCCGAGGGAGAGTGCCCGGGCGGGCGGCCGGCGGTGAAATCCGGTGGTGTGTGTGACCGTGGAGCCGGCCCCTGGTCAGAAGTTAGCGTTAGCCGTTAGCGGTTAGCTGTTGTGCCCGCTCAGATCGGCATCGCTAGCCGAGCTCCGGAGGCTCCGGTGGCGCCTTCGGTGGAAACCCGTCCCACGGTCTGCACGCCAGCGGCGGCGGTTTCGTCACCCGACTCGGCTTGGCCGTCGCGGTCCGGGTCTTCGTCCTCGCGTTTCGTTTCGTCGACCAGCTGCGCGCGCTCGGCCGGTTTGGTGTCGCTGGCAAGCTGTGCCGGCGCGGCGCCGCCCTGCGACCCCGACGAGGCGCCTTGCTGCGCGCTTTGGCTGATGGTCTGCGCGATGGGAGCCGCCTGCTGCGCCATCGGACCGGCGTGCGGGGCCAGCTGAACCAGTTGCGGCACGGTGGCAGCGACCCGGGGCGACCACGCGGAGACCTGTTGGCTCACCGTTTGACTCAGCTGTGACGCGACGCCCGCCGGCGCGCCCAGCAGCTGCCCGCTGGTAGCCGTCTGGCCTGCTGCCGCAGCGGCACCCGGTGCTTGCCCGTCGGAGCCGAACTGGTACCGCGTCAACGCGTCGCCCAGCGACTGGTCGGCCTTCGCGTAGATGTCGGCCGCGGTGGACATGCCCGACGCCGTCCTCTTGAGGGCGGCCGTGACGCCGGGCAACCCGTCGGAGACGAGTGATTCGATGCCTGGCATTGTCGCGTTGATGGCGGCCGACACCGCGTCCGATCCCGGCACCGTGATCGGCGGTGGAGCCGCCGGGAACACAAGTTCGGCGAGCTTGCCACCGGCAAGGTTCAAGCGGGCGGGATCGACGGCCAATGGTTCAGCCATCGCAAGATCCCTTCGGTAGGTAACCCATCGAGCAAATTTTACCCGACGTGTCCGAATCCCTTTTGCGGCAATTTGTCGGCGACCGATCGCGGCCGCTGGTGGCTCAGAACCGGATATTCCGGACCATGTCGTAGACACCGGTGATCCACAGCAGCAGCGGAATGATCGAGGCGACCATGGCGCCGTCGATCAACTCCAGGATCCGCTTCATCACCGGCGAAACGCGACGAACCTGTGCGGTCGCCCCGACGACGAGCAGCCCAACCAGGCCGATCGCGAGATAGACGGTCAGCATCAGCCAGGCATAGTTCGGGTACCACACGCTGAGCCTGGCCGCCAGCCCCGCCGGGATGGCCACGGCCGCTGCCAGCAACGCCCACGCGCACCACCGCTCGGCGTAAAGACGCGACCGAAATCCGCAGATCACCGCGATAACGGCGGCAACGACCAGGCTGTGCACGAAGAAGTGCCCACGCACCAGCACACCGATGGCACCGGCGGCCAGGATCACGGTGCCCGCCGTCACGTACCCAATCAACAGTTGTTTGGCCAGCTTGCTGCGCTCGGTGAGCCTGGCGGCCGACGCCGGCACCGAGGCGATGATCGCCTGCCAGGTCGGCGTTTCCTCGTTGGTGGCCTCTTGGGCGGCGACGGGATCGAGCAGCTCCTCGTTGTCGACGGTCTCGCCGGGAACGGGAATCGGTGGTAGTGCGATGCGCGCGACGGCGACCGTCAGCTTGGCGGCGTTGGTCACGATGAACAGCCCAAACGCGATCGCTCCAGCGGGCACCCACTGTTGGTAGCCATAGCCGTAAGCAAACGCGGCGGCGACCGCCGCGACCATCGCGATGACGACGAACGATGCCAACTCGTGACGCCGCCGCGGGCCGCCCCGCACCATCAGGGTGACGAAGAAGACGGCCGTGGCGGCGGCGGCCAGCTGGGGGGCGCCCAACGAGGTTGCCCCGCGTGGCAGCGGAACGGCGATCGCTGCGGCCGCGGCGATCGGTGGGTACGCGGCGGCGAGCAAACATTCGGAAAGACGCGGACTGCGGTAAAACCGCTGGGCGACGAACGAGCCCACCAGCACGGCGATGCCCACGATGCCGATCGCCAGCGGCCAGAACGGGGTGCGCCCGGTGGCCCACCAGGCCCACATGGCGGTCACGGTGAGCGGCAGGGTCACGATCGGGATGGCCACCGCGATGAAGCGATTCAACGCCGCCCGGTCGAACTCGGGTGATTCGTCGAGCACCGCGATCGCGTCGATGACGTCCTCGACCAGTGGCCGATACCGTTCGGTGCGGCTGGCCGAGACCAGCGTCAGCAGCGATCCGTCGACCACCCCGGCGTCATCGAGTGATTGCTCGCGCTTCAGCGGTGGGAAGCCGGGGCGGGCAAATGTCCACACGCCCTGGGCGGAGAAGTCGAAGCCGGCCAGAACCTCCGGCGGGGTGTCGTCCAACAGGTCGGCCAGCACCGCGACGGTTTCGTCGATGTAGGTCTCCATCGGTGCCGCCGCCGGCAGCACCAAATCGGTCATCCGTTTGCCGGTGAGCACCGTCACTCGGGTGGTCGCGGGTCGGGCGGGCCCCGCCCCGGCGGCGGTCGAGCCAGCAGCAACGGCGGGTGCGCTCAACGACGTCCAGCCCTTTCAAAATCGTCGGATAGCGCCGCGGCCAGTTCGAGAACCCTGCGTCGATAGACCGGGCTGAGCAGGTCAAGCCGAATTTCGGTTCCGGCCGCGATGTGCTCGTCCCACGGCAAGACCACCACCCGGCCCGGTTGAACATGTTGTTCGAACTGCCTTACCAACCGCTTCTCCGAGACGTTGGTTTCGCCCACCGCGACATGGTTGATCACCACGCAGGCCCGCTTCAGCAGATCGTGGTAGCCGTGGTTGCGTAGCCAGTCCAGCGCGATCATGGCCTGCCGGGCACTGTCGAGCGACACATTGGTCACGATCACGATTGCGGACGCCGTTTCGAGCACGCCCAGCGTCACCGGGTCGAGCAGGCCGGCACCACAGTCGGCCAGGACGAGGTTGTAGAACTTCGAGACCGTGTCGACCGCCGACCGCAAGTCCTGGCCGCTGAGCCCGCGCCGTGCCGCGGTGTACTGTGCTGCGGGCAGGATTTCCAGGTTGTTCGCGTTCACGCTGGTGTGTGCACGGACGTCGTTGTAGTGCGAAAGCCGTCGGTCGGCAAGCAGATCGGCGATGGACGACGGCGATGAGCGGCCGGCGCGGTCGGCGAGGTTTCCGGCGCTCGGATCCGCGTCGAGCACCAGGATCCGGTCGCCGCGCACCCGGGCCAAGGTATTGCCCAAGGTGACTGTCGTGGTCGTTTTGCCGGCGCCGCCTTTGAGGCCCAGCACCCCGATCTGGTAGGAACCGCGGGGATTTCGACATATTCGCGCGCGCAAGTCGAGTTCGTATTTTTCGTCGCGGCTCAAGCCAAGGTTGATCCGTGTCAACGTGTGGACCCAGCGTCGCCAACCGTGGCGTGGCACCAACCTGGCGGGTTTCGTGATCTGCGGCCGCTCACCGACTTCGGGAGTCTGGGATGCGGCGCGGCCCCCGCCGGCCGGGGCGTCCGGCGCCGCGGCGGGCGCGGTGGCGACGGCAGGGGTCGACGGCTGCGCCTCGGCGGGTCGCTCGGCGTGCCGACCCCCGACGCGGTCACCCGGTGACTTGGTGGGGGTTTCGGCCGCACCGGGTGCTGGGGCCGCGGGTGGTGCCGGGTGAGGTTGCTGCCACCACGCAAACGAGGGCCGGGGGGCGGCGGTGGGTGCGACCTCTGCCGCGCCCGGGCGTGGCGGGACAGCCACCGCCGGTGTTCCGCCGTCACCGTCGTCCTCGTCGCGGTAGCGGTGGCCGCGGCGACGTTGTGCCGGGGCTGGGGGCTCCGGCCGCGGTTCGGCGGCAGGCGGTGGTTGCCGGGGCCCACCGATGCGGACCCGGCGTGGTGCTGGCTCACGTGCTGCGCCGCCCGGGGTCGGCGGCGGTTGGGGGGATCCCGCGGGGGGTCCGCCGGCCGGCGGGCGTTCGCGGGCGACCTGGGGGGATTCGGAGGGCGGGGTTGATGGGGGACCGGTGATCGGTGTCGGCGGCCAGGGCGGCTTGGGCGGCGACGGTTCCGCCGAGATCCGCTGGTGATCGGGCGGTGCCGGCTGGGCTGGCGTGGCTCCGCCGATGGGCATGGGGGGCACGCCTGGTTTGGCTCCCCTTGACGAGGGCCCGCTGAGCGCCGTCGGGGCCGGCGGTGGCTCCGGCATGGCCGGCGGTGGCTCGGCCGCGAACCGGGGAAGTTCCGGTGGGGTCGGCGGCGGTTCGGGCGCTGCCGGTGCTGGTCCGCCGACGGGCATGGCGGGCAACGGCGGCTTGGGCGCGGCCGGCGGCGCGGCGGGAGGGGCTTGAAGGAATTGCCGCGCCCAGTCCGACGTCGGTGGCGGGTTCTCGCCGTTGGGTCGCGCAGCGTTTGTCGGTGTGGGAGGACTCGCGTCAAAGTACGACGGCGCGGTCTCCCCGTCGGGGGGTTCCGCCCCTTCTGCGGGCCGAAAGAGCTGCTCGTAGTCGGCCGGCATGAGAACCTCTCCGAAGTTCGTCAAGAGAACTAAGCACGAGAAGGGGCGAGATCCCCGGAGGGGTTGAACTCGCCCGATCTCGTGCTTAGGTATTCTACGCGAACTTAAGGGGTGACCTACGCGAACATCCCCGTCACGCTGCCCTCGGTCGATTGCATCGCCTGACCGGCCTCACTGATGGTGCGCGCCAGGTTCTGCAGGGCGTTGTTGAGCTCGGTAGCGGTGGCGTCCCACTTCTGCTGAACGCCCTGGTAGGCCTCCGAACCGCTACCGCCCCAGGCCGCCGCCAGCTTGGTCAGCGACTGCTTGCCCTCGTCGAGCAGGGAATGAATGGACGTGACGTTTCCCTGAATTGCGCTTGCCGCGGCCTCAATGCCCGCGAAATTCCACTGCTGTTCTGTCATGTCTGTGCTCCGTTTCTTTGTGGTTGGGGAATTAGAAGCCCATTTGCGAGGACAGTGCCTGCTGCTGTTCCTCGTCGGCCTTGGAGTATTGGACGCCGGCCTGACGAATATTCGCCGAAATTTCGTCGAGTTCCTGCTTCTGCTTGTTGGCCGCCTCTTGGAAGCGCACCACCGCGGCCTGGGCGGCCGTGCCCGCGGCACCGCGCCACTGGCTCTGCAACGAAGCCGCCGTCGACTCCACCTGGTCGATCTGGGTCTTCAGGTCGCCGGAGATCCGCTCGAAGTTACCTGCCTCCTGCGCGAGGGTAGCGGCATCGGTCTTCATCTCTGCCATGCTGGACTACTTTCTCTCTTTCTTTTCCTCGCCAAAATGTTGGCAAGTCTTCCGGCCCGGGTGGCCGGGAAGCCTGTCGTTATCGTGGGCGCTCACCAGTCGTCCTGGTCGTCCCAATCTTCGTCGCCATGGTCGTCGCGCTCCTTGGTGAGCGGCGCCGGTGCCGTCAGCCCTGGCCTGGTCGAGCCGCCGGAGCCGGCGCCCTGACCCAGCGCGCCGGCGCCCACCGGGGCCGCGCCGCCGGTGGCCGAGGATCCGGCGGCCGCCGCCGGCATCACCGCGGGACCGGCGGGCTTTTCGATCAGGCCGGCCATCAGCGGCGTGCGCGCCAACGTCCCTCCGGCGCCGGGTAGGGCATCCGCGCGCAGCAGTCCCGCGCCCACGCTTGCGCCCGATCCGCCCGCCAACGGGTGGTTGGACAGCGGACTGGCACCGAGTAGGCCCATCTGGGCGGCTTCGTCGTCGCCAAGCCCGCTGCCGGGCCCGCCGCTGGAACTGCCCACCTGGCTGAACAGCGACGTCACCTGCTGCATCGGCTGGGTCAGCTGCTGCATCGGGCCGGTCATCTCGGCGACCTGTCCGACCGTTTCCTGCAGCTGGCCAGCGGGCACACCGGTGGCTTTGGACGCCATCCCCAGCAGCGGGCTGGACGTCATGCCTTGGCTGGTGCTGGGATCGAGGATCGCGGTCATCGGTTCGAGCTTTTCGAACAGCGTGTTGGCGATGGTCTCCGCCTGGTAGACGTCCATGGCCAGGGCGGCCTGGTTCCACATCCGGATGAAGTAGTCCATCTCGTTGACGGCGATCGGCACCGTGTTGATGCCGAAGAAGTTGGTGGCCACCAGCACCGCCCTGGTGATGTGGTTCGCCGCGATTTCCGGCAACGACGGTGTGGTCGCCATCGCCTGGGTGTAGGCGGCGGCCTGCGCCGTGGCCTGCATCGCGCGCACCTTCGCCTGCGCCGACGCGCTCTGCAGCCAGGTCACCATCGGCTTGGCGGCCGCGATCGCCTTGTCGCTGCTGCCGCCGGTCCACGCCTCTCCCAGCGAGTTCAGGCGCGCGGTCAGCTCGACGGCCTGAGCGTCCAGGGCCGCCGCAAGCGCCTCCCATCCCATGGCTGCCGCCAGCATCGGAGCCGGGCCCGCGCCGGCCATCAGCCGTGCGGTGTTCAGCTCCGGTGGCATTGCATGCCACAGCATGGTGATCACTCCTTCGTGTTGCGATGTGTGTAGGACTGTTAGACGAAGACGCGGGCAGCGCCGTCGCCGGGTTGCGAATAGGCGGCCGGATCGAGTGACATATCGTCCATTTGCCTACTTCGTCTCCCCTATTTGTGTCCCGGACACAAACCGTTCGCTTTCAGCCGGAAACAAAGCCGACTGTCAGCTCCGCCCCCGGGCTCGATTACCCGCTCGATTACAGGTCTTGGGTCCTGCTTCGCCGCGAATGAAATAATCTTAACCGGCGCTTGGGGGTGCTGCGAACACTTCTTCTACAGGCTCGATGTAGGGGGCCTGGATGACCTCTTTGCCCTCCGGGGAAACCAAAAATGCCTGGCCAGGGGGGCGCCGTTTGACCTTGAACTCGCTGGACGGGAATTCTTGCTTCTCGCCGGAAAGGAACATTGTCGGCGCGCCCGACCCGAATGCCGCGCCCACGAACTTGTCCATGGTCGCCTTGTACGCCTGGCTCATCTGGCAGGTCACAATGATGTGCAACCCGATATCGGCCGCCGCCGGCAGTAGCGGAGTCAACGGTGCCATGGGCGGCATCCCGCCGGCGGCCCCGACAATCATGTGCCAATCGTCGACCAGCAGCACCACGTCGAATCCGCTCCACCAGGAACGCGAGCGCAGCTGCGCCGTCGTCAGGTCGGTCGGGGGCAACCGCTTCTTCAGGTTCACCGCCAGCGCCTTGACCGCCTCGTCCAGGCTCGCGCTGTTGCGGTTGATCGCGCCGGCGGCCAGCAGATGGGTGTCCGGAACCGCGTCCAGCAGCCCGGAGCGGTAATCGGCGAGCATGAAGCGGACCTGCTGGGGACTGTTGCGGGCGCAGATCGCCCGGGCGATGGCGTGCGCGATGGTGGTCTTGCCCGACTTGGCCGCGCCGAAGATCAACAGGTGCGGGTTGGTGTGCATGTGGCTGTAGGCCACCGACAGGTCCGTCTCGCGCAGGCCGATCGGAATCTCCCAGCGGGTGCGGTAGTCGGACCCGGGGCCGGGCGGGTTGGGGTCGAGTTCGTGCAGATGGATGCGCGCCGGCAGCATCCGGACCGGCGGCGCCTGGTCGGTGTGCTGAGCCGAGATCTGCGCCACCCCCGCAGTCATCGCCTCCACCAGGTTCTCGGTGCTGTGCACGCCGTCAAACCGGGGCACCCCGATCATCAGGTGGTGCTTTTCCAGCGACACCGCCCGGCCGGGACGGTTCGCCGGGATCTCCCGGGCGATGCGGTCGATCTGGGTTTCGTTGACGTCGCCCAGCCGGAACTCGATCTTGGTGCCCAGGTAGTCGCGGACCCTCGACTTCAGTTCCGTCCAGCGTGGTGTGGAAATGATGACGTGAACGCCGAACGACAGCCCCTGCGCGGCCAGGTCCTGGACTTGCCCTTCAAGATCGGGAAACTCACTGACGAAGGCCGGCCAGCCGTCGATGATCAGGAATACGTCGCCGTATGGATCGGCCGCGACGGGTTGGCTCGGGTCGTCGCGCAACTGTCGATACATCGCGATCGAGCCCACCCGGTGTTCCTTGAAGGTGGCCTCGCGTTGCCGCATCACCGATTGCATCTCCGCGACCACCCGGTTGACCTTGTCCGGCTCGGACCGGCTCGCGACCCCGCCGACGTGCGGCAGGTTCTCCAGATAGATCAGACCGCCGCCGCCGAGGTCGATGCAGTAGAACTGGACATTGCGCGGTGAGTGCGTGGCGGCGGCCGACATCACCAGCGTCTGCAGCAGGGTGGACTTGCCGGTTTGCGGCGCGCCTCCGATGCCGATGTTGCCGCCCGCCCCGGACACGTCGACACCCCACACGTCCTGCAGATGCCGGCGCGGTTCGTCCATGATCCCCAACGCGAAGCGCAACGGCTGTCGCCGGTCGCGCGCGATCAGCTCGTTGAGCGGGGTGGGGTCGGTCAGCGGCGGCAGCCACATCTTGTAGGCCCGCGATTCGGCGGTGCTGAGCTGATCCAGGATCACCTCACGCAACGTCTGGGTTCCTGGTGGGGTGGTCATGACGTCAGCGCTCCCGCGCGAGCGGGGCTTGCCCCCGGCTCAACGACCGGGGCCGCGGTGAACCGGCGAATTCGCATGGCTTGCCGGGCGATATGCGGCCCACCCCCGCCGGCCTCGCCGTCGGTGTCGGCCTTCGTGGGCGGGACATAGGGGCCGCTGATGTAGAACGTGCTGAACTTGACCGGATCCTCCATGCCGACCCGCAGAAACCCGACACCGCTCTCTTTGTTGGTGATGTATTGCGCCTCCGGGGTGCCGATGACCGCCTTCGATTCGTGAGAGCTGGTGGTGCGCAACGCGATCCGGTAGGTCAGGTTGGGCTCGAGTTTGTCGATGCGCACACCGCCGGTTTGCAGTGACTGGGTCGCCAGCAACAGATGCACCCGCAGCGACCTGCCAACGCGGCAGATCCGGTCGAACAGGCCGATGAAGTCGGGGTGACTTTGCAGCAGTTCGGCGAACTCATCGACGACGACGAACAGCGTTGGCAGCGGCGGGAGGTCGGCGCCGCGCTCTCGGTACTTCTCGTATTCGGCCACACCGGACAGCGCGCCCGCCGCGCCCACCTGCATCCCGGCCTGGCGCAGAATCGACTGCCGGCGGTCGAGCTCGCCGGTGAGCACCTCACCCATCCTGCTGACCAGTTCGGCCTCCTCGGCCATGTTGGTCACGACGGCGGCGGTGTGCGGAAGCTTTTCCATCCCCAGAAATGTCGAGCCGCCCTTGAAATCGGTGAGCAACAGATTCACCTGGTCGGGGTGGGTCATGGCTACCAGCGACAGGATCAGGGTGCGCAGGAACTCCGACTTACCGGACCCGGTGGTGCCGATGAGCATCCCGTGCGGGCCAGCGCCGAACTCCGCTCCTTCCTTGATGTCGAGGTACATGACGTTGCCGGTCTTGAGTTCGTGACCGAACGGGATCCGCAGCCGGTCGCGGTCGGTGTCGGTGTACATCCGCCAGCGGGCGGGCGTGATGTCCTCGACGCTCTTGGCGCCGACAAGCTGGTGCCACTCGGTGGCCACCTTCCTCTGCACCCGCGACGTCTTGTCGAGGATGGTGCCGGTGATCGACCAACCGGCCAGCCTCCTGGCCAGGCGGGTGGCTTCGTTCGGTGTCATGCGGTCGGCCACCGAGGTCACCAGGCGAAACGACTGACCCGGCAGCCGGTCGTCGGCGGTCCCGTCCTCGGCGACCCTGATCCGGTAGGCCGAGCCGCGGTGGTTGCCGAGCGTGATCACGGTGACACCGGCCCTGCCGTCGGGTGGGAACCCGGCCTTGCCGCCGGTCAGGTCGACCACGACGATGTAGGGGCCGGTGGGCAGCGAATCCGGAGCGTGCGGGCCGCGGGCGGCCAGATCGGCCAGACTGTCCGGGCGGGTGCTGATCATCCGTGCCGGCCCGGCGGCGTCGGTTTCGGTCGGATGCTGAACGTGCGGGAGCCATTTCAGCCAGCACCAATCCGGGTCATCGGGATCGTCGGTGAGCACCCGGATCTGCAGCAGGTCCGGCGGATGAAATACCGCCAGGTGGCAGATCATCGCGCTCAACAATCCCGCCGCCCCCGCCGGGTCGCCACCGATCGCGATCGTCGGAAACGAGCGCAGCTGCACCAGTTTCGGGCAGTCGTGGATCAGACCATGGGTGCGCAGGAACTTGACCACCCACATGTGGCTGACCGGCTCCAGATACGGCTGAGGGGCGGCGGTGGCGGCCGCCAGTTCGCCGCCGACGGCCGGCCTCAACAGTCGATCGACCGCCGGCTGGTCACCGATCCCGATGCGGGCAGCCGCGTAAAAGTCGCTGTTGGCGGGCCGGGACCACTGCCGCTGGGTGCCCACCAGCGAGAGCAGATCGCCGGGATGGGGGGCGTGGTAGCTGAAGAACGTCACCTGCGAGCTGGCCGAGGACGTCACCCGCGAGCGCAATCCGGCCAGATAACGCAGGTATTCCTTACGGTCGGCGTTGATTTCGGGCACCTTCTTGCCGCCGCCGCCGGTGCCGCCGGCCATGGTGCCGACCATCATCACGATCATCATCAACGGCATCATCAGCATGTATGGCGATAACTGCCGGCCGCCGGCGAACATGATCGCGATCATGCCGAGCATCGCGCCACCCATCACGTACGGCAGGATCTTCTGCACGCCCGACGGCGGGATGTCGATCCCGAGGTCATCGGGAGGGGTGAGGTTGATCTCGCCCGGGGTCAATCGCGGGCCGCGGGTGATGGTCGGGGTGAACTTCTTCGTTGTCATCAGGGCGCTCCGGGGGTTCCGGCCGGCACTTTTCGGGGGTTGGGGTCGGCGGGCAGCGTGTCGTGCTCGAGTAGGGCGGCGTCTTTGGACAGCACCGGGCCGTCAACCAGCAGCCGCACGATTTCCCAGGGCGCGGTTTTGGGCGAGCCGAGCCCCAGCGCCTTGGCGGAATCCGCGTCGGGGATCCCGTACCGCACGCCCTCGGGGTCGATGTAATACATCGATTCGTGATAGCGCGGATCCGGTGACTGCAGCGCGATGAACTTGCCGCCATCGGTGTAAACGGTTGCCGTTCCCTGGATCTGCTTGATGCCGGTGTTCATCTGGGACGGCTGAATCGGCAGATGCCGACCGGCCAGCACCGTCGTCTTGGGTGATTGATCGCCGGCTCCGCGTTCCCACGTCCAGCACAGCACGGGCTCCTGCGGCCGATCCAGCAGCTTCAGCTGCTCGTCGGGCAGCGGGGAGTCATAAACCCGTTCGGGGATGGTGACGACCAGGCTGGGCACCACCGCAGGCGGGGCGACCAGCCCGTGCGACTGGGTGGCCCGCAACGCCGCGGCGGTGGTCGCGTTGACCTGCGCGATGCCGTTGGGCAGCACCACGAAGTATCGCGGCCCCTTGTCGGTGTGGATCTGGAACACCGAGCCGATCACCAGGGCCTCCGGCAGCCCGAGCGTGTTGGGTGCGCCCGCGCCCGGTATCGGCGGCAGCTGCCAGGACCCCATGTCGGGTAGCGCGTTGAACATGCCCTCGGAGATCGGGATTGGCTTGGCGGTGACCGGTATCCCCATCGACGAGGTGAGCGCGCGGTTGGCCAGGTCGATGGCGTGGCGACCCTTCGTCGTGACGATCCATTGCTGGCCGCCGTAGGACGCCAGCAGCGCCTCGTTCGGCTGAATCGGATCGATCGACGGATCGATCGTCAGCGGCAGCGCCAGGATCGCCGTCTGCACCGAGGGCGAAGACGTTTCGGCCCGGGCGACGGTGTCGCACAACGTCCAGGTCGAGGTGGTACCCCCGGACACCGGGGTGGCGTAGGGGGCGCCGGGGATTCCGATGGTCTGGCCCCGAGGCATCCGGCCCAGCTCGGAGGACTTCACGGTGGCGGGGCTGGCCGGATTGCCCAGCACCAGCCGCGCCGAGGTCAGGTTGTAGACAGGGTGCAGCTGACCGGACAGGATCACATAGAGCTGGTTGGTGGAGCGGTCGGTGAGCAGGCTGGTGCCACCGAGCTTTCCCTGGGGTTTGAAGTAGGCCAGC
Source organism: Mycobacterium shinjukuense (assembly GCF_010730055.1). NCBI lineage: Bacteria > Bacillati > Actinomycetota > Actinomycetes > Mycobacteriales > Mycobacteriaceae > Mycobacterium > Mycobacterium shinjukuense. The sequence continues at coordinate 3,799,238 of NZ_AP022575.1, read as the reverse complement.
AGCCCGGCGCCAACCAGGATCAGCACCGCCACGACAATGCCGAGCCAGACCGAGCGGCTGTAGAACTGCAGCGGATCGTCGAACATGCGGGTGTCGCGTCGCACGATGGCGTGTTCGACCCGGCGGAGCAGGAAACGCCAGCCGCTGACCTGAACCTTGGTGGTCAGGCGAAGCCCCATGGTTCACTCTCTCATGTTGAGGTGGGCGTGCACCGCGGCGATCGCCTCGGCCATGTCGGCGCCGGTGATCTCACGCAGCCGGTCTTCGTCGAGGTCGTCGATGTTGAGGCTTTGGGCCAGGCGCATGTCACGGCACTGCTCGCCGCCCTCGACCAATTGCCGTGCGTAGCGACCGTTTCCGGCGACGTCCAGCGCCGGCCGGCCGCGCAGTGTGCGCTGGTCCAGCAGCTTGGCCGCTTCCAGGAACTGCTCGGCGGCCTCCGCGCTCAACGTCGAGTCATTGGCGGCGGCAAGGACTTTGGCGATCTCGAGCAGCTCTTCGGGGGAATAGGTGTCGAATTCGATGCGCGTGGCGAACCGCGACCGCAGGCCCTCGTTGGTTTCCAACAGCCGATCGATGTCGTTGGGGTAGCCGGCGATGATCACCACCAGCCGGTCCCGGTCGTTTTCCATGCGGGCCAGCAGGGTGTCCAGCGCCTCCTGCCCGAACGGGTCGGTGCGTCCGTCGCGTTCCTGCACCAGCGCATAGGCTTCGTCGATGAACAGCACGCCGTCGAGGGCCTGATCGATCGTCTTGGTGGTCTTGACCGCCGACTGCCCCTCGTACTCGGCGACGAAGTCTTTTCGCGAGGTCTCCACCAGCTTGGGTTGGGCGATCACACCCAACCCGGCCAAGATATTGGCCACCACCCGCGCGATGGTCGTCTTGCCGGTTCCCGGCGGCCCGGCGAAGATCATGTGCTTGCTCGGCTGGGCGACCTTCATGCCCTTGGCGGCCCGCACCCGGGCCATCATGGTCGCCGCGCGATAGCGTTCGATCTGGGTCTTGACCCGGGTCAACCCGATCTGGCGATCCAGCTCGGCCTGGGCCTCGGCCAGCAGCCGCTCCCGACCAGAGTTGTCGGTCACCACGCTGCCCGGATCCCACGGGTCGGCGCGGGCGGCGATCTGCTCGGCGGTGGTCGTCTTCAAGCGGTACGACGGATCCTTCAGCGCGGCGGCGACTTTGGGCTCGGGATGGGTGGTCTGCAACCACTCCAGCAGCGCCACCGCGGCCTCCTCGTTGCCCTGGCTGCGCCGGGCCATCGCCAGATACCAGGCGATCGCGGGCGCACACGCCTCACCGGCCGGTGAGTCATTGGCTTCGGTGAGGCGGCGTTCGGCTTCGGTGAACAACCCCAGATTCGCCGCAGCCACCCCATGCGCGACTCCGGCGGCACCGGTCAGGAACTTGTCCGGCCACTTGCCGGCCCCCTTGACCTCGTCGATCACGTCGGTCCAGCGTTCGGCGGCACCGTAGATCACCGCCTTGAGCCAGGCCACCAGATGCTCCGAACCGCTCACCGCGCTGGCCTCGATGGCCTCTAGGGCGTCGGCGTAGTTACCTTGCGCCGCTTCACACGCGGCGAAACCCATGGTGATCGCCAACGGCGAGGTGACCGGGTAGGTGATGTCGCCGTAGCGGCCCCCGATCGGCACCCGGGCACCCAGGGTGCTCATCGAAATCTGGGCCGAGCCCGCCAACTGACCGAAGTTTCGCCGCGAATACCAGGCGCGAAACAAGGTCACCCGATCGGTGTCACCGCACCGAATGCGGCCCACCCACGCGTCGCAGGCCGACTCGTCGTCGTTGGTGATCTCGGTGAACAGATCCAACGCCCGTGCCTCCGACAGCGGCAGCATGCTGACGGCACTTTCGAACAGTCCGGCCAAGCGATCAGTCATTTATCACCGTTATACCGGGCGGTGTAGTCAACGTCGTATCGGGTCGCGAACACTTCCGCTTCGGCCGCGGCGGCCTCCTCCGGAGTCGGCAAATTCAGTGTCATACCGACGAATTCATGCAGCAGGGCGCTTTCTTGTTCGTCCTCACCGGCCATTTCGCGCATCTGCTCCACCATGAAGGTGTGCTGGGCTGCCCGCGCCTTCTGCCGGGCCAGGTCGGCGATGACGAAAATCTCCTCGGCAAGCGCGGAGTCGCTCATGCTCGAAGCCTTGTCGGTCAGCGTGACCTGATGGATGATGCCGCCCATCATGGTCGTGACCGACACGCTGCCTTGGGGGTTGGTCACGGTGAACAACTCCAGCTCAGGCTCTTCCTGGAGCTCGGTGAGCCCATGCAGCGCGTCCAGGTCGGCTCCGGTGTCCGCGGGCTCAGCGGGCGTGTACTCGTCCAGCGCGTCAAGAGAAGACTCCCCGGCCGCACCGCGGGCGGAGAAATCCAGGGCGCCGAGGTCATCGTCGTAGTCGTCGTTCCCGGGCAGGTCCACGTGGCGTCCCTTTCTGAACTCGTAGCGGGGGAGGTCAGCCTCGGGGCGAGGCATGAGCGTGATCTGCGGCGTGATCCAACCAGGATCCCGCTGGCAACAGTTCCAGCAGGCTGTCCAGCGCGCGCTGCAGATTCTGCTGGGTGCCGGGTAGGAAGCTGCCGTACAACTCGCCGCCCACCCGACGGGGAAGCGATACCAACCGGCCGTAGCGTGAGTCGAGCACCCCGGCGGCCGCTTGGGTGTGGGTCGTCGTGCCGCCGGGGTGACGTTGGCTGGCGACGATCTCGACCCAGCCGGTCGGGTTGCTGACGATCTCCGTATAGAGGCGGGCCATGGCCGGCGCGACACCGTGCCGGGACAGTTGGGCGGCGGTCGTGCAGTCGGCCAGTTCACTGGCCACGCCGGTCAGCGGCTCGACGTTCGCGGGTTCGGCCTCCCCCAGCACGATCGTCACCATGCCGGCCAGACCAACCCGCGGAGCCACCCGCTGCAGCACCAGCATGTCGCCGTCGCGCGCCGCGACGACATGGGTTTCGTCCTTGCGGCACACCGCGAAACGGACCATCACGCCGCCCACATCGCGACGCCACCACCGACCTTCCAGCGCGCGATCGGGCCTACCGAGCGTGTCGACCATGGTGGCGACGGCCGGGTGGGGTTGGCCGTTGTGGTCCAGCACGCCCTGCGCGGTGAGGTCGCGCCGCACCTGGTCCCAGACGATGTCTCTGAGGTCCTCTTGCGGGATGTTGGGCCGGATGCCGAGGGCGACGGGGAATTCGACCAGGTGCAACCGGTCGGCGATCACCAGCATGCCGTCAATGGTCACCTCGACGCCGACGACGTCGTCGACGCGGCTCGCGCTACCGGGAGCGAGCGGACCGGACATGATCAGCCGAAGATCTTGTCGATAACGCCGGCGAGGCCTTCGTCGGAGTTGAGATAAGCGCTGGCGGCCGACAGCAGATTGTTGGCCAACCCAGTCGTCACCCCTTGCAGGCCCACGCCGGTGCTGTTGCGGGTGGTCTCCAACTCCTGCAGGGTGTCGTTGAATTTCGACGTGAACGAGCCGTGGGTGATCGCGACCCGCTGGCTGATCCCGGTGACCGTTGAGGTCGCCGTCTTGAGTTGGCCAGCGATCTCGTTATGCATGCCGGCTAGCACCTTCAGGAACGAAGGCACGACGCCGAGGACTCCTGTCATGGGGTAGACCCTCCTCTACGTTTTACTTTCTACTCGCCACGGCTGTGGCTCGCTATGGCTTGGATTGGTTGGGGGCGTGCGGGGTTAAAGGACGGTTCCCTGCTGTCGCTGCTGGCCACCGCCGGCGTCGATGGGTGCGCGCTCCGCGCCCGGCGTGCCCGCGCCCGCGCCTTCCTCCTCCTCTTCCTTCTTGTCGCCGACGAGGGTGGCCTGCTGCTGGCCGCCTTGCTGGGCCTGCGCGGAGATCATCTGTGCCTGTTGGCCGGCCATGCTGCCCAATTGGCCTGGCCCGCCACCGGCGGCGGTGAGTTGTTGCAGCTGACCGATGGTGGACGCGATCGACCCCACACTGGGCAACTGGGCAAAGCTGAGCAGGTTGGCGAAGCTCAACGCGGGCAGGCCCGCGAAGCCGCCCAAGAAGTCGGGCAGGGCTGCCAACTCGGTCCACGTGGGCAAATTGCCCAAGTTGCCGATGCCGGGGATCAAGTCGCCCAGCCCGGGCAAGCCCGGGAACAGGTCGGGGATGGTGGGCAGCCCGGGCAGGCTCGGGAACCCGGGGATGGGCAACCCGAAGCCGGGCACGTTGAGGTCGGGGAAACCCGGGATCGTTGGCCATTGGAAGTCGGGCAAGCCCGGGATGGGCAATTGGAAGTCGGGGACGCCGACCTCCGGCGGCCACTTGAAATCCGGTAGGCCCGGGAAGTCGGGCAGGCCCGGGATGGGAATATCGGGCAGCTTCGGCGGCCAGAGGTCGTCGATGATGCCGGGGATGTCGGGCAGGGGAATGCCGGGCAGACCGGGGAACTTGGGCAGGGTCGTCAGCATGTTCATCAGCCTGCCGAGAATCCCCCTCAGGTTGGTCACGTTCATCAGCGTCATGATCGTCAGGTACAGCAGCGCGCCGCCAACGACGGCCATCGCGATGCCGGACATGGGCAGGGCCAGCTCCCACGACCACAGCCAGCCGAGGATCGGCACCTTCTCGAGGCCCTTGCACACCTTGTAGACACCGTCGATCATCTTTTTCATCGCCCGCAGGACGTCGCGGGTGTTGGACACGTATTCGGCCTGATTCGAAATCAGATTGCCGGTCAAATAGTCGAGGTCACCCATCACCTGCGCGCGAAGTTGCTGGGCGATGTTCTGGTTCAAATAGGCTTCCGCCGCTTGGCCGATCCAGTTGGTGCCGGGAATCGCCAGCCCCATCCGCTCGCTGATTTGTTTGAACAGCGACGAACCGGTGTTGAAGACGTCGCCCGGGTCGGGGATTCCCTCGCCAAGCAAGAGCAACTGGCCCCAAATAAAGTTGCTCGTCGACTTGCAGAGATCGCTGCCTTTCATTTACGTGGTTCCTTACACTCGCCGTTCTGTGCATTGTCTTTTGATATGCACCTGTGCACCGCATGTTGAGCTTAGCAGCGCCGCGGCGGGGGTAGATGCACGAATTTTTCGGCGCGACGGGCGTTTTCGAGCGCACGACACGGAAAGACCGCACCAGGAAATCTCGGGGCGACGCCACCGCTCCCCCCGACCGTTGCCACCGGCGCGCCGCCACATACTTGTCCCGATCGGGCGCCCGGAACCCCTCAATTGATCTGACTTATGAGCGCTTCAATCTTGTCGGCGGCGCTGGCGGGCAAAACTTCCTCGGCTTCCGCGCGGACGATCATTTCTTCGGTCACTCCGGCGGCTTGTGCGGTCTCCGAAGTGGATAGGTTTGCCCGCCGGCGAGCGGCATATAAACGCTGCGCCAGCGTGGCGCCCGGGGCGGTCGCTCCGAGCGTCATTAATTCGTCGTGGTGGCGGCGCACCGCGCCCAGCGCCTTGATCAGTTCCGGGGTGATCCGGCTGATCCGGGTCGCCTGGACGGCGATCGCCTCGAGCTGGCGCAAATCGGCAAGGATCGGCGCCGCGCGTTCGGTGAACTCGGGATCCTGCGGCGACGGCAACGCCGCGATGGCCAGGCTGCAGGTGTCCACGGCCGCGGCCACGGCCTGCGCGATCAACGACGCTGGGGCGTCGGAGGGCGACGTCTCCCGGGTTGCCGGCGGGGGTGGTGAGCTTGCCGGGGGGTTTGGCTGGGTGACGGGCTGCTCGCCGCGACGGATGCGCGCGATGGTGCCGGCGGGCCACCGCAGCACCTCCTCGAGCTTGGCCCGGGTCCGTTCGCGCGGCCAACTGCGGCCCTTTTCGAAGGCGATGAGCGCGCCGGCGTTGATAATCCCGTCGGCGGCCAGGCTGCGCTGACTGATGTCGAGCTCGCGACGGCGCGCCGCGGCGGCCGCCCCGGCGCGGACCACGCCAGGATCGGGTTCGTTGGTCTGACCGTTCGACTTGTCCGCTGGTTGGTGCTGCTCTTCAGCCGAATTCGACGGCCTGACGACTTCGAACGTCAACGCCTTGCCTCCAGTGGGATCGCCGAACCGGACGATGGTCGTGTCGTTGATGGTCACCGAACTGCGGCGTCGTCCGTCGACGAACTTACCGGTGTGGCCGTCGTCCACGATCCGCCACCGTCCATCATCGGACACCGTTGGCGGCTGCGCCCGACGGACTCGCGGATCCTCGCGGCGTCCGCCGGCCGCCGTGCGGACAACGGCTGCGCGGCCGGTTACCGGGCCGCGGCCCGACGCGATCGCGCGCGACGACGCGCCGTGGTGCGCGACCAGCGGTGCTGGTCCGCCGGTCGATTCGGCGTCGGGCATCTGCGTCGATTCCTCGCTCGCGGACGGTAGGGCGGGCAGCAGGGTCCTTCCGCTTCCCACCATGCTAACCGTCGCACCCTTCCAATGCTATGACTTCGCTACGTTTTCGCGCCGGTGGCGGTGGCTCCCGCCTGGGAGCCACCGCCACGGGCAGCCGGGCTTCCGCTACGGTTCACTGTACCGCGAACTGTCGCAGACCGAAACAGTTTTTCCGCGGCCGTGCCCGGTGCCGGGAGGTCAATCCCAGCGTCTTCGGCGCCGATCCACAGCCGATTGACAGGAAGTAAGCCCTGGTAGACAGCGTGTAGAACGGTAAACTGTGGGATCCACAGGCAAAGTCGTAGCAGCGCCGGACCAGCGCGGATCAGTAACTGTTGCACTGCAACGGTTGGTGCTATACAGTTCTGCAGCAGAGGTAACCAACCTGCAACGCTTTCTGGAGGAAGGCAAGACATGACCGCTACAGCTCTATACGACGTCCCGCTGGGGGTTTGCACGCAAGACCCCGACCGGTGGACCGAGACCCCCGACGAGGAGGCCAAGGTGTTGTGTCGCGCATGCCCGCGCCGGTGGGCCTGTGCCCGCGACGCCGTCGAGTCGCCAGGCGCCGAAGGACTGTGGGCGGGGGTGGTGATTCCCGAGGCCGGCCGGGCCCGGGCATTCGCCCTGGGACAGCTGCGGTCCCTTGCCGAGCGCAACGGCTATCCCATCCGCGAGCGGGTGACAGCCCAATCGGCATGATCCACCACCGCCGGAGCCGCTGCTTCGAGGGGTCTGCGGTTCGGCGATGCGAGGATGCCAAGCGTGCGCACAGCGCGAGAAATCGACCGATTTCTCGCGCCGTGCGTGTGTGGGTGTGGGCCGCTGACCAGTTCGGTTGTTCAGTGCTTCGGTGTGCCCGCATCGTCGTCGGGCTGACGGTTGCGCGTCCCGTCGGGCCGTGCCGCGAAATACCCCGCGATCATCGCCGCGACCTGCAGAAACTTCAGCCGTGTCGCCGGGGCCATTTCATGGCTGACATCGATGACACCGCCGGGCCGCAGATGCGGATCGAACGGCACCTCGACCACGAGCTGGCCGTGATCGACGAACTCGCGGGCCAGCACCGACCTGGTGCGCTTGTCGGCGTGGCCGTCGGAGTCGTTGAGCACCACGACGCTGCGCCGCAACAAACCCGTGTGGCCCCGGTCCGCCAGCCACTCGATGATCTTGGCGGCGGCCGCGGCGCCGTCGGCCCACGGTGAGCTCACCACGATCAGCGCATCCAGATCTCGCAGGACCTCCTGGGTGACCGCGGAGTCCATCGTCGAGCCGCAGTCGACGACCGAAATCGCGAAGTGACGATCAAGCCGTAACGCGGCTTCCCGATAGATCGCCGGATCGAGCACCCGGCGCGGGCCGGACGCCGGCTCACCGGCCAGCACGTACAGGCCCGCGGAATTGCAGCCCACCCGGGCCGTCACGTCGCCGAAGGTCTGCAGGTTGGCGTCGGCGGTCAGTTCCCAGAACGAGCCGGTGACCCGCGGGTCGATTCGGCTGCTGAGCCGGCCAAAGGCGGTGTCGGCGTCGATAGCGACGATGCGGTCCTGCTTGCGCAGCTCAGCCAGGATCGATCCAACGCTGGCGGCGACCGACGTCTTCCCCACACCTCCCTTGCCCAGCACGCCGACCTTGTGGTTGCCGTGCAGGACGGTTCGTATCGCCGCCTCCAGGTGGGCGGCCTCGCGTTGCCGGGCTGACCGGCCCAGTAGGCCCAGGGGCACCATCCGAACGACGCGTCGCCAACCGCGGTCGCCTGAGCGTGCCCGGATGGGCACCGGTGCCGCAGCGGAGTCGGCCCAGGGACCCGGCGGCGGGGGAGCCGCGCGCGGTGCGGGTGCCGGCGGGTGTGACGGGGCTACCGGCGGTGCCGGGTCGGGCAGCGCGCGCGGCGGAGCTACCGGTGGGCGCGGTGATGACGCAGCCGCCGGCGCCGGCGACTGCGGCGACCGGGCCACCGGCGGGAACGGCGGCGGTGGCAGCGGACGGGCGGGGGGGGGAGTGCCGGGCCGGCGAGGCGGGGCCGGCGGGGAGGAGTCGGTGGTGGCGCCGGATAGGGACCCACCGACCGCGGATCGGGCCGGCCGGTGGCCGGGGCGGGTGGCTGCTGTGGCCGCAGACGGTCGCGGAGGAATTCGTCGCGCACGTGATGGGCTCCTCGAGGTGACAGGCGACCGATCGTCGCGCCCGCGGCGGGCTGCTGGCTCACGAGCCGCCCGGGGTGTCCGCCGACGACGGACGCTGACCAAACTATCCGTCCAGTATCGGCCACCGGCCGAGCCGCTGTCGGCGCTAGATCACCAACGCCCGTTGTGGTTTGGGCTTTAGACTCCTATTACTATCGTGCAAACTCAGCCCGGGGCCCGTGGGGGCCGCTGGGCAACGCCGTGGGTCCGGCGATCGGCGATCCCGACGGCATTGCTGCCACGTCTTATCTCGCGCAGTGTTGCCGGTGTGACGGACCTGCGCGCCGGCGACGAGGCCGGCAAACGGCCCATCCCCGTGAACGCAGCAAACTCGCCTAAGCGGTTGGTGTGGCCGGCGACCCGCGGAATGCGCTTCGCCATGGGCAGAGTCTGCGACGGGAAAACCGGGACGTCGAGTCGCCGCCGAGGGGTGGTTACGGGAATGTAGGATGCCGCCAGCCGGCAGGTTAGTATGAGAAAGTTGGCATGTCAGGCGGGTTTTGTCATATCGTTTTACGACTTGTCGAGACCGGTTCCGGGGCCACCGTTCAGCGTTGCACGGACCAATCACCAACCGGATCAGCCACGCCTGGCCAACAGCCTATCGACAAGACCACGGGGGTCTCGCCCGCAACCTTTGGGTGAGGCTCCGGCGGAGCCGCTGATAGGGCCGCGCGGAGAAGTCTGGTGAAGGGTTAGGTGGGAATGACGCCCAAGCGCGTCGGGCTGTACGACCCCGCGTTCGAACACGATTCGTGCGGGGTGGCCATGGTCGTCGACATGCACGGCCGACGAAGCCGCGACATCGTGGATAAGGCGATCACCGCCCTCCTGAACCTGGAGCATCGCGGTGCACAGGGCGCCGAACCGCGCAGCGGTGACGGTGCGGGCATCTTGCTTCAGGTCCCCGACGCATTCCTTCGCGAGGTGGTGGATTTCGACCTGCCCGCCCCCGGCAGCTACGCCACCGGTATCGCGTTCTTGCCGCAGTCGTCTCGAGACGCCGCGGCGGCCTGCGCCGCCGTGGAGAAGATCGCCGAAGCCGAGGGGCTGCAAGTGCTGGGTTGGCGCAGCGTCCCCACCGACGACTCCTCGCTGGGCGCGCTGTCCCGCGATGCCATGCCCACCTTCCGGCAGGTGTTCCTGGCCGGAGCGGCTGATATGGCGTTGGAGCGGCGCTGCTACGTGGTCCGCAAGCGCGCCGAGCACGAACTCGGCACCAAGGGCCCGGGTCAGGACGGACCGGGCCGGGAAACCGTGTACTTCCCGAGCCTGTCCGGCCAGACGTTCGTCTACAAGGGCATGCTGACCACCCCGCAGCTCAAGGCGTTCTACCTGGACCTGCAGGACGAGCGGCTGACCAGCGCGCTGGGCATCGTGCACTCGCGGTTCTCCACAAACACCTTCCCGTCCTGGCCGCTGGCGCATCCGTTCCGGCGGATCGCGCACAACGGGGAGATCAACACCGTCACCGGCAACGAGAACTGGATGCGGGCCCGCGAGGCGCTGATCAAGACCGACATCTTCGGGTCGGAAGCTGACGTGGAGAAGTTGTTCCCGATCTGCACACCCGGTGCCTCCGACACCGCGCGCTTCGACGAGGTGCTGGAACTGCTGCACCTGGGGGGACGCAGCCTGGCCCACGCGGTGCTGATGATGATCCCCGAGGCCTGGGAGCGCCACGAGAGCATGGACCCCGCGCGTCGGGCGTTCTATCAGTACCACGCGTCGTTGATGGAGCCGTGGGACGGCCCGGCCTCGATGACGTTCACCGACGGCACCGTGGTGGGTGCCGTGCTGGACCGCAACGGCCTGCGCCCGTCGCGGATCTGGGTCAGCGACGACGGCCTGGTGGTGATGGCCTCCGAGGCCGGCGTGCTGGATCTGGACCCGTCGAAGGTGGTGCGCCGGATGCGGCTGCAGCCGGGCCGGATGTTCCTGGTGGACACCGGGCAGGGGCGCATCGTCTCCGATGAGGAGATCAAGGCCGAACTGGCCGCCGCGCACCCCTACCAGCAGTGGCTCGACAAGGGCTTGGTTCCGCTCGACAAGTTGCCGGCGGGCAAGTATGTGCGCATGCCGCATCACCGGCTCGTGATGCGACAGCTGGTTTTCGGCTACACCTACGAGGAGCTGAACCTGCTGGTTGCGCCGATGGTGCGGAACGGCGCCGAGCCGATCGGATCGATGGGCACCGATACCCCGGTCGCCGTCCTGTCGCAGCGACCGCGGATGCTGTACGACTACTTCCACCAGTTGTTCGCCCAGGTGACCAACCCACCGCTGGACGCCATCCGTGAGGAGGTGGTGACCAGCCTGCAGGGCACCACCGGCGGGGAGCGTGACCTGCTCAACCCGGACGAGGACTCCTGTCACCAGATCCTGTTGCCGCAGCCGATTCTGCGTAACTACGAGTTGGCCAAGCTGATCAACCTCGACCCCGACACGGTGGTCAACGGACGCCCGCACGGCATGCGGTCGCAGGTCATCCGCTGCTTGTACCCGGTCGCCGAGGGCGGCGCCGGGCTGGCGGCCGCATTGGCCGAGGTACGCGCTCAGGCCTCGGGGGCGATCGCCGACGGGGCACGGATCATCGTGTTGTCCGACCGCGATTCCGACGAGCGGATGGCCCCCATCCCGTCGCTGCTGGCCGTTGCGGGGGTGCACCACCACCTGGTGCGTGAACGCACCCGCACCCACGTGGGTCTGGTCGTGGAGTCCGGTGACGCCCGCGAGGTGCACCACATGGCGATGCTGCTCGGGTGTGGCGCGGCCGCGGTCAACCCCTACCTGGTGTTCGAGTCGATCGAGGACATGCTCGACCGCGGCGTCTTGGAAGGTGTCGGGGACGGGATCGACCGCAAGACGGCGCTGAACAACTACATCAAGGCCGCCGGCAAGGGCGTCCTGAAGGTGATGTCCAAGATGGGCATCTCGACGCTGGCGTCCTACACCGGCGCGCAACTGTTCCAGGCGGTCGGCGTCTCCCAGGCGGTGCTCGACGAATACTTCACCGGGCTGCGCTGTCCAACCGGCGGCATCACCCTGGACGACATCGCCGCCGACGTCGCTGCCCGGCACGCGCTGGCCTACCTGGACCGACCGGGCGAACGCGCGCACCGCGAGCTCGAAGTGGGTGGGGAATACCAGTGGCGCCGGGAGGGCGAATACCACCTGTTCAACCCGGAGACCGTTTTCAAGCTGCAGCACTCCACCCGCACCGGTCAGTACAAGATCTTCAAGGAATACACCCGTCTGGTCGACGACCAAAGCGAGCGGATGGCGTCGCTGCGCGGGCTGCTGAAGTTCCGCACCGGCGTGCGTCCGCCGGTGCCGCTGGACGAGGTGGAGCCGGCCAGCGAAATCGTCAAGCGCTTCTCGACCGGGGCGATGAGCTACGGCTCGATCTCCGCTGAAGCGCACGAAACCCTGGCGATTGCGATGAACCGGCTGGGCGGCCGGTCAAACTGCGGCGAAGGCGGCGAGGACGCCCGCCGATACGACCGCGATCCCAACGGGGACTGGCGCCGCAGCGCGATCAAACAGGTCGCCTCCGCGCGGTTCGGCGTCACCTCGCATTACCTGACCAACTGCACCGACATCCAGATCAAGATGGCCCAGGGCGCTAAACCCGGTGAGGGAGGCCAGCTTCCGGGGCACAAGGTGTATCCGTGGGTGGCCGAAGTCCGGCATTCCACACCCGGTGTCGGTCTGATCTCACCGCCGCCACACCACGACATCTACTCCATCGAGGATCTGGCGCAACTGATCTACGACCTCAAGAACGCCAACCCGTCCGCCCGGGTGCACGTCAAGCTGGTCTCCGAGATCGGCGTGGGCACGGTGGCCGCGGGGGTATCCAAGGCCCACGCCGACGTCGTGCTGATCTCGGGGCACGACGGCGGCACCGGCGCGACCCCGCTGACATCGATGAAGCACGCCGGCGCACCCTGGGAGTTGGGTCTGGCCGAAACTCAGCAAACGTTGCTGCTCAACGGGTTACGTGACCGGATTGTGGTGCAGGTGGACGGCCAACTCAAGACCGGTCGCGACGTGATGATCGCCGCGCTGCTGGGCGCCGAGGAGTTCGGCTTTTCCACCGCCCCACTGGTGGTCGCCGGCTGCATCATGATGCGGGTATGCCATCTGGACACTTGCCCGGTCGGCGTGGCCACCCAGAACCCGGTGCTGCGGGAGCGGTTCACCGGCAAGCCCGAGTTCGTCGAGAACTTCTTCATGTTCATTGCCGAAGAAGTGCGGGAATACATGGCGCAGTTGGGCTTCCGCACCTTCAACGAGGCCGTCGGGCAGGTGGGGTCGCTGGACACCACACTGGCGCGGGCGCACTGGAAGGCGCACCGTCTGGACCTGACGCCCGTGCTGCACGAGCCGGAATCGGCGTTCATGAACCAGGATCTGTACTGCAGTTCGCGCCAGGATCATGGCCTGGACAAGGCGCTGGATCAGCAGCTGATCGTGATGAGCAGGGAGGCACTGGATTCCGGCACCCCGGTCCGATTCTCCACCACCATCAGCAACGTCAACCGCGCGGTGGGCACCATGCTCGGTCACGAGGTGACGAAAGCCTATGGCGGCCAGGGTTTGCCGGACGGAACCATCGACATCACGTTCGAGGGGTCGGCGGGGAACAGCTTCGGCGCCTTTGTGCCAAAGGGGATTACGTTGCGGGTTTACGGCGATGCCAACGATTATGTTGGCAAGGGCCTGTCCGGTGGTCGGATCGTGGTGCGGCCGTCGGACAATGCGCCGCAAGACTATGTCGCCGAGGACAACATCATTGGCGGCAATGTGATCCTGTTCGGCGCCACCAGTGGGGAGGTCTTCTTACGCGGGGTGGTCGGCGAGCGGTTCGCGGTGCGCAATTCCGGGGCACATGCCGTCGTCGAGGGGGTGGGCGACCATGGCTGCGAGTACATGACCGGTGGCCGGGTGGTCATCTTGGGCCGTACCGGCCGCAACTTCGCCGCCGGCATGTCGGGCGGCGTGGCCTATGTGTATGACCCCCACGGTGAATTGCCCGACAACCTCAACACCGAGATGGTCGACGTCGAAACCCTCGACGAGGACGATGCGGAATTCCTGCACGGCTTCATCGCGGCACACGTCGATGCCACCGATTCCGCTGTCGGGCAGCGGATCTTGGCCGACTGGGCGGTGCAGCAACGGCACTTCATCAAGGTGATGCCACGGGACTACAAGCGGGTGCTGCAGGCGATCGCCGAGGCCGAACGTGACGGCGTGGACGTCGACAAGGCGATCATGGCGGCCGCGCATGGCTGACCCGACCGGCTTCCTGAAATACACCCACCGGAGGTTGCCGAAGCGGCGGCCCGTCCCGCTGCGTCTGCGCGACTGGCGCGAGGTCTACGAGGAGTTCGACAAGGCGACCCTTCGCCAGCAGGCGACGCGCTGCATGGACTGCGGGATCCCGTTTTGCCACAACGGGTGTCCGCTGGGCAACCTGATCCCGGAGTGGAACGACCTGGTGCGCAGGAACCGCTTTCGGGACGCGATCGAACGGTTGCATGCCACCAACAACTTCCCCGACTTCACCGGCCGGCTGTGCCCGGCCCCGTGCGAGCCAGCGTGTGTGCTCGGCATCAACCAGGACCCGGTGACCATCAAGCAGATCGAGCTGGAGATCATCGACCGAGCCTTCGAGGAAGGCTGGGTGCAACCGCGGCCGCCGCAGAAACTGACCGGGAAGACGGTCGCCGTGGTGGGTTCGGGACCGGCCGGCCTGGCGGCCGCTCAGCAGCTCACCCGCGCGGGGCACACGGTGACCGTCTTCGAGCGCGAGGACCGCATCGGGGGCCTGCTGCGCTACGGTATCCCGGAATTCAAGATGGAAAAGCGCCACCTCGACCGGCGCCTGGAGCAGATGCGGGCCGAAGGCACCGAGTTCCGCGCCGGCGTCAACGTCGGCGTCGACATCACCGCCGATCAATTGCTCGCCGATTTCGATGCGGTGGTGCTGGCCGGGGGGGCCACCGCCTGGCGCGAGCTGCCCATTCCCGGCCGGGATCTCGATGGCATCCACCAGGCGATGGAATACCTGCCCTGGGCCAACCGGGTCCAGGAAGGGGACGACGTGCTGGGTGCCGACGGGCAGCCGCCGATCACCGCCAAGGGCAAGAAGGTCGTCATCATCGGCGGTGGTGACACCGGGGCCGACTGCCTGGGCACCGCGCACCGCCAGGGCGCGGTCAGCATTCACCAGTTCGAGATCATGCCCCGCCCCCCGGACTCTCGGGCGCCGTCGACCCCGTGGCCGACCTACCCGCTGATATACCGCATCTCCGCGGCGCATGAAGAGGGCGGCGAACGGGTTTTCTCGGTCAATACCGAGGAGTTCATCGGACGCGACGGGCACGTGAGTGCGCTTCGGGCGCACGAAGTGACGCTGCGGGACGGCACGTTCGTCAAGGTCGAGGGCACCGACTTCGAGCTCGAGACGGATCTGGTTTTGCTGGCGATGGGATTTGTCGGCCCGGAGAAGCCTGGCCTACTTACCGACCTGGGCGTGCAGTTCACCGACCGCGGCAACGTCGCCCGCGGCGACGACTTCGAGACGTCGGTTCCGGGTGTGTTCGTTGCCGGGGACATGGGGCGCGGCCAGTCATTGATCGTCTGGGCGATCGCCGAGGGCAGGGCCGCGGCGGCGGGTGTGGACCGGTACCTGATGGGTTCGAGCGCGCTGCCGGTCCCGATCAAGCCGACCGCCGCACCACTGCAGTAGTCCCATCAGTCGCACTAGCCTCATCAGAAACACGCGGGCAATCGCTCGGCGCGTCGCTCACGGTTTGCCAGATGGGAGGTGTCTAATTAGCCGTTGTGGGCTGTGTCACATAATGACCAGACGGTGGGTCATATGCGGCGTCCCAGTTGAATTGTCCGATAGCAGGAGTTGTCACTGTGCGTAGCAACCCAGTACCCCGGTCCCGAGTGGGACGAATTGCCTGGTCATGGTTACGTCACCCGGTAAAGAGCCACGAATTCCCCGCCAGAAATGAGCGCCTGATAACCGCCGAGGAGCTGCTGCGCTACGCCGTGTAGCCACCTGACGGGTGCCCAGATGCGCACCAGATGTTGTTTGCTCAGCTTTATCGGATTGTTATCTAGATGAATAGCCTCGAGGCCGATGTGCGATAAGCGGGTGTCGGCACCAGCGCGGGTGATGCTGATCGGCGCAGCGAGAGGTGCCGGCGCAGCATGGGGGCGGTCGAGCGCACGTTCAGCGAGGATGACGCGCAGGCCGAGCTCGGTTGGAAAAATGCTGGACACGCTGCCGCGATCTACACTGGCGACCAAGCACGATTGCGCCATCGTGCAATCGCGGAACACGCGGCGCTAGGCGTGCACGGGGAGGATGACCATGGCGACACCGCAGACGCAACCGGTGGCCGGCAGGACCCCGCTAGGTAGCCGGTCGGTACGCAATGCCGCTGCCAACGCGGCCGCGACCGTCAGTAAGAGGACCGGCCGGGAAGTCGACCCGCGGGTGAAGCAACTCGCCGAATCGCGGTGAGGCGCGGACCGGGCGCGCAAGGTAGCCCGAAGTGTTCATGGCCCTTGCTCATCCTCGCGAGATAGGTGGGTTCGCCGTGGTCTTCACCGGATTCGTCGTCGAGTAACCGCTCGGGAGCCCGAGGCCATGGACCCGGTAGCCGCGCTGCGTCAGATCGCCTACTACAAGGACCGCAGCCGTCACGACCCCCGGCGAGTCATGGCGTATCGCAACGCCGCCGACATCATCGAGCGGCTCGACGACGCCGCGCGCGAGCGGCACGGCCGGGCCAACAGCTGGCAGTCGCTGACGGGCATCGGACCCAAGACCGCGGAGGTGATCGCACAGGCGTGGTCCGGCCGGGAACCGGACCTGTTGGTCGAATTGCGAGCCTCCGCGCAGGATTTCGGTGGCGGCGCGATCCGTGCCGCGCTGCGCGGCGATCTGCACCTGCATTCGGATTGGTCGGACGGGTCGGCGCCGATCGAAGAGATGATGGCCACCGCGGCCGCGCTGGGCCACCAGTACTGCGCGGTCACCGACCACTCGCCGCGGCTGACCATCGCCAACGGCCTGTCGGCGGACCGGTTGCGCAAACAGCTCGACGTGATCGAGGAGCTGCGGGACAGGTTCGCACCGATGCGCATTCTCACCGGCATCGAGGTCGACATTCTCGACGATGGCACCCTGGACCAGGATCCCGAGCTGCTGCGGCGCCTGGACATCGTGGTGGCCAGCGTGCACTCGAAGCTCTCCATGGATTCGGCGGCGATGACCCGCCGAATGGTGCGTGCCGTCTCCAACGGCCGCGCGAACGTGCTCGGTCACTGCACCGGACGGCTGGTCACCGGCGACCGTGGCATCCGGCCAGAGTCGAAGTTCGACGCCGAGGCGGTGTTCAGTGCCTGCCGGGAGCACGGCACCGCCGTGGAGATCAACTCCCGTCCGGAGCGCCGAGACCCGCCGACCCGGCTGCTGAGGCTCGCGCGTGACATCGGCTGCGTGTTCAGCATCGACACCGACGCGCACGCGCCCGGGCAGCTGGACTTCCTCGGCTATGGCGCCCAACGCGCGCTGGACGCCGACGTGCCCGTCGACCACATCGTCAACACCTGGCCGGCCGAGCGGCTGCTGGCGTGGGCGGGGTCGACTTAGCTACCCGACGGGCTGCCCGGCTCGCTACCAGCTAGCTGGCCGCGCCGTAGATGCTGCTGACCCAGATGTGCACCAGGGTGTCCACCACGTGCGGTTCCGGGATGCAGGGCTGCTCGGCAGCAAACGATGCGCACAACGTCCGCTCGTTCATCAGGTTCAGCGCGGTGGCGAGCTCCTGGGACGGCAGGGTGTGGGGCGCGGCCCCGCGCTCGCGCTCCGCGTCGATCACGGCGGCGGTGTAGTTGATCCATTTCTGCATGAAGGTCGACCACAGCTCGCGGACCTCGGCATTGGTCGCCGCGGCGACCTGCGCCGCCCGGGTCACCGCCTTGTGCGCGCCGAACGTCTCGAAGAACACGTTGATCCCGGTGCGCCACATGGTGTCCCGATCGGCCGGATGTTCGATGAGGGCTTCCAGCGCGGAGTCGGCCTCGTTGATCACCCGATCCAGCAGCGTCAACAGCACCGCTTCCTTGGACGGGAAATAGAAGTAAAACGTCGGCCGGGAGATGCCGGCACCTTTGGCCAGGCCGTCGACCGAGATGTCGGCCAATGGCCGCTCCGCGAGAAGGCTCTCGGCGGTGGCCAAGATCGCCAGTTCGCGATCGTCGCCGGATGGCCGGGCACTGCGCCGACCGCGGTGGAGTGCGGGCTGGCTAGCGGCAGAGGTGGTCACGACGGGCAAGCTTACTCCGTGTCGAGACTTTCGACACTACGTTGACGACCTCGACATAGCGTTGATACCGTGCCTTCATGGGTCAGATGACTGAGCACCTGGACGTGGTGATCGTGGGCGCCGGCATCTCGGGGGTGAGCGCGGCCTGGCACTTGCAAGCTCGCTGCCCGACCAAGAGCTACGCCATCCTGGAAAAGCGGGCGGTCATGGGCGGCACCTGGGACCTGTTTCGCTACCCCGGCATTCGCTCCGATTCCGACATGTACACGTTAGGCTTTCGGTTCCGCCCGTGGACCGACCGCCAGGCCATCGCCGACGGCGGGCCGATCCTGGAATACGTCAAGAGCACGGCGGCCATGTACGGCATCGACAAGCACATCCGGTTCAACCACAAGGTGGTCAGTGCCGACTGGTCGAGCGGCGAGCGTCGCTGGACCGTGCACATCGACCGCGATGGCACGCCGAGCACGCTCAGCTGCTCGTTCCTGTTCCTGTGCAGCGGCTACTACAACTACGAGCAGGGCTACCTGCCGAAGTTCGCCGGCTCGCAGGACTACACCGGCCCGATCATCCATCCGCAGCACTGGCCCGAAGACCTCGACTATGCCGACAAGAACATCGTCGTGATCGGCAGCGGCGCCACCGCCGTCACCCTTGTGCCCGCACTGGTGAATTCCGGTGCCAAACATGTCACCATGCTGCAGCGCTCCCCGACCTACATCGTGTCCCAGCCAGACCGCGACAGCATCGCCGAACGGCTCAACCGCTGGCTGCCCCCGAAGGTGGCCTATACCGCGGTTCGGTGGAAGAACGTGCTACGCCAGGCCGCGGTGTACGCGGCCTGCCAGAAGTGGCCGCGCCGCATGCGGAAAATGTTCATGGGTTTGGCCCAGCGTCAGCTCCCGCAGGGCTACGACGTGCGCAAGCACTTCGGCCCGCACTACAACCCGTGGGAGCAGCGGCTGTGCCTGGTGCCCAACGGTGACCTGTTCCGCGCCATCCGACACGGGCAGGTCGAGGTCGTCACCGACACCATCGACCGGTTCATCCCAACCGGTATTCGGCTCAACTCGGGTCGCGAACTGTCGGCCGACATCATCATCACCGCAACGGGTTTGAATTTGCAGCTCTTTGGCGGGGCGACGGCCAGCATCGACGGCGAACCCGTGGACCTCACCCAGACCATGGCCTACAAGGGCATGATGCTGTCTGGCATCCCGAACATGGCCTACACGGTCGGATACACCAATGCGTCGTGGACCCTGAAAGCTGACCTGGTGTCCGAGTTCGTCTGTCGTCTGTTGAACTACATGGACGCCAATGGGTTTGACACCGTGGAGGTCGAGCGTCCGGGTTCCGATGTCCAGGAACGACCGTTCATGGAGTTCACCCCGGGTTACGTGCTGCGCTCCCTGCACGAGCTGCCCAAGCAGGGTTCGCGCACGCCGTGGCGGCTAAACCAGAACTACCTGCGCGACATCCACCTGATCCGGCGCGGCAAGATCGACGACGAGGGTCTGCGGTTCGCCAAAAAGCAAGCTCCGGTGCCGGTTTAGCATTTAGCTCGCGTCGGCGGAGACGACGACGATCCCGTCGTCGTCGCTGTAGGCGATCTCGCCTGGCACGAACGTCACACCGCCCAAGGTAACCTCGACGTCGCGTTCCCCCGCACCGGTCTTGGTGCTCTTGCGGGGATTGGTGCCCAGCGCCTTGATGCCGATGTCGATGCTGCGCAGGGCGGCGGCGTCGCGCACCGCGCCATACACGACCAGGCCGGCCCAGCCGTTGCAACGCGCCGATTCGGCGATGACGTCGCCGACCAACGCGGTGTGCAGCGACCCGGCACCGTCGATCACCAGCACCCCACCGGCACCCGGTTGGGAGAGAACCGACTTCAGCAGCGCGTTGTCCTGGAAACATCGCACGGTGCTGATGGGGCCGGCGAACTCGCTGCGGCCGCCGAACTGCCGGAACTGGAGGTCGCAGCTGCGCACATCGGGCCCGATATCATCGACCAAGTCGGCGGTGGGCCGGAAGGACACGGTCATCGTGGTGCCACCGGTGTTCAGTGGCGGCGCAGTTGCCGGACCAGCAGGATGGCCAACAGGCTGAGGGTGATCGCAATTATCACTGGCACGGGGAAATTCCTCGGTGACGGCCGCGATCCGTTTTGGGGAAGCGGGTTTTTGGCCCTGTCCACGGTTGACTTTGCTTGTGCCGCAGCATCTTTAGCGGCAGCGCCAAGCTGGCCGTTGGTTTCGATCTGCTGCCCGACGGGCGGCTTTGCCAGCTTCGGGGGCACGGGTTCGGGACGCTTGGCGGGAGCCTTCTTGGCGGGCGCTTTTTTCGCCGGCCCCTTCTTCGCGGGGGCTTTCTTGGCGGGGGCCTTTGCGGCCTTCTTGGCCGGCTGCCGTTTGGCCGGTGGCTGCGATGCCCCCCCGGGTTCGCTGTCGGGTCGATCCTGCGGGTCTGCCATGCGGCCGCTCCTTTGCAGCTTCGTCGTTGCTGTCGCCGGGTCCCATCATGCCAGGACAGATCGCTGCGTCGTCGCGGCTACCTTGGCATCAGGGTTTGCGTCGCGCCGCCCACAATGCGGCCGCGGCGACCGCTGCCACCGTGCCGAGCGCGAACGGCCAGGCCGGCACGTCGTCGCCGCCGCGAGCGTCGGCGGCGGGCCGATGCCATCCGATGGTGGGCCCGGCCTGCGCGGCGGCCACCTCCGTGGTCGGCGTCGTGAGCAACGCCACGGCCAGCAGCAGCGCCACCCACGCCGACAGCAGCCGCCTCACCGGTAGGCGGTGTCGTCCGGCGACGATCCGGGTGGCCCGTCGTGGGATGGCGCGCAGCGAAGTCATCGTTTCGGCCGGTTAGGTCAATCCGAGCCGAGCCATCAGGTCGGCCTCGATGCCGTCGAGCTGCGACGAGATCGCGGAGTGGGCGTCGCGGCGCCGGGCCGACGGCATGTTTTCGGCAGCGCCGACCGCCGCCGACAGAGCGGTCAGCCGCTCGGTGATGGCCGTCACGAACTGCTGGGTCTCGGCGTCCCTCGGCTTCTTTTCCCGCACCGTCCGCAGCGACTGTTCCGCGCCCGCGATCCGTGCCGACAATCGCGCGCCGTGCCCGGAGAACCGGCCGAGTTGGGCCAGCGGAATCCCCAGCCGGTCCGCGCGGCGTTGATCGATCAGCCCGCGCGCCGCCATGGCGGCCCGGTATATCAGCGGCGTGAGGATCGGCGCGAGCAGCCGAGACACCGCGAGCAGACGTCGAATTCGGGTGGGCGAGAGCAACCTACCTTCGCGCGCCACCTTGAGTTGGGTTTCGGCGACTTTCAGCGCCGCCCGGTCGCTGTCCCGCTGGGCCTTGAGCCGTGCCTTGAGGGCCTTCGTCTCGGCTCGCTGGGCGGCCTTGATGCGGCGCTTCTCGTTTTTAGCGGCCAGCCTGGCCTCCAGGCGGGCGCGGGCCCTGAGCGCGCGGGCTTCGGCACGACGCGTAGCGCGGCTCCTTCGCTTGCGGAACAGGCCCATTGCCGGCCGCCTCCCGGTATCTCGTGGACTATCGCGATGCGGATGCGCGATCGCTGGGCCAACCCTAATCGGGGTGGGCCGCCGCCAAGCCGTCAGGGCAGCGGGTCTAAGCGTCGAGCCCCTCCGTGCGGCGCAGCTCATCGATCCGCTCCAGAACCTGCTGTTGCGCCTGGGGCGACAAATCCTGGATCTTGGACGCGACCCGGCGCACGGCGTCGTCACGCATGGTGGCCAGCCACTGCAGTTCCTTGTCGAGCTTCTCGTAGTATTCGTCGTCGGTGAAGTAGGCGGGCTTGATGCGGAAGAAGTTGGCGAGGGCGGCCATGGTCGCCGCCGATGGGTTGGTGCGGTTGCCGGAACGTAGCTGCGATAGGTACGGAGCCGACATCGTGATGCCCTCCGCCTTGAGCGCGGCGATCACCTCCGCGGAGGTGTGCGCCCCGCGTCCGGGTGGATACACCGTGTCAAACAGGCGGTTCAAGCGGGCAGCAAATGTCGTGCTCATCGATATGACCTCCACCTGGCTGAAAGGGCTAACGATTATCTAGATGTATTTGCTGATCATGGTAGCGACAGTTGTGTTCACAACCAAGTGCAAACCTGACCGGATCGGCTGACGGGGTGCCGCGTGGCCGGTGAAGACGGCCTCTATGAGCCTCCAACCGATCGCGCTGGGTGTCCACAAGATGAACGGATTTCACAGGTTATCCGCAGAATACCCGCCGAGAACGTGCTCGGCGTTTTATCCTGCTCATCCTGGGAGGCGGGGTCGGCTGGCCGTTGTCGGAAGGGTTCAACCAACGTTGGGCAACCAGCACACCGCGGGGACCCGGCGAAACCGGCATTTGCTGTCCGGCATCGCGGGGCGCCCGCCCAGCGACCCGCGGCGCCGCCGGAGAGGCTCCCGAACCAACCCAGGGACGGCTGGGATGCCTGGGCTGGGTGGGGTGCGTGCGGTCACCCGCCGGTTAGCCGACATCCCCCGACCCGCGGGAGGTCCCAGCCGTCGCACGCCGCCTCCGAAGAGTTTGCGCGGTGCACCCAGTCGCCGCGACCAGCACCGCCGCTCCGGTGACCGCGATGGCGGCCGCGCGCCATCCCAACGCGTCGTCGAACAGCATCCACAGCCCGAAGACCAGAAACATCAGACTGGCCAGGGCGTGCAGCAGCCGCTCGGGCAACCGTTGATGCAGCAGCAATCCCACCCCGACGGCGAGCCCGTCAGCCACGATCATGCCAAGCGTGGTGCCCAGCCAGACACCGGCCCAATTGTGATCGCTGGCCAACATCACCGTCGCCAGCGTGGTCTTGTCGCTGGCTTCGGCCAGCACGAATGACGACACCACGGTGAGCAGCGCAAACCGGGGTTCACCAGCGGCCGATACGTTGCCGGCGTCGCGCGCCGCGCCTTCGCGCCAGGTCCACGCCGCGAAAACCAGGAAGGCGATCGCCGAGGCGATCGCCATCGGCCGAGCCGGCAGCGCGGCGCCCAGAAAATGACCGGCCGCCACGGAGACCCCGTGCATGGTGGACGCGGCGATCGCCACCCCGAGCAGCACCACCCACCAGCGGTAGCGCAGCGCATAGGTCATGGTGATCAGCTGGGACCTATCGCCGAGCTCGGCAAGAAAGACCACCCCGAGGCTCAGCAGTGTGGCGGCGAGCATGACGGGCAACCTTTCGACGCGTGGTCGACGACCTGTCGGTCATCGAACATCGGTCGAAGTCTCACCCACCGTCGCAACGGTTCGCCGGCCGGGCTGTCTGCCAGTATGTCGACTCGACGATTCGGGGCTACTCCCCTTCGCTGACGCCCCCAGGCTAGCGGACAATTGTGGCGTGCGCCAGGCGGGCGGCGAAGTTCGGACGGCCGAACCTATTGTTACTTCGTGGGCTGAACTAATTCGTTCGAATTCCCTTATGCCGCAAGCAGCATTGCCAGAATCGCGGTGTCTGGATGGCTGATCGGATCCACGCCGACACGGCTCACCATCGAGGTGATGGTGCCGTCGGCTTCCGCCTCCACCCAGGCGGCCCGATGCTCCAAGCCCAGATACGGCAAACCGGGCAGCAGCACACACCCGGAAGCGGCCCCCGCGCATTCCGGCAACGACGGCGTCGTTTCCGAGGGCGGATGCAGCATCAGCAAGGCGGGCGGCTGGTGGTCAGCGAAATATCCTGGCTGAATGGCGGATTCGCCGAAGACGGTGCCCTCGGCCAGCACCAGCCCGACGGTGCCCGGCGCGGGTTCGTCGGGCAACTCCTCGCGGGCTCCGAAAACGGTTGTGGTGGCAAGCAAGCCGGGCAACGAAGCCACCCGAACCGCCACCATCAACAGCTGCGCCCACTCTTTCGTCGAATCCGGCCAGCGTCCGGAGATGACAAATCCCTTCAGGGCGCCACGAGAATGAAAGGGGGCAACCCCTATAGGTCGACTTGACCCAGCATTCATGTCGCCCTCCGAAACGCCTCCGTCCGAATTGACCACGTTGGCAGCTCCAGTAAATGGTAGCTCGAATAACCAAGCATGCGGGCGGGTTACGCGCCCCCGCAACTCGACACGGCTACCCATCGCCGAGTTCACAAAATGGACACATGAGGGCCTGACTCACGGCGAGGGCGCCGCGCGATCCGGCGCGGCGCCCACGCCGGGCGCACCGGGCTCAGCCGAATATCAGCCCCTGGGTTTTCGAGGTCGCCGCCGCGTAGCGCGACTGCACGTCCGCCCAGTTCACGACGTTCCAGAACGCCTTGGCGAAGTCGACTTTGACATTTTTGTACTGCAGGTAGAAGGCGTGCTCCCACATGTCGAGGAGCAGCAACGGAATGATTCCCAGCGGGAAGTTGGTCTGATGGTCATACACCTGGAAGATCAACAGCTTGCCGGCCAGCGTGTCCCAGCCCAGCGCCGCCCAGCCCGACCCCTGCACGGTGGTAGCGGCCGCGTGGAACTGCGCACGAAACTTATCGAACGAGCCGAACGAGTCGTCAATGGCCGCGGCCAGTTCGCCGGTCGGCTTGTCACCGCCGTCGGGGGACAGGTTCTTCCACCAGATGGTGTGATTGACGTGACCGGCGAGGTTGAAAGCCAGATTCTTTTCGTTCAGCAGGATCGCCGAGTGGTCGTCCTGGGCGCGAGCCTCTGCCAGTTTGGCGACGGCGTCGTTGGCGCCCTTGACGTAGGTGGCGTGGTGCTTGCTGTGATGCAGCTCGTTGATCTGACCCGAGATGTGCGGCTCCAGCGCTCCGTAATCCCAGTCCAAGTCGGGCAAGGTGTATTCGGCCACGGCATTCCTTCCTTCGATCAAGCAATCGTCTGAGCGTCTTTTCGCGTCGGGATCCCCGACGCGATGGGCTGGCGTACACAACCCTGCTCCATGACCGCGCGCGCCGCAAGGACGACCCGGATGGGTTACTGCCCGGGATACCCGGCTAGCCAGAGTTCACGACAACACGATGAGGGCGAGTATCCCCAGCAAGGCCAGGGCGATCAGGCCTGCCCGCCACGCGGCCACGACGTAGGCGTGATTCCACGCCGGCGACCCGGAGTACGAGTTCGACGGTGTCGTCGACCCCGGACCGAACGAATGTGTGGCCATGACACGCCTTTCACCTGCACACTCACCCTGCAGTGAGGTGAGTCACAACGAAGTTCGCGTCCGCGATCATAGCGCGTAGTGCGTGGCTTGGAAAACCAGGCCGAAGGCCTGTGCCGGGGCTCAACCAAGGCGTCGTGGGGTTTGGGTGCCGCCGGGCGCAGCTGCGGGGTGTTTAGCGCGGCAAGGCACTTCGCTCGGATTACCGACCAGGCTGTCGATCGGCACGCCTGAAAGGGACGTTATCCACAGCGATAGCCCACGCTGGCCGAGGGAGACACCGGCAAAGACGCGGAGACGATCTCGCTAGCTGTGGATAAAGCTGTGGAAATTGTGGATAGCCGCAAAGTAGCTGGGAGCCCGTCGGGCTCGCATCGTCGCCGGGTTGGGCTGGATTGCCCGGCTCCTCCTCGAGCCCGACGGGCTCGCATCGTCGCCGGGCTGGGCTGGATTGCCCGGCTCCTCCTCGAGCCCGACGGGCTCGCATCGTCGCCGGGCTACGCTGGTGCGGTGATCCAGGTGTGCTCCCAGTGCGGCACTCGATGGAACGTCCGAGAACGGCAACGCCTGTGGTGCCCCCGCTGCCGGGGTGCGCTCATGGCGCCGCTGCCCGAGGGTCCGGTCCGCGACCCGCGGTGGCGTACGCCCGCTGGCCCGCAGCTGCCGACGGCGCCCGTCACGGGGCGCACACCGCCGCGGCTGCCACCCGGCTTTCGATGGATAGCCGTGCGTCCCGGCGCCCCGCCGCCGCGGCGGTCCGGGCGACGACACCGCGGGCCCACCCCCCATTACGCGGTGATGCCGCGTTGGGGGCTGGCCGACCGCGTCGACCAGGCCGTCCCGGCGGCCCGGCAGCCAACACTGGCGGCGGGGCCATCGGCTACGACGGTGCGTGCCACGCTTTTCATCACGCAACTGGTGCTGTGCATCGCGGCGATGGTGTTTGTGGTGCGGTATGTGCTGCTGGTCATCAACCGCAACACGTTGCTGAACTCCGTGGTGGCCGGCGCCTCAGTCTGGCTGGGCGTGGCGGTCAGCCTGGCGGCGATGGTGGCGGTCGGCACCAGCGCGGTGTTGCTCATCCGGTGGTTGACCGCGCGGCGGGCCGCCGCGTTGCGGCACCGGGGCCTTCCGGAACAGCGTTCCCGCCGGGCGTTATGGGTCGGCTGCCTGCTGCCGCTGGCCAACCTGGTGTGGGCGCCGGTGTATGTCATCGAGCTGGCCCTGGTCGAAGACCACTACCCGCGGCTGCGCCGCCCGATCGTGGTGTGGTGGGGCGTTTGGGTTTTCAGCAACGTGATATCGATCTTCGCGATCGCCACCAGCCGGGTCTCAGATGCCCAGGGCATCGCCAACAACACCGTCATGATGGTGCTCGGGTACTTGTGTGCGGCGGCCACCCTCGCCGCCGTTGTGCGGGTCTTCGAGGGGTTCGAGCGCAAGCCGGTGGAACGCCCCGCCCGTCGCTGGATCGTGGCAGGCCCCGCTTCGGCAGACCGGCCGGCCGCGTCCCCGGCTGCCGCTGCGGTTGAGTCGCAGGGGCAGGAACCGGCAGCATAGTGGCATGACGGGGGCCGACGGGGTGCTCGCCGGGCATCCATTCGTGGTTGCCCACCGTGGTGCGTCGGCCGCCCGGCCGGAACACACGCTGGCCGCCTACGACCTGGCCCTCAAGGAGGGCGCCGACGGCGTGGAATGCGATGTGCGGCTGACCCGCGACGGTTTTCTGGTGTGCGTGCACGACCGCCGCTTGGACCGGACCTCGACCGGGGCCGGGCTGGTCAGCACGATGACGCTGGAGCAGTTACGCGAGCTGGAGTACGGCGCATGGCACGAGAGCTGGCGTCCGGATGGCACGCACGGCGACACCAGTCTGCTGACCCTGGACGCGCTTGTTTCGCTGGTGCTGGACTGGCACCGGCCGGTGAAGATCTTCATCGAGACCAAGCACCCCGTCCGCTATGGGTCGCTGGTGGAAAGCAAGCTGCTGGCGCTGCTGCACCGCTTCGGGATCGCCACGCCCGCCTCCGCCGATCGATCCCGCGCGGTGGTGATGTCTTTTTCGGCCGCCGCCGTCTGGCGGATCCGACGGGCCGCGCCGCTGCTGCCGACCGTGCTACTCGGCAAGACCGCCCGTTACCTGGCCAGCAGCGCCGCCACCGCCGTCGGCGCCACCGCGGTGGGGCCGTCATTGCCGGCGTTGCGGGAATATCCGCTGCTGGTGGACCGGGCCGCGGCCCAGGGCCGGGCGGTGTACTGCTGGAACGTCGATCAGTACGACGACATCGACTTCTGCCGGGAGGTCGGGGTGGCCTGGATCGCCACCCACTATCCGGGCCGCACCAAGGCGTGGCTGCAAGACAGGCGGGCCACCGGCAGCAGCGGCTAGCGAAGCTAGCGGCTGGCGGTCCTGCGCGTCACGCGTGTCGGGGGTTGCAACCAGGGTGACCCCGCATGCGAGCGAGGCCGCTAGCCACACCCATGCTCTAGAGCTGGCCGCCGGCGACGTGTGGCGCGTCCGGCCCGGCCGGTGCGCGGCTCACCTCGCGGTCGACGAAGTTTTCCAGCTCGAACAGGTTGGCTCCTGCCCGATCGGCGACCCGGACCAGTCTGGACATCTGCGCGACCTCTTCGATCTGCTCCTTCAGAAACCACTGCATGAACTGCTCGCCCAAGAAATCACCCTCGTCGCGCGCGACGCCGGCCAGCCGGCTCACCTGGTCGGTGACGGCACGTTCCTGGTCCAGGGCGAGCGCCAGCGCGTCGCGCGGTCCGTCGAACTGGTTGCGCACCGCGTCCGCCCCGGGGATCTCGACACGCAGGCCACGGTCAAGCAGATGCTGCACGAGCATCATCGCGTGATTACGCTCCTCGACCGCTTGGGCGTAGAAGTGCTTCGCCAATCGGGGCAGGTCGGCGCCGTCGAAATAAACCGCGATCGCTATGTATTGCTGGGCGGCCGTGAATTCGTTGGAAATTTGTTCTTGTATTAACGCGTGGAATTTAGACCTGGGTCCGTCGTAATCGGTCATGGGTGCAGGCTATCCGAGGTCAATGGCTGTCTGCAAGGAAGGCATCGCTTACTCAGGAAAGGTTTTCCTCAGTGCGTCGCGAATGGTACGAATGGTCGACGAAGGCCAGGTTTTCCTAAGTAAAGCAAGGCTATATTGAAAT
This sequence comes from Mycobacterium shinjukuense, assembly GCF_010730055.1. Lineage (NCBI taxonomy): Bacteria > Bacillati > Actinomycetota > Actinomycetes > Mycobacteriales > Mycobacteriaceae > Mycobacterium > Mycobacterium shinjukuense. Next base: position 3,771,006 of record NZ_AP022575.1, on the reverse strand, counting down.
GCACAATGTCATTGTCTGGCAATTTATGATTGCCCCGCCAGAGCGGCCGGCACCGGCGCATCGGCGGCCAGAGCGTCAAACAAGCCTCGGGCGCCGTCGTGGTCCCACACCACCACCGAGCCGGCGTCGCCGCTGATGAACTGGCCGATCGGGACGGTGATCGGGATGGTGTCGCGCAGCGCCCAGCCCAGCCGGGCCAGGTCCCATCCACGGTCACCACGGTCAACGGTCAAGGCCTCGGCGGCGGCGCGCGGCACCGAATACCAACGCCATGGACTCAGCCACACCACGGGGCGTGTGGCGCGGTGCAGCAGGGCCGTCAAGGCCAGCCGTTGGTTGATCATCCGGTCCAGATCCGCCCGTGGCGTGGCCCGGGTCCGCACGTAGCCCAGGGCAGCACGGCCGCCCAGCCGCTGGCAACCGGCTGGCAGGTCGATCCCGGCCAACGGATCGCGGATCGGCTCGGCCGGGCACACGGTGATCCCGCCCAGGGCGTCCACCAGGACGGCGAATCCGCTGAAGCCGACCTCTGCGTAATGGTCCAGCCGCAGACCGGTGGCCCCCTCGACGGTCCGGGTCAACAAGGATGCCCCACCCATGGCGAACGCGGCGTTGATCTTGTCGGTGCCATGGCCGGGGATCGGGACATATGAGTCGCGCGGGATGGACACCATCGTGGGCGCGGTGCTGGACCCCAGCCTGGGCAGGTGAACGAGCAGGATGGTGTCGGTGCGACCGGCGCCGACGTCGCCGCCGGTGGCCAGATCCCGCTGCTGTTGGGTGGTGAGGCCCTGGCGGCTGTCGGAGCCGACCAGCAGCCAGTTCGTGCCGCGGCCCGGTCCCGGGCGACCGGAGTAGTCGGTGAGGATCGGCTCGCGGTGCAACGCGGCGTCCAGCCACACCGCCCCGCCGACCATCCCGGTGCCGAGCAAGAACGCACCGATCAGCAGGCTGCGGGCTGCCACCCGGACCCAACGGTGTCGGCCGCGCGTGCGGCGTGGTTTCGGCGAGACCAGGCGTGGCGACGGCCCCGACGGCATCGCGGGCCGGCGCGGGGTGGGTGCCGGCGGGCGCCGTGGCGGGACGGCGTGTTCGGCCGCCGGTCGGGGCGGGCTGATCGGGCGCCGAATCACCTGCGAGGGCTCGGGATGGGTCGGATGCATGGGATGGGCAAGCCGCGGCGGCGCCGGTCGTCGGGATGTCCCGAGGTCCGGAAGCCCCGGTGAGCGGTCGCCGTTCACCCGGATACCGTACGTGGCCGCAGCCAGTTGGTGCAGCCAGCCGAGACGGCCCAGCGGAGGGCCGGCGCTACCTGCGGGCGTGCAGCCCGTTGATGAACGGGCACCCCATCAGCATCCGGATGGCCTGGCTGAGCCCGGCCATATCGTCCACCGGTCGATGAAACGGCAGCCGGACGTCGCGGTCGCCGTCGCTACCTTCGACGCGAAACCGCACGCCATACCGGTCGAGCCCAAGCGGGCGGACCTGTCCGCGCCGCAGCGGCGCCGGCAACCTGGACACCAGCCGCGCGACCACATCGTCGTGGGCGGTGGCCAGATGCCACAGCAACGCCGACTCCAGCTCGCAAAACGGGTCGGGTCGGGCCGCGAGCAGGTCCCCGACGGTGACCGACTCGGCGCCGGTGGCGTCGGTCACCACCACCGATGCGATCTCCAGCCGCAGCAGCGCGTGCCGGGCCTGCGTTCCGGGCGCCGCACCGGATTTGGGCGTTTGGACCTGCAGCAACGCCGGATTCGGGTGCTCGGTGGCGATCAGGTCCAGCAGCTTGGCCACCGCGCCGGGCGGTACTTGGTGGATCCGGCCGCGCACCCACACCAGCGAACGGACGGGCTCACGCACCGGCAGCGGCGCGTAGTCGGTCAGCTCCAGCAACGCCTGCGAACCACTAGCGGCGTCCGCGCCGCGATCGATCGGAACCGCCACGGCGAAGGATCCGTCGAACATCAAGTGGTGTACGGCGGTGGCCACCGGCTCCTCACGCTCGACCGCCAGCAGGGCGCCGCCGGCCCGTACACAGGCGCTGCGAATGCGTTCAGCGGTCGTCGGCGCGGCGGTGTTGAGCGGCAACATCGGACCTCCGAGTCTTAGGTAAGCCTAAGTTAACTTAGATGGGGAGCCTCTGCAAGACTCGTGGTACTCGGCGCGCCGTTAGGGTTGTCAGCGTGGCCCGCATCGCTTATCTCGGTCCGGAAGGGACCTTCACCGAGGCGGCCTTGCTGCAGATCGCGGCCAACGGAGGCATTCCCGGGCACGATCCGGATTCTCTGCGGCCGATGCCGGTCGAGAGCACCCCCGCCGCGCTGGACGCCGTCCGTGACCGCACGGCCGACTATGCGTGCGTGCCGATCGAGAACTCCATCGACGGGTCGCTGGCGCCCACCCTGGACAGCCTGGCCCTCGGTTCGCCGCTGCAGGTGTTCGCGGAGATGACGCTGGACGTGGCGTTCAGCATCGTCGTACGGCCCGGTCGCGGCGCCACCGAGGTGCAAACACTAGCGGCCTTTCCGGTGGCTGCCGCCCAGGTGCGGCGGTGGCTTACCACCCATCTGCCCGGGGTCGACCTGCGGCCGGCGTATTCCAACGCCGACGCCGCCCGGCAGGTGGCCGATGGCCAGGTGGACGCGGCGGTGACGTCGCCGTTGGCCGCCACGCGCTGGTCGCTGCAGACGCTGGCCGAAGGTGTCGTCGACGAGGCCAACGCGCGCACCCGCTTCGTGCTCATCGGCCCACCGGGGCCGCCCCCGGCCCGCACCGGTGCCGATCGCACGTCGGCGGTCTTACGCATCGACAACCGGCCCGGCGCGCTGGTGGCGGCGCTCACCGAGTTCGGCATGCGCGGCATCGATCTCACCCGCATCGAATCCCGACCCACCCGCACCGAACTGGGCACCTACATGTTTTTCGTGGACTGTCTTGGCCACATCGACGATCACGCGGTCGCCGAGGCACTTAAGGCGCTGCACCGTCGTTGTGCTGACGTGCGATACCTGGGTTCCTGGCCGACGGGCACGGCCACCGGCCCGAGGGCGGCGGTGCCGGCGCCGCCGGATCCGGCAGCGAGCTGGCTGGCGCGGCTGCGGGCGGGCAAGCCCGAGCCGGCCCAGGCCTACCGGGACGACGGGGGCGCGGGACGATGAGCGGTCGATTGGTGCTGCTGCGACACGGCCAGTCGTACGGCAACCTCGAGCGCCGGCTGGACACCCTGCCGCCGGGGGCTGCGCTGACGCCCCTGGGCCGGGATCAGGCCCGGGCGTTCGCGCGCGGCGGCAGCGGGCGGATGGCCATGCTCGCGCACTCGGTGGCCATCCGGGCGTCCGAGACGGCCGCGCTGATCGCCGCGGAGCTCGACATGCCCGTGCGCGAGGTTGCCGGGATTCACGAGGTGCAGGTCGGGGAGCTGGAAAACCGCAACGACGACGAGGCCGTCGCCGAATTCAACGCCATCTACCAACGATGGCACCGCGGTGAGCTGGACGTGGCAATGCCCGGCGGCGAGACCGCCCACGACGTCTTGGACCGATACGTCCCCGTGCTCACCGATTTGCGGCTGCGCTACCTCGACGACGACCGGTGGGATGGCGACATCGTGGTCGTCGCCCATGGCGCGGCGATCCGGCTGGCAGCGGCGGTGCTGGCCGGGGTCGACGGCGAGTTCGTGCTGGCCAACCATCTGGGCAATGCCGAGTCGGTGGTGCTGGCGCCGATCACCGACGGGCGCTGGAGCTGCGTGCGGTGGGCAGCCCGGACGCCGCCGTTCTACCCCGAGCCCGAGCGCGCGGTCGCCGACGCCGTGGCGTTGAGCAGCGATCCGATGGGCTGACGCTCACCTGTCCGATCACACCGCCAGCGCGATAGACCCGGCGCATCCGCACCCGATGGCATCGCAGTCGACGACGAAGGCGTGCGGTACCAGCTGGGGGCTGAGGCAGTCCACTTCGGTGCATTCCGCGCGACCCTGCAACGGGCCGTCAGCGTGGCGGATGAGGGTGCCGTGGCAGTGCTCCACGCCTGCCCGGCAGTCTCGGCAGCCTGTGCTCATACGCCGTTCCTAGCATCGCCGGGCGACAAATCCGGGACGCCGCGCCCGTCGGACTGACGAGAGCATCAACCATCAACCCCAGCCCAGTTCGTCCAGCCGGTCATCGTCGATGCCAAAGTGATGGGCGACCTCATGGATCACCGTGATCGCCACCTGGTTGACCACCTCGTCGACCGAGTCGCACGCGTCCAGCACCGCGTCACGGTAGATCGTGATGGCATCCGGCAGCGACCCGGCGTAGTGACTGTCCCGCTCGGTCAACGCCACCCCCTCGTAGAGGCCGAGCAGCCGATCGTCGCGGGGGTGGCGGTCGGCGACCAACACCACGACGTTGTCCATCGCGGCGGCCAGCTCGGGCGGGATGAGGTCGAGCGCGTCGGAGACCAGTTCGTCGAACCGCTGCGGGTCCATCCGCACGGCCACCCGGCTAGCCCGCCGGTACGGGCTCAGCGACCCCGGGTGCCGGGCCTTCGGGTGGCGGCTGCCCTCCGCCGTCCGCCGGGGGCGGCTGATTCTCCGCCGGCGCCTGAGTGGCCGGCGCCTGGGTGGCCGGCGGCCCGTGGGTGACCGGTGTCTCGGGTGCTTGGGTGGCCGGCCCCGACGGCGCCCGGGAGGGCGTCACCACCGGCTGTTGCTGGGGGAGATGCTGGTTACCCGGCGGGGTGGCCGGGATCTGCACCGGCGCGGGCTGCGGGATCGGCAGCTGCAGCGGAAGGGGCGGCAGGGTGAGCCGCTCTTCGGGGATGTCGGGCGGGGGAACCGGAGGCTGACCGTTGATCAGCAGCGCACCCTTGGCGCTGTTGACCAACGTGGCCCAGCCGCCGTTGCCGAGCGTGGCCCCGATGCTGCAGGCAACCTCGCGGCTGCCCGCCGACCAGCTGGACAGCGACACCGTGGGGTAGATCAGCGTCAGCGTGGTGGTGCGCAACGTGATGGGCGCCAGGTAGGCGTCCGTCATCCGGGTGCAGGCGTCCTTGATCACGCCGTCCTGGTCGGCTTCGGCAGGCGCGGCATTGGGGAACTTCTCGGCCAGGTTGACCGTGCCGGTGACCTCCATCGCGTGCGGCGCAGCACAGTCGACCGGGACATCGACCGGCTGGTTGGTGGTCGAGTCGATGCCCAGGCAGGTGCCCGCCGGCCAGACCTTGGACTGGTCGATGTCGGCGACCTTGCCCTTGAAGGAGACCTGCTGGTTGTTCGGGCCGGGCAGGTGCAGGCCGCACAGCATGCGGCGCTCGCCGGCCTGGCGCCATGCGACGTCGCCGGACCACAACATGCTCACGGTGAACTTGCTGTTGGGATCGAATTTCATGCCGAGGTAGCGCTGCACCGCGGGCACGCACTGCTCCTCGTTGATCTGCTGAATGCGCGCTGGCGACGGCGGCGCGGCGTTCGGCCCGTATTCCGAGCCGGGGAACGTTCGCATATCGACCGACTCGGCCACCTCAAACCGGTGGTCGTCGGCGCAGCTGACGATGGTCGCGGCGTCCGGCGTGCCATCCGGCCACATCAGGCAGTCGCCGCTGGTGGCGCGGTGGAAGGTGGCGTTGCGCTTGACGCCCGTGCTGGGCACCGGATTGTTGGCGAGATAGCCGGCGAGCAGCCCCGGCCCGGAGCCGACGGTGGGGATCGCGGTGACCAGGCCGGCGATCAGCAGGCCGCCCAGCGCGGTCAACAGCAGCGCACGCCTGGTCGCGGACGCCTGGAGGGTGCGCGGCCACCGGAACCCGGCCGCCTGCGACGCCAGGGGCGCCTCGGCGGAGGGTTCGCCGGCCGCGGGATCCGTCACTGGTGCGTCCAACATCCGCTCCATTCTGACAGGGCCCGCACGAAAGCGTGACCCATGTTGGTCAGGTGAGACTCGATCCCCGGCTGGCGCGAACCGACGGCGCCGTCAAAAGTAGTCTTGCGGCCGTGATCGACCTGAAGCTGCTCCGGGAGGATCCCGACGCCGTGCGCCGCTCGCAACTCAGCCGCGGCGAGGACCCGGCGCTGGTGGACGCCCTGCTGACGGCCGACGCCGCCCGCCGGGCCGCGATTTCTGCCGCCGATTCGCTGCGGGCGGAGCAGAAGGCCGCCAGCAAGAGTGTGGGCGCCGCATCACCGCAGCAGCGTCCGGCGTTGTTGCGGCGCGCCAAGCAGCTCGCCGAGCAGGTCAAAGCCTCCGAAGCGGACCAGGCGGCTGCCGAGGCGGCGTTCACCTCGGCCCACATGGCGATTTCGAACGTCATCCTGGACGCGGTACCCGCCGGTGGCGAGCACGACTACGCCGTCCTGGACGTCGTCGGCGAGCCCAGCCAGCTGGAAAACCCGAAGGATCATCTGGAGCTCGGCGAGTCGCTGGGCTTGATCGACATGCGACGTGGCGCCAAGGTGTCGGGTTCGCGGTTCTACTTCCTGACCGGTGCCGGCGCACTGCTGCAGCTGGGCCTGTTGCAGCTGGCGCTGAAGCTGGCCGTGGACAACGGCTTTGTCCCAATGATCACGCCGGTGCTGGTGCGCCCGCAGGTGATGGCGGGCACGGGATTCCTGGGCGCCCACGCCGAGGAGGTGTATCGGGTGGAGGGCGACGACCTCTACTTAGTGGGGACGTCCGAGGTGCCGCTGGCCGGCTACCACTCCGACGAGATCCTGGACCTGTCCGGCGGGCCGCTGCGGTATGCGGGCTGGTCGTCGTGTTTCCGCCGCGAGGCCGGCAGCCATGGCAAGGACACTCGCGGCATCATCCGGGTGCACCAGTTCGACAAGGTGGAGGGATTCGTGTACTGCACCCCCGCCGACGCCGAGGCCGAACATGACCGGCTGCTGGGTTGGCAGCGCGAGATCCTGGCGCGCATCGAGGTGCCGTATCGAGTCGTCGATGTGGCCGCGGGCGACCTCGGCTCGTCGGCGGCGCGCAAGTTCGACTGCGAGGCCTGGATTCCCACGCAGCGGACCTACCGTGAGCTGACGTCGACGTCGAATTGCACCACCTTTCAGGCGCGCCGGCTGGCGATCCGCTACCGCGACGCCGGCGGCAAGCCGCAGATCGCGGCCACCCTCAACGGAACGCTGGGCACCACCCGGTGGCTGGTTGCGATCCTGGAGAACCACCAGCAGCCCGACGGCAGCGTGCGGGTGCCCGACGCGCTGGTGCCGTACGTCGGCGCCGAGGTGCTCGAGCCCGTGCAATTGCGCCGAGCGTGATCGCAGGGCGACAAATCGCGGTGGAATTCGCCCTGAGCACACGTTCGGCGAGCGGCCGTTAAGCGTTAGCCTCGCTGGCTGAGCAGGTCATCCAGCAGCGCGGTGAATTCGTCGGGGCGTGCCGGGGTGAAGGCGGGCTGCCATCGGGCTCCCGGCACGTCGAGGGTGATCAACGTCGACTTCAGCGGCCGGTAGACGTCCAACGGCAGCCAGCGGCGCAGATCCGAGCTGCCCCAGATACGGAACCGATGCGTCAGCAGGCCCAGCGACTCGACCCGGTAGCCGCGGATGTTCGCCAGCGGGATGACCTTGGCCGTGCCCGAGGGAAAGTGGTAGCGGCGCAACGTGAGCGCTGCGCGGTCCAGCTGCACCACACCGTCGTCGTAGAACTGCATCATGACCGCGAACTCCGCAACTGGTGACCCCGGGTGGTCAGGCAGCGGCCATCGTCGAGCCGCCACTGCCACCCGTGCAGGTTGCAGGTCAGCGTGTTGCCCTCCACCACACCGAATTTCGACAGATCGGCCTTGAGGTGGGGGCATCGGCGCTGAATTTCCCAGCCGTCCAGGGTGATCGAGGCGCAGTCATCGTGGGCCTCGGCGAACCAGCCGTCGGCGTAGGCGATCCGCTCGTCGGTCAGGCACTTGAAGAACGTGTACAAGTATTCGTTGTAGCCGCCGACCCGCCATGCCCTAAACCGGGTGGATAAGAAGATGGTGTTGACCCAGTCGGGTTCCTGATCGCGCAGCACCGTGCGCACCAGCTCGGGCGCGATGGCGAACCCGTAGCGCACCTTCTCGTCGGAAATCCGCTCTCGCACCGCACGTTTCGGAAAGTCCAACACCACCGTTTGCGGGCCGATCACCAGTTCGACCGGGTAGCCGATGCCGTCGCAGATCTCGTTGCTTTGCAGCATGATCGGTTCGAACAGCGCGCGCAGTGGCTCGAGCAGCGGCTCACCCTCGGCCGGGGCCCAGCCCGCCTTCTCCGCGGCGAGCACCGGCGCCATTCGGTCGGCATAGTCGGCGAGGTATGCGGCCTTACCGGTGGTAAAGATAGCCTCGACTTGGTCGGCGGGCAGCGGGTGGCTCAGCGAGTTCAGCGCCGCGCCGGCGAAATCGGCGATCGAGCCGGGAATCATCAGCAGGCCGCGGTCGTGGCCGTGCGCCCGCATCTGCTCCAGGAACACCGTCTGGTCGGGGAAGATGTTGGCCGGATCGGTGCCGTCGTCGTTGAGGTGACTCAGTTCGGGGTCCAAGAAGCACGGCGGCCCGGCGGACGGCACCACCCAGGTCGCGCCCACCTGGGCGATGTACTGGCGGGCGCGGTCCATCTGCCGCTGCCGCTTTTGGATGCCGAACGCTGCCTTGGCCCGCGCCGGCATGTCGTAGACCATGGGGTACCAAATGGCCCCGGAGTACTGCAGCATATGCACGTCGATGTGGCCGAATTCGGCGGCCAGCACATCCAGGTCGACCGGCCTGGCGTCGTTCATGTTGAAAGCCGTTGTCTCGCCGTCCGACACCGCCAGCGCCGAGTCGCCGATCGGGCCGTCGGCCGGCGCCCGCAGCGCGATGATCATCACGTCGAGGTCGCCCTTGGGCCCCGACAGACGGTGCTTGACCGAATCCGTGGTCTCGAAGAACCGGTGAAACCCCAGCTTCTGCAACTCGTTTCGCAGGTCGGGCACCGGGTAGTCGGGCAGCAGCACGACCGCGTCCTTGTTGACGTGCGCCTCCAGCAGCTTGGCGTCGAAGTGGTCCTTATGCAGGTGCGAGACATACAGATAGTCACAGTCGCCCAGGGCGGGCCAGTCCAGCGCGCTGTTGTCCGGGAAGGGGAACCAGGAGCCGAAGTACGCCGGGTTGACCCAGGGGTCACACAGGATGCTGCCCGCCCGGGTCCGGATCAGAAAGCCAGCGTGGCCGACGCTTGTGACCTGCACAAATTCCCCTCCAACGACCTGCCCACCCAGCGCACGTTGGGCACAAAGCAGTGTCGAGCTTAGCGTGCGTCAGAGGGTCGGGTCTTGCCACAACCGCTGGTAGTAGTCGATCCGCGGTGGGTCGGGGGCGATGCCGTAGGCGGCGAAGAAGTCCGCCGCCCAGCTGCGGCCCGGGTAGTTCCAGCCCAACGACAGCGTTGCCACCGCGAGATCGGCCCACCGGTCGGCCACCCCGAGCTCACCGAAATCGACATGACCGCAATAGTGGCCGACGTCGTCAATCAGCGTGTTGGGTGCGCACGCGTCGCCGTGGCAGACCACCAGCCGATCGACCGGCGGCGGGTCGGGCAGGTTCGCCCGGTGCGCGGGATGCAGCACGGTCAGCCGGCTTTCCACCGACCAGTCGAACGGGCACGACGACACCGGCAAGCTGTCATGCAGAGTGCGCAACCCCACGGCAATCGCCCGCACGGCCACTGCCGGGGTGGCCTGCCAGCGCGGATGCACCGCAGACAGCCCGGGCAACCCGCGGGTGCGCAGCCACGTCCAGTCTTCGTCGACCCCGACCTCGAGCACGTGTGGCACCGGCAGGTACCGCGCCGCCCAGCGCAGCCGGCGTGCTTCGTTGGCGAAGTCGGCCGTCCCGGCCCTGGCCACCTTGATGAATTCGGCACCGGCAGCCACCCGGAAGGTGAGGCCGCCCAGCTCGTTGGCCCACACCGCGCGCACCGGTCGCCCGGCTGCGAGCCGGCGAACCACCGCGGGCACCGCGGGCGGGGACGCCGGGAAGGACAATGGGCACCTCCCTGTTGCCGGTTTCCCGCTTCAGGCAACCGGCCGCCGAGCACTAGGCTGACTTGCTGTGGAACCGGTATACGGGACGGTCATTCAGCTCGCCCGCTTGATGTGGCGCGTACAGGGTTTACGGATCACGGTGACCGGCGAAGATAACTTACCGGCCAGCGGCGGCGCTGTCGTCGCGATCAACCACACCAGTTACCTCGACTTCACCTTTGCGGGCCTGCCCGCCTACAAGCAGGGCCTCGGGCGCAAGGTGCGCTTCATGGCCAAGCAGGAGGTCTTCGACCACAAGATCACCGGCCCGATCATGCGTCGCCTGCGGCACATCCCGGTGGATCGGCAGGACGGGGCCGCGTCCTACGATGCCGCGGTCGGCATGCTCAAGGCCGGCGAGCTGGTCGGCGTCTATCCCGAAGCGACCATCAGCCGCAGTTTCGAGATCAAGGAATTCAAAACGGGCGCGGCCCGCATGGCCGTCGAGGCCGCCGTGCCGATCGTGCCGCACATCGTCTGGGGTGCGCAGCGAATCTGGACGAAGGGTCATCCCAAGAAGCTGTTGCGCCCGAAGGTGCCGATCACCGTCGTCGTCGGCGAACCGATTGAACCGACGCTGCCGGTAGCCGAGCTGAACGGGCTGCTGCATTCACGGATGCAGCACTTGCTCGAACGTGCACAAGAACTGTACGGACCCCATCCCGCCGGTGAGTTCTGGGTGCCGCACCGGCTGGGCGGCGGCGCGCCGTCGCTGGCCGAGGCGGCCCGCATGGACGCCGAGGAGGCCGCGATCAGGGCGGCGCTGCGCGCCCGGCGCGCCCATCCCGCCGGCGCCGCGGAGCAATGAGCGATGGCCCAGCCGACCTACCGGACGCTGGAAATCCTGGCCCAGCTGCTGGTCGTGGCCACCGGAACCCGGATCAGCTACGTCGGCGTGGACAACGTTCCGGAGCGGGGCGGCGCCGTGATCGCCGTCAACCACACCAGCTACGTGGATTGGCTACCGGTCGCGTTGGCCATGCGCCGGCGGCGCCGCAAGCTGCGGTTCATGATCAAAGCCGAGATGCAACGGGTGAAGGTGGTCAACTTCCTGATCAAGCGCACCCGGATGATCCCGGTGGATCGGGGCGCCGGGGCGGGCGCATACGCGGTGGCGGTGCAGCGGTTACGGGAAGGGGAGCTGGTCGCGGTCTATCCGGAGGCCACCATCAGCCGCAGCTTCGAGCTCAAGGAGTTCAAGACGGGGGCCGCCCGAATGGCGCTGGAGGCGCACGTCCCGATCGTCCCGGTGGTTGTGTGGGGCACCCAGCGGATCTGGACCAAGGGCCATCCCCGCAACGTGGGCCGCACCAAGGTGCCCGTCGCGGTGCACGTGGGGCCGCCATTGCGGGCCGCCGCCGACATCGCGCTGACCGGCCAGGCGCTGCGCGAGTCGATGACCGCCCTGCTGCACCAGGCGCAGCGGGACTACCCACACCCAGCCGGGGCGTACTGGGTGCCGCGCCGGCTCGGCGGTGGTGCTCCGACGCTGGCCGAGGCGGCTCGGATGGACGCCGCCGAGGCCGCAGCCAGGGCCGCTGGCCGGACGCAGCGGCAATCGGGTTAGCGGTGGGAGGGATAATTGCGACATGGCAGAGCCGTTCTTCCGAATGATGGAGGTTCTCGTTCCGTCGATCGTTGCGCTGAACGGAAACAAGATCACCTACCGTGGCCTGGAGAACATTCCGCTGCGCGGCGGAGCCTTGATTGCCCTCAACCACACCAGCTACGTGGACTGGATTCCCGCCTCGATCGCCGCCAAAGAACGCCGGCGGCGGCTGCGGTTCATGATCAAGGCCGAGATGCAGGAGGTCAGGGCGGTCAACTACGTGATCAAGCACGCCCAGCTGATCCCGGTGGACCGCACCGAGGGGTCGGAGGCTTACGCGATGGCCGTGCAACGGCTGCGGGACGGAGAACTCGTCGGGCTGCATCCGGAGGCGACCATCAGCCGCAGCTACGAGCTGAAGGAATTCAAGACCGGGGCGGCCCGGATGTCGATCGAGGCGCGGGTGCCGGTCATCCCGATGATCGTGTGGGGCGCACACCGGATTTGGCCCAAGGACCATCCAAAACAGTTGTTCCGCAACAAGGTTCCGATCGCCGTCGAGATCGGGGCCCCAATGTGGGCACGGGGCCAGGTCGAGCAATTCAACGCCGAGCTGCGCGACGTCATGAACGCGATGCTCTACCGGGTCCAGGAGGAGTACCCGCATCCCGCGGGGAAGCACTGGGTGCCGCGGCGGCTGGGCGGCAGCGCGCCGACCCCCGAAGAATCCCGGGAATTGCGGTTGGCCGAACTGGCCGAGCGGATGCAACGGCACGGGTACGACGGCGTGACGACGGCGAGGCGCGACCAAGGCGGACGACGCTGACCGCCTGCCCAGTATGAAGCCGTCCCCGCCGGGGCTGATCGCGTGTGACGTCGACGGCACCCTGTTCGACGACGATGAAACCGTCACCCCGCGAACTCGTGACGCCGTGCATGCCGCGGTCGCCGGCGGTGCGGCGTTCGTCCTGGCTACCGGTCGCCCGCCGCGCTGGGTGCGGCCGGTGGTCGACGCGCTCGGGTTTGCCCCGATGGCGGTGTGCGCCAATGGCGCCGTCATCTACGATCCCGCCACCGATCGGGTGGTGTCGGCGCACACGCTGTCCGTCGACGTGCTGGCGCAATTGGCGGAGATCGCGACGCGCGTGATCCCCGGTGTCGGGCTGGCCGTCGAGCGCATCGGCGAACGCGCGCACGACACCGCGACCCCCCAGTTCGTCAGCTCCCCGGGCTACGAGCACGCCTGGCTCAACCCGGATAACACCGAGGTGTCCCGGGAGGACCTGCTCAGCGCGCCGGCCATCAAGCTGCTGATCCGTCGAGCCGGCGCCAGCAGCGCCGAGATGGCGGCCGTGCTGGCCAAACACGTCGGCTTCGAGGGCGACATCACCTACTCCACCAACAACGGCTTGGTGGAGATCGTGGCGCTGGGTATCAGCAAGGCCACCGGGGTGGACGAGATCGCCCGGCCGCTGGGGATCGGTGAGGCCGACGTGGTGGCCTTCGGCGACATGCCCAATGACGTGCCGATGTTGCTGCGGGCCGGCCATGGCGTGGCGATGGGTAACGCGCATCCCGACGCGCTGGCGGCCGCCGACGAGGTCACCGCGCCCAACAGTGAGGACGGCGTGGCCCGGGTGCTGGAGCGTTGGTGGGCCTGACCGCGAACGCGGCGCCAATGAGGCGCGGCACTTCTGCCACACCGAATTCTCTTGCAACGAAAGGTGTTGATCGTCGATGACGACGACCCTCGTGGCGCTGCACCCGACTGGTCGGGATCGCCGCCCAGGTCGTGATGATGAGGATCGCGACCCTGGTCATCGGCATCGACATGGCCGCGTTGTTCCGCGCCGACGAGTTCAGCTACGAGGCGCGCGTCGTGGCGGCGGCCCAGTTCGCGCTCGGGTTGGTGGTCGCGGTCGCGATCCTGTGACCGCGCCCCGGCGCGGCTATCCCGCGGGCTTGATCGCCAGGGCGAGCTGTTGGGGGATGTAGTTGACGAACAGCGGCACCAGTCCTGAGAAGGGCGTGCCGAAGATGGTGACGTTGATCGGGTTAACACCACTGAGATGGGGGTCGATCGTTGCCGTGATGGGGTGGGGCGGAACGAGAATCCCGTCGAAGGGCATGTGCAGAATGATCGCTACGGTTTGGGGCAAACCGTTTGGCAGACCCGTTGGCACCAATATCGTCATATCGATGGGGGTGTTTCCGTTCAGGAAGCCGTTGAGTGCGACGGCTGGAGCATCGATGAGTACGCCGGCCGCTCCTAACACGTTCCCGGTCGCCAGGGCCTGGTTGAACACTTCCGCGCTGCTTGCGAGCGCGTTCAGGGTGGCGAACGGCGGACCCGCTGCGCCATAGGTGAGCACCAACGGCAACCCGAAGAAGGTACTCAGTGTTCCGGCCGAGGGGTTTAGCACCGGTATTGTGACGGTTGCTGAAATGCTGGGGGTCGTCAGCGTATTGAGCACGTTGGTGAAGTTCTGCGCCATCTGCCTGGGAATCGAGGGCGGCATCAGGTTGGTGAAGTACTGCGCCTCTTGTCCAGGAATGTTCATCAGGGTGAACAGATCACCCAGCGGGCCGAGCAGCACGGGTTTGGCCGTGATGATGACCGTGAGATTCTGCACGGTGATCGTTACGTTGCTGGTGTCGGCCCCGGTGACCAACAGATTGGCGAAGGCCTGCCCCAGGTCGGTGACCGCGCCGTAGTAATTGCCCACCAAGAGCTGTTGAAACGCCAACTCGAGCCCGGCCCCAAAATTGGGCAGCCCGGCCACCAGGCCGGTGACCGCGTGGTTGAGCGTGGCGCCAAACAGCTGGGCGAAGCCGATCTGGGTGCTGATGAACTGTTGGATGTAATAGGCCCAGTTGAACGCCAACAGCTGCTGGATGCCGGCCTGGATGGCCGCCGGCACGTTCGCCAAGCTGGCGGGCAAGTTCTGGATGGCACCGGCCATCGCGGCGGCGATCTGCTGCCAATAACCCAGCTGGTTGGCGAGGACCTGACTCAGGAAGGGAAACGGGTGGGCGGCCCAGGCATTGCCGAGGGCTTGCAGGTTGGTGGCCGTGTTGACGACGAGTTGCCCGTACGCGCCGCCCGGAACGGCGGCGACCGCGGCCGCGCCGGGCGTCCACAGCCCCGGCGGCGAGGTCGTGTTGAGCCCCTGCAGCCCGGGCACGCTCGCGACGGCCCCGGACACGGCCGTCGCACCCGCCTCGACCTGGCTGGACAGCAACGCGGCCGCGCTGCCGTGGGTCAGGGCCTGCCCGGCGTTGGCGATCTCGGCGCCCAGATACGCCGCCGCCCCACCGTTGAGCAGGCGGACGAACTCGGCATGAAACGCCGCCGCTTGGGCGCTGACCGCCTGGAATTCCTGGCCGAAGGTGCCGAACAGCCGGGAGATAGCGGTCGACACCTCGTCGGCGGCGGCGGCCGCGATCCCGGTCGTGGGGCCCGCGGCCGCCGCGGTGGCCTCCCGAACCGTGGAGCCGATGCCTACCAGATTCCTCGCCGCGTCCGCTATCGCCTCAGGTGCCGTGACCACGAACGACACGGTCATTTCCTCTCGAGATCTCACTGCCCGGTGAGTGGAGCGTAGTAGCGGGCGTCCCCGCGCCGCCGGGGATTCGGCGCAACACTTTGCTGCAATTTGGCCGCTTCGCAAAGACAACTTGCATAACCGTGGTTCAAAACCCCGTTTCGGATCGGCAGCCGTTGCGGTGCTCCAACTACGGCAGTACGACCCCGCCGGCCTGGCCCAGGATGATCGCTTGACCGCCGGGCGTCACGTAGCCACCGGTGGGCCCGTAGACGCCATAGATCGGGTTGGTCGGGCCCGCCCCGGCGTAGATGTCGTTGATCCAGCCCGAGGACAGGGTGTACACCGCCGCGGTGGCGCCGGGCGGGGAGAACCCGGTCAATAGCTGGGCCGCGACGTCGATGATGGGTTTTCCGCCCAGCATTGAGTCGACATGCGAGCCGTTGACGATCTCGATCCCGACGAACTGCCCGGGGTACAGACTGACCAGTTGATTGGTGGTGGCGCCGAAAGCGTTCCATGGCTGGGGCGGCGCGGCCACCACATAGACGGGGACACTCAACGTCTGCAGGCTGGCTACCGCGCTCCCGAAGGCCGCGGAATTGGATGCGACCCCGTCGAACATCAGCACGCCGAGAAGGTTGTTGTCGGCGGGGTTCGCCCCGATGGCCGCGATGTAATTGCCGCCGGCGATCGTCGCGAGGCCCCCGCCGGCGGAGTGTCCGGACAAGATGAAGTCCTCCGGTAGCGTGCCCTGGTAACCGGCCTGGTTCGCGCTGACGTTCAGCGCCGGCTGGCTGCCGAGGAACAACGCGGCGACACCCTGCTGCATCTGCGCGCCGCCTATCCAGGCGCCGAACGGCAACGGGATTGACGGCACGGTGGGCACGACCACGACGCTGTTGGTCTGCTGCGCCAGCTGGATGGCCAGCGGCTCGTAGAACCAACCTATTGCCCCGAAGCCGTGCTGCAGATAGATGACACCGGTGGCGTTCATCGAACCGTCCGCCTGCGTCGGGAAGTACCAGTGTGCCGGGGCGGGGTAGTTGAACTGGGGAATCGTTAGGCCCAGGAAGGAGGACGGGCCGATCGGAATTTGCAGGAAGGAGAACCCCGACTTGACTCCGGTCACCCCGTTGGTGGGCGGGGCGGCGAGGGCTTCGGTGGCTGCGTAGGTAACCGCCCCGCCGAGACCTGCCTCGTTGGTGGCGGTGCCGAGCAGCGTGCTGGGCTGCGCGGGGCCGGTGGCCCCGGTGCCCGCGGCGCCGCTCACCAGCAGCGGACGCCCCAGCAGCCGCTCAAGGGGTGGCAAAATCCCCGGACTCTCGGCCGGTGACAGCAGCGACCGCAGCGGCGACACGTTCGCGGCCTCGGCGGCCGCATACGCCGCCCCGGCCGCCCTCAACGCACGGACGAACTGGTCGTGAAACAGCGTCGCCTGCGCGGTCAGCGTCTGAAACTCTTGGGCGTAGCTGCCGAATAAACCCGCGATGGCCGCCCACACCTCATCGCCGGCCGCCGCGACCACCCCCGTCGTGGAGGGCGCCGCCGCGGCGGTGGCCGCCTCGATCGCCTCTGCGACACTCGGGGCTGCCACGGAATGGTGGCCCGTCAGAGCTGAGCGCGCCGCGATTGTGAATCTGACGACGCCGCAGCGGCCTGTTGCGTTGTCAGATTCACAGTCGGCGAGGGGCTTTAAGACTAGTCAGGGGATGGGATGGGTGGGCAGCGAGAAATGCTCGGGCGGCACCGTCGGGCCGCTGGGAGGTTGTGTCGCCAACGGCGTGGTGATCCCGTCGACGACCTCGGTGACATTGCCGGTGAGCCGTTCGAAGTTCAACGTTCCGTGCTGGAAGTTCTGCGTGATCCACAGCGGCTCCTGGATCTCGGCGCTGGTGGGCAGCCCGAGCGGACCGCGTTCATAGCTCAGCCGGGCCCAGGCGTCATAGATCGCGCCGGTGACCGGTTGGGCGCCGGTGACCGCAGACCAGTACATGGCGCCCTTGGCGAAGGTGGCGTATCTCCCCCCGCCCTCGGCGTCTGACTCCGGTGAGGTCGGCGGACCCAGCACGCTGTTCATCCCGCCCAGCTGCTGCCAGCGCTGGTAGATCGCGCCGCCCTCCAGCGCCTTGATCAGCTCCTCCGGCGGATCGTTGAAATGTGCTGCGATGTCGCGGATCTCGTCCATCAGTGCATAGCCGGCGTTACCGGGACAGTCGGTTTTGCCGACGTCGCGGTGGGTGAAGATGGCGGGCAACTTCGCGATGGCTCCGCCGGAGAAGGTGGTGTAGGAACCGCCCTCCGACTCCAGGTCCACCGTGCTCTTCGGGTCGACGTCGTCTAGCCCCAGCCGCCAGCCGAGCAGCCGGCCGACGGTGCGCAGCTGCACGGGCGTGGGCGGTGTGTCGTCGAAATTGCCGATCATCGCCACGCCCCAGGTGTCGCGGTTGAATCCGCCGGTGTGGAACCCTTCGACCGCCTTGGTGAGTCCGCCGGCGCTGCCCTCGAACACCTGGCCGTACTTGTCGACCAGTGCGTTGTAGGCGATGTCGCACCAACCCAGGGTCTTGCTGTGGTAGGTGTAGATGGCCTTGACGATCCCCGCCGACTCCAACGGTGAATAGTCGTTGCTGCCCGCGGTGTGGTGCAGCACCGCGGCGCGAACCTTACGGTCGTACTGTGGGCTACCGCATCGCAGCGACTCGTCGGCACCCCATTCCGCGCGGCCGATGATGGGCGGGGCCTGGCCGGGCATGGTGACACCGGTCGGCGGCGTCCACTGGGTACCGGCCGGCGCCCGCGGCGGCGAGATGAGGATCGCGGAGATGTTCTGCCCGAAGGGCCGTTCCTTGGTGGCGGGCCGGTAGCCAAGACCGCCTCGGCTGCCCTCGGTCGTGCCGCCTGGCGGTGGCTGGGTCACCGGGGCATCGATCGGGCGGGTGACCGCGAGCTGCACGGTCGTCGTGGTGCCCACGAAGACCGGGTCGGTGCTGCGCGGACCCATTGCCGGCTCACCGCCCTCCGCCGCAGCGGCCGTGCCCGCGTCCGGCGCTGAGGCTTGGTACTCGGCCTGGTACCAGGGTCCCCAGGATCCGTCGGGGCGCTGGGCGCGCACCCGGGTAGAGGTGCCGGCCAGGTCGCCGGTCAACGCAACCAAGGAGAACGGTGTGTCCTGAGTGAGTTCGCGGACGGTGATGCCGCCGCCGAGCCCGATCAGCGGCCGCTCGGCGAGTTTGGTGTCGTCGGGTTGCGGTGTCTGCTGGGCGCCGGCGGCGGGACGGTGCAGCGCCCACAAGACAACGAACACCGTTGCTGCGATGGCGGTCAGCAACATCGTGGGTGTGCGGCGGCCAGATGGCACCAATCGATGTTACGTGTGTGTCTAGTGTTTCGTATGAGGCGACACGGGATGCGCGCGGCGCATGCGGAAAATCCCGTCGACGACACCGCAGAGGAATGTCGCTGGATGGGTTGCCGGGATCCGGTCCAGCGGTGGCTCTGCGGTGTCGTCAGGTGACAGGCTCGCGGTGCGCTAGGTGACCGGGATGAGTTCCGGGGCGGCGGGTGCCGGCGCCGCCGGTGCCGGCGCCGCGCCGGCGTGCACGGCCGGTGCCGGCGCGGCCGGCGCGCCCCCGGCGGGCGCGGGTGGCGCGGGAACGGCTGGTGCGGCCGGCGGGGCCGCGCCCCCGGCGTTCTGCACACCCTGCATGATCGCCGGCATCACCAGGCCCTTGAGCAGGTCAATGGCCTGGCTGGCGCCCAGCTGGTTGGCGGCCTGTATCAGGTCGTTGACCAGCCCGCCGCCCCCGGTGCTGGCCGTGCTGGCCGGGCTGACCGGCGACAGACCGGTGCCACCGCCCAGCGATGGATCACCCAGGATCGGGTAGGTGCCGTCGACACCGGGGTCCAACCCGGCCGGCGAGGTGATCGGGATCTCGCCGGTGCCACCGGCTGGCGTCAAACCCGTCGGGCCGGTGAGGCCGGGCGTGATGCCCGCGGGGCTGGTCAGCGCGGGGTTGGTGAGCGCGGGGTTGGCTTCGGCACCCGGCATCGGCGGCAGCGGCGTGCCCGGCGTGGCAAGCGACCCCGGCGACGTGGGGGTCAGGCCCGGGCTGGTCAGGCCGGGGCTGGTGAGGCCGGGGCTCGTCAGGCCTGGACTTGTCAACCCGGGACCGGTCCCCAGGCCGGGACCGGTCCCCAGCCCGGTGCTGGCACCGCTGCTACCGCCCAGGGCGGGCACCGGCGGCACGTTGATCCCGAATTGCGACAGCCCCTGCGACAGCGCGCCAATCAGCTCGCTGGGCAGGTCGGCGATGTTGGCCGCCTGCGTGAACTCGTGGTGTTCGACCGGTGGTGTGCTGCCGGCCGTCGATTCGTAGACAAGAAAGTAGGCACATGGACTCGCAACGGCCAGGGCGGCGACCGCGCGGATGGCTGTCGAGAGCTTGCGTCGGCGTCGGTTCGGCACGGAAGTCTCCTCAATGTGGGCCGCAACATGGGCTGTGCAGGGTGTCGAGCCGCCTGCCCGGGTGTTTCGGAGTGCATGGCAGGAACCCCACCCGATCGATGGTACGAGTGTGATTGGTGTGACCAGAGTGGTTATACCGAATCGTGAGGCAATCGCGACCTTCGGTGCGGCCGGCGGTTGACGGCCCACATCCTGCCCGCGCAGCTGGCCGAAACCCGTTGAAACCCCGGCCCCCACGAGCCGCCAAATCGGGTTTTCGCAGCAAGGTCAGATACCCTAGGCAACCGATGACCGCTCGTTTCGACCTCTTCGTCGTCGGCTCCGGATTCTTTGGCCTGACGATCGCCGAGCGCGTGGCCACCCAACTGGATAGGCGGGTTCTCGTCATCGAGCGGCGGCCGCACATCGGCGGCAACGCCTATTCCGAACCGGAGCCGCAGACCGGCATCGAGGTCCACAAGTACGGTGCGCATCTGTTCCACACCTCCAACAAGAAGGTGTGGGACTACGTGCGCCAGTTCACCGACTTCACCAACTACCAACACCGCGTCTTTGCGATGCACAACGGGCAGGCCTACCAGTTCCCGATGGGGTTGGGCCTGGTCTCGCAGTTCTTCGGGCGCTACTTCACCCCCGAGGAAGCCCGCCGGCTGATCGCTGAGCAGGCTGCCGAGATCGACACCGCGGATGCGCAGAACCTCGAAGAAAAGGCCATCTCGCTGATCGGCCGGCCGCTCTATGAGGCGTTCGTCAAGGGCTACACCGCCAAACAATGGCAGACCGACCCCAAGGAATTGCCGGCGTCCAACATCACCCGGCTGCCGGTGCGCTACACCTTCGACAACCGGTACTTCAGCGACACCTACGAGGGTCTGCCGGTCGACGGCTACACCGCCTGGTTGACGAACATGGCCGCCGACGACCGCATCGAGGTCAGGCTGAACACCGACTGGTTCAGCGTGCGCGACCAGCTGCGCGCCGCCAGTCCCGAGGCACCAGTGGTCTACACCGGCCCGCTGGACCGCTACTTCGACTATGCCGACGGCCGGTTGGGCTGGCGCACCCTGGACTTCGAGGTCGAGGTGCTGCCGATCGGGGATTTCCAGGGGACCGCGGTGATGAACTACAACGACCTGGACGTCCCCTACACCCGCATCCACGAGTTCCGCCACTTCCACCCCGAACGTGATTACCCGACGGACAAGACGGTGATCATGCGGGAATACTCGCGGTTCGCCGACAACGACGACGAGCCCTACTATCCGATCAATACCGAAGCCGACCGCGCCCTGTTGGCCACCTATCGGGCCAGGGCGAAGTCCGAGACCGCGTCATCGAAGGTGCTTTTCGGCGGGCGCTTGGGCACCTATCAGTATCTGGATATGCATATGGCCATCGCCAGCGCGTTGAGCATGTACGAGAACGTCCTTGGGCCCCATCTGCGCGACGGCGCCCCGCTGATCGCTGAGGAAGCCTCGGCATGACCGCCGTCAGCCTGCTGTCCCGGATCATCCTGCCGCGCCCCGGCGAGCCGCTTGATGTGCGCAAGCTGTATCTGCAGGAGTCGACCACCAACTCTCGGCGCGCGCACGCGACCAGCCGCACCGCGTTGCAGATCGGCGCCGAGTCCGAGGTGTCGTTCGCCACCTATTTCAACGCGTTCCCGGCCAGCTACTGGCGACGCTGGTCGATCTGCACGTCCGTGGTGCTGCGCGTCGAGCTGGCCGGAGCCGGGCGTGTGGACGTCTACCGGACCAAGGCCACCGGGGCACGCATCTTCGTCGAGGGCCGGGAGTTCGCCGGCACCGAGGATCAGCCCGAGGTGCTCGACGTCGAGGTGGGGCTGCAACCGTTCGAGGACGGCGGCTGGATCTGGTTCGACATCACCACCGACAGCAAGGTCACGTTGCGCCGCGGCGGCTGGTATGCCACCGTCCCGGCGCCCGGGACCGCCAACATCGCGGTCGGCATCCCGACGTTCAACCGCCCCGCGGACTGCGTCAACGCGCTGCGCGAGCTCACCGCGGACCCGTTGGTGGACGAGGTGATCGGCGCGGTGATCGTGCCCGATCAGGGTGCCCGCAAGGTGCGCGACCATCCGGACTTCCCCGCCGCGGCTGCTCGGCTGGGCAATCGGCTGTCCCTGCATGACCAGCCCAACCTGGGCGGTTCCGGCGGCTACAGCCGGGTGATGTATGAGGCGCTGAAGAACACCGATTGCCAACAGATCCTGTTCATGGACGACGACATCCGCATCGAGCCGGACTCGATCCTGCGGGTGTTGGCGATGCACCGGTTCGCCAAGAGCCCGATGCTGGTGGGCGGCCAGATGCTCAACCTGCAGGAGCCGTCGCACCTGCACATCATGGGCGAGGTGGTGAACCGCACGAACTTCATGTGGACCGCGGCGCCGCACGCCGAGTACGACCACGACTTCGCCGAATATCCGCTCTACGACAAGGAGGACAAAAGCAAGCTGCTGCACCGGCGTATCGATGTCGACTACAACGGCTGGTGGACGTGCATGATTGGCCGCCAGGTCGCCGAGGAGTTGGGGCAGCCGCTGCCGTTGTTCATCAAGTGGGACGACGCCGATTACGGCCTGCGGGCCGCCGAGCGCGGCTACCCGACGGTCACGTTGCCGGGTGCGGCGATCTGGCACATGGCCTGGAGCGACAAGGACGACGCCATCGACTGGCAGGCCTACTTCCACCTGCGCAACCGGCTGGTGGTCGCCGCCATGCACTGGGACGGCCCAAGGGTGCAAGTCACCGGGCTGGTGCGCAGCCACCTGAAGGCAACGCTGAAACACCTTGCCTGCCTGGAATATTCGACGGTGGCAATCCAGAACAAGGCCATCGACGACTTCCTCGCCGGCCCCGAGCACCTCTTTTCCATCCTGGAGTCGGCGCTGCCGGAGGTGCACCGCATCCGCAAGGCCTATCCGGATGCGGTGGTGCTGCCGGCGGCCAGCGAATTGCCGCCGCCGTTGCACAAGAACAAGGTGATGAGGCCGCCGGTGAACCCGGTGACGATCGGCTACCGGCTGGCCCGCGGGATCGTGCACAACCTCACGGCCGCCGACCCGGCCCACCATCGGCGCCCGCAGTACAACGTGCCCACCCAGGACGCCCGCTGGTTTCGGCTGTGCACGGTCGACGGCGTGACCGTCACGACGGCCGACGGGTGCGGCGTGGTGTACCGGCAGCGCGACCGGGCGAAGATGTTCTCGCTGCTGTGGCAGTCGCTGCGGCGCCAGCGTCAACTGCTGCGCCGATTCGACGAGATGCGCAGGGTATACCGCGCAGCGTTGCCGGTGCTGTCCAGCAAGCAGAAGTGGGAGACGGCGCTGTTCCCCGCAAGCGGGTGCAAGCCCCGGCCGGCGGTCGGTAACGAGCCAGCGCATGGCTGAACCGGCGGCGCCGCCGCGCGGCGAAGTGGCCGCGATGGTCGCCGTCCAGTCGGCGCTGGCCGATCGCCCCGGGGTGCTGACCACCGCGCGCGTCATGTCCCACTTCGGCGAGCACAGCGTCGGGTGGCTGGCGGTGTCGCTGCTGGGTGCGGTCCTGGTGCCCCGTCGGCGCCGGGAGTGGCTGCTGGCCGGGGCCGGCTCGGTCGTCGCCCACGCGGCCGCGGTGCTGGTCAAGCGGCTGGTGCGGCGCCGGCGTCCACACCATCCGGCGATCGCGGTCAACGTCGGAACGCCGAGTCAGCTGAGCTTCCCGTCGGCGCACGCCACCTCCACCACGGCCGCGGCCATCCTGATGGGCCGGGCCGCCGGGTTGCGCAGCGTGGTGGCCGCGCCCGCGGCGCTGGTGCCGCCGATGGCGCTGTCGCGAATACTGCTGGGGGTGCACTATCCCAGCGATGTCGCGGTCGGTGTTGCGCTCGGCGCCGTGATCGCGGCCCTCGCCGTCTCACTCGACGGCCGGATGCCCGACCAGGACGTGCGCCGCCGCGGGGGTGCTCAGCCCGCCGCCGGCCCGAACACGGCCCCGAACACGAGAGGTGCGGCCGGATGAGTGACGACGTGGTGCCCGTGACCGGACCGCCGGCAAACCTGGTGGTCGGGGTGGTCAAAGCGATGCGCCCCCGGCAGTGGGTGAAGAACGTGCTGGTGTTGGCCGCGCCGCTGGCCGCGTTGGGCGGCGGTGTCCGCTACGACTACGCCGAGGTGCTGACCAAGGTGTCGGTGGCCTTCGCGGTGTTCAGCCTGGCGGCCTCCGCGGTGTATCTGATCAACGACGTGCGCGACGTCGAAGCCGACCGGGAGCACCCCACCAAGCGGTTTCGGCCGATCGCGGCCGGTGTGGTCCCCGAATGGCTGGCCTACGGCCTGGCGGCGGTGTTGGCAGGGGCGTCGTTGGCCGGTGCCTGGGCGCTGACGCCGAATCTGGCGCTGGTGATCGCCGTGTACATCGGCATCCAGCTGGGGTATTGCTTCGGCCTCAAACACCAGGCGGTGATCGACATCTGCATCGTGTCGTCGGCGTACCTGATCCGCGCCATCGCCGGCGGCGTGGCCGCCGACATCCCGCTATCCAAGTGGTTCTTGCTGACCATGGCGTTCGGGTCGCTGTTCATGGTGGCCGGCAAGCGCTACGCCGAGCTGCAACTGGCCGAGCGAACCGGCGCGGCGATCCGCAAGTCGCTGGAAAGCTACACCAGCACCTATTTGCGATTCGTCTGGACACTGTCGGCCACCGCGGTGGTGTTGTGTTACGGGCTGTGGGCATTCGAGCGTGACGGCTACCGCGGGTCCTGGTTCGTGGTGTCGATGATCCCGTTCACCATCGCGATCCTGCGTTACGCCGTCGACGTTGACGGCGGGCTGGCCGGGGAGCCCGAGGACATCGCGCTGCGCGACCGGGTGTTGCAGCTGTTGGCGCTGACATGGATCGGAACAGTTGGTGCTGCTGTTGCCTTCGGCTAGCGCCAAGCTCAAAGCCCTCCAGGCCGGTGCGTTGACCCGCCGGCCGGTGATCAAGCCGGTTGGCCGGCCGGTGTTTCCCTGTGAACCCGTGGTTCGGGTCAGCCTGTGGATCAGCGTGGCGGTGGTGGCCGCGCTGTTCGGCTGGGGGGCCTGGCAGCGACGCTGGATCGCCGACGACGGGCTGATTGTGCTGCGCACGGTGCGTAATCTACTGGCCGGCAACGGCCCGGTGTTCAACGTCGGCGAACGGGTCGAGGCCAACACCTCCACGGTGTGGACCTATCTGCTGTATGCGGCCAGCTGGGTGGGCGGGCCGATGCGCCTGGAGTACGTGGCGCTGGCTGTGGCGTGGACGCTTTCGGTGCTGGGTGTCGTGCTGCTCATGTTGGGAACCGCCCGGTTGTATGCGCCCAGTTTGCGGGGCCGCCGGGCGATCGTGTTGCCGGCCGGGGCGCTGGTCTACATCGCGGTGCCACCGGCGCGCGACTTCGCCACCTCGGGCTTGGAGAACGGCTTGGTGCTGGCCTATCTGGGGTTGCTCTGGTGGATGATGGTGTGCTGGTCGCAGCCGCTGCGGGTGCGCCCGGATGGCCGCGTCTTCATCGGTGGGCTGGCCTTCGTCGCCGGATGCAGCGTGCTGGTCCGGCCCGAGTTGGCGCTGATCGGCGGGGCAGCGCTGATCATGATGGTGATCGCGGCCCGCGACTGGCGCCGTCGCCTGCTGATCGTGCTCGCCGGCGGGTTGCTGCCGGTCGCCTACCAGATTTTCCGGATGGGCTACTACGGGCTGCTGGTGCCGGGTACCGCCCTGGCCAAGGACGCCGCCGGTGACAAGTGGTCGCAGGGGATGATCTATCTCGCCAACTTCAACCGGCCCTATGCGCTGTGGGTGCCGGTGGTCCTGTTGGTGCCGCTGGGAATTCTGTTGACGGTGGCGCGGCGTCGGCCGTCGTTCATGCGCCCCGCGCTGGCGCCGGACTACGGCCGGATGGCCCGGGCCGTGCAGAGTCCTCCGGCCGTGGTGGTGTTCATGTTGGCTAGCGGTCTGCTGCAGGCGCTGTACTGGATTCGGCAAGGCGGCGACTTCATGCACGGCAGGGTGCTGCTGGTGCCGTTGTTTTGTGTGCTGGCACCGGTGGCGGTGATCCCGGTGTTGATGCCCGACGGAAAGGACTTCTCCCGCGAGACCGGCTACTGGCTGGCCGGGGTCGTCGGCCTGCTCTGGCTGGGGGTAGCCGGCTGGTCGCTCTGGGCGGCAAACTCACCGGGCATGGGTGACGACGCCACCCATGTCACCTACTCGGGGATCGTCGACGAGCGCCGCTTCTACGCCCAGGCCACCGGGCGCGCACATCCGCTGACCGCGGCCGACTACCTGGATTACCCGAGGATGGCCGCGGTGCTGGTCGCGCTCGACAACACCCCGGACGGGGCCTTGCTGCTGCCGTCGGGCAACTACACGCAATGGGATCTGGTGCCGATGATCCCGCCGGGAACCGCCCCGGGCATTCCGGCCACTCAAAAGCCGCAACACACGGTGTTTTTCACCAACCTGGGCATGCTGGGCATGAACGTCGGCCTCGATGTCCGGGTGATCGACCAGATCGGTCTGGCCAATCCGTTGGCCGCGCACACCGAGCGGCTGAAGCACGCCCGCATCGGGCATGACAAAAACCTGTTCCCGGACTGGGTGATCGCCGATGGCCCGTGGGTGAAGTGGTATCCGGGTGTTCCCGGCTACCTCGACCAGCAGTGGGTCGCGCAGGCGGAGGCGGCGCTGCGGTGCCCGGCGACCCAGGCGGTGTTGAACTCGGTGCGCGCGCCGTTGACCCTGCACCGGTTCGTCTCCAATCTGCTGCACTCCTACCAGTTCACCCGGTATCGGATCGACCGGGTACCGCTCTACGAGCTGATCAGGTGCGGGCTGGAGGTGCCCCAGCTGCCCCCGGCCCCGCCCCGCGAGTAGCCGAACGGCAGCCGAGCGATGAAACGACGTTTCCGGCGGTGCCCGACCGGCGGTCCGCCGCGCCGAAGCGCCGCACGGCCCAATTGACAGCAACATCACATTTTGAGCGCCACCGGTGCGGGCCGAACGGCCGGCACATGCGAAAATGCCATGTCTGGCGGGCAGTCAAGGCCGGCACATCGCGCCGATTCGTCGCCGGACGGACGGATCGGCGACGCGGTCGGGGAGAGTGGACGCCCGAAGTTGTGGTTGACTACACGGGCACTGCTGCGCCCCGCGCCGGCAGTTCGACCCAGTTGAGGATGCGCCCAAAAGTTCAGGATGCGCCTAAAACTAAGGATGAGGAAGCAAGGATGAAGCTTGTTGACAGGTTTCGTGGCGCCGTGACGGGTATGCCGCGCCGACTCATGGTGGGCGCCGTTGGCGCGGCCATGCTGACGGGTCTGGTCGGTGTCGTCGGTGGCTCAGCGACCGCGGGGGCGTTCTCGCGGCCGGGCCTGCCGGTGGAGTACCTGCAGGTGCCCTCGGCGGCGATGGGCCGCAACATCTTGGTCCAGTTCCAAAGCGGCGGCCCCAATTCGCCGGCCCTGTATCTGCTCGACGGCCTGCGCGCGCAGGACGACTACAACGGTTGGGACATCAACACCCCCGCCTTCGAGTGGTACTACCAGTCGGGGCTGTCGGTGATCATGCCCGTTGGTGGGCAGTCCAGCTTCTACAGTGACTGGTACAACCCGGCCTGCGGCAAGGCCGGCTGCACGACCTACAAGTGGGAGACCTTCCTGACCAGCGAGCTGCCTCAGTGGCTGCACAGCAACAAGCAGGTCAAGCCCACCGGGGGCGCCGTTGTCGGCCTTTCGATGGCCGGAACGTCGGCGCTGACCCTGGCCACCTACCACCCGCAACAGTTCGTCTACGCGGGCGCGATGTCGGCCCTGCTGGACCCCTCCCAGGCGATGGGGCCGACGGTCATCGGCATGGCGATGGGTGACGCCGGGGGCTACAAGGCCTCAGACATGTGGGGGCCGTCCGGTGACCCGGCATGGCAGCGCAACGACCCGCTGTTGAACGTCGGCACGGTGATCGCCAACAACACCCGTCTGTGGGTGTACTGCGGCAACGGCAAGCCCTCGGACCTGGGTGGCAACAACCTGCCCGCCAAGTTCCTCGAGGGCTTCGTGCGGACCAGCAACATCAAGTACCAAGACGCCTACAACGCCGGTGGCGGCCACAACGCCGTGTTCAACTTCCCGGACAGCGGCACGCACAGCTGGGAATACTGGGGTGCGCAGCTCAACGCGATGAAGTCTGACCTGCAGCAGGCGCTGGGCGCCACCCCCAACGGCGGCACCACCAACGGCAACACCCAGCACACCTGATCGGGCTGGGTCTGGCAGCAACCACGACCAGCGGCGGCAACCCGGCCGGGTTGCCGCCGCTGGTCGTCTCATCTCCCCTTTATCCGAGCGTGCGCGGTGTGGTTAGCTACCTTGCGAGCCGGGCCTTGCCCGGACCCCGCGGGATGGAGGTGGACATGAGGGGTCTGTCGGTGCTGACACGGGCGCTCTGCGTGGTTGCGTTGTCCGTCGCGGCGGGCTTTGCGGCGGCGACGCCGGGATCCCTGGGCGTGGCCAACGCCGCCCCGTACGAGACCCTGATGGTGCCCTCGGCTGCGATGGGCCGCGACATCCCGGTCGCGTTCTTGGCCGGGGGACCGCACGCGGTGTATCTGCTGGACGCGTGCGACGCCGCCCCGGATGTCAGTAACTGGGTGACCGCGGGTAACGCGATGAACACCTTGGCCGGCAAGGGGATCTCGGTGGTGGCGCCGGCCGGCGGCGCCTACAGCATGTACACCAATTGGGAGCAGGACGGCAGCAAGCAGTGGGACACCTTCCTGTCCAGTGAGCTACCCGATTGGCTGGCCGCCAACAAGGGCCTGGCCCCGGGTGGGCACGGCGCGGTGGGCGCCGCGCAGGGCGGCTATGGCGCGATGGCGCTGGCCACCTTTCACCCCGACCGGTTCGGCTTCGCCGGATCGTTGTCCGGGTTTCTGTATCCGTCGAGCACCACGATCAACGGGGCGATCCTGGCCGGCCTGCAGCAATATGGCGGTGTGGACGGCAACGGGATGTGGGGCGCCCCACAGCTGGGCCGGTGGAAGTGGCACGACCCGTGGGTGCACGCCGCGTTGCTGGCGCAGAACAACACCCGGGTGTGGGTGTGGAGTCCGACCAACCCCGGGGCCAGCAATCCCGCCGCCATGATGGGTGCATCGGCTGAGGCGATGGGCAGTGCCCGGAATTTCTACCAGCAGTACCGCAACGTCGGCGGACACAACGGGCACTTCGATTTCCCCGGCGGCGGTGACAACGGCTGGGGCTCGTGGGCGGCCCAGCTGAGCGCCATGACCGGCGATATCGTCGGGGCCATCCGGTAACGCCGGCCAAGGGCGCAGGACCACGGCGTGGTTCCGGGAGCCGGTACCGTGTAAGGAGTGCGGCGCACGGCCGAATGGTCGCGTCGCGGCGGCGTGGATGACCCGGTCGGTATGCCAGCGGAGGCCACCGGGTCTGCCCGTCGATCGACCGGACACCCACCCAAGCCGCTGGCAGGAGAACATGGCCAAGAACGCCCGGCGTAGACGCCACCGTATCCTCGCCTGGACGGCGGCCTGTGCGATGGCGGTCGTCGTGGCGCTGGTCATCGTGGCCGGGGTGATGCTGCTGCGCCGCCCCGAGTCCCCGCCCAGCGCGGTGCCGCCCGGTGTATTGACGCCGGGTGCCACCCCGTCGCACCCGCGAAAACCCCGTCCCGCCTTCCAGGACGCGTCCTGCCCCGACGTGCAGCTGGTCTCGGTTCCCGGCACCTGGGAGTCGTCACCGCAGGACGACCCGTACAAGCCGGTCCAATTCCCGAAAGCGTTGCTGCTCACCGTGACCGGGCCGATCTCTGGGCAGTTCCCGGCGTCCAGGGTGCAGACCTATACGGTTCCGTATACGGCGCAGTTTCACAATCCGTTGAGCGCCGACAACCAGATGTCCTACAACGACAGCCGCGCCGAGGGCACCCGCGCGATGGTGCAGGCGATCACCGACATGGCCAACAACTGCCCGCTGACCAGCTACCTGCTGATCGGCTTCTCACAGGGTGCGGTGATCGCGGGCGATGTGGCCAGCGACATCGGCAACGGGCGTGGGCCGGTCGATGAGGACTTGGTCCTGGGAGTGACGTTGATCGCAGACGGCCGTCGTGAGCCCGGGGTGGGTAACCAGGTCCCGCCCAGCCCGCCGGGAGAGGGCGCCGAGGTCACCCTGCACGAGGTGCCGGTGCTGTCCGGGCTGGGCCTGACGATGACGGGCGCGCGGCCGGGCGGCTTCGGCGCCCTCGACGGTCGCACCAACGAGATCTGCGCCGCGGGCGACCTGATCTGCGCCGCCCCGCGGGAGGCGTTCAGTCCCGCTAACCTGCCGACCACGCTGAACACGCTGGCCGGCGGCGCCGGCCAGCCCGTGCACGCGATGTATGCCACCCCCGAGTTCTGGAACTCCGATGGGCAGCCCGCCACCGAATGGACGTTGAACTGGGCGCGGGGGCTTATCGAGAAGGCGCCCCATCCCAAGCATGGATGAACGGCCGGGCCGGGTAGGTGCGCCTTGCCGCGGCCGGACACAGCGTTGACACAGCGTTGAGTGCGGAGATAGCGGGGCCGATCGGCGGTACCTTGTGATTTGGTCTGCCGCGCACCGGCCCTTAACATTAAGAGAAACTTAAGAGCATGTGGTTGACCCGATCGGGTCGAAGGCAACGACAGGCGCGCCCACGCCAAGCGTGCGCCGGCCGAGGTCGGTGCGTGCGCAGGGGTAACCGTCGCGTGGTCGGCATCGGACCGTCGGCGCAGGCCGAGCCCACCGGCGCAAGCCGACGTTGAAGACAGTGTTGTGACAGGAGAGGGCGGCATGACGTACCACAACCCGTTCATCGTGCATGGCAAGATCAGGTTCCCGAAAGGGACCAACCTGGTTCGTCACGTTGAGCGGTGGGCGAAGGTGCGCGGCGACAAGCTGGCGTATCGGTTCTTGGACTACTCCACCGAACGTGACGGTGTTGCGCGCGACATCTTGTGGTCCGACTTCAGCGCGCGCAACCGCGCGGTCGGGGCCCGCCTGCAACAGGTCACCCAGCCGGGTGACCGGATCGCCATCCTGTGCCCGCAGAACCTGGACTACCTCATCTCCTTCTTCGGCGCGCTGTATTCCGGCCGGATCGCGGTGCCGCTGTTCGACCCCGCCGAGCCCGGTCACGTGGGGCGGTTGCACGCGGTGCTCGATGACTGCACCCCGTCGACGATCCTGACCACCAGCGATTCGGCCGAGGGTGTCCGCAAGTTCATCCGCAGCAGGTCGGCCAGGGAACGGCCGCGCGTCATCGCCGTCGACGCGGTGCCCAACGAGGTCTCGGCCACCTGGCAGGAGCCGGTGGCCGACGAGACCACCATCGCCTACCTGCAATACACCTCCGGCTCCACCCGCATTCCATCCGGTGTGCAGATCACCCATCTGAACTTGCCCACCAACGTGCTGCAGGTGCTCAATGCCCTGGAGGGATCGGAAGGCGACCGCGGGGTCAGCTGGCTGCCGTTCTTCCACGACATGGGCCTGATCACCGCCTTGGTGGCCCCGGTGCTGGGCCAGAGCTTCACGTTCATGACGCCCGCCGCGTTCGTGCGCCGGCCCGGCCGGTGGCTTCGCGAGCTGGCCCGCAAACCCGGGGAGACCGGCGGCACCTTCTCGGCCGCGCCCAACTTCGCGTTCGAGCACGCCGCGGTGCGCGGTGTGCCCCGCGACGACGAGCCGCCCCTGGACCTGAGCAACGTCAAGGGGATCCTCAACGGCAGCGAGCCGGTTTCGCCGGCGTCGATGCGCAAGTTCTTCAAGGCCTTCGAGCCCTATGGCCTGCGCCCGACCGCGGTCAAGCCGTCCTACGGCCTGGCCGAGGCGACGCTGTTCGTCTCGACCACCCCGATGAACGAGAAACCGACCGTCATCCACGTCGACCGTGAGGAGCTGAACAACCAGCGCTTCGTCGAGGTGTCCGCCGACGCGCCCAACGCCGTCGCGCAGGTCTCCGCAGGCAAGGTCGGGGTTGACGAATGGGCCGCCATCGTCGACCCCGAGACAGCCAGCGAGCTGCCGGACGGGCAGATCGGCGAGATCTGGTTGCACGGCAACAACCTGGGCATCGGCTACTGGGGCAAGGACGAAGAAACCGTCAAGACGTTCCGGAACATCCTCAAGTCCCGGATCAGCGAGTCACACGCCGAGGGCGCGCCCGACGACGGGCTGTGGGTGCGCACCGGCGACTACGGCGCCTACTACCGGGGCCACCTGTTTATCGCCGGCCGGATCAAGGACCTGGTCATCATCGACGGCCGCAACCACTACCCGCAGGACCTGGAGTACACCGCGCAGGAGGCCACCAAGGCCTTGCGGGTCGGCTACGTGGCCGCCTTCTCGGTGCCCGCCAACCAGCTGCCGCAGAAGGTGTTCGACGACCCGCACGCCGGCCTGAAATTCGACCCGGAAGACACCTCCGAGCAGTTGGTGATCGTCGGGGAGCGCGCCGCCGGCGCCCACAAGCTGGACTACCAGCCGATCGCCGACGACATCCGCGCGGCGATCGCCGTCGGGCACGGGGTCACCGTGCGCGACGTGCTGCTGGTCCAGGCCGGCACCATTCCGCGAACCTCCAGCGGCAAGATCGGCCGCCGTGCATGCCGCGCCGCCTACCTCGACGGCAGCCTGCGCAGTGGTGTGGGTTCCCCGACGATCTTTGCCACCGAGTCGGATTGAGCTAGGTACCCATGGCTGAGCTGGACGAACTCCACGCGAACGACGCACCCGTGCGGCACCCCGCAAAGACCGATATGACCGTTCCCGAGATGCGGGAGTGGCTGCGCACCTGGGTGGGCAAGGCCGTCGGGAAATCACCGGACTCGATCGACGAGTCGGTGCCCATGGTCGAGCTGGGGTTGTCGTCGCGGGATGCGGTGGCGATGGCCGCCGACATCGAAGACTTGACCGGGGTGACGCTGTCGGTCGCGGTGGCGTTCCAGCATCCGACCATCGAATCGCTGGCGACGCGGATCATCGAGGGCGAGCCGGAGACAAGCACATCTGCCGACGACGATGTGGATTGGTCGCGCACCGGGCCGGCCGAGCGGGTCGACATCGCGGTGGTGGGTTTGTCCACCCGTTTCCCCGGCGACATGAACAGCCCGAAGGAGACCTGGCAGGCGCTGCTGGACGGCCGTGACGGTATCACCGACCTGCCCGCGGGCCGCTGGTCAGAGTTCCTGGAAGAGCCGCGGCTGGCCGAGCGGGTGCGCAACGCCCGCACCCGGGGCGGCTACCTGAAGGACATCAAGGGCTTCGACTCCGAGTTCTTCGCGGTGGCCAAGACCGAGGCCGACAACATCGACCCGCAGCAGCGGATGGCGCTGGAGCTGACCTGGGAGGCGCTCGAGCACGCCCGCATCCCGGCGTCGAGCCTGCGCGGCCAGGCCGTCGGCGTGTTCGTCGGCAGCTCCACCAACGACTACAGCTTCCTGGCGGTCTCCGACCCGACGGTCGCGCACCCCTACGCCATCACCGGCACCGCCAGCTCGATCATCGCCAACCGGGTGTCGTACTTCTACGACTTCCGCGGCCCGTCGGTCACCGTCGACACGGCGTGCTCGAGTTCGCTGGTGGCGATCCACCAGGGCGTGCAGGCACTGCGCAACGGCGAGGCCGACGTGGTGGTCGCCGGCGGGGTGAACGCGCTGATCACGCCGATGGTGACGCTGGGTTTCGACGAGATCGGCGCGGTGTTGGCGCCCGATGGGCGGATCAAGTCGTTCTCCTCGGACGCCGACGGCTACACCCGCTCCGAGGGCGGCGGCATGGTGGTGCTCAAGCGGGTGGACGACGCCCGCCGCGACGGCGACCAGATCCTGGCCGTGATCGCCGGCAGCGCGGTCAACCACGACGGCCGGTCCAACGGCCTGATCGCCCCCAACCAGGACGCGCAGGCCGAGGTGCTGCGGCGGGCCTACAAGGACGCCGGCATCGATCCGCGCACCGTCGACTACATCGAGGCGCACGGCACCGGCACCATCCTGGGTGACCCGATCGAGGCCGAGGCGCTGGGCCGGGTGGTCGGCCGGGGGCGTCCGGCCGATCGGCCGGCCCTTTTGGGGGCGGTCAAGACCAACGTCGGTCACCTGGAGTCGGCGGCCGGGGTGGCCAGCATGGCCAAGGTGGTGCTGGCCTTGCAGCACGACAAGTTGCCGCCGTCGATCAACTTCGCCGGCCCCAGCCCCTACATCGACTTCGACGCGATGCGCCTGAAGATGATCACCGAACCCACCGACTGGCCGCGCTACGGCGGTTACGCGCTGGCCGGGGTGTCCAGCTTCGGCTTCGGCGGTGCCAACGCGCACGTGGTGGTGCGTGAGGTGCTGCCGCGCGACGTGATCGAACGGGAACCCGAACCCGTGCCCGAGCCGGCCGCCCACACCCCGGCGGCGCCGGCCGAGGCGCCCACGTTCGAAGGCCACGCGCTGCGGTTCGACGAGTACGGCCAGATCATCACCGACGCCCGGGTGGCCGAGGACGCCGAGCCCGAGCTGCCCGGCCTCACCGAAGAGGCGCTGCGGCTCAAGGACATCGCGCTGGAAGAGCTTGCGGCGCAGGAAGTGACACCGCCGCTGATTCCGCTGGCGGTGTCGGCGTTTTTAACGTCGCGCAAGAAGGCCGCGGCCGCCGAGCTGGCGGACTGGATGGAAAGCCCGGAAGGCCGGGCGTCGTCGCTGGAGTCGATCGGCCGGTCGCTGTCGCGGCGCAACCACGGCCGCTCCCGCGCGGTGGTGCTGGCCCGCGACCACGAGGAGGCCATCACGGGCCTGCGGGCGATCGCCGAGGGCAAGCAGCGGCCGAACGTGTTCAGCGTCGACGGGCCGGTGACCAACGGCCCGGTCTGGGTGCTCGCCGGGTTCGGCGCGCAGCACCGCAAGATGGGCAAGGGCCTGTATCTGCGCAACGAGGTGTTCGCGCAGTGGATCGACAAGGTCGACGCGCTGGTCCAGGACGAGCTGGGCTACTCGGTGCTGGAGCTGATCCTGGACGACTCCCGGGACTACGGCATCGAGACCACCCAGGTCACCATTTTTGCGATCCAGATCGCTTTGGGTGAGCTGCTCAAACATCACGGCGCCAAGCCGGCCGCGGTGGTCGGCCAGTCGCTGGGGGAAGCCGCGTCGGCCTACTTCGCCGGCGGCCTGTCGCTGCGCGACGCCACCCGCGCGATCTGCTCCCGCTCGCACCTGATGGGTGAGGGCGAGGCGATGCTGTTCGGCGAGTACATCCGGCTGATGGCGCTGGTGGAGTACTCCGCCGACGAGATTAAGACGGTGTTCTCCGACTTTCCCGATCTGGAGGTGTGCGTCTACGCCGCGCCCACCCAGACCGTCATCGGCGGCCCGCCCGAACAGGTGGACGCGATCATCGCCCGAGCGGAGTCGGAGGGCAAGTTCGCCCGCAAGTTCCAAACCAAGGGCGCCAGCCACACCTCGCAGATGGACCCGCTGCTGGGCGAGCTCACCGCGGAGCTGCAGGGCATCACGCCGATGAGCCTGACGTGCGGGATCTTTTCGACGGTGCATGAGGGCCGCTACATCAAGCCGGGCAGCGAGCCCATCCACGACGTCGAGTACTGGAAGAAGGGGCTGCGGCATTCCGTCTACTTCACCCACGGCATCCGCAACGCCGTCGACAGCGGGCACACCACCTTCCTGGAGCTGGCACCCAACCCGGTGGCGCTGATGCAGGTGGGTCTGACCACGGCCGCCGCCGGTCTGCATGACGCCCAGCTGATCCCCACGCTGGCCCGTAAGCAGGACGAGGTCGAGTCGATGGTCTCGGCGATGGCGCAGCTGTACGTCTACGGCCACGACCTGGACATCTGGACGCTGTTCCCCCGCGCCACCGGACCGCTTGACTACGCCGACATCCCGCCGACCAGGTTCAAGCGCAAGGAACACTGGCTGCCCGCGCACTTCTCCGGCGACGCCTCGGTGGTCATGCCGGGCAACCATGTCGCACTGCCGGACGGCCGACATGTCTGGGAATACGCGCCCCGGGACGGCGCGACGGATCTGGCCGCGTTGGTCACCGCGGCCGCGACGCAGGTGCTGCCGGACGCGGAGCTGACGGCCGCCGAGCAACGGGCGGTGCCCGGCGAGGGCGCCCGGCTGGTTACCACCATGACCCGGCACCCGGGCGGCGCGTCGGTTCAGGTGCACGCCCGCATCGACGAATCCTTCACGCTGGTGTACGACGCGCTGGTGGCCCGGGCGGGTCAAGAGTCGGTGTTGCCGACGGCGCTCGGTGCCGGCATGACGATCGCTGCCACGGCCACGCCCGCCGCGGCCGAACCGGCCGCCGAGGAGCCGGAAGCCGAGACCCTGACCGACAGCCTGACCAACCGGTACATGCCCAGTGACATGACCCGATGGTCCCCGGACTCCGGTGAGACCATCGCCGAGCGGCTGGGCCTGATCGTCGGGTCGGCCATGGGTTATGAGCCCGAGGACCTGCCGTGGGAGGTGCCGCTGATCGAGCTCGGCCTGGACTCGCTGATGGCGGTGCGGATCAAAAACCGCGTCGAATACGACTTCGACCTGCCGCCGATCCAGCTGACCGCGGTGCGTGACGCCAACCTCTACAACGTCGAGAAGTTGATCGAGTACGCGGTCGAGCATCGCGACGAGGTTCAGCAGCTGCACGAGTATCAGAAGACCCAGACCGCCGAGGAGATCGCCCGGGCGCAGGCCGAATTACTAAGCGGGGCAGCGCCTTCCATGCCCCCGGCGTCGGACGTTTCGATTCCACCGCCGCCGACTGATCCTGCTGGCCCGTCGGGTAGCGGACATCCCAACCTGGCTGCCGCCGCGGATGCGCTCAACCAGCAGGCCGTCGCCGAGGCGCTGAACTCCGACGTGCCGCCGCGTGATGCCGCCGAGCGGGTCACCTTCGCGACGTGGGCGATCGTCACCGGCAAGTCGGCGGGTGGCATCTTCAACCCGCTGCCCAAGCTGGACGAGGCGACCGCGGCCAAGATGGCGCAACGGCTCGCCGAACGCGCCGAAGGCCCGATCACCGCCGAGGATGTGCTGTCGTCGGAGACCATCGAGGCGCTGGCCGACAAGGTGCGCGGCTACCTCGAGGCGGGTGTGGTGGACGGGTTCGTCCGCACCCTGCGGGCCCGGCCAGAGGGCGACTCGAGGGTTCCCGTGTTCGTGTTCCATCCGGCCGGCGGGTCCACGGTGGTCTATGAGCCGCTGCTGAAGCGGTTGCCGGCGGACACCCCGATGTACGGCTTCGAGCGGGTCGAGGGGTCGATCGAAGAACGCGCCCAGCAGTACGTCCCCAAGTTGATCGAGATGCAGGGCGACGGGCCCTACATCCTGGTCGGCTGGTCGCTGGGTGGCGTGCTGGCCTACGCGTGCGCGATCGGGCTCAAACGGCTGGGCAAGGACGTCGCGTTCGTCGGGCTGATCGACGCGGTGCGCGCCGGCGAGGAGATCCCGCAGACCAAGGAGGAGATCCGCCGGCGCTGGGACCGCTACGCCCGGTTCGCCGAGAAGACGTTCAACGTGACCATCCCCGCGATCCCCTACGAGCAGCTGGAGGAGCTCGACGACGAGGGCCAGGTCCGGTTCGTGCTCGACGCCGTGCGCCAGAGCGGCGTGCAGATCCCGGCCGGGATCATCGAACACCAGCGCACGTCGTATCTGGACAACCGGGCGATCGACACCGCCCAGATCCAGCCGTACGACGGCCGCGTCACCCTCTACATGGCCGATCGCTACCATGACGACGCGATCATGTTCGAGCCGCGGTACGCCGTCCGCCAGCCGGACGGCGGCTGGGGCGAGTACGTCTCCGACCTCGAGGTGGTGCCGATCGGTGGCGAGCACATCCAGGCCATCGACGAGCCGATCATCGCCAAGGTGGGCGAACACATGAGCCGCGCGCTGGATGACATCGAGGCCGTGCGCGGCCGGAGTGAGGTAAGCAAGCAGTGACAGTCACCGAGCCAACCACGGGGCCGGCCACCACCGTCCACACCACCGCCGAGAAGCTGGCCGAGCTGCG
This sequence comes from Mycobacterium shinjukuense, assembly GCF_010730055.1. Classification (NCBI taxonomy): domain Bacteria; kingdom Bacillati; phylum Actinomycetota; class Actinomycetes; order Mycobacteriales; family Mycobacteriaceae; genus Mycobacterium; species Mycobacterium shinjukuense. Next base: position 3,733,322 of record NZ_AP022575.1, on the reverse strand, counting down.
TGAGCGGCTGGAGTTGGCCCAGGAGCCCGGCGGCGAGAAGGCCGCCGCCAAACGTGACAAGAAGGGCATCCCCAGCGCCCGCGCCCGCATCCACGAGCTGGTCGATCCGGGCACCTTCCTGGAGATCGGGGCGCTGTGCCGCACCCCCGGCGATCCGGGCGCGCTCTACGGCGACGGGGTGGTCACCGGTCACGGCCTGATCAACGGCCGGCCGGTCGGGGTGTTCTCGCACGACCAAACGGTGTTCGGCGGCACGGTCGGGGAGATGTTTGGCCGCAAGGTGGCCCGGCTGATGGAGTGGTGTGCGATGGTCGGCTGCCCGATCGTCGGGATCAACGACTCGGGCGGCGCCCGCATCCAGGACGCGGTGACGTCGCTGGCGTGGTACGCCGAGCTGGGGCGCCGCCACGAGCTGCTGAGCGGGCTGGTGCCGCAGATCTCCATCATTTTGGGCAAATGCGCTGGAGGAGCGGTGTATTCGCCAATCCAGACGGACCTGGTGGTCGCGGTGCGCGACCAGGGCTACATGTTCGTCACCGGTCCCGACGTCATCAAGGACGTCACCGGCGAGGAGGTCAGCCTGGACGAGCTGGGCGGGGCCGACCACCAGGCGAGCTACGGCAACATCCATCAGGTGGTGGAGTCCGAGGCCGCCGCGTTCGCCTACGTGCGCGACTTCCTGTCGTTTCTGCCGTCCAACTGCTTCGACGATCCGCCGATCGTCAACCCCGGGCTGGAGCCCGAGATTACCCCGCACGACCTGGAACTCGACTCGATCGTGCCGGACTCCGACAACATGGCCTACGACATGCACGAGATCCTGCTGCGGATCTTCGACGACGGCGACTTCCTCGACGTCGCCGCGCAGGCCGGGCAGGCCATCATCACCGGCTACGCCCGGGTCGACGGCCGCACCGTCGGCGTGGTGGCCAACCAGCCCATGCACATGTCCGGGGCGATCGACAACGAAGCGTCCGACAAGGCGGCGCGGTTCATCCGGTTCAACGACGCGTTCGACATCCCGCTGGTGTTCGTGGTGGACACGCCCGGTTTCCTGCCCGGTGTGGCCCAGGAGAAGAACGGGATCATCAAGCGCGGCGGGCGGTTCCTGTACGCGGTGGTGGAAGCCGACGTGCCGAAGGTGACGATCACGATCCGCAAGTCCTACGGCGGCGCCTACGCGGTGATGGGGTCCAAGCAGTTGACCGCCGACCTGAACTTCGCCTGGCCGACCGCGCGGATCGCGGTGATCGGCGCCGACGGCGCCGCGCAGCTGCTGATGAAGCGGTTCCCCGACCCGAGCGCGCCGGAGGCGCAGGCGATCCGCAAGAGCTTCGTGGAGAACTACAACCTCAACATGGCGATCCCGTGGATCGCCGCCGAGCGCGGGTTCATCGACGCGGTCATCGACCCGCATGAGACCCGGCTGCTGCTGCGCAAGTCCATGCATCTGCTGCGGGACAAGCAGCTGTGGTGGCGGGTCGGACGCAAGCACGGCCTGATCCCGGTTTAGCGGCGAGCAGACGTAAAAGCCCCCAATTCGTGCCGAATTTGGGGGCTTTTACGTCTGCTCGGCGGTGAACGCGCCCGCCACGAGTTCGTCGAAACGTTCGAGGGCCTCCTCGGACTCGTCGTCGATGCCGCGCAGCGGCCCGCGATCGGCCAGGTACCGCCGTGCGTATAGTCGGGCGACCAGCGCCTTGCGGTCGGCGCCCCGGGTTTCCCGCTCCCAGGCGGCCTGCTCGATGAGCAACGCGCCGGCGTAGACGTCGCCCATGAACCGGGCCAGCGGGAACAGCCGCGCCTCGGCCACCTCGGGGTCGAGTTTGGCCCACGCGGTGATCGCCGCGTCGAGGTCCTCGACGCGGCGGGCCACCAGCCGGGTGGTCGCCCCGCCATCCCCGGTGTCGTCGGACACCGACACCGCGTCGCGCAGCCGCGCCAACAGCGTCTCGTGGGCGTGTGCCTGCTCGATCCCGCGCCGCACGTCCAGGCACAGGATGTTGTCGGGGCCCTCCCAGATGGTGTTCACCTGCGCGTCGCGCAGCAGCCGGGCCACCGGCCAGGTCTCGATGTAGCCATTGCCGCCGTGGATCTCGATGGCGTCCGAGGCCGCGGTGATCCCGAGCCGGCAGACCTTGAGCTTGGTCACCGGCACCGCGATGCGCTGTCGCAGGCCGCGGGGCTGGCGGTGGTTGGTGGCGCCGGTACCGTCGAACACCAGCGCCTGGGCGGCTTCGACGTCGACGATCAGCTCGGCCAGCTTGCGGCGCATGAGCGGCTTGTCGATCAGCGCGCCACCGAAGGCGTGGCGCTGTCGGGCGTAGCAGAGCGACTCGACCAGGGCCCGGCGTGCGTTGCCGAGGGCGAACAAGGCGATGCCCAGCCGCGCGGCGTTGGTCAGCTCCATCATCCGGCCCAGCCCCTTGCCGTCGGCGGGGCCGGCGTCTGCGGAAGGTTCCCCTGACAGCAGGAAGGCCTCGGCGTCGACGAACTCGACCTCGCCGGAGGCGACCGAGCGGGTGCCCAGCTTGTCCTTCAGGCGGCGGATCCGCACCCCGTTGCGGGAGCCGTCACGACGGGTGCGCAGCACCAGGAAGGTCGCCACGCCGCGGGTCGTGTCGGGAGCGCCCTCGGGTTTGGCCAGGACGACGAACGCCTCCCCGGCGCAGTTGGACACAAACCACTTCAAGCCGTTCAGCAGCCAGGCATCACCGCGGCGGGTTGCCGTCGTTTCCAGCGCTCCCAGGTCGGAGCCGCCGGTACGTTCGGTCAGCAGCTGCGCCGTTTCACCGTCCCACTCGCCGGATTCGAACTTGGCCAGCACGTGGTCACGGACGTCGGCCGGCGCGTAGCGGGCCACCAGCGATTCGACCATGTCGCCACCGGTGCCCAGCGCGCAGCCCATCCCGATATCGGCCTGGTTGAGCAGGTAGTTGGCCGCGAATAGCGGCAGCGACGAACGCACTCCGGCGGCGCGCGCGTGCTGCCGCAACTCCCGTTGGGCGTGCAGCGCCGCGCGCTTGGATCGGGTGAACGATGCCGGCATCACCACCTGGCTGATGTCGTGTCCCCAGCGGTCGTAGCGTTCCAGCCGCGGCGGGTTGCGGTCGGTTTCGTCGGCCCACCGTGCAACCGGGCCGCCCATCAGCTCACCGATGCGCGCCAGGTGGGGCTCGACGACGGCCAGCTCGTCGGGCCGCAGGTAGTAGGCCATGATGAACCGCACGGTGGGATCGGTGATGTACCAATTGAGTCCCACGGCGCCGCGGAAGTTGTCCGTGTGGTAGCGCTGCGCCTTTTCCGGAGTGCAGAACGGCAGCCGGTCCACGGCCTCCGAGCCGTAGTCGCTCATGCCCGGACTCTATATGGGACCGCGTCACCGACGCGGGCTATACCGGCGCCACTATCTCAGAGCTGTAGTACTCGGCGGGAGATTGGGAGTGCGGGTTGGGGCGCTGGACAGCGACCCACACGCCGGTGGTGCCCGGCCGGATGCTGTCGTGAATGGTCACCGTTCCGCCGCCGGCCGCGTCGGTGTCAAGGCCGGCAAAGGCGGTGCCCGGGTCGCCGGGGCCGCAGGGAGCGGACGACGGCCGGGGCGCCTGGATCAGCCCGACGTCGTAGTGGGTGTCCGGCCGGTTGTAGATCACCACGCGTACCTCGGCGGTCACGCTCGAGCCGGCGGTGGTCATGACGACCGATCCGGTGCCTTGAAAGGGCAGCGGCACCTGGGGGGCGGTGGCGACGAAGCCGAAATCACAATATCGGAGAACGGGAAGGAGAGCCACGGTTTGGGTTTTGGTCGAGTTGGGCGACGCGGCGGCCGTGCCAATCGCAAGCGTCCCGGCTAACGAAGTCACCAGGCCGATGGTCGCCGTGGATAGACCCAAGCGTGTCAGCGTGCGCATCTGCCCCACCATCCCTGCTGCTGAGCGATCCGATCTCACGCTAGATATTGACGGAATTGGCTCAGCGAATCCAGACTAGCTCAGCTTTTCGGGTGGCCAGAGGCCGTCGCCGTGTAAGGGTGGAACCGCGTCGACCGGCCGGCCGCAGCAAGTGAAGCCGGCGAAGGAGTTTGATGACCGGGACGCATTGCACATCGAAAATGCCGCAATGACAACAGAATTCCGGATATCCCGGCGTCAGCTCGGGATGCTGGCGGGCACCGTGTTGACGGCCACCGCGTGCGGTTGGCGCGACAGCAAGTCGGCAACCCCGCAAGCATCCGCGGTCTCGGCGCGGTCATTGGGCTACACCGTCAACGTCAACCGGCCCGGGGGCGCGCCCGGCTACGTGTTCTTCGTCTCCGGGACCACGGCGGCCAATCCGGGCGTCGGCTCGCGGCCCGCGGTGCTCGTCGTCGCCGACAAGGCCGGAAACGTGGTGTGGCAACGCGAACTGCCCGCCGGCCAGACCGCCGGTAACCTCCGCGTCCAAAGCTACCAAGGCAAACCGGTGCTCACCTGGTGGCAGGGCCTCAAGCGAGGCAGTCACGGGCTGGGCGCCAGCTACATCGCCGACGCGCACTACAACGTGATCGCCACGCTGACACCCGGGTCAGCTCTGTCGTCGGACATTCATGAATTCCGGCTCACCTCCGACGGGCGCGCCCTGATCACCTGCTATCAGGAGGTCAGCGCCGACCTGACGGCCCTCGGCGGGCCCAACGACGGCAGGATTTACAACTGCATCGCCGCCGTGGTCGACGTGGCAACGAAAAAGACGCTGTTTCTGTGGGATGCGCGCAGTCACGTTCCAGTGAGCGACTCGCCGGCGAAATACAGCGCCGGACAGGTGCTCGACCCGTACCACATGAACTCGATCGCGCTGGACCCCGCGGGCAATCTGGTGATCAGCATGCGCGCGATGTCCACGGTCTTCAACGTCGACCCCCGCACCGGCGCGATCAACTGGCAACTCGGCGGGAAACACTCCACGTTCGAGCTGGGCGACGGCGTCGAATTCGGCTACCAGCATGACGCCGAGATGCCCGACGCCGACACGCTGACGTTGTTCGACAACCACTTCGAAGGCAACGCGGGGCAAACGGGCGGTGGACCGGTTCCCAGCAGTCTGAAATGGATCCGCCTGGACCGGACCGCCCGCCGGGCCACCCTGCTGCGGGCACAAACGCATCCCGACAAGCTCAGCGCCGGCGCCATGGGCAACCTGCAGCGGCGGCCGGGGGGCAACACCTTCTCCGGGTGGGGCACCGCCGAACACATCGCCGAGTTCGCGCCCGACGGCGACCTGGTCTATGACGCCACCCTGGCCGGGGGCACCTATCGCGCGTTTCTCGATGAGTGGACCGGCGATCCCGTCGAACCACCGCAACTGACCTTCACCGACCACACCGCCCACGCCGCCTGGAACGGCGCCACCGCGGTGCGCAGGTGGCGGCTGCTGCACGGCCCGGAAAGCACCGCCATGACAACGCTTTCCACCGTCGACTGGGCGGGATATGACACCGCGATCCCGCTTTCCGGAAGCATGGACGGCTACTACCAACTGCAGGCGCTCGACGAGGGCGGCGCCGTCATCAACCAGACACCGCCGATCACCCGTTAGGTTAGTTAGGGACCGATCCGGATCTTGCCCGGAGACCACCATCCGCTGCGGGTCGCGGTGCCCAGTTGGAGCCGCGCGGGCGGAGCGTCGACCAGGGTGTCGAACTTGCGCAGGGACCCCCAGTCGCGCGCCCAGTCGCGGGACAGGTAGGTGGCCATCACGTGGGCCCGCAGCAGCAGGTCGGTGATTCCGAGCAGGCCGCCGTTGGTGCCGTCCTGCCAGGTGTCGGTGTCCAGCTTCTTGGCCGAATAGTCCGGCGTGATGCGGAATTTCGGGATCTCGGTGACGCCGTTGACGTGCAGCATCGGCTGTTGGCACGGGAAGGCCAAACCCACCGCCCAGTCCAGCAGCACCGGCTGCGTGGAGCCGACGTATTCCTGCAGGGAGCGCAGGTCCGGCACCCGCGGCGGGGTGACCGCGATCCAGTCTTCCGGGGTCAGTGACAGGTCTTCGGCGATCACCCGGACCGCGACGGCGTCTGCGGGCATCTTGTCGCGGGCAAATCGCAGATTGCGCCACGCCTTGGGCTGCTCGCCGTACAGATCGTCGGGCACCACCCGGCCGGCGGGCACCAACGCGCCCGGCCCCGGCCGGGCGTATTCCAGCGCCACCGTCTGGCCGGGGGTGTAGCCGTGCAACACGCTATGGCCGGCGATCTTGCCGGCCGCGGTGATCACCACCAGCGGATGCCCGTGGTCCGGCGTGGGCAGCAGGTACCACGCCGATGCCAGGCGGCTTTGCTGCTGCGCGCCGGTGGTGTAGGTGCCGGCCAGCGGCACCCGGGCGGGATCGAGCTGGTACGGCAGCGGCACCGTGGAACCGTTGATGCCCGGCGTCGTCAGCTTGGTCGGCGCGTCCCAGTCGTAGTCGGTGCCGGGCTGGTTGGGCTTCATCACGATCGCCTCGGCCACGGTGTGTTCGGGCACCCCGTTGGGCGTGAAGCCGACCGGGTCGCTGCCACCGAGCGGTCCCAGCGGGCCGTAGTCGCCGGGCAACGCGGTCATGAAGCCGGCGTTGGGGTCCGGTTCCACGAGCACGTCGTCGGCCAGGCCGCAACCGCCGACGAAGGCCCGCAGGTTGGACCAGCCGTTGGAGTAGGTGGGGTACTGTCGCACGATCCCGGCCACCATGGACGCGACGAACACCACCGCCATGAAGCCGGCCACGATCGGTACCGGCGCGGTGGTCAGCGCCCGGGTCAACGGTCCCTCACCCGCGCCGCGGGGCGCGAAGTGCAACCAGGCCGCATAGCCGGCGGCGATCGCGAAGAGCGTGAAAAAGATTGTGCTGACCGTGATTCCGTCAATCCTCGGCATGGCGCTGTTGAACGGCACGCCGTAGCTGGAGACATACCACCAGCCGTTGGTGGTGGCCCAGCACAACGCCAGCATGAACAACAGCGCCGCCACAAACGCCATCCGGTTGCGCGACCAGCGCAGCACCGAGGGGGATACCAGCACCGTGGTCAGCGCCGCCATCGCCGCCCCCACCGCGGCGAACAACCCGAAGTGGTGCACCCACTTGGTGGGGGTGAACATCAGGAAGAACATGGTGGCGAAGATGACCCCCATCAGCCGCCACGCCGGGCCGCGGGCCACACCAGGAATCCGCTTGCGCCGCAACATGATAAACATCGCGGTGAACAGGCACAGCGCGGTGATCAGGAAGCCGAACCGGCGGGACAGCGAACCGTCGACGGTGGGCAGGATGAGGTAGTAGTAGCGCAGGTTCTCGGTGTACCAGGCCTGGCTGGGACCGATCTTGCCGCGAATCCTGGTGGCTTCCAACACCGCCCGCAGCGTCTGGTCGGCGAACACCACGGTGAGGATGATGGTGCCGGCGGCCAGCAGTGGGGCGACCAACGGCAACGTGCCCACCAGGCGATGGCGGCGCACCAGGATCCGCAGCATCGGGCGACCACCGGCCACCAGCGCGGCCACCGCGATCAGCCCGGTGGGTTGGACACCCAGCGTGAACGCGGCCGTGATGATTGCCAGCGCCGCCGGCGTGAGTCGGCTGTACCGTATCGACCGTTCGATCAGCACGTAGGTGACCAGCGAGCCCAACGCGATGATGCCCTCGGGGCGAAGTCCGTTGTTGAACGGCATCCACGCGGTCAACAGGACCATGGCCGCCGCCCAGGTGGCCGGCCTGCTGGCCGCCACCGCCGGCCCCAGCCGGGGCAGCACCTCACGCGAGAGCAGCAGCCAGCACACCAGGCCGGCGAACAGATCCGGCAACCGCATCCACAGGCTGGCGTCGCTCACGTGGGTCATCAGCGCCAGCAGGTTGTAGTACCAGCCGAACGGGTCCTCGGGGCTGCCGAACCAGCGGAAGTAGTTGGACATGTAGCCGGCGCGGTCGGCGACCCGGGCCATGCCGAGGATGTAGCCGTCGTCCGACGAGTTCGCACCAATGACATGCCAGAGCAGGAACGTGGCGATCACCACGGCGTCGGCCAGGGTGAAGGTGCGCCAGGTGGCCGGGATCAGCCGGCGCATCCGGCGCCCGTCGAGCCGGTCGAGGCGCCACAAGGCGATCAGCGCAACGACGGTGGCCACGATCGCACCGATGATCGCCAGCAGTTTCAGTGTGGTCGGCCGGGTGGAGAACCGGGTGTCGATGGTCGCCGAGACCGCCAGCCCGGGCGGCGCGGGCCCGGTCAGGTCGGTGAACACCCCGACGATCTGCGGGCGCAGGTTGGGGTCGGGGAAGCCGCTGCGCAGCGGCGCGCCCGACGGGTCCGTGAGCCCGACGAAGGTGGCGAAGGTTCCGGCGTGGGTGGAGGTGACCTCGATGCGTTGACACTGCGGGGACGTCACCTGCTCGCGCGACACGGACAGGATCACCACGTTGCGGTCGGTGACGTCCACGCGCTGGGCGCTGACGACGACGAACAACGCCTGCAAATTGGCGTCCTTGCCCTGCTTGGGTGCGGTGCCCAGCACCACCCCGCCCGCGGGTGGCAGGGCACGCACGATGCCGCACGGCACGCTGGCCGTCAGGTCGACCGGAGTCAACGAGATCAACGGCGCCGTCACACTGGCCAGCCGGCCCTGCTGCGGCCAGTTCAGCATGGCTGTGGTCTGCACGACCGGCAGCAGCGGTGTCGCCATCGACAACACGAAGCCGATCAGCCCGGCCATGGTCGCCACCCAGCTCGTCTTGCGAGCAGACGCAAAAGCACCCAAAATCGCCCGATTTGGGGTGCTTTTGCGTCTGTTCGCGCCCACGGTCACGGCAGGGCCCTAATCGGTCCGGGCCGGCTCCAGCCGGGCACGGTGATCACGCCCTGCTGAACGACGGCGTTGGGCGCCTGATCGGCCGGCACCAGGCGGTGGTACTGCTCCACCGATCCCCAGTCGCGGTACCAGTCATCACGCAGGTAGGTCGCGATCGTCGAGGTCCGCAGCAGCGCCTGGGTGAACAGGAACGGCCCGCCAGTGGAGCTGGACTGCCACAGGTTCGACGACACCGCCGTCTGCTTGTGGTCGGGCAGGATGCGGTACTGCGGAAGCTCGGCAATGCCAAGGTGTTCGGTGAACGGTCGCTGGCAGGGGAAGTTGGCCGCGGTGGCGATGTCCATCAACACCGGAGTCTGCGACCCGATCAGCCGCTGCAGGGTCTGCAGCACGGGGACGCGCGGCGGGGTGAAGGCGAACCACTGCTCGGAACTCAGGTTCGGGTCGTAGGCGACGATGCGCGCCACGTCGGCCTCCGGCGGGGCCCAGGTCAGCGGGAACCGCAGGTTGCGCCACGCGGGCTGCGGCCCCAGGTCGATCGGGTACACCTGCGCCAGCGGCTGGATGCCGCCGTCGGGTTTGGTGGCACCCCACTGCAGTTTCAGCGATTGTCCGTAGACGAAGTCGCCGTCCTCCTTGTAGGACCAGATGGCGCCGGCCGCGGACACCACCACCAGCGGCCGGTCGGGTGTGCGCGGCGGCAGTCGGTACCAGGCCGAGGTGGCCGTCGCGGCCAGGGTGTTTTCGCCGTAGCTGCCCATCACCGGGGTGCGGGCGGGGTCCAGCCCGAACGGCAGCGCGGCGTGTGACCCGTTGATCCCGACCGGGCCCTTGCCACCGGCGGTGCCCGCGGAGTCGGTGATGGCGGCGTTGGGCTTGTTGGGTGACGCGTCGGAGTTGACCACTCCGGGCTTGCTCACCACCGGGTCGGATTTCAGGTCGTCACCCACGCCCTCTGGTTTGAAGCCGACCGGGTTGATGCCGCCCAGCGGGCCGTCGGGTCCGAATGTCTGGCCCGGAACCGGTTGCAGCATGCCGGCATTCGGGTCGGGCTCGGCCAGCACGTCGTCGGCCATGGCGCAGCTAGCGGGTGAAAGGCCGGACGTGATAGCGACCAGGTTGGCCTTGGCGGTGGTGTAGAGCGGGTAGCGGAACACGGCGGCCTTGGCCATCGAGCCGACCTCGCCCAAGACCATGATCACCGCCACCACCAACAGCGGGGTGGAGGCCAGGATGCGGTTGCGACGGTTGTCGGTGACCTCGGTGTGCCCGGCGTAGTCCATGCGGAAGTGGTACCAAGCGGCCAGCAGGCCGGTGAGGATCGACAGCGTCAAAAACATCGACGTCACCGGGTGGCTGGCGATGACCGGCTGGATGTCATACCACGGCACCCCATAGTTGCCGACGTAGAACCAGCCGTTGATGCCCGAGGTGGCCCACGCCAGCACGAACAGCAACGCGGTGATGTACAGCGTGAGGTTGCGTCGGCTGTGCAGGCCGACCCGGGAGACGGTGAAGGCGGTGACCGCCCCCAGCGCGCCCGCCAGCCCGGCGAACGCGCCGAACTGCACGGCCCACTTCGTCGGCGTGAAGGTCAGCAGCAGCAGCCCGACCGCGCATGCGCCGATCAGCCGCCAGGCCGGGCCGCTGGCCAGCCCCGGCACCCGGCCGCGCCGCAACAGCACGAACAGCATCCCGAACAGGCACAGCAGCAGCACCAGCACGGCGAACCGGCGCGCCATCGAGCCGTCCGCATTGCTCTCGACGGTGAGGAAGTAGTAGCGCAGGAAATCCTGGTACCACGCGATCGTCGGGCCGACCTTGTATTTGATGCGGGCCGACTCGGCCACCGTGGCCAGCGTCTGGCTTCGGAACACCACCACGCTGATCAGTGACAACGACGCCGCCAGCACCGCCAGCGGGGCCAGCACGCCGTCGGTTCGCCGGCGGCGGCGGATCGTCTGGGCGATGGCGCGCGAACCGGTCAGCAGCGGGGCGATCGCGATCAGCCCCTGCGGTGCCAGCGTCGCGGTGAGCGACGCTGCGACGATGGCGACCGCGGCCGGGGCCAGCCGCCCGGACGCGATCGCGCGTTCCACCAGCACCCAGGTGACCAGCACACCCAGCGCGATCAGCGGTTCGGGCCGCAGACCGTTGTTGAACGGCAGCCAGGCGGCCACAAACACCGCGCCCGCGGTCAGCACCGCCACCCGATTGGCGGCCAGGCCACCCCGTGCCGGGCCCAACCGCGCCAGCACGCACCGGCTGATGAGCAGCCAGCACACGATCCCGGCCAGCGTGGCCGGTAACCGCATCCACACCCCGGCGGTGCTCACCCCCGCCATCCGGGCCAGCACCGAGAAGTACCAGTCGAACGGCGCCTCGGTGGTCCCGAAGTAGCGGTAGTAGTTAGCGATGTAGCCGGCTTTCGGCGCCACCCGGGCGATGGTGAGGTTGTAGCCGTCGTCGGAGGAGATGGCGCCGATGACATGCCAGAGCAGCAGCGTGGTGAGCACGCCCGCATCGGCCAGCCTGGTGGTGATGCCGACTCGCCGGCGCACCCGGGTGCGATGTCGGGCGCCCCGGCTGTGACGGTCCAAGACAGCCTGGGCGGCGATGGCGGCCAAGACGGCCAACGCTCCGGTGACCATTGCGATCGTCTTGAGCGCGGTGGGCGCGGTGATGAACCGGGTGTCGACGTCGATGCCGGCCGACAGGCCAGGCTGAGCGGGCACCTTTAGATCGGTGAAGATCCCGCCGACCTGAGGTTTCTTCTCCGGGGGCAGGGTCCCGACGGCGCCGGGGATGCCGATGAACTCCGCGCCCACGCCGCCGGTGTTGGCCCAGACGTGCAGCACGCCGCAGCCGCCGGCGGCGATCGCCGAGCGGGGCGCCATCGCGGCCACGGTGTCCCGGAACGCGACGACGACGGTGTCCTTGTCGGCGCGCACGAACAACCCGCTCTTGCCGGTGTCCACGCCGCCGGCGGGGAGCGTGGACAGCACCAGGCCGCCGGCGGCGGGCAGGGTGGCCATCGCCGAGCACGGGATGGAGATGTCCAGCGCACGCGGCGCACCGGAAACCAGTGGGGCGGTGATCCCGGTGATGGCGCCGTCGGCGGTGGCGCCTTGCGGCCACGCGATGGTCGCGGTGGTCTGCCGCACCGGAAGCAGCGGCACCAGGGCGCACACCAGCAGACCGGCCAAACCCGAAACGACGGCTACCAGCCGGGCGATCCGGTGGGATCGCTCATTACCGTCGTGGGGCACGAGGGTCGATGGTAGGCGACGCGGTTAAAGTGGTGTGGGGATGCCGGGCCACGAAACGGTTGGCGGGCCGTGCGGGCGGTCGCCTACGTCTACCGGTTACTGTGCATCCCTGTGTGCGACGAGCAGAACTGGCCCACGCGATGACGAGGACCGCGGTTGTGGCCGGGGCGAGCGGCCATGTCGGCGGCCAGCTGCTGCGGCTGCTGCTCGCCGACCCCACCTGGGACCGGGTGCATACCCTGGTGCGTCGCCCCGGCGGGTCCGAGGAGGCCAAGCTGGTCGAGCACGTGGTGGACTTCGACGATCTCGATCCGCACATCGGATTGTTCGCCGGCGCCGACGTCTTTTGCTGCCTAGGCACCACGATGGCCAAGGCGGGCTCACGAGAGGCGTTCCGCAAGGTGGACCACGGGTACGTCGTCAAGCTGGCCCAGCTGGCCTCCGACGGCCAGGCGCGGCAGTTCCTCCTGGTCACCGCGATTGGGGCCAGCGCACGGTCGCCAAGCTTTTACAGCCGGGTCAAAGCCGAAGCGGAGCGGGCCGTGTCGGCGATGACGTTGCCCACCGTGCACATCTTCCGGCCATCGTTGCTGCTCGGGTCGCGCGCGGAAGGCCGACGTGCCGAAGACCTCGGGAAGGTGCTGGTGCCGCTGGTGTCCCCGGTGATGGTCGGCCCGCTGGCCCGCTACCGGCCGGTGCATCCGGATGCCGTCGCGCGCCGCATGGTGCAGGCCGCCAAGGCCCAGCAGGCCGGCGTGCACATTCATTACCCGAGCGACTGACGCACCCGCGCACCGAGCGGCGGGCTGCCTGGTGGCTACCCGTGCCGCAGCGGCGCCGGGTTCCACAGCCCGTTGCGGGTCACCGTGCCCAGCCGTAGCCGGGCGGGGGTGGCGTCGGGGTAGTAGGGCGTCAACCGCTGCAGGGCTCCCCAGTCCCGGAACCAGTCGTCTTTGAGGTAGCTGGCAACCGTGGTCGCGTGCAGCAGGAGTTCGGTGATGCCCAGCGGTCCGCCGCCGTTGTTGTCCATCACCGGGGAGTTGGCCTCGGCGCCGAACCGGTCGGGCAGGATGCGCCACTTCGGCGTTTCGACGACGCCGTTGTGATGGCCGAACGGTCGCTGGCACGGAAAGGCCAAACCGACCAGCCAGTCCAGCAACACCGGATCCTGCGAGCCCACCACCTGCTGCAGCGTCTGCACCCGCGGAATCCGTGGCGGTGTCAAGGCGATCCAGTGTTGTGGCGCCAGGTCGTTGTCATCGGCGACCAGCCGGACCTGGGTGGCGGTGCTCGGGAATGCCGACAGCGGCGCTCGCAAATTGCGCCACGCCGGGGCGGCGCCGACGTCGGCGAATCCCAGCGACCCGCCGGGGTGTCCGCCGGCCGCGCCGTCGTCGGTGGCCCACTGCACCTGGACCTCGCGCGGATCGAATCGGCCGGCCGCGGTCACCACCAGCAGCGGGGCCCTGCCCCACCGATCTCGGGGAGGCAGTCGGTACCAGGCCGACCGCAGCATGGCGGGCACCTGTAGGCCGGATCGCCAGCTACCCAGCACCGGCGTGCGAGCCGGATCCAGGTTGTAGGGTAGCCGCGCTCGGGAACCGTTGATGCCCGGCGCGGCCGTGGTGCCGCCTTCGGTGCCGGGATCACTGCCGGTGATCAGCCCGTCGTTGCTGACGAAACTGCGATCACCCGGACGTTCCAGCACCGGGTCGGCGGAGACGTCGGCGGGAATACCGTTGGGTGTGAAGGCTTCCGACAGACCGTCCCCCAGGGCGTCGGCGACCGGGGCGGACGTCGGTGCCAGCATGCCGGCGTTGGGATCCTGCTCCACCAGGACGTCCTCGGCCAGCCCGCAGGTCTGTCCGGCCCCCAAAACCGGGAGGGCCTGCAGATTTGACCGGCCCACGGACCAGGCCGGGTACTGGGCCGTCATCGCCAGGGTCAGCGACACCACCTCGAAAGTCACCAGCGCCCACGTCGCAATTGCCAACGGGGACTGAATGATTCCCGCCAGCCGCGCCCCGTACCGGGTCTTTGGGGGCCCGTTGTCGGTGGCGACGAAGTGGAACCATGCCGCCAGCAGCAGCACAGCCACCGTCAGCCCGAGCAGCATGGTGGCAAAGCCGTATCGCCACTGTGGGAACGAATTTGACCACGGCACACCGAAATTGGACACATACCACCAGCCGTTGACGCTGGCGAACGACAACGCCGTCAAAAACAGCACGCCGGCGGCAAACACGGTGCGGTTGCGTCGGGATCGCATGGCCGCGCCCGTCACCGCGACCGCGGCCAGCGCACCCAGCGATCCGGCCAGGCCGGCGAACACCCCGAAGTGGTGTGTCCACTTGGTCGGTGTGAACATCATCGCCAGGAACGAGATGATGGTGATGCCGACGATCCGGCGGCTGGGGCCGGCCGCGGTGCCCGGAATTCGTCCCTTGCGCAACGACATTGCCACCGATATCGCCAGCGCGAGGACCACCGCCAGCACGGCGAAGCGGCGGGCCACCGATCCGTCCGGACTGGCCATGAACAATCGCTCGTAGCGGATGTGCTCGTCGAACCAGCTCAGGCTGGGCCCGACGGCGCGCTTGAGCAGACTGGCCTGGGTCTCCCCGGCCAGGGTTTGGTCACGGAAGATCAGGATCGCGGTGACGGTGGCCGCGGCCAGGAGGGGCGCCAGCAGCGGGAGCGCGCCGAATCGTTTGGAACGGCGGTGCAGGATGGTCCGCAGCGGCCCGATCGCGACCAGCAGCGCACCGATGGAGGCGATGCCCGTCGGCCCGGAGAACAGCGTCAGCGCGCCGATGATGCAGGCGATCGCCACCGGCAGCAGCCGGCTGGTGGCCACCGCGCGCTCCACCGAGCACCAGGTCAACAGGATGCCCAGGGCGATGATCGGCTCGGGCCGCAGGCCGTTGTCGAGCGGCAACCAGACGGCCAGGAACATGCCCGCCGCGGTCCACGCCGCCGCCCGGCTGCGTTTGACCGCGTGCCCTAGCCGGGGAATGACCTCGCGGCTGATCACCCACCAGCAGGTCAACGCCATCGCCAGGGTGGGCAGCCGCATCCAAATGCTGGCGGTGCTGACATGCGCCCACGCCGCCAGCAGGTCGTAGTACCAGCCGAACGGGGCCTCCGGGGTGCCGAACCAGCGGTAGTAGTTCGCCATGTAGCCGGCATGCTCGGACACCCGGGCCATGGTGAGGATGTAGCCGTCGTCGGAGGTGTTGGCCCCGACGAAGTGCCACCACACCAGGACGGTGATGACCAGGGCGTCCAGACCTCCGACCGACCACCAGCGGGGGGGCAGGAAGCGCCGGTGCCGGGTGCCGTCGGCGGTGTCCAGGACGTGCAGCGCGACCAGGGCGGCCGCGGTGGCCACCAGCCCGAGGATCATCGCGGCCAACTTCAGCGGTGTGGGGCTGCTGCTGTAGCGGGTGTCGACGGTCGCCGAGAAGTTCAGGCCTGGTGGTGTCGGTCCGGCCAGATCGGAGAACACCCCGACGATCTGCGGCCGGAAGTCGTAGCCGCTCTTCTCGCCGCGTAGCGGTTCGCCGGGATGCTCGGCGTTGGGCCCCTGTGTCAGCCCGACGAATTCGGCGGTGACCTTGTCGGCGTGGGCGGTGAAGGTCAGGCGCTGGCAGGCCGGGCTGAGCACTGCGCTCATCGGGGCGGTGACCACCGGGACGTTGCGCACCACCAGCACCAGGTCGTCGTTGGCGCGTTGCACCAGCAACCCACGGTCGACGGCCTTCGGGGCCTGCTTGGGCACCGTTGACAACAGCACTGTCGTGGCGGTGTTCGGCGGCCCGGCCAGCCCCGCGGCGGCCTGGCAGGGGATGGTGATGGCCAGGTCGGTGGCCACATAGCCGATCAGCGGCGCTTCGACGCTGCTGAAGGTGCCGTTTTGCGGCCAGTTCAGCTGGGCGGTGGTCTGGTTGACCGGTAGCAGGGGGGTGGCGAGCGCCAGGACGGCGCCCAGTAGGCCGGCGACGACGGCGACCAGGCGAGCGATTCGATAGTTTGCTCCCGCGTCGCTCACGGAGGTAGATGGTAGCCGGGCGACGATGCGGGCCGCCCGGCCCGCTGAGGAGTCCGGCAATTAGGCGGTAGCCGGGCGACGATGCGGGCCGCCCGGCCCGCTGAGGAGTCCGGCAATTAGGCGGTAGTTGTTTGACGGTGTCCGCCGCGGTTTCGGTGGCCATCACGCGCTCCCCGCCGGGTTGCGGATGGCCAGCATGAAGGGGCCGATGCCGTCGACGCTGAACCGCGGGTCGGCGAACAGCGCGGCCGGCAGGTGCACGGTGTAGCGGCGGACATTGGGCTGGTTGGGATAGACGTCCTTGGCCAGCCGCAGGGTGTAGGTGTTGTTCGCGCCGCGGCGCATCAGAAAGACCGTCGGCGCCGGCCAGGGCAGCCGGTCCAGCGCGCCGATGAATTCGTCGGAGGTCGTGAGCCTGGCCCAGCTCTCGATCTGCGCGGCCCGTTTGTCGAACTGTGCCAGCGGGTTGGCGTAGTGCGACGTCAACCCCTGAAACCCCCAGTACGGGTAGTACGACAGGAAGCTGTAGTCGGCGGTGAGCACCACGGTCTGATCACGCGGCCGGCCGGTGACACGCCGGATGGCCGCGTCGATCGCCGGATAGTACTTCTCGGAACCCGCCGGTCGCCGGTCGCCGCGCTGGCCGTTGCCGTCGGTGTCGGTGTAGGCGATGGTGAGATCGGGCCGCAGCACGTCGGGGATGTCCTGGCTGAAGGCGATCGCCCCGGCCAGCCCGATCGCCCCGGCCACCGGGACGACGGCGCGGCCCCACAGGTCTGGCGCGGCCAGCGCGCGAGCGGTTTCCACGAAGCCGAACACCCCGGCGGCCGCCAGCAGCACCGTCAACGTGGGCTGCAGCCGAAACGACAGCAGCGTGGTGCGCGCCAGGGTGGTCAGCATCGACAGCAGGGACCACAGGTATACGGCCAGCACGCCGATGGCCAGGGCGCCGGCCCGGACCGATGTTCGCGCCCGCACCACCAACCACAGGGTGCCCAGCATGCACAGCGAGCCCAACAGGGAGAACTGCAGCATCGGGAAGGCCAGTTCGGCCCCGTCGGCGGGAAGGTAGTGCTGGGCGCTGCCAGCGTTGCTGACTGGGTCACGGAGCGCCCGCGCCAGGTACGGCAGCCAGGTGGTGCACCCGATGGCCGCCGCGATGAGGCCGATGACGGCCAGCCGGCGCAGCGGGTCGCGCGCGGCTTTGAATCCGGCTTGCCGCCACCGCGTGCCAGCCAGCAACAGCGCCATCAGCGTGACCGTGAACGCCCCGTAGGCCACCAGCAGCGTGTACCAGGTGGCCGCAAAGCCCAGGAAGAGGCCGGTGCCGATGACCGCGGCCCAGCCCGACCCGGCCGGCTCACGCTCGCCGGCTCGCAAACCCGACCAGGCCAGCACCAGCATCGGTGGCAGCAACACCGTGATCATCGCGGCGTAGGGCTCCGGTGAGCTGTAGGCCAGCGTGACCGCCGCGGTGGCGATGGTGACCAGCAGGGCGTGCTCGAAGCGGATCATCCGCCACCACAGCACCAGCGCTACCGCGACGGCGACGGTGATCGAGGTGATCGCCCACGGTTTGAACATCTCCCAGGCCGGTGTCGCGGTGAGCGCGGCGACCCGCCCGCCGATCCAGAACCAGCCCGGCGGGTAGAACGGCGGCAGACCGATGTAGGTCATGTCGCGCAGGGCCGGGCTGTCGGCGAGCCGGGTCAGGTATTCGGTGCGAAACTGCTGGTCGACGGAGATGCCGAACAGGTAGAGCTTGGTGGCTCCCAGCGGCATGCCCAGCGTCACCACGACGAACGCGGACACAAACACCAGCCCACCCAGCCGCGCCAGCGGTCGGTAGCGTCCGGAACGCCACACCCATCCGGTGGCGATCAGCCCGGCCAGGCAACCCACCTGGCCGACGGTGGTCAGCGCATGCAGCTGGTTGGACGACGGGTAGGCCGGCCATTCCACCCGGGAGATGGCGAGCAGGGACACCGCCGCGACGGCGACGGCCACGCAAGTGGCTAGAATCCCCGCGCGAGCAGACGCAAAAGCCCCCAATTCGTGCCCGAATTGGGGGCTTTTGCGTCTGCTCGGCATGGTCAGATCGGCAGCTTACGGAAGATGCTCCGCGGGATATGACGCAACACCGCCATCACATACCGGAATGCTGCTGGCGCCCACACCAATTCCTTACCTTTTGCGGCCGCGGTCACCGCGAGGTCGGCGACGTATTCCTTGTCGACGGTCAGTGGAGCTTCCTTGAGGTGAGCGCTCATCCGGGTGCGCACCTGCCCGGGGCGGATCACCAGCACGCGGACACCGTACTCGCGCAACGCTTCTGACAATCCCAGATAGAAGCCGTCCAAACCGGCCTTGGTGGAGCCGTAGACGAAGTTGGCCCGGCGCACCCGCTCGCCGGCAACCGAACTCATGGCGATGATCTGGCCGAAGCCCTGGGCGCGCATCTTTTCACCCAACAGCACCCCCACCGAAACCGCGGCGGTGTAGTTGATTTCGGCGATCTGCACCGCCTTGCGCTGGTTTTGCCACAGCTCCTCGGCGTCACCAAGCAGACCGAACGCGACGATCGCCACGTCGACGTCGCCGTTGGCGAAGCACTGGTCGATCACCTTCGGGTGGCTGTCGGTGTCCATCGCATCGAAGTCGACCAGTTCCACCGAGCGTGCACCCGCTCCGTTCATCTGGGCCACCGCGTCGTCGCGACCCGGGTCGTCGGGCAGGCAGGCCAGCACGATGCGTGCGGGGGCGGTGCGCAGGTAGCGCTCGCAGATGGCCAGCCCGATCTCGGAGCTGCCGCCCAGCAGCAGCACGGTCTGGGGGTTTCCCACGGCATCAAGAACCATTTACAGCAGCTCCAAGCGTCGGGCCAGGTCGGAGGCGAACACCCGCAAGGGGTCGACCTTGCGGCGCACGGCGATCCACTCGTCGATGCGCGGATACATGGCGTGGAAGGTTTCGGCGGTGGTGCGGGAGTCCTTGGCGGTGTAGAGCCGGCCGCCGAATTCCAGTACCCGGCGGTCGAGTTCGCTGACGAACTCGCCCAGGCCGGGCTTGATTGGGAAGTCGACGCAGATGTTCCAGCCCGGCATCGGGAAGCTCAGCGGCGCCTGGTTGCCGGGCCCGAACAGCTTGAACACGTTGAGAAACGAGTAGTGGCCGCTGGTTTGGATATCGCCGATAATCCTCTTGAACTCGTCGACCGCCTCGGTGGGAATCACGAACTGGTACTGCAGAAAGCCGGCCGGGCCGTAGGCGCGGTTCCACTCGCCGAGCATGTCCAGCGGGTGATAGAACTTCGTGAGGTTTTGGATCTTGCCGCGGTAGGTGCCCGATGTGCGGTACCACAGCTCGCCGATCGGCCCGAAGGTGTACTTGTTGGCCAGCCCATTGGGGAAGATGTCAGGAAAGGTCAGCAGTTGGGGCGCATCGAATTTCAGCGGGTTGCGACGTAGCTTCGGCGGTAGCTGTTCGACGGTGGCCAAAGAACCGCGCGACACCGCCGCCCGGCCCAGCTTCGGCGGCGCGCTGATCGCGTCGAACCAGGCGCTGGAGTAGGTGTAGCGCGCCTCGCTGCCGTCGCGGTGCAGGGCGATGGTTTCGTCCAGGCTCGCGGTGACGTCACCGTCGGCGACGAAATACGCCGTCTCGGTGGGCGTCATCGCGATGGTGGCGCGCAGGATGATCCCGGTCAGGCCGTTGCCCCCGACGGTGGCCCAGAACAGTTCGGATTCCTCGCCGTCGGGGGTGAGGCGGCGGATCTGCCCGTCGGCGGTCAGCAGATCCAGGCTGCGGACATGGTTGCCGAAGCTGCCCGCGCTGTGGTGATTCTTGCCGTGAATATCGCAGGCGATCGCGCCGCCAATGGTGACTTGCCGTGTCCCGGGCAGCACCGGCACCCACAGCCCGAACGGCAAGGCCGCCTTCATCAACCGGTCCAGGCTGACCCCGGCGTCGACGTCGGCCAGCTTGGTGTCGGCGCTGATCGAGTGGATCCTGGACAGCGGGGTCATGTCGATCACCAGCCCGCCGCCGTTTTGGGCGTTGTCGCCGTAGGAGCGGCCCAGGCCGCGAGCGATGACGCCCCGGCACTGCGACGAGCCGCCGGCCTCGGCCACCCGGGCCACCGCCTTGGCGATCATCTCGGGATCGGGCGTGGACAGCACCCGGGCGACCGACGGAGCCGTGCGTCCCCACCCGGTCAGCCGGGTGACTTTGGTGCACGAGGCGGTGGCCTCGGAGGCGGTCAACATCGTCACAGAGGGTACCGCCTGCTCGACGTCAGCGGACCCGGAAGATCACGGTTCGCTGCACGACGAAATTGATCACCGTCGCGGTGCCCTGGGCGATGACGAACGCGACCGGCACCGCCCACCCCCGATAGTGCAACAGCGCCAGACACAGATGGTTGAGTCCGACCTGCACGGCGAAGGTGATCCCGTAGAGGATCATGACCGCGACGAACCGGGCGGTGCTGGGTGCGGCCTGAAAGGTCCAGCGGCGGTTGATCAGATACGCGGTGATGGTGCCGGCGACAAAGCTGATCGCCTTGGACAGGTCGACCTGCAGGCCCGCCACTTTGTAGAGCGTCACATACAGCCCGAAGTCGACGATCGCTGACAGGCCCCCGGTGACGACAAAACGCATCATCTGCGTGCTCAGGTGCAGGTGATGGCCCTCGTGCGGGCGCGACGGCGCGGTATCGGACTCTGGGGAAGGCATTGGGGGAAGTCTAGACGCGGCCGCGGCGGGCCCCGCTGCGGCGCGAGTGCGGGTTTGGCGACGGTTAGCTGGGCAGCTTGACCGCGATCAGCTCGACCTGGCTTGGCCCCTGCGGGGTGGAGTAGGTCACCGTGTCGCCCGGTTGATGCCCGGCCAGAGCCTGACCCAGCGGGCTGCGCGCCGTCAGCGTCTCGGCTTCGTGGCCCACCGGGGTCTCCTCGACGATGGAGATCACGTGCATGGTGACCACCTCGCCGTCGGGAAACCGCAAGGTCACCTCGGTCCCGCCGGGTAACGTCTCCGCTCCGTTCGACAGCCCGGAATGTGCGGGCCCGGCCTTGAGCCGCCGGTCGAGCTCGTTGATCCGGTCGCTCAGCACGGCCAGCTCGTCCGCGCGCTGGATTGCCTCGGCCGCGTCACCGTGATCGCCGACCATGCCGCGGTCATTTTTGACCTCGACCTCCAACCGGTCATGCCGTTGCCGGAGCCGGGCCAGTTCGGCGGCGAGGTGCTCGCGCGCCGCGGCGGCAAGCCCTGGTGATTCGACTTCCTCGCTCACGTGGTCGACCTTTCGTCCCAGGTGGAACTGCTTGTGGGTACCGATGAGCCATCGGGGTGCTGGCGTTTCAGTGTTACACCACCACGAGCCCGCCGTCACCCGTATTCGTCAACCGACCGCTGCGACGCCGCGGCTTCGGCCTCCGCGGGCTTGACCACCTGAGCACCCGGTGCTTGCTGGCGACGCCGCGCTCGCCCGGTTGTACGATCTTCAGCACCGCGCGCTGAGCCCGATGTTCGGCCAGCGGGCCCCGCCTGGACGGTCGCGGCCTGAGCCTGTCCACCTCGGCCTTGAATGGCGCCGCGACGATCACGGTTTCCCGAGCGAACTCGGCTTGTTTGCGCTGCGACTCGTGCTCGGCCGGGGCGGCACCGAGCGGGCCGCGGGTCGTGACGATCAACGTCCCAACGCAACCGGTCATCGAGCCGCCGCTAGCGTAGGATGCAACGTCCGCACCGCTCGTTAGAGTTAGACCCAATACGGCACCCGGGCGCGGTATTGCCGCATCGCGAAGGCCGCGAGCACCCAGCCGACCGCGGTCAGCACCGCCACCACCGCCCAGTGCCGCAACTCCTGGTGCGCGCCCAACAGGGGTGCCCGCACGATGTCGAGATAGTGCAGCAGCGGGTTGAGTTCGACCACCTTCGACCACTGCCCGGCGCCTTGGTGCCGCAGCGTGTCGTCGTTCCAAATGATGGGGGTCATGAAGAACAGCAACTGCACGACCGAGAACAGCAGCGGGCCGATATCTCGGTAGCGGGTGGCCAGGATGCCGAAACACAGCGACACCCAAATGCAGTTCAACACGATCAGCGCCAGCGCCGGAAACACCGACAGATCCGCCCACGACCACGGCTTAGGGAAGATGATCGCAACAACTGCATAGATCACGATGTTGTGGGCGAAAAAGATCATCTGCCGCCACACCAGCCGGTACACGTGCACGCTCAGCGGTGCCGGCAACTGTTTGATCAGGCCCTCGTTGGAGACGAACACATCCGCGCCGTCCAGGATGGCGGCGTTGATCAGGTTCCAGATGATCAGCCCGAGCGTCACATAGGGCAGATGCTGCGACAGCTCGAGGCGGAACAGTTTGGAATACAGCCCGCCCATGGCAACCGCGGTGGTTCCGGTCGCGATGGTGATCCAAAACGGTCCCAGCACCGAACGGCGGTACCGTTGCTTGATGTCCTGCCAGCCCAGGTGCAGCCACAGCTCATGGCGACGGAACCCCTCGATCAGATCGCCGCGGGCGCGCGCCAGCGTCCGCGACTGTGCCTTGAAGCTAGCTTCAGCGTCGATGAACGTCATCGGGTGCCTCCCGGTTGCCGAACTTTTCGCGACGTCCCAAGCGGCGCAACCGAATCCACTCCAGCAGGCCCTTGGGGTCCCGACGGGACACCAGGAAGAACCAGCCGAACCGCAGCCACTCCTGGGGCAGCAACTTGCGCAGGCCCGGTTGCCACAACACATAGCCCCGGTTGCGGTAGGTGAAGAAACGCTTGGCCGGGTCCTCTGGATATTGGGTGTGCATCCGGCCGCCCAGGATGGGTTTGAATTCCTCGGATCCACACGGGTGCAGGTACACCGCGTCCAGGCAGGTTCCGAACGGTAACCCCGACCGAACCAGCCGGCGATGCATTTCCACTTCGTCGCCGCGGATGAACAGCCTGACATCGGGCACCCCGACCGCCTCCACGGTGGCGGCCCGGAACAGGGCGCCGTTGAACAGCGACGCGATGCCGGGCAGCAGTTCCTGTCCCTCTTCGGTGCGTAATTCGCTTGCCCGCCTCCGCCATACCAGGCCGCGCCGCAGCGGAAACGCCAGCCGCTCCGGGTCGTCGATGTTGCAGACCATCGGTGACACCTCGGCCAGGCCGTACTTTTCGGCGCAGGCCAGCAGGGTCTGCAGCACGCCGGTGTCCCGTGGATGCCCGTCGTCGTCGGCCAGCCATATCCAGGTGGCGCCCTGCGCCAGGGCGAGCAACATGCCGAGGGCGAAACCACCCGCACCACCGAGGTTTCGGCGTGAATTCAGATAGACGGACGGGATCTCCTGTGCGGCAACCAGATGCTGAACCCCGCTCTCCCCGGAGTCGTCGTTGTCGATGACGATGAGCTTGTCCGGTGTCCGGGTTTGGGCGGTCAGCATTTCCAACGACCTGGCCAGCTCCGCGGGACGCCGGTGGGTGACCACCACGGCGAAAACGGTTTCACTCATTCCCGGTGGCTTTGTGTGCCAGCGACCCGTTGGCTGTGGCCGTGTTCCCGGTTTCGGCCAGCACTTCGCGCACATGGCGGGCGGCGTCCTCGCCCTCGTAGGCGCGCACCACGTCTTCGATGCCGCCGCTGAGCTTGATGACACCGTGGTCGATCCAGATCGCCGTCTTGCACAGTCGGGCCAAAAATTCGTTGGAATGACTGGCAAACACCAGGATTCCGGAACGCTCGACCAGACTCTGCAGCCGCGATTGGGCCTTCTTCAGGAACTCGGCGTCCACCGCGCCGATGCCCTCGTCGAGCAGCAGGATTTCGGGGTCGATGCTGGTGACCACGCCCATCGCCAGCCGGACTCGCATGCCGGTGGAGTAGGTCCGCAGCGGCATCGACAGGTAGTCACCCAGTTCGGTGAACTCGGCGATCTCGTCCACCTTGGCCAGCATCTGTTTGCGGGTCTGTCCCAGGAACAGGCCGCGGATGATGATGTTCTCATACCCGGAGATCTCGGGGTCCATGCCGATCCCCAGATCGAAGACCGGCGCCACCCGGCCGGTGACCCTCGCCCAGCCGCGAGTCGGTTCGTAAATTCCCGAAAGTAGGCGCAGCAGAGTCGATTTCCCGGCGCCGTTGTGTCCCACCAGGCCGACCCGATCACCCAGGTTCAGCTCCATGGTGATGTCCCGCAAGGCCTCGATGACGACGACGTTGGAGTTGTTGCGCCCGATCGTTCCGCCCGCCTTGCCCAGCACGGCCTTCTTCAAGGAACGCGTCTTGGCATCGAAGATGGGAAATTCCACCCACGCGTCCTGGGTCTGGATATGCGGATTCGACACGGGTTACAGGTACTGTCCGGTGCCGTGACCATGGTGGCCAGACTTGCCGATTCCCGGCGGCAGCGCACCCTGGCGCATCTGCTCGAGCTGCGCGCGGGCGGCCATCTGCTGCGCGAACAACGCGGTTTGGATGCCGTGGAACAGCCCTTCCAGCCAGCCGACCAGCTGGGCTTGGGCGATGCGCAGCTCGGCATCCGAGGGCGCGGTGTCCTCGCTGAACGGCAGGGTGAGCCGGTCGAGCTCCTCCCGCAGTTCCGGCGCCAGGCCGTCTTCGAGTTCACGAATGCTGGTGGCGTGGATCTCACGCAGCCGGTTGCGGCTGGCGTCGTCCAGTGGCGCGGCGCGGACTTCCTCGAGCAGCTGCTTGATCATCGTGCCGATGCGCATTACCTTGGCGGGCTGTTCCACCAGGTCGGTCAGGGAGCGTTCGTCGGAGTCCTCGTCGGGTGCGGCCATGAGTCGCGGATCGACGCCGCCGATAACCTCGATGTCCTCGATGCCGTTGGTATCCGGGCCATCGTTGCCGGTACTCAATCCCGTCACCATCCTCTTGCGTGCCATCTACGGGTGCGCCGCCGCGCTATCCCGGTGCCATTCGTAAATTCGCGCCCCGCCATTGTCGTAAATCATCGTCCACGACGGGGATTTCTCTAGTGAGACTAGTCCGTCGGGCACGGCGAACCCCCTGACCGTCGGGCTGCTGGTCAGGATGTAGCGAATGTTGAGGACCTTGATGGCCTCGAGCACCCGCGGATCCGCATCGCCGTTGCGGGCGTAGGCCCAGAAGATGAACCGGTGGTAGCCCGGACCCGCCTGCACGGGGTAGTCGTAGTGCGTCCACAGGGGGTGCAAGCCGGCCACGGCGTACATCCACGCGGTGCCGTCGGTGTTGGCGTTGCCGATCAGGGTGTCGCGGGCGCCGGGCAGTTTGGACAGGTAGGCCATGGCGGCCAGGTCTCGCCGGTCGATCATCACCGAGTCGTACTTGTCGCCGAACAGAAACCGGTGCCGCGGAAAGTAATGCCACGCGCTGACCAGGCTCGCGCCCACCAGCAGCAGCACGGTGGCCGACGCCCAGACGGGCGCCGGCTGGGGTCTGAAACGGTCGGTGACCCGTCGTGCCCCGGCCACCACCAGCAGCACCGTCACCAACAGCCCGACACCGGCCCCGGAGGTCAACAGCAGGGTGGTGGCCGCCGCGATCCGCCGCGGATCCTTGTAGAAAAACTCACCGAGTGCCCCGGCCACCGCCCCGACCGGGCCGCCCAACGGTGTGCCCGCGTCGACGTTCATCACGATCAGCAGCAGCCACACCGCCAGCGGCCACCAGATCTTGTTGACCAGCAGGATCACACCGCCGATGACGGCCAGCACGATCAGCCCGTATTGGACGGGAAAGTCGTTGAGGTGGCGGGAGTGCTGGAATATCGCGTCGAACAGGCCACGCCTGGTGCTGAGGTAGGTCAGAAACGAGTGCCCGGCAATGATGTCTTCCTGTTGTTTGACGCTAAGGAACTGCGGCAGCAGGATCAGCCCGGACACCATCGCCACGCCGGCCAGCGTCACGAAATCGGACAGCCGGCCGCGCACGGGGTGCCACAGTGTCTGCAGCAGCCACCAGGCCGACACCAGCAGCACGACGACGATGCCGCCGGTGATGTGCACCGAGAAGACACCGACCAGTGCCAGCACGGCCACCGGAATGCGGTCTCGGTGCCGCAACGTCGAGGTGATCAACACCATCGTCGGCACCGCGACACCGTAGGCCGCCAGGTTGGGCATGGCGGCGGTGTCGAATTCGACGTAGGGCACCGCGGTGAACGACGCCGACAGCGCCGCGGCGGTGGCCGCCGCTGCCGCGGTTCGCCATTCCGCCGACCGGGCCGGAAAGGCCGGAAAGGCCGGTGCCCGGATCGTGGTGGGTGACCGCAACACGTGCCAGGTGAGCACGGCCGCGCTGACCGGAAACAGCCAAACCGCGGCGGCCAGCGAGGTCAGCGTGTAACCGGTGGTCGGCGCCGCCGCGGTGAGCTGGCACAGCACCGACGCCAGGGCATGGAAGACCGACGGGTAGTACAGCAACGCATGGGTTTCGACGTTGCGCAGCTCGCCCATGTGGGTGGACGACGCCTGGCCGGTGTCCAGGATGAAGCGCACGGTGTTGGCGTGCCAGACCGCGTCCCAGGTGCTTGGGATGGATTGCCAGTGCGGGATGCCGCGATAGGCCGCCCAGCCGATGAGCACCACGCCCAGCAGCACCCCGGCCGCGACCACAAGCGTCGGACCGCGGCTGATCCCCCGCGCCTCGGCCTCGGTGTCGCGAAACCGATCGAGCAGCAGCTGCAAACCCGTGGCCGCCGCGCACACCGCGGCCAGGGCGGCCAGCGCCGTCCAACCGTTCCACGGGATGCCCACCGCGCCGTAGGGGATGATCGCCAGCGCCACCACCCCGTATGTCAGCGGCGGGCCCACCGCGACGGCAACCGGCCAGCTCAGCTGCGCGATCCGCGCGACGATTGCCCCCGGCGCGATCAGCAAAATCAATGCGATCAGCGTTCCGAACCACAAGCTCACTCGACTAGTATGGCTGGCCGGGTGACGTGGCTCGGGAACGCCGCAACGGCCGGAACGCCGCTGGCGCCCGCTTACCGTCACCGGTTTGCGGACAGTGCGAAAGCTCTAAGGTGGCTGGCATGGCCTATGACGTCGCCCGGGTGCGCGGACTGCATCCGTCGCTGGGTGACGGGTGGGTGCATTTCGACGCGCCCGCGGGGATGCTGATCCCGGATTCCGTCGCGACCACGGTGTCGACGGCCTTCCGCAGGTCGGGCTCCAGCATGCTGGGTGCTCACCCGTCGGCGCGGCGCAGCGCGGCGATCCTGGACGCGGCGCGCGAGGCGGTGGCCGATCTGCTCAATGCCGACCCGGGCGGGGTCGTGCTCGGCGCCGATCGGGCGGTGTTGCTGTCGTCGCTGGCGGAAGCCTCGGCCTCGCGCGCGGGCCTGGGATATGAGGTGATCGTCAGCCGCCTCGACGACGAGGCCAACATCGCGCCCTGGCTGCGGGCAGCACACCGCTACGGGGCCAAGGTGAAGTGGGCCGAGGTCGACATCGAGACCGGTGAGCTGCCGCCCTGGCAGTGGGAGAGCCTGATCAGCAAATCGACCCGGCTGGTCGCCGTCACCTCCGCGTCGGGCACGCTGGGCGCGGTCACCGACCTGCGGGCGATGACCAAGCTGGTCCATGACGTGGGCGGTTTTGTGGTGGTGGATCATTCGGCGGCCGCGCCGTATCGGTTGCTGGACATCCGAGAAACCGACGCCGACGTGGTGACGGTGAACGCCGTCGGTTGGGGTGGTCCACCGATCGGGGCGATGGTCTTTCGCGACCCGGCGCTGATCAACACCTTCGGCGGCGTCTCGACGGACCCGTACGCCGCCGGCCCGGCGCGCCTGGAACTTGGCGTGCACCAGTTCGGTCTGCTGGCCGGTGTGGTCGCCAGCATCGAATACCTGGCAACCCTCGACGAGTCGGCGCGGGGAACCAGGCGTGAACGACTGGCGATGTCAATGCAGTCGGCGGCCGCCTACCTGAACCACGTCTTCGAGTACCTGATGGTGTCGCTGCGGTCGTCGCCGCGGGTGGTGCTGCTCGGCCGTCCGGAGGTGCGGATCCCGGTGGTCAGCTTCGCGCTGCAGGACGTGCCGGCCGACCGGGTGGTGCAGCGGTTGGCGGACAACGGGATTCTGGCGATCGCCAATGCCAGCTCGCGCGTGCTCGACCTGCTGGGCGTCAACGACGTCGGCGGAGCGGTCACCGTCGGGCTGGCGCAATACACGACGATGTCCGAAGTCGACCAGCTGATGCGCGCGCTGGCGTCGTTGGGCTGACGACCCCGGTTACAGGGTCAACAGGATCTTTCCGAATGTCTTGCCCGACAGCATCAGCCGATGCGCCTCGGCCGCCTGGTGGATCGGCAGCCGGGCGCTGACGACCGGCCGGACCCGGCCACCGGCGATCATCGGCCAGACCGAGGCGGTCACCGCCGCGACGATGGCGCTCTTGCCGTTCGGGCCGCCCACCGGCCGGGCCCGCAGCGTGGTGCCGATGACCCGCGCCCGCTTGGTCAGCAGCTTGCCCAGGTTGAGTTCGCCCTTCACCCCGCCCTGTAGGCCGATGATGACCAGTTGACCGTCGGTGGCCAGCGCGTCGATGTTGCGGTCCAGGTAGGACGCGCCCATGATGTCGAGGATGACGTCGGCGCCGCCGGTGTGTTCCTTCAGCCGCGCGACGAAGTCCTCGTCGCGATAGTTGACGGTGATCTGGGCGCCCAGGTCGCGGCAGAGGTCCAGCTTTTCGCCCGACCCGGCGGTGGCCGCCACCCGGGCGCCCAACGCGCGGGACACCTGGATCGCGTGGCTGCCGACGCCGCTGGCCCCGCCGTGAATCAGCACCACCTGGCCCGGGCCGAGACGGGCGGTCATCACCAGGTTCGACCACACCGTGCAGGCCACTTCGGGCAGTGCGGCCGCGTCGACCACGTCGACGGTCGGTGGAATCGGCATCACCTGGCCGACCGGGACGGAGACGTATTCGGCGTACCCGCCGCCGGCCAGCAAGGCGCAGACCTCGTGGCCGGCAGCCCACTGCATGACCCCCGGACCGACCGCGGCGACGACGCCGCTCACCTCCATGCCGATGATTTCGCTGGCACCCGGCGGCGGCGGATATTTGCCGGCAGCCTGCAGCACGTCGGCGCGGTTGACACCGGCGGCGGCAACCTTGATGAGCACCTCGCCCGGCCCGGCGGACACGTCGGGAACTTCCTGCCACACCAGCTGATCGGCGGATTCGGCGACGATGGCGTGCATGACGGTCACGCTACCGCCCCGTCACCCTTGGCCTACCCTTTGTCCAGGGTGGCGTGGCAGAGCGGCCTAATGCACTCGCCTTGAAAGCGAGCGACGGCGAAACCCGTCCGGGGGTTCAAATCCCTCCGCCACCGCGGCCACCGTCACCTGCGCCGCACCGCCGCGTCAGCTTCAGCGAGCGTCCGTGTCTGTACGCCGACACGCCGGCACGGCTGGCATTTTGCGCGCGCTCGCGGGCAGGGTGGGCGCTAGTGCGTGAAGCCGGCGGATGCGCGGGGTATCTCGGCGGTGATGGTGTTCATCAGCGCGCTGTAGCGGCTGGCCTCGGGGTCCCGACCGGGTTTGCCACTGCTGATCAAGCCGGCCGCCAGGGCGCGCTCGGGGTCGGCCCACACCGCGACGTTGACCAGGCCGAGATGACCGAACGCGGCCGGAGCGTTGCGCCCGAACGGCCCAAACCTGGTCGACCCGAGCATGAATCCGGTGCCCCAGCGCAGCGGCATCAGCCCGGTCGCGAAATCCGGTCGCAACCGTCGGCATTCCTGAACCGCGCCGCGCAGCGTCTCCGGGCTTAGCACCCGCACACCGTCGAGCTCGCCGCCGCGACGCAGCATCTCCATGAAGCGGGACAGCTCGTTGGCGGTCGAGACCGTGTTGGATGACGGGATCACCGTGGTCAGGTACAGCGGCTTGTTCGTGTACGGGATGACCTCGTGCATGGTTCCGCCGATGGCCTTGCGGAAGACCGCGGCGATCAGCGGCGGCAGCGGCTTTCCGGTGGCGTGACTGGGTGCGACCAAGGGGAGGTCGTCCTTGGCGACCCCGTAGTTGGTCCACCGGAAACCGAGCGGATCCAGGATTTCGGCGGCGAGGATCTCGCGGATGTCCTTGCCGGTGGCCGCGTAGACGATCTCACGCACCAGCGGACCCCAGGTCAGCGCGTGGTAGATGTGCACCAATCCCGGCCGGTACAGCGGCCTCAGCTCGGCAAGTTGCTGTTGGGCGTACTCGTGGTCGTCGGCGCGCTTGACGTCGGGCCGCGGCCCGGTCGGAAACGGTACCCCCGCGCTGTGGGTCATCACGTGCCGGATGGTGGTGCGGTGCTTGCCGTGACTGGTGTAGCTGGGCAGGTACTCGCAGACCCGATCGTCGAGTGAGAAGTGTCCGCGCTCGACAAGCATGTGCACGACGGTCGCGGTGATGGCTTTCGCCGCCGAGTACGCGCAAAACGGGGTGTCGGTTGTGACGGGGATCTTTTCCGCGTCGGGTTGGTCGGTGGGGGCGTTGCCCCAGCCGTGGCCGATCGCGCGGTTGAGCACCACCCGGCCGTGGTGGCGGATGCACAACTGGATCGCGGGGTGCATGCCGGCCCGGTACCAGTGCCGTGCGGCCCGCCAGATCCGTTCGACGGCCGCGCCGCCGATCTCGGAGTGGTCTTCTGCGCCGATCGCCGTTACGGCGTCCAGGTCCACCGGGACCCGGATCTTGCCGTCTTCGTGTCCGCGATTGCCGTGCGCCACGGCCCTACTCGCCGGTGAACCGCGGCGGGCGCTTGGCAAACGCCGCCGAGATTCCCTCGGTCAAGTCGTTGGACGGCAGGAACGCCGCGTTCCAGGCGGCGACGTAGCGCAGGTTCTCCGACACCGCGGAGGTGCGCTGCTGATCGAGCACGTCCTTGATGCCGTAGACCGCCAACGGCGGGTTGGCGGCGATCTCGGCGGCGGTGGTATGGGCGGCGGCCAGCGTGGCCTCGGCGTCCTCGTAGACGTCGTTGACCAAGCCGATCTTCTCAGCGCGGGCGGCGTCGATGTCCTTACCCGTCAGCGCCAGCTCCCGCAGGTGACCATCGCCCAGGATCAACGGCAGGCGGGCCAGGCTGCCCATGTCCGCAACGATGGCCAGCTTGACCTCGCGCACCGAGAATTTGGCATCGGCGCTGGCGTAGCGGATGTCGACCGCGGAGATCAGGTCCACGCCGCCGCCGATGCACCAGCCGTGGATGGCGGCGATGGTGGGGGTGCGGCAGTCGGCGACGGCGTTGATCGCCTTCTGCATGCGCAGTATCTCGGTGTAGAAGTCGGCGCGCGGGCGGGCCAGCGCGCCCGCGGCCATCAGCGGGGTGAACATGCCGCCCATCGCGGGCACGTCCAGGCCATAGCTGAAGTTCTTGCCCGACCCGGTGATGACGATGGCCCGCACGTCTCGGTCGGCGTCCAGCGTTGCGAACACCTCCGGCAACTCCGACCAGAAGGCGGGCCCCATCGCGTTGCCCTTGCCGGGCCCGATCAGCGTCACCTGCGCGACCTGGTCGGTGGTTTCGACGGTGACGGATTCGTATGTTTCGCCCATGTCCAGACCGTAGCGTGGCCACCATGGCCCCAGATTTGCGACCCGCACCCGACTCCCCACCAGCCGACGAGTTGGCCAGCGCCGAAGCCACGCTCGCGGTGCTGCGGCGAGTCCTGCGCACCATCGCCAGCGGCGACATGTCCCGGCCAACACCCTGCACCGAGTACGACGTGGCGGGCCTGACCGGGCACCTGCTGAACGAGATCATGGTTCTGGGGGGCCTGGTGGGCGCGGACTTCGCGGATTGCCCGCATAGCGGTGACACCTATTCGGTGGAGCGGCAGGTGATCAGCGCGGCCCGACCGGCCCTGGACGCCTGGCACCGGCACGGCCTGGAAGGCGAGGTCGCGCTGGGGCCGGGTTCGATGACCGCCAGGGTTGCGGTATCGGTCTTTTCGATCGAATTCCTGGTGCACGCCTGGGATTACGGGGTCGCTGTGGGACGCTCCGTGCAGGTGTCGGATTCGCTGGCCGAATACGTGCTGGGGTTGGCGCGAAAGCTGATCAAGCCGCACGAGCGCGGCGCCGCCGGATTCGATGAGCCGGTCGATGTTCCCGACGATGCCAGCGGGCTGGATCGGCTGGTGGCGTTCACCGGCCGCAACCCGGCCCGCTAGGTTCGCTTGCGCCCAACCGTTGGTCGCGGAACTCCCGCGCATCCGCGGTGTTCCACGCGCGGGCAAACCGCAGGAAGGCGTCGTTTTCGTCGGGCGCGCCGACGGTGACCCGGACACCGTCGGTGCCGTACGGGCGGACCACGATGCCCGCTTCGGCGGCCTGCTCCACGAAGTCGCGGGTGCGCTGTCCCAGGGGCAGCCAGACGAAGTTGGCCTGCGACGGTGGCAGCCTGAACCCGGCGTCCCGCAACGCGGCGCTGACGCGGGCGCGCTCGGCTACCACGGCGTCGGTGCGGGCCAGTAGCTCGTCGGCGGCGTCCAGCGAGGCGATGGCCGCGGCCTGAGCCAGGCTGGACGCGGTGAACGGCACGTAGACCTTGTCCAGCGCGGTGATCACGTCCGGGTGGCCGATCGCGTAGCCGACCCGCAGGCCCGCCAGCCCGTAGGCCTTGGAAAAGGTGCGCAGCGCAACGACGTTGTCGTGGTCGCGGACCAGCCCCAAGCTGTCGGGCAGCATGCCATCGCGGATGTACTCGACATAGGCCTCGTCGATGGCGATCACGATGTGCGCTGGAACCGCCTGCACGAAGCGAGCCAGCGCGACCGGGTCGACGACCGTGGACGTCGGATTGTTGGGGTTGCAGACGAAAATCAGCCGGGTGCGTTCGCTGATCGCGGCGAGCATCGCGCCGAGGTCATAGGTGTGGTTGGTCAACGGCACCCGGACGGGGATGGCACCGGCGACCTGGACCTGCGGCGGGTAGAGCTCGAAGCTGCGCCACCCGAAGATCACCTCGTCGCCCACCGACGCGCTGATCTGAACGAGCTGCTGGCACAGGCTGACCGAGCCGCAGCCCACGGCGATGTGCTCGGCGGTGAAATCCGCCGTGCTCGCCGCGCTGAGGTGTTTGGCCAGCGCCGCTTTCAGCTGCACGCAGCCGTTGTCGGGATAGCGGTTGACCGCGTCGGTAGCGCGCTCGATGGCCGCGCGGACACTGGGCAGCGGGCCGAACACGGTCTCGTTGCTGGCCAGTTTGATGGCGCCGGGCACGGTCTTGCCGGGGACGTAAACTGGCAGCCCGGCCAGCTCGGGCCGCAGGCGGGCAGTCACTTCGACAGCATATGTTGTGGCTGTGTAGCCTATGCCTTCGGCGGCTGCGCGGTTCCGGGGTCGGGTACCCTCAGTACGTCCATGGAGGCGTGCCAGAGCGGCCGAATGGGGCTCACTGCTAATGAGTTGTCCCCCTTCAAGGGGACCGGAGGTTCAAATCCTCTCGCCTCCGCCGCGCAGATAACCGAATATCGGCGCCCGTAGCTCAACGGATAGAGCATCTGACTACGGATCAGAAGGTTGGGGGTTCGAATCCCTTCGGGCGCGCTCACGGCAAGCTCGCGAATCAAATAGGTGACCAATCGTCCCACCGGTTGTCGAAGCTCAGCGTCACCCGGGAGAACTGGGCGCCGCTGATGATCTCGCGAAAGTGATCTTGCCAGCCCCACCAGCCGTTGATCTGAAAGTTGTGCTGGTACCAGCTGAGCTGATAGTTGATGGGGATCGCTTCGCCCTTGTTCTCCGGCGCGAACACGGCGATCGCCAATAGCCCGAGGATGGCCCCGGCGGGAAGCTGGATCTTCCCGTCCCGCCAGATGTGCACACCAACGTCGGGAGATCCGTGGCGAGTCAATTCGAATCCCTTGGGCAGTTCGTCGACGTGGCCGTGGGTGTAGCGGTGGATGCCGAACAAGACGTCGGCGATGTCGGGACGACCGTCGGGCAGGTCCGACTTCACCTCGATGGGAAAGCGGGTCCGGTCGAAGTCGATACCGGGTGCGGCCATCGCATGGAAGATGTCCAACGAGTCCCGAATCGTGCGCTTGAACCGAGTGGCAACACCCAGCTGCGGATAACGCTTCTTGCCTGTTCCGTTGACGGCGTCGCAGGCGTGAAAGATGGCCCGCTCCCACTCCTGTCGAGCCCAGTGATCGAGTGACTGCCTGACCGAATCTCCTACGTTCACAGACCAGAGGCTAGCGAGGCCGGTGGCCGGCCTGGCCGGCGCTACCGACCGGTGGTCGCGAGGGTAAGGCCCTCGGGGTCGCGGCGGGCCGACGGCCTGCTCACGCGTCACACCGTCCTCATCTGCCCCACATGTACCCGATAGACCGGCCTGCACAGTGCCCGCCGTGCCGGAACGCGTGAGGCGAATGAGACAACAGGAGGCCATGCACCGCACGCACCGGGGCGCGTGCCGCCGCGCACGCGGGGTCACCCTGGTTCCGGTCCCTACGAACGTGCGAGCGAGACCCGCCGCGGGCTTGCGTCACGGAGGTGACACTGGACCAAGGCGGCGCGGGGCCAACGGTGTTCGTCGTCGCGCAGGTGTCGTCGACGGCCGCCCCGCGACCGATATGACGCAGACCTGCGCGTCGGCGCCGGTTACGCGGGCCCGACCAAAGTTTTCGTCGGTGTGTCAATCAGATCGACATTCGTCGGCGGCCTCTGTAAATCTCGTTGACAATAAGGGCACCTCTTATAACTGTTATATAACGGTTAGAACTCGGTGATATAACGTTGATTGCAATACGGCTCGTGCTCAATACGATTCGTTCATTCCCAACACGCAAATTCTTTGAAGGGCCTGCCATGTCGTTTTTGTTTACACAGCCAGAGCAGCTGAAGGCGGCGGCGACGGAATTGGCCGGCATTGGTTCGACGATCAACGCCGCCAACGCGGCGGCGGCGGCCCCCACCACGAGCGTGTTAGCCGCGGGTGCTGACGAGATCTCGGCGGCGGTGGCGGCCCTGTTCGGGGCGCACGGACAGATGTATCAGGGGCTGTGTGCACAGGCGGCGGTCGTGCATGACCAGTTCGTGCAGGCGATGAGCGCGGCCGGGCGGGCATATGCCAGCACCGAAGCCGCGAACGCGTCGTTGCAGGGTGGGCGGTAGGCAGGCTGACCTCGGTCGATACGTCGACCCAGGCGCAGCTGGCTCAGGCCGCCCGGGGATCGGCCCGCTTTAGCTTTAGCTGACCGGGTCTGTTTCGCCACCGGGGCGATGCGCGTCGAGCCCGACCGTCGGCATCTGAGGCTGCCGGTGATTGGCACCGTCCGCACCCATGAGAACACCCGCCGCGTCGAGCGCCTGATCGCTAAAGGCCGGGCGCGGGTGCTGGCACATCAGCGTGCGGCGCAACGGCGCCCGGCTGGACGCGAGCGTGCGGGTGCTGGTGCAGCGCCCCCGGGCTCGTTCCCGCTGCACCAAAGGCTCACGCCGCTATCGTGAGCGCACCACCGAGGTGTCCCGGCTGCATCGCCGGGTCAACGATGTCCGCACCCATCATCTGCATGCCCTGACAACGCGATTGGCCATAACTCACGGCCGTATCGTGGTTGAAGGTTTGGACGCCGCAGGGATGCAGCGACAGAAGGTGCTTGCCCGGCGCCGTGCCCGCCGGCGCGGACTTTCCGATGCCGCCCTGGGTACACCGCGCCGGCACCTGGCCTACAAGAGCCGCTGGTACGGGTCGGAGTTGGTGGTCGCAGACCGCTGGTTCCCGTCGTCGAAAACCTGTCACTTGTGTCGGCATGTGCAGAACATCGGCTGGGACGAACATCGGCAATGCGACGGTTGCTTGGCACGTCACCAGCGTGATGACAACGCCGCAGTGAACCTCGCGCGCTACGAGGACACCGACACCACGTCGGGTAGCGTCGTCGGCCCAGTTGGGGCCGCCGCGCCGTCGCGAAACACGAAGGTGTCGACGCCGTCGTCCACCCGGTTGAGCGCCGAATCGGCGGACCACTCCAGAAAGAGCACATCGCCTTCGAAGACTTGGGTTTTCACATCCCACGCCGCGTTGGGCACGTCGGCGAGCAAGTTGACGAACACTTCCCGGATACCGGCTTTGCCGCGCGCAACGGCCCGGGACGTGATCACCACCGAGTCGTCGGCGTAGTCGGCGACGATCTCGTCCAGGTCGCCCGCGGCGAGCGCTTTCCTGTGGTGGGCGAACACTTGCTGTGGTAGCGCGTCATCGCATCCCCCTCCGAGGCCTGTGCAACGTCTGGAAAAAGCGTAGGTCACCCTTGACGAACGGGCCGAGCCCCAGCGTCCCCCACGGTCTCGAAGACGCAATGCCGCCAGCCCTTTTCGTTTCAGTACGGCCGACCGGTCCGGTAACACTCGTCATGTCGGCGGCTGGAGACGTTCCACGTCGTTCTTGATCGCCGCGATCGCGTCGACGGGCGTGAGATCCTGGCCTCGGCTGTTCTGGCCCAGCTGTGGCCAGCCGGTGCCGTTGGGCCCGCGCAGCTGATCCCAGATCTCACGGACCTTCGTCAACAGTTCGGCCTGCTCCTCGTCGGTGAGCGCCATCAGCGGTCCTCCGTTCGTGGTGATGCCGCACGCGGCGGCAAACTGTTGTGGGGTCAGGCCATCGGCGGAGTTCATGTCGCAGCGGCCGAACGGCGGAGCGCCCTGCGGCAGATTGGGGCTATAACCCGAGCCGTCGGTGTACTGGTGGGCGACCTGTCCGGGAAGGTGCGGGTTGGATCCGTAACCCGCCGCGATGACACGCAGGCCGGGCGGGCGCACCCGCCACATGTTGTAGAAGTCATAGGCATTGGCGTAACCGATGATTCGCGCCGCGGATCCCGCGTAATCCGCTAGGTTCCAGTACAGCCGGTTGATCCAGCTGGACCCGTCGCCCGGCGGGTTACCGCCCGATTCGACGTCGAGCATTAACGCCACCCGGCGGTGCAAGCCGCCGTTGGCGTCGATCATCGTGCGCACGGTATTGGCGTTGGCTAACCAGTTGGGGCGGACATAGGTGTAGACGATTCCGAAGGTCAGTCGCCGGCTGTCCAACGCCGCGCGCATCCATGCGTAGTTGAGCGCAAAGTTGTGATCGCGATAGGTGCCGTCGCACACGCGAATCGAAAGAACCTGGTAGGGATATGAGTTATCCACGGGCACTTGGTATTCGGAGACGTCGGCGAACAAAGTGTCGACCACGCTGCGTCAGACCACCCTTCCCGCGCTACGTGTCGCCCATGCTACCGGCCGTTGGCCCGCCGTCGCCGCAGTCGGTGGGTAATGTCGCGGCTATGTCCGATCGACCCGCCGAAGTCGGCGATGTGCACCGGATCGCTGCGTCGATGCCGCACGTCAAACGCGTGGAAGGACCAAAGGGCAACGCGATCTATCAGGTGGGCGGCAGGTCGTTCGTGTTCTTTCGCACCCCACAACCGGACGCGACCGATCCGGTCACCGGTGACCGCTACACCGACGTGATCATGCTCTGGGTGGAATCGGAGAGCGACAAGCTCGCGCTGGTGCAGGATCCGGCTTCACCGTTTTTCACCACGGAGCGCTTCGATGGGCATCCCTCGGTGCTCGTGCGGGCCAGTCGACTAGCGGAGGTCAGCGTGTCGGAATTGACCGAACTGGTGCAGGACGCATGGTTGTCCCGGGTGTCGAAGCGGCGGGCCGCGGCGTGGCTCGCGTCCCGCCAGCCGTAGTGCCCGCCACGAAGCACCCCGGACGGCCAGCACCGCGCTATTTCACAGCCTGCACATAGCAACGGCTTAGCTTCGGTTTAGCCGGCCGCGGACACTGGAAGCCGTGACCGTGCCCAAAACCCGGGTTGAGCGCGTCGTCATGTGCCGTGCCGACGGACAGCCGGTCACCGTACTGGTCGTTGACGACGAACTTGTCCTCGCCGAGATGGTGTCGATGGCGTTGCGCTACGAGGGCTGGAACATCGTCACCGCCAGCGATGGCTCATCGGCCATCGCCGCGGCCCGCGCGCAGCGCCCCGACGTGGTCGTACTGGACGTGATGCTGCCCGACATGAGCGGCCTCGACGTGCTTCAGGCGTTGCGCGAGCAGAATCCCCGGTTGCCGGTGTTGCTGCTGACGGCCAAGGACGCGGTGGAGGATCGCATCGCCGGGCTCACCGCGGGCGGCGACGACTACGTCACCAAGCCGTTCAGCCTCGAGGAGGTGGTGCTTCGGCTGCGGGCGCTGCTGCGGCGCACCGGGGTCACCACAGCCGACGGCGGCGCGCAACTGGTGGTCGGGGACCTGGTGCTGGACGAAGACAGCCACGAGGTGACGCGCGCCGGCGAGCCGGTCACGTTGACCTCCACCGAGTTCGAGCTGCTGCGGTTCATGATGCGCAACTCCAAGCGGGTGCTGAGCAAGGCCCAGATTCTGGACCGGGTGTGGAGCTACGACTTCGGTGGCCGGTCTAATATCGTCGAGCTGTACATCTCCTACCTGCGCAAGAAGATCGACAACGGCCGCAAACCCATGATCCACACGCTGCGCGGCGCCGGCTATGTCCTCAAGCCGGCCCGCTGAGGCTAGGCGAGTCTGGTCGCTTCGGCTGCGGCTTCTGGTCGGGCAGATCGTGGTGCTGGCCATCGTGTGTCTGGGCATCACCGCGGCCACCGAGCTGGCGCTGCGCCATCACTTGCTGGCACAGCTCGAC
The DNA here is from genome assembly GCF_010730055.1 of Mycobacterium shinjukuense. NCBI lineage: Bacteria > Bacillati > Actinomycetota > Actinomycetes > Mycobacteriales > Mycobacteriaceae > Mycobacterium > Mycobacterium shinjukuense. Next base: position 3,694,506 of record NZ_AP022575.1, on the reverse strand, counting down.
GGGCAGCTCAGCGGCACCAGCTACCGCTCCGCGCTGCTGTATCCCGAACTGCCCCGTCGCCACGAACCGCGCTACACCAGGGCCGGCCCCGGCCCCCGGTTCCTCGATGCGCCGGGCCAGCCGGCCGGAATGGTCGCTGCGGTGGTCAGCAACGGCAGGACCGTCGACGCGGGATATCTGACCAGCAGTGGCACCCGGGCCGCGTTGACCCCAACCGCGCAGGCGCAGCTGGAACGGATCGCCGGCAGCCGCACACCGGTCACCCTCAACCTCGACGGCCTCGGCCGGTATCGTGTCGTGGCCGCCCCGAGCCGCCACCGGGCCGACGTCATCGTCACCGGTCTGTCGATGGCGGGCGTCGACGCCACGATGTTCCAGATGCTGGTCATCTTCGGGATCCTCACGGTGATCGCGCTGGTCGCCGCGACGAGCGCGGGCGTGGTCATCATCAGGCGGGCGCTGGCGCCGTTGCGCCGCGTCGCGCAAACCGCGAGCGAGGTTGTCGACCTGCCGTTGGACCGCGGCGAAGTTGCGCTGCCCGTGCGGGTGCCCCAGCCCGACGCGAATCCCTACACCGAGGTCGGTCGACTCGGTTCGGCGCTGAACCGGATGCTCGACCACATCGCCGCGGCGCTGTCGACGCGACAGGCCAGCGAGACGCGGGTGCGCCAATTCGTCGCCGACGCCAGCCACGAACTGCGTACGCCGCTGGCCGCGATCCGCGGTTACACCGAGCTGGCGCAGCGGATGGGTGACGATCGTGCGGCGGTGGCACACGCGATGAGCCGGGTGGCGTCCGAGACCGATCGGATCACGCGCCTCGTCGAGGACCTGCTGCTGCTGGCCCGCCTGGACTCGGGCCGGCCGCTGGAACGCGAACCGGTGGACCTGTCCCGGTTGGCGGTCGACGCGGTCAGCGACGCACACGTCGCCGCATCGGATCACCACTGGGAGCTCGACCTGCCCCCCGAACCGGTGGTGGTCCCCGGTGATGCGCCGCGATTGCATCAGGTGCTGACCAACCTGCTGGCCAACGCCCGCGTCCATACCGGCGCCGGCACCGTCGTCACGACACGGCTGTGCACAGAGCCGTGCCACGCCGTGCTGCAGGTGATCGACAACGGCCCCGGCGTACCGGTGGCGCAGCAGTCGGAGGTGTTCGAGCGGTTCGTCCGCGGCGATACCTCACGCTCCCGCCACGGCGGCAGCACCGGGCTCGGTTTGGCGATCGTCTCCGCCGTGGTCAAGGCGCACCATGGAACGATCACGCTGAACAGCCGGCCCGGTCATACCGAGTTCACCGTGCGGCTGCCACTTAACGGGTGGCAACCGCACGCTTACCAGCTCTAGGTCACCGCGGGTGGCCTGATTGTGCCTCCTCGGGTCCGGTGCCGGGCCCGAGGAGGCGCCGCGGGTTAGGAACAGGTCACGTCGATTTCAAACGGCTTGGTCACCGGCGACATCGGGTTGGCCATGTCAACCCCGGTGGCGGTGCCGGTGATCTTGTAGGTGTTGCCGTTCTTGGTGGCCGTGGCGTTGCCCTGGCCGGTACCCGATGTGTATCCGAGCGTGACGCCGTTGACGTTGCCCAGCCCGACGGACTTCACCTCGGGCGGGTTGGTGTCGGTGAGCACGGCGGCGATGCCCGTCGCCGCTCCACCGATCGCGATGTTGACATTGCCGGCTGCCGTGGTGCACACCACCGAACCGGTGACGTTTTGGTCCTTGCCGTCGATGATGACCTTTGGCCCGCCGGCGGCGGGGCTTGCCGTTGTGCCTCCGGCAGTCGTGGTACCGCCGCCCGTAGTCGACTTGTTGCTCGAACATCCGGAAAGACCCACAACCAGAATGGCCGCTCCGGCTACCGCGACCGTCAGTCCACGCTTCACCCTGTGCTCCTTTGCCCGTCGTAGCGGTCCATCGGCATTGAGGACCGCTTCGGAGTATGCGGGTTAACTGGGCCTGAGGTCTAGGGACCGCGAAGAAATATTTCCCAGTTCGTCCGGTCGTGGCCACCGAATCGGATCTGGGGGGCTCTGTCGAAGATCGCCGCGGTAATGGCAAGGTAGTGCCGGTGGACCATAAACCTCCCACCGCGGTCATTGCGTCGGCACACGGCAAGCACTCGCTACCGTGGGATGACACAACGGATTTCGACGATGCCGACCGCGGATTCATTGCGGCGCTGTCGCCGTGTGTCATCAAGGCGGCCGACGGCCGTGTGGTATGGGACAACGATGCCTATGCGTTTCTCGGCGGGCCGCCGCCGACGTCGGTGCATCCCAGCCTGTGGCGGCAATCGACGCTGGCCGCCAAGCAGGGCCTCTACGAAGTGGTGCCGGGCATCTACCAGGTCCGCGGATTCGACATCTCCAACATCAGTTTCGTCGAGGGCGATACCGGACTCATCGTCATCGACCCGTTGATATCCACCGAGGTGGCCGCCGCGGCCCTGGAGCTGTATCGGGCTCACCGTGGCGGTGACCGCCCGGTGGTCGCGGTGATCTACACCCACAGTCACGTCGACCACTTCGGTGGCGTGCTGGGGGTCACCACCCAAGCCGATGTGGACGCGGGCAAGGTGGCGGTGCTGGCACCGGAGGGCTTCTCTGCGCACGCCGTGCAGGAGAACGTCTACGCCGGTCCGGCCATGACACGCCGCGCCACCTACATGTATGGCACGATGCTGGACCGCGGACCGCAGGGGCAGGTGGGCTGCGGGCTCGGCCAGGCCCCGTCGACCGGTGAGGTGGGCGTCATCAACCCGACCGTCAACATCCGCACGACCGGGCAGACACACCGCATCGACGGCGTGGAGATCGAGTTCCAGATGGCGCCGGGCACCGAGGCCCCCGCCGAGATGCACTTCTATTTCCCGAAATACCGCGCGTTGTGCATGGCCGAGAACGCCACCCACAACCTGCACAACCTGCTGACCCTGCGCGGCGCGCTGGTGCGCGACCCGCATGCCTGGTCGGGCTATCTCACCGAGGCGATCGACACCTTCGCCGACCGCACCGATGTGGTGTTCGCTTCGCACCACTGGCCGACCTGGGGCCACCAGCGCATCGTCGAATTCCTGTCGCTGCAGCGAGATCTGTACGCCTACCTACACGACCAGACGCTGCGGCTGCTCAACCAGGGCTACACCGGCGTCGAAATCGCCGAAATATTCCAGCTGCCACCAGCATTGGAGCGGGCCTGGCACACCCACGGCTACTACGGCTCGGTCAGCCATAACGTGAAGGCGATCTATCAACGTTACATGGGATGGTTCGACGGCAACCCGGCCCGGCTGTGGCCCCATCCCCCAGAAGCGCTCGGCCCGCGCTACGTCGACGCTATCGGTGGGATCGACCGGGTCGTCCAACTCGCTCAGCAGGCCTTCGACTCCGGTGATTTCCGGTGGGCGGCCACGCTGCTCGACCATGCGGTGTTCACCGACAGTGACCACGGCGGTGCCCGCGCGCTATACGCCGACACCCTAGAGCAGCTCGGCTACGGCGCCGAAAACGCGACGTGGCGCAACTTCTTCATGAGTGGGGCCGCCGAATTGCGTGTCGGAAACGTCGGCACCGCAACCCAAACCACGTCGTTGACGTTGTTGTCGCAGCTGACACCGGAGCAGATCTTCGACGGCCTCGCCATTCGGGTCAACGGGCCACGCAGTTGGGAGCTGGACATCGCTATCGATGTCACGTTCCGTGATGTGGACGCCAACTACCGGCTTACGCTGCGCAATGGCGTGTTGGTCCATCGCGAGCGTCCTGCTGATCCGGCCACCGCGACGGTTACCGTGAGGCTGGACACCAAGTCTCGGCTGCTGGGGGTGGCGGCCGGCGATTTCAGCTCGGCTGGGCTCGAGGTGTCCGGCGACCAGACGGCGCTGCGGTCGCTGTTGGGTGTGCTCGAGGAACCGGACCCCGGTTTCAACATCGTCACGCCCTGACCGTGCGCTGACCGTGCGCCGAGGTTGCCGTAGCGATGCGGAACCACATGCGAGGCTTGGACCATGCAGCTGCTGTTGGTCCGGCATGCGCTGCCGCGGCGCACAGAACACGGTGAAGGTTCCGACCCCGACCTGTCGGACGCCGGATTGGCGCAGGTCGCGCGCCTGCCGGGGGCGCTGGCCAGGTTCCCGATCTCCCGGGTGGTGAGCAGCCCGCAGCGCCGCGCCATTCAGACCGCCCAACCGATCGCGGCGACGCGTGACCTGGCCGTCGAAATCGACGACAGGTTTGCCGAATACGACCGCGACCTGTCCGCCTACATCCCCGTCGAGCAGATTCGCGCCGAATTCCCCGAGGAGTGGGCCCGGATGGCCCAGGGGCAGCTGCCCAGCGCGGTCGACGAAGACTCCTTTCGGGCGCGGGTTCGGGCGGCCGTCGCCGACCTCATCGCCGCCGCCGCACCCGAGGACACGGTCGCGGCGTTCAGCCACGGCGGGGTGATCAACGTGGTGTTGCACGAGATTCTGGGGACCGCCCGGCTGCTGTCGTTTCCCATCGATTACGCATCGGTGACCCGGCTATTGTTCTCCCGGACCGGTCAGGCGACGGTGGCCTCGGTCAACTCCACCGAGCACGTGTGGGATCTGTTGCCCCGGAATCAGCGGTGGTAAACAGGTCCGGTGACCTCGGCTGACCGACTCGACGGCCTCAACCTGGCCGCGCTGGACAAGTACCTGAGTTCACTGGGCATCGAGCGCAACGGTGAGCTCCGCGGCGAGCTGATCTCCGGCGGCCGGTCCAATCTGACGTTCCGGGTCTACGACGACGCGACGAGCTGGCTGGTGCGCCGGCCGCCGCTGCACGGGCTGACACCGTCGGCTCACGACATGGCCCGCGAGTACCGGGTGGTCGCCGCCCTGCAGCACACCCCGGTTCCGGTCGCCCGCACGATCGCGCTGTGTGCGGACGACTCGGTGCTGGGGGTTCCCTTCCAGATCGTCGAATTCGTCGCCGGCCAAGTGGTGCGTCGGCGCGCCCAGCTGGAAGCCCTTGGCAGCAGTTCGGTCATCGACGGCTGCGTGGACGCGCTGATCCGGGTTCTCGTCGACTTGCATGGCATCGACCCGAACGCCGTCGGGCTGGCCGAATTCGGCAGACCCAGCGGCTACCTGGAACGCCAGCTGCGCCGCTGGGGCTCGCAATGGGAGCTGGTCCGGCTGCCGGACGACCACCGCGACGCCGACGTCGGGCGGCTGCATACGGCGCTGCGGGAAACCATTCCACGGCAGAGCCGCACCTCGATCGTGCACGGCGATTACCGGATCGACAACGTCATCCTGGACGCACACGACCCGACGGTGATCCGCGCGGTCGTGGACTGGGAGCTCTCGACGCTGGGGGATCCGCTGTCGGACGCGGCGCTGATGTGCGTGTACCGCGACCCCGCGCTGGATCTGATCGTCAACGCGCAGGCCGCCTGGACGTCGCCGCTGCTGCCGACGGCCGACGAGTTGGCCGACCGGTACTCGCTGGCCTCCGGGCGGCCGCTGGGGCACTGGGAATTCTACTTGGCCCTGGCCTATTTCAAGCTGGCCATCATCGCCGCCGGTATCGACTTCCGCCGCCGCATGTCGGAGCGGGCCGCGGGCATGGAAGAAACGTATGACACACCTGACGTGGTGGCGCCGCTGATCGCTCGAGGGCTAGCGGAGATTGCCAAACCGAGCTCGTAGCCAGTTGACCGTTGCCATCATCCCACTAACCGATTCCGCCGCCATCGCGTAGCATTACCCGCGCAAGCGGGCCAAACCTGCTTCCAGCTAACTAATGTTGTATCGCATCTGGGACGCCATCTTCTCTACGCAGACAGGAGCTATCACCGATGAACAATCCGGAGCAGAGATACCAGTAGTAGCAAGTTGGAACGAATGGGTATTTTCGTGTGACGTGCTTTGGCGTGACACATAGCATCCTTAGTATTCGCTACTAGAAAAGTTAGGGATCCTTGGAATGCATACCTACGAAAATTGGCCACAAGGAAATCGTCCCGCGGATGTGAAAGCATATTTTAAAGATGAGATAGATATTGACGCTCCTACAAGTACTGTTTGGTCATGGCTCTCGCGACCCGCGTTGTATCCCTATTGGTACAAGGGATGGCCTAAGGTAGACTTCTCCACGAGCAAGGACGCCCAGTTGGGCCCCGGGGACACTTTCGTTGCCTACGTCAAAGGCATGAAAAGCCCAACCAATGTTATCGATTTCGAGCCTGAGCATACGATAGCATGGACCGGTAAGAGATTCGGCGTTCGCGGAGTGCACAGTTGGGTATTGGCAGGAAATGCCAATTCGACTCTGGTGGTCACCGAAGAAACGCTGCGCGGCGTACTTCCCAGCATGTTTCCCAAGGTATTTATTAATGCTGGCCATCAGATGCATCGGCACTGGCTAAAGCAATTAAAGGCAATTTCCGAGATCATGCCTTACGATAGATCGTTGTCGGTTGAAGATATTTATCGAATGTCCTATCCGTCGAAGTAGGCGCTTCGACAGACATGCTGACGCTCAGCGGCCGGTAACGCGCCGGCCCGGTCGTTGTCCCGCGCCGCTTCACGGACTGCCGCGGCCCGGCGTTACCGCACAACCGTGGCCTGACTTTTCTTAGCGGCGCGGCGCAGTTGAAGAATCCGCGCGGTGCCGACCGCTACGGTCAGCAGCCCACCGCCCACCGCCGCCAGCAGAATGGCCACGCCCAGCGGCAGACTCCAGTGCCAGCCGAAGAACGTGAACGGCGTTGACGTGGTGTTCTGCGCGATGAATATCAACAACACGATCAGAATCAAAAAGCCGACCGTCAACGCCGACCACAGCGCGCCGGCGCGGGTGAACTTGGCCGTCGGATCCTTGGTCGTCGGATGCGGTCGGGGCTCCGGGGGCGGTGGAACGGGCGAGCCAGGGGGATTGCTGGTCATGGTGTCATCTTCGTCGTAGCTTGCCCGGAATGAAACCAACCCACGCCGAGAAACCTTGCGCGCATCGGCTGGCGGCCGCGCCCCGACGCTTGTGGCGATAGTGTCAGCGGCATGGGGATGCTGCGGCGCGTGCGTCGCGTGACACCCGTCGCGGCCGCGGTGCTGGTGACGGTGAGCCTGGCTGGCGCCTGCGGCAGTTCCGATCCGCTCGGCACGATCGGCAACCTGAAATCCATCGTGGTCGGATCCGGCGACTTCCCCGAATCGGTGATCGTTGCCGAGATCTACGCGCAGGCGCTGCAGGCCAACGGCTTCGACGTCGGGCGGCGGATGGGCATCGGTAGCCGCGAGACGTATGTCCCGGCGCTCAAAGACCATTCCATCGACCTGGTGCCGGAGTACATCGGCAACCTGCTGCTGTATTTTCAGCCGGACTCCGCGGCCACCATGCTGGACGACGTCGAGCTGGAGCTGTACAAACGGCTGCCCGGCGACCTGTCGATCCTGACACCGTCGCCGGCCTCCGACACCGACACCGTCACCGTCACCGCCGCCACCGCGGCCATGTGGAACCTGAAAACGATCGCCGACCTGGCCACGCATTCCGCGGCTGTCAGGTTGGCTGCGCCGTCGGCGTTTCAGACCCGGCCGTCCGGGTTGCCCGGGCTACGACACAAATACGCGCTCGACATCGCACCGGGCAATTTCGTGACCATCAACGACGGCGGCGGTGCGGTGACCGTGCGGGCGCTGGTGGATGGGGCGGTCACCGCCGCCAACATCTTCAGCACATCGCCGGCCATCCCACAGAACCACCTGGTGGTGCTGGAAGACCCGGAGCACAATTTCCTGGCCGGCAACATTGTGCCGCTGGTGAATTCGCAGAAGAAATCGGATCGCCTGAAAGCGGTGCTGGATGCGGTGTCCGCCAAGCTGACCACCGCGGGCCTGGCCGAACTCAATGCCGCGGTGTCCGGTAACTCCGGCGTCGACCCCGACGAGGCGGCGCGGCAATGGGTGCGGGACAACGGCTTCGACCACCCGTCATAGGAAGCCGAGATGATCAGCTTTGACAACGTCGTCAAGGTCTACCCTGACGGCGCCACCGCCGTGGACGGGTTGAGCCTGGAGGTCCCCGACGGCACGTTGACGGTGTTCGTCGGCCCGTCCGGCTGTGGCAAAACGACAGCGCTGCGGATGATCAACCGGATGGTCGAGCCGACGTCGGGCACCGTCACCGTCGACGGCGTGGACGTGGCGGGCGTCAACCCGGTGAAGCTGCGTCTGGGAATGGGCTACGTCATCCAGAATGCGGGGCTGATGCCGCACCAACGGGTGATCGACAACGTGGCCACGGTGCCGGTGCTGAAAGGCCAATCACGACGGGCCGCTCGCCAAGCCGCCTATGAGCTGCTCGACCGCGTCGGGCTGGATCCTGCGGTCGCCACCCGTTACCCTGCGCAACTCTCCGGCGGCGAACAACAGCGTGTCGGCGTGGCGCGGGCGCTGGCGGCCGACCCGCCGATCCTGTTGATGGATGAGCCGTTTTCCGCCGTTGACCCCGTGGTCCGCCACGATCTGCAAAACGAAATCCTGCGCCTGCAAAGCGAATTGCACAAGACCATCGTCTTTGTCACGCACGATATCGACGAGGCGTTCAAGCTGGGTGACGTGGTGGCGGTGTTCGCTCCGGGTGGCCGTTTGCAGCAGTGCGGACAACCGGCCGCCCTGCTCTCGCGTCCGGCCAACGAGTTTGTGTCGAAGTTCATCGGCCTGGGCCGCGGCTATCGGTGGCTGCAGCTCATCGACTCGGCGGGGCTACCCGTGCACGACATCGACCGGATCTCGGTGAGCAGCCTTGGGAGCGCGCGTCTTCCAACCGGGTGGGCACTGGTGGTCACCGACGAGAATGTGCCGCTGGGCTGGATCGACGGCGACGGTTTGCGCCGCCACCGCGACGGCGCGACGTTGTCGGAGTGCCTGGCCGTCGTCGGTTCGGTGTTCCGCCCGCCCGCAAACCTCAGCCAGGCGCTGGATGCGGCGCTGTCCTCGCCGTCCTCGGTGGGTGTCGCCGTGGACGGGTGCGGCCGGGTCGTTGGTGGAGTGCTGGCCGCCGACGTGCTGGCCGCGTTCCACAAAGGCAAGCAGCCCGGAGGTTAGGCCGTGCACTACCTGATCACGCACCTCGGCAGCGCCTGGGCGCTGACCGTGGTTCATCTGCGGCTGTCGGTGGTGCCGCTGGTGAACGGGCTGGCGATCGCGGTGCCGCTGGGCCTGCTGGCGCATCGTGCGCCGACGCTTCGGCGGGTGACCACGGCCACCGCCAGCATCGTGTTCACCATCCCGTCACTGGCGCTGTTTGTGGTGTTGCCGCTGATCATGAGAACCCGGATCCTCGACGAGGCCAATGTCATTGTGGCGCTGACGGCATACACAACGGCGCTGCTGGTGCGCACCGTGCTCGAAGCGCTGGACGCGGTGCCGACCGTGGTGCGGGACGCGGCCATCGCGGTCGGCTACTCACCGATCAGCCGGATGCTCAAAGTCGAGCTGCCGCTGTCGATCCCGGTCCTGGTTGCTGGGTTGCGGGTGGTCGCGGTGACCAATATCGCGATGGTTTCGGTGGGATCGGTGATCGGCATCGGGGGGCTGGGTAGCTGGTTCACCGCCGGATACCAGACGAACAAGAGCGACCAGATCGTGGCCGGCATCATCGCGATGTTCACGCTGGCGGTCGTCGTCGACATGCTGATCAACCTGGCCGGCTGGCTGGCCACGCCGTGGGAACGGGCGGCGGGCGGTTGGCGGTGCCGGGTCGCGGCGCCGATAACGGGCGGCGCCCGATGAGCTTCCTCGAGCTGGCGCTGTCCTACCTTTTCACCGCGAGCAATTGGACCGGCCCCGTGGGCCTTGCGGCGCGCACCTGCGAACACCTGGAATACACCGCGATCGCGGTGGGGTTGTCGGCGGTCATCGCGGTTCCGGCCGGCCTGGTCATCGGCCACACCGGCCGCGGCCGGCTGCTGGTGGTGGGTGTGGTGAATGGGGTGCGCGCGTTGCCGACGCTGGGCGTGCTGCTGCTGGGCGTGCTGGCGTTCGGGCTGGGTATGGGACCGCCGATCGTTGCGCTGATGCTGCTGGGCGTGCCTGCGCTGCTGGCCGGCACGTATGCGGGCATCGCCAACGTGGACCCGCTGGTGGTGGATGCCGCCCGCGCCCTGGGGATGACCGAGTCCCAGGTGCTGACACGCGTCGAGGTACCCAATGCGCTGCCGTTGATACTCGGCGGGTTGCGGAGCGCGACGTTGCAGGTGGTGGCCACGGCGACGGTGGCCGCCTACGCCAGTCTGGGTGGGCTGGGCCGTTTCTTGATCGACGGGATCCGCGAGCGCCGATTCCACATCGCCCTGGTCGGCGCGCTGATGGTGGCCGTGCTGGCGCTGATCCTGGACGGCCTGCTCGCGTTGGCGGTGTGGGCGTCGCGGCCGGGCACCGGGCGGCTGGGCGGGCGCACCGGCCCGCCGGTTCGGCAAATTGACGCCGCGGTGAGCGACAAACCCGCCGTGGTGGCTGGACACGCCCTACGGTAGAAGCGTGAACACAGCCTCCTCTGGTTCGACTGGATGCAATCCTTCTGGGCGCGTCTGGCCGGCGATGTTGACCTGGCGCGCGCAGGACATCTCACGCATGGAGTCGGTGCGAATCCAGGTGTCCGGCAAGCGAATCAAGGCCAACGGCCGTATCGTGGCCGCGGCCACCGCGGCCAACCCGGCTTTTGGTGCCTTCTATGAGGTACAAACCGACGAATCCGGTGCCACCAAGCGGTTCGGGCTGACCGTGACGCTGGCCGAGCGGGAACGCCAGCTGGCCATCGCACGCGACGAGGAAAACATGTGGTTGGTCACCGACCACCAGGGTGAGCGGCGGGCGGCGTACAACGGCGCGCTGGATGTCGACGTGGTGTTCAGCCCGTTCTTCAACGCGCTGCCCATCCGCCGCCTGGGATTGCATAAACACGCGGAATCGGTGACGCTGCCGATGGTCTACGTGAACGTGCCCGAGATGTCGGTCACCGCGGCCACCGTGAGCTACGCCAGCCAGGGACGACTCAACGGGATCAAGTTGCGTTCACCGGTCGCCGACACGACGGTGACCGTCGACGCCGACGGGTTCATCGTGGACTATCCAGGGTTGGCAGAGCGGATCTGATCACTCCGCCGGCCCGCCCGGCGGCGGCCAGTTGCTCGCGCCAGTTTTCGGCGCCGATGACCACGGTGACGATGTCGGAGCGCGGGAAGCTTTCGTAGCGGGTGCGCGCGGCGTTGCCCGCGTCGACCAGGTCGGCTACCGAGCCGTTGTGGGCCAGCGAATCGCGGGCGCGGCTGAGCAGCTCGATGACCCGGTCGGTGACCGGCACCAGCTGGCCGGTGTTGGCCTCACACATCGCGCGTACCAGGTCCGGTGCGGTGCCGGCGACCCGGGTGGCATCGCGAAACGACCCGGCGGCCAGCGCAAAAGCCAGCGGCACCTCGGCGGCGGCGACGGCCAGCGCCTCGGCCAGCAGGTGCGGCAGATGTGAGATGGCGGCCGCCGCGGCGTCGTGTTCGTCGGATCTGGCCGGCACCACCACCGCTCCGCAGTCCAGCGCCAACGTCATCACCATCGACCACACCGTGGGATCCACATGATCGTCCACGCTGATCACCCAGGGTGCCCTGGTGAACAACCCGCCGTGACCGGCCCGCCACCCGGAGTGCGCGGTGCCCGTCATCGGGTGCCCGCCGACGAAGCGTGCCCGCAGACCGGCCGCGACGACCTCGTCAAGCACCGCGCACTTGACGCTGGTGACGTCGGTGAGCGGACAGTCGGGCGCCGATTCGCGGACGTGGGCGAGCATGTACGGCAATGCCGGCATCGGCACGGCCAGCACGATCAACGCCTCGGTGTCGGCGGCCCGGGTCAGGGCTTCGCCGAGGTCGGTTGTGGCGTCGAAGCCCTCGCACCGCGCGGCGTGCGCGCCCTCCACCGACCGGTTGTAGCCGAAGACCTCACGGCCCGCCCCCGCGGCGGCCCGCATGATCGAGCCGCCGATGAGCCCGAGACCGAGCACGCATACCGGTGTCTGCGCCGCACTCCTAGTCACGGTCCAAGGTTTGCACAGCTGGGCGGGTCGCGGCGCGTTCAGGTCGATTGCCGATCATCTCTTGTCTGGTCAAGGCACCTGGGCAGCGACTACCGTGGCGGCCATGGGAGCACAACGGGCCTCCGCGAAGGGCCCGTCCGCGGACGCGCCGGACGGTTTCGGCGTCGCCGTGGTGCGCGAAGACGGCAAGTGGCGCTGTACGCCGCTGGGGCCCAAGGCGCTGACCAGTTTGTCGGCCGCCGAGACCGAGCTGCGTGAACTGCGCAGCGCGGGCGCCGTGTTTGGACTTCTCGACGTCGACGACGAATTCTTCGTCATCGTGCGGCCAGCGCCCTCGGGCACCCGGCTGTTGCTCTCGGACGCTACCGCCGCGCTGGACTATGACATTGCTGCTGAGGTTTTGGACAAGCTGGACGCCGAGATCGATCCGGAAGACCTTGAGGAGGCCGAACCGTTCGAGGAAGGCGATTTGGGCTTGCTGTCCGACATCGGGCTGCCTGAAGCGGTGCTGGGGGTCATCCTCGACGAGACCGACCTCTACGCCGACGAGCAACTGGGTCGGATCGCCCGGGAGATGGGTTTTGCTGACCAGCTGTCGGCGGTGATCGACCGCCTCGGTCGGTGATCGCAAGCGCGGCGGAGCCGGGCGCGGCGGGTCGCCGCCCTCAGGCCCAGTCGGTGATCGCAAGCGCGGCGGAGCCGGGCGCGGCGGGTCGCCGCCCTCAGGCCCAGCCGGTGATCGCGGACGAAGACCTGATCCGTGCCGCACTGGCCGTCGCCGCGACGGCCGGCCCGCGTGACGTGCCGATCGGTGCGGTGATCATCGGGGCCGACGGAACCGAGCTCGCCCGGGCGGTGAACGCCCGCGAGGCGCTCGGGGATCCCACCGCGCACGCCGAGATCCTGGCCCTGCGAGCGGCGGCCGCCGCATGTGGCGACGGATGGCGGCTGGCGGGCAGCACGCTGGCGGTCACCGTCGAACCGTGCACCATGTGCGCGGGCGCCCTGGTGCTGGCCCGGGTCGCGCGGCTGGTATTTGGTGCCTGGGAACCCAAGACGGGGGCGGTCGGCTCGCTGTGGGACGTGGTGCGCGACCGGCGGCTCAACCATCGCCCGGCGGTGCGCGGCGGGGTCCTCGCGGCGGAGTGCGCCGCGCCGCTAGAGGCCTTCTTCGCCCGTCAACGACTGGGGTGAGTGGTGGTTGGTTCGGTAAGCTGCTCGTCGGTGGCGTGTCCGAGCGGCCTAAGGAGCACGCCTCGAAAGCGTGTGACGGCTAACACCGTCCGAGGGTTCAAATCCCTCCGCCACCGCCGTAGCTAGCCAGCTGTTAACACAGGTGAGCTGCACTTTCCAAGGTCGTCATAGGTGTCTTCACACGCACATGACACGGCTTGCACACGCCGACGAGCTGCGGCTTGCCGTCGGGGTAATCGGTGTCGGGTCCGCCGTCCTCCGCGTCGATGACATGCTGCACCCGTTGCGTCCATGCCATGTCTACCAGCGTGGTTGGGGTGCGGATAGGTGGCGTGCGACCCGCCCACCACTGAGCTGTGACAACCTCGCCAGGGCCGCCTCGCCCATGAGGAGCTGGATGCCGCTTTGCGGTATGACGACCGTCTAAGCTGCACAGTAATGAGCAACCAGGGGGCGCTACCGGACCCGTTCATCGGCCTGGTCGGCATGGTCGATGTGGGTCGGCGGTACTCAAACGCCCCGATAGTTGAAGCGACTGTAGACCTCCGTGTGTTGCTTTCAGATGATGTTGGAATCGATGATCTATCGGGTTTGTATCCTGACCTAGAAGAGCCGCAGCCATTCTTTGAGTTCATTCCGCGAGTTGAGGATAACCGCATAGTAGCTTCGAATGATCGACAGGCTGGGTTCACTTTTTCTAAAAAGAAGAGTTTTGGCATCATCGCCGGACTTGATCGCTTCGCGTATTCGCAATTGTCCAAGTATTCAAGCTGGGAGGATTTCATAGAAAACGTCCGGCCACGATGGCTGCGCTATAAACAAGTCGCGTCACCAGAGAAGGTCACTAATGTTGGAGTCCGCTACGTCAACAGGATCGTTATTCCAAAACGACAAGTGGAAATAAACGATTATCTACGCACCAAGGTCGATATATCACCGTATCTGCCGCAAGCGATTAACCGGTACTTTGCTCAGATTAGCTTCCCGATCAATGCATATGACGCAGAAGCTACCGTCAACACGGCATTAGTCGAGGCACCGGAACCTGATGCTACAGCGCTGGTCGTCGATATTGATGTATCTCGTGAGCTGGATCTTGATCCGGCCTCGGATTCGTTTGACGAGGACTTGACGGCTCAGCTAGGTACCCTGCGGAGCGCGAAGAACTACGTATTCGAGGCGTGTATAACTGATGCAACAAGAGGAGTGATTGACAGTGGCGTACACGAAGCCCAGCCACCTGCTTGATCCAAAGGCCTGTGAGTCGGCGCTTCAAGCTGCTAAGTTCGCAGCTTCCAGCGCGAAGACAGGACCAACGGTCTTTTGGCAAGGGCACCTCGCGCTCCTAGCCGGCACCCGGTGCTCGAAGGGAGACACTTTCTCTGAGGCTCCCTGCTTTGGCTTGGATGAGGGTCCCGTCCGCCGCGTCAGATTCCGTTCGGTTGAGGACGACACTGACTGGTGACATCGGCTAGGGGGATCGTCACGGAGGTATCTGCATGGCTTTGCCAAGGCGATCTTTTCAGTAGCGCGCCGGTACTTTACTACCCGAACCTGTCAAAGGATTTTGTTGTGCAGTTGCGCAGGGGTCCTGCGATGTTGGTCAATCATGATTGCGCATTGGATAAAATGAACAGTCGAGGCGAAGCGACAATTGAGCGCTTGTCGTTCGTCAAAGTCCACAACCTCTCTACAGCTCCGGATCACCGCCAAAACCTCCTGAGAACCAACGCCTCGCAACTGAAGCCCTTCGAAGCTCATTACCTCGGACATGTGCCTGGCCTTGGTGAAAGTTACGTGGTGCTCTCCGACCCTTACCACTTGCCTGCCGACTATTTTGGTGTCGAAGCGAGGTCGTTCCCCAACTTGGTTGCAGGTGAGAAACGCTTAGCGATCACAAACCACGACACTCGCATTGGGCGGCTTAGCGACGAATCGCTTACCCTATTCCGTATGAAGTGGAATGCTTACTGGACGCGCACAGTGCCAGACGAGTGACCTGCTGGTATGTCCGAGCCCACATGCCGCCAGTACAACACCTTGCCCACCATGTACGCGCGGTAACAGTTAACTGATGTTACCTACGGCGACGTATATGCGCAGCTAGAGGCTGTTTTGGCCCTGGGATGTCTACCCAGGTAGCCAAACAGGGTTCAAATCCCTTTGCCACCGCCAAGGCTGGCCCGGACTGCGTCCCGGCCCACCGGGTAAGCGTCAGCCGCTCACGATGAGCGGCAGAGAGATTGCTCCGGCGCCGCCGGTCACCACGATCACCCAACGGCCATCGGAGGGCAGGATGACGTCGATCGGGAAGATGGCGAATCCGACCTCGGCGGCGGTGGCGGCTTCTGGCAGCTCGAACTCCAAAAACAACGGCTCGTCGTCGGTGGGGGGCCTGATTTCCACTCCCACTCGCCGGTCCGGGTTATCCGTTTCGGCCTGTGTCAGGGTCACCAGCAGGAACTGGGCTGACCGGTCGGGCTCAACCGCAAACCGGTACAGCACTCCGCCCGACACATTGAGCTTGTTATCCACCACCGAAGCCGCTTCGGCAAGGAAGGCCCCGACTATCACATCGCAGAACCTACGCTGTTTCCGCCGTCACGTGGTCCTGCACGGCCACCAACGGAGCCGTGTCAACGGGGACTCAGCCCGCGCCGCAGGGCTGCGGCTGAGGGTGCGGCTGTTGTTGGGGCGGTGGGGCGCCGCCGTAACCCAGTTGGGAGGCGGTGTGACCGCGGCGTCGGTGACCGGTACCGCCTGAGCAGGCGTTTCGCGATCGGACGGTGAGCCCGACGACTTCACCGCACTACGCGTGGGATCTCCCAGCCGGGAATGTCATTGGTGGTCACGACCAGCACCGGACGGCCTTCCTGTCGAGATGAAATGGGGTGGTTCCCGGTGCACGGTACCGCCATACCCGTTAGCGCAGCTTCCCGCCGTGGTCGTCGCTGACTCTGCCGGTAAAGATCATGATCGGGGCACGCCATCCCCGGTGGACCGGGTGGATCGCCGTGCCGCGCTGGCTGCGTGCGGGGCGCCCACCCATGGCGCAACTACAAGCCGATCATCGGCGTCATCTGACTCACCAGGATCGGCAGTGAGATCGCCCCGGTACCGCCGGTCACCACGAGGACCCAACGGCCATCAACGGGCAGGCGCACCTGGATTTCGAAGAAGGCGAATCCGGGGAATTCGGCAACCGCGCTTGCCGGTGCCTCGAACTGCAGGCGGATCGGCTCGTCATCCGACGGAGGTCTCATCTCAACCTCCACCTGGCGGTCGGTGTTGCCAGGCTCCGACTGAGTCAGCACCACCAGCACGAACCGGGCCAACCGGTCAGGCCCGAGCGCGAATCGGGACACTACGCCACCCGACACATTGAGTTTGTTATCGACCGCGGCGGCCGCGTCGGCCAGGAAAGCGCCCGTGATTATCACGCCGCCGAACCTACCCCTGTGGCGGAGATCGGCACGCGCGAGGGTGACTCACGCATTTCCGCGAAGCTGGGTGCCACCCGTGCGACGGGCAGTCATGGCCGCCGAATTTCCCGCCGGAAGGCGCGATACTGAACCTATGCATGATCGCCGGCCTGACCGCAACGTGCTGGGCGGCCCGCTGGAACCGTGCGGCACCGACCCCCTCACCGGCTTCTACCGTGACGGCTGCTGCTCAACCGGACCCGAAGATCTGGGCCGACACACGATCTGCGCCGTGGTGACCGCCGAGTTCTTGGAGCACCAGCGCTCCATCGGCAACGACCTGTGCACACCGATGCCCGAGTATCGGTTTCCCGGTTTGCTGCCGGGAGACCGTTGGTGCGTCACCGCGGTGAATTGGCTGCGGGCCTACCGCGACGACCGGGCCGCCCCGGTGGTGCTGGCGTCCACGCACGCGCAGACCCTCGAGGTGGTGCCCCTCGAGGCGCTACAGGAGCACGCCGTCGACGTGCCCGACGACCTGGCCAACCTGTAGCGCTACACCGAGATTGCCGCCACGGCGCAGGTCACCGCGCTGTCCTGAAATATCAAAAAATTGTCCTGCGCTGTCAAGACGTGGACGTCGGTTCTCCGGGAAAGTGGCTAGCGGTGGGTCAAGCCACCGCCCCTCGACAAAGAAGTCCGGGGCCGTCAAACCCGAACAGGACACACGCATGAACTCCAGCAGCATCGAACACGTCGACGTGTTGATCGTTGGTGCCGGCATCTCGGGCATCGGCGCCGCCCACTATCTGCAGAAAATGCAGGCGGCCAAGACCTTCGCGATCGTGGAGGCTCGCGCCGACATCGGCGGAACGTGGGACTTGTTCCGGTATCCGGGGATTCGTTCGGACTCCGATCTGCACACGTTCAGCTACGAGTTCAAGGCGTGGGAGAACCCGAAGGCGATCGCCACCGCCGACGCCATCATGTCCTACCTCAGGGAGGCGGTCGCCGAGAACGGCATCGAAAACGCGATTCGCTTTGGGCACAAGGTGATTGAAGCATCCTGGTCCACCAAGGACGCCCACTGGCTAGTGGAAATCGAGCGCCGTGACCCCGATCAGCACACCGTCGGCCGGATCACGATGAGTTGCCGATGGCTGTTCTGCGCCAGCGGCTACTACCGCTACGACGCCGGCTACACGCCGGAATTGCCTGGCCGGCAACGCTTTACCGGGCAGATCGTACACCCGCAGCACTGGCCGCAGGACCTGGACTACCGGGGCAAGCGGGTGGTGATCATCGGCAGCGGCGCCACCGCGGTCACCCTGGTGCCGGCCATCGCCGAAACCGCCGGGCACGTGACCATGCTGCAGCGTTCGCCGACCTACATCGTGCCGGTGCCGTCGGAGGACCGCATCGCCAACGCCCTGCCCAGGCTGATCGGCCGCGATCGGGCCTACTCGGTGACCCGGCGCAAGAACATCGCCAAGCAGCGGCTCATCTGGCGGTTCTGCCAGCAGTACCCGCGGGCGGCCCGCAGGCTGATCCGCCACCTCAACGCCAAGCAGCTGCCGCCCGGGTATCCGGTCGACGAGCACTTCAGGCCCGCCTATAACCCGTGGGACCAACGGCTGTGCGCGGTGCCGGACGCCGACATGTTCCGGGCCATCCGCGACGGCCGGGCCTCGGTGGTCACCGACCGGATCGACACCTTCACCGAGCGGGGAATCCTGCTGCGGTCCGGGCGCGAGCTGGCGGCCGACATCATCGTCACCGCCACCGGCCTGAACCTGCTGGCCTTCGGCGGGATCAGCCTGACGGTGGACGGGCAGGCCGTCAACGTGGCGGAAACGGTGGCATTCAAGGGCTTCCTGCTCAGCGAGGTGCCGAACTTCGCCTACGTGTTCGGCTACACGAACTCGTCCTGGACGCTAAAGGTTGGGCTGGTGGGTGAGCACTTTTGCCGGCTGCTGGCGCACATGGACGCGCACGGTCACACCATCTGCTATCCGCAGCGGCCCGCATCCATGCCGACCCGGCCGCTGCTGGAAATCACCTCCGGTTACGCCAAGCGAGCGGCCGGCCAGCTGCCCCAGCAGGGCATCGACGGCCCCTGGCGGACCTGCATGGATTACCGGGCGGACCGAAAGATGTTGCGCGACGGCCCGGTCGACGACGATCACCTGCGCTTCACGAGGTCGGACTCCACGTCGGCACCGGAGCCGGCGCTAACCGGCTGACGGTCACCAGATTATGAGGAGCACAGCAATGGACCTGATGTCACCGGTCGACGCCTTGTTCTTGGCGGCGGAGACGCGTGAGCACCCGCTGCACGTCGGCGCGCTGCAACTGTTCGAGCCGCCACCGGGTGCCGGACGCGGGTTCGTGCGCGAGACCCACCGGGCGATGCTGGAGTGCACCGAGATAAGCCCGCTGTTCCGTAGGCGCCCCGCGTCGTTCTACGGTGCCCCCACCAACCTCGGCTGGTCGGCCGACAACGACGTGGACCTCGGCTACCACGTGCGGCGGTCCGCGCTGCCGGCTCCGGGACGGGTGCGCGAGCTGCTGGAGCTGACCTCGAGGCTGCATGCCAATTTGCTTGACCGGCACCGGCCGCTGTGGGAAACGCATGTGATCGAGGGCCTGCGGGACGGGCGTTTCGCGGTCTACGCGAAAATGCATCACGCGCTGATCGACGGGGTGTCCGGGCTCGCGTTGATGCGGCAGTCGCTGCCGACCGATCCCACCGACACCGGGGTGCGTGCCCCCTGGTCACCGGCGCCCCGGGGCAACACCCGCGATCAGGATCGCCGCGGCCCCCTGCACCACATCGGCGGCATGCTGGGAGCCGCCGCCGGCCTAGCCCCCTCGACGATTCGGCTGGCGCGCGCCGCGCTGCTGCAGCAGCGGCTGACGCTGCCGTTCGGGGCCCCGCGCAGCATGCTCAACGTCGCGGTCGGGGGAGCGCGGCGGTGCGCGGCGCAGTCATGGCCGCTGGATCGGGTCAAGACGGTCAAAGACGCCGCCGGGGTGACTCTCAACGACGTGGTGCTGGCGATGTGCGCCGGTGCGCTGCGAGCCTATCTCGACGATTACGACGCACTGCCGCAAACACCGTTGGTGGCCATGGTCCCGGTCAGCCTGCGCACCGCACGCGACGCCGTCGGCGGCAACATGGTGGGAGCGGTGTTGTGCAACCTGGCCACCCACTTCGACGATCCGGCCGATCGCCTCGACGCCATCCACGCCTCGATGCGCGACAACAAGCAGGTGCTGTCACAACTTCCGCGGGCTCAGGCGCTGGCGTTGTCGCTGGCGCTGCTGAGCCCGGCCGCACTCAACACCCTGCCCGGTCTGGGCAAGGCCAGCCCGCCCCCGTTCAACGTCTGCATCTCCAACGTGCCCGGCGTGCGTGAGCCCCGCTACCTCAACGGCGCGCGGATGGTCGGCAACTACCCAATGTCGTTGGTGCTCAACGGACAAGCGATGAACATCACGCTGACCAGCACCGCCGACAGCCTCGACTTCGGGCTCGTCGGATGCCGACGCGGCGTCCCGCACTTGCAGCGGGTGCTCAGCCACCTGGAAACGTCGCTGAAAGAACTTGAGCGCGCGCTCGGTCTTTGATGACGGGCCGCCGGGTCCGGTTGCGGTAGGCGGTCGGCCCGGTCCCGAACCATCTCTTGCAGGAGCGGGTGAGCACGCTCTGCTCGGCGTAACCCAATTCGCGGGCCAAGTGTGACAGGCTGATGCCGGTGGTCCGCAAGTAGCGATCGGCGGCGTCCTTGCGGACCTGGTCGACCAGCCCGGCGAACGTGGTGTTTTTCTCGGCAAGCCGGCGTTGCAGCGTTTTCGGGTGCAGGTGGAACTGCTCGGCGACCACATCCAGCGTCGCCGCCCCGGTGGGCAGCAATTGGCGGACGATGGTGCGCACCGATTCCACCATCCCGGCACCCAGCGGTGTGATGCTGCTCAGGTAGTCGACGACGGCGCGGTGGGCGATGTCGTCGCGGTTCAACGGCAGGCTCAGGTCGGCCGTGCGCACGGTGAAGCCGGCCCGACGTTCGGCGAAATACGGCGTGCAGCCGAAATACTGGATGTAGTCGGCCGGCGGGGTGAGCGGATCGTGCGGTAGGTGCACCGCCAGCGGTCGGTAGTGGTCGCCCATGAGTAGGCGAAACACCCCGAGTGAGACGCCCAGCGCCAGTTCCAGCGTCTGCGGGCTGCTCGTCGCCTCGTCGAGCAGGAACTCGAGGGCGATGAAGGACCGCTTCGGGTCGGCCAACGCGGTGATCTGGATGGAGATCACCGGGCTGTATGCCGCCATGAAGGTGTTGAAAATCGCCAAGGCATCGGCCACGGTCGCGGCCGTCCGGGCAGCCACCCCCACCGGTCCGAGGATCTCGATCCCCTGCCGCCGTGCTAATCGCCGTCCGAAATCCGGTGTGGCCGTGGCCTCCGCGGCCGATTCGGCCGCCCGAATTGCCGCGCGAAACGGTATGAACGTGTCATAGGTGCCGACATCCTGTTCCCGGATGCCCGCGGCGCGGAGCAGGCCGGCCGGATCACCCCCCAGCTCGGCAACCAGGCTCGGGTAGTTCGAGAGCGCGGTCCCACGCACCACCGACATGTCGTCGACATTCAGCGGATCGTGGCCCGGTGTCAAGGATGAGCGCAACGCCTCTGCAACAAGGCCGAGGTGCTGGACCGCACGGATTGTCCGTCGCGGCGGCGCGAGGTCTGGGTTGTGACCCGCTGGTTGCGCGCCGGTACCGCCGTTGCCGGCCGGGATGTCGCCGCTGCCACCAGGCACCCCCGGCCACCCGGAGCCATCCTAGATTCGGCAACGGCGTCGTCACTGCATGACCGACACGTTGGCGATCGGATGTCCCTGCACGAGTCGAGTCATTTCTTCGGCGAATGCTTCCGTGGCGATCGGTGGCCGTTCGACGACGAAGCGGATCGTCATGCCCAGCAGCTGGACCAAGATCCAGGACGCGGCGTTGACGTCCAGATCAACTGGCCGGTATTTGGGCTCTGGGCCGGTTGCGCTAACGCAGCCGGGGTAGGACATTGCTGCGGTAGAAGTCGATGGCGGTAATCGGGTCGTCCTGCGGGAAGTGCAGGAAAGGCGTTGCACCGGCGTCCAGCACCGCTTGCACCGCCCTGGTGTGCACGGCGGGGTCGGTGCCCACCGCCCAGTTGGCCAGCACCTTCTCGATCGGGTTCGACTCGGCGGTGCGCTGGATCTCGACGGGGTTGGGCTGGTCGACGGCTCCAGCGGTGAATCGCCACAAGGAGGCGGCCCGGTAAGCCTCGTTGTGGTCGCCGACGACGGCGAACAGCTCGGCCCGCTTGCCCAGGCCGGCCGGATCACGACCGGCTGCCTGAGCGCCCGCGGTGAACGCGGCGAGCAGTTTGGCGTTTGTGATGTCGTTGGCCTGGGCGATCCAGCCGTCGCCGTAGCGGCCGGCCAGGGCGGCGCTCTTGGGGCCACTGGCCGCGACGAAGATTGGCGGAGGCGTACCCGGTAGATCGTAAAGCCTCACCGCGTTCGTCTGAAAATACCTGCCCGCGAATGAGATTCGTTCTCCATGCCACAGCTGGCGGATCAGTCCGATGGCCTCGATCAGCCGGTCGTGGCGCTCGGCGTAGGTGCCGAAAGTGTTGGTGGCGGCCTGTTCGTTGAGCCGCTCGCCGGTGCCCACCCCCAGAAATACCCTTCCGGGACTCAGGATCGCCAGCGTCGCAAACGCCTGGGCGACCGTAACCGGGTGATAGCGGTAGAGCGGGCAGGTCACACCCGTGCCGAATGAGATGCGGCTGGTGCTGTTGCCCACCAACGCCAGGGTCAGCCACGGGAACATGGAGTGGCCCTGATTGTCTTGCCATGGCTGCAGATGGTCACTGGCCCACACGCAATGGAAGCCGGCCCGTTCGGCGGCCTGGGCTTGGGCCACCAGCTGATCGGTGCGGAACTGTTCATGCGACAACACCACACCTACCCCCTTGTTGGCCGGCCCTGACGCCGGCGCCGGACCGGTGCGGGTAGCGCATCCGCCAGACCACCCGCCGGCGCCGAGCGCACCGACCCCGACGGTCATCCGCCCGAAAGCCCGTCTCGAAATCCCGGTCACCGGATGGGCACTACCCGCGTCGCGATCCACCACACCTTAGAGATTGCCTACTGGCTGGCCGGCGGCGCTACCCGCTAGCCTGACCTAGGTGAGCCCGCAGGCACGCGCAGCACGCAGGACAGATGTCCGCGAACTGTCGCGTACCATGGCCCGGGCCTTCTACGACGACCCGGTCATGGAATGGATGCTTCCGGACGACACGGCGCGCACCGCTCAGCTGACTCGGTTGTTCGCGACGCTTGTCCGCCATCACCATCTGGCCGGCGGCGGTGTTGAAGTGGCCTGCGACGGGGCGGACATCGGCGCGGCGGCGTTGTGGGATGCCCCGGACCGGTGGCGGGCCACCCGCCGGCAGGATCTGGTGATGACGTTGGGGTTTGTTCGGGTGTTCGGCGTTCGGATGTCGCTGGCTCGCGCGGTGCAGCGGGTGATGATGCGGGTACATCCAGAGGAACCGCATTGGTATCTGGCCGCCATCGGCAGCGACCCGCCGGTGCGCGGCCAGGGCTTTGGTCAGGCGCTGATGCGGTCACGGCTGGACCGCTGCGACGCCGAGCATTGTCCGGCCTACCTCGAGTCGACGAAACCCGAAAATGTGCCCTACTACGAACGTTTCGGTTTCGCGGTGACCCGGGAGATCGCGCTGCCCGATGGTGGACCACCGATGTGGCCGATGTGGCGGGAACCGCGGTAGTGGCTGCAATGGCACGGTGGTCACCCGAGTCACGCGGGGACGCGGCGACGCTCATACCGCGTCTGCCTCTTCAATGTCGATTGGCGGCTTGGTGATGTCACATGTGGCACCGCTTTTCGGCGGCATGTCATGCTCAGCCGCCGGTATTGGTGTGACTGTTGGGTGCCGACCGACCGGCAGGGCAGACCGGTCGTCCGCGTAGATCGTCCGGCTGAGCTTACCCGAGTCGCTGCGGCCGAAATCGGCAGTCGACAAGTTGGTCGACTGCCTGACGCCCGCATGGGCCCGGGGCGACGTACCGGTCGTTGCGGGGGACAATGGGCGAGTGGAATGGACCGGCGCCCGCTATGCGGACACCCCGACGGTGGAAGCCTCGACGTGGATCGATGCCGATCCCGGCAGAGTGTGGAGCCTGGTCTCCGATATCGAGCTGATGCCGACCCTGAGCAACGAGTTGCAATCCGTGGAGTGGATCGACGGTGCCACCGGACCGCGGGTCGGGGCGCGGTTCGTCGGGTACAACACCCACGAAGCATTCGGACAGTGGAGCACCACGTCGCAGATCGTGGTCTGCCACGAATCGCGTGAATTCGCTTGGGCAGTAGGTGATCCCGACTATCCCTCGGCGACATGGTGGTTCCGGTTGACACGCCGAGATGGGGGCACCACCCTGACGTTCGGGACGCGCATGGGACCGGGCCGATCGGGGTTGTCAGCGGCGATCGAGGCCATGCCCGACAAGGAACAAAAGATCGTGTTCGTCCGGCTGAGAGAGTTCGAGGCCGCGATCGACAAGACCCTGGCGGCGATCAAGCGGTTGGCCGAGCACGGGGTGCGGTGATGCGGACCGCGACAACGGTCGAGTTGTCCGAAACCGCCCGCGATGTTGCCCAGTTCGCTGTCGAGGCCGAGAAGCTGGGCCTGGACGTCTGCTGGGTCGCCGAGGCCTGGGGTACCGATGCGCCGTCGGCGCTGGGCTACCTCGCGGCCCGCACCCAGCGGATGCTGCTGGGTGCGGGCGTGCTGCAGCTCGGCACCCGCTCGCCCGTCATCGTCGCGCAGACCGCGATCACGTTGTCCAACCTGTCGTCCGGGCGGTTCCTGCTTGGCCTGGGCGCGTCGGGTCCGCAGGTGATCGAGGGGCTGCACGGAGTCTCGTTCGCTCGTCCGCTGGCCCGGATGACTGAGACCGTCGAAATCATCCGCAGGGTATTCACGGGCGGCAAGATCTCCTACTCCGGCAACGAGTTTCAGCTCCCTCGCCCGGGTGGGGAGGCGGTGCCGATGCGGTTGTCGGCTCGAGCCGAGCACGAGATCCCGATTTACCTGGCGGCGCTGTCACCGGCGATGCTGCGCTTGACCGGTCGGATTGCCGACGGCTGGTTGGGCACCAGCTTCGTTCCGGAGGGTGCTGCCGCGGCGTATTTCGCCCACCTCGACGAGGGGCTGGCCGCCGCGGGTCGCACCCGCGGCGAGATCGACATTTGTCAAGGCGCCGAAGTCGCCTTCGCCGCCGACGAAGACGAACTGCGCGCCATGGTGGCCGCGCGTAAGAAGGAGCTGGCGTTCAGCCTCGGCGGGATGGGCTCGGCAAGCACCAACTACTACAACCGGGCCTATAGCCGGCAAGGCTGGACCGACGTGGCCGCCGAGGTGCGGCAACGCTGGCTGCGCGGTGACCGGGAGGGCGCGGCCAGGGCGGTCACCGATGAGATGGTGCTGGCTACCACGCTGATCGGGACCGAGGAGATGGTCCGCGCCCGCCTGGCGGTGTGGCGCGATGCGGGGGTGGACACCGTGCGGCTGTATCCCGCGGGCGACACGCTGGAGGCCAAGCTGGCCACCCTCGGCCGAGCCATCGAGTTGGTTCGCGAGACCTAGCGCGGCCGTGTCGGTGCCTCGGATGCCTTCACCATCCGCACCTCGGGCCTCCGGCACCCCGTCGGCGAGAAACCACCGGAAGGCGAGGTTGCCACGCGGATAGCCCAGCGCCGCCAAGGAGTTCGGGTGGCCCGTCATTCCGCGGGACAACACGATCGTCACGGAGCCGTCGCCGTCGCGTACGGCGCGCTGGCCGTTGATGGAGCACCCGGCGTCGGGGCCTTCCGAGGCGCCGTAGGTGGCCATGAACTGGTTCCACACCACCAGGTTCCAGAACATGACGGCGGGCGGTGCGTAATGACCAACGCTTCGTCGTCGAGCACGAAGCTGCCGCAGCAGTAGCAGGCGTCCCGGCCGACCACCCGAAGTTGGCGTCGGGCACCTGATAGGGGTCGGCGAATTGGTTTGCGGGGTAGGCAATCTCGTGCCCGAGCGGGGAATGGCGTCGACCCGTGCCCTGACGGCCAGCGGCACGATGGCAAACATGGTGCGCATCCAGGTGGCGACGGCCCGCAGCCTTGCCGCGGTCTCCGCGTCGCCGTGCCGGATCGGGGCGGCTTGGTCGAGCGCCTCGATATGCGGGTCGACCCGGCGGTCTGGCCGGGCATCGGCGCGGCCGGCGGCGGAACGTCGAAACGTCGTGCCAGCTGGTCGGGCTGGCGGAGGACAACTGCGGGCACGCCTCGCGCCCGACGTCGAAAGGTTCCTGGCATAGCCTCTACCAATGACCGCAATGCCTGTCCTGGACGGCGTCGAACACCGGTATGTGGATCTCGGGGATGGGGTCACCATCCATGTCGCAGACGCCGGCCCCGGCGAAGGTCCGGCGGTCATGCTGGTGCACGGGTTTCCGCAGAACTGGTGGGAGTGGCACGGGCTGATCGGTCCACTGGCCGCCGACGGCTACCGGGTGCTCTGCCCCGACCTGCGCGGCGCGGGCTGGAGCTCGGCGCCCCGGGGGCGCTACACCAAGGAGGAGATGGCCGAGGACCTGGCGGGGGTGCTGGATTGGCTGGGCGTCGCCAAGGTCAAACTGGTGGCGCACGACTGGGGCGGACCGGTGGCGTTCATCATGATGTTGCGCCATCCGGAGAAGGTGACCGGGTTCTTCGGTGTGAACACCGTGGCGCCGTGGATGAAACGCGATCTAAGCATGCTCCGGCACCTCTGGCGGTTCTGGTATCAGATCCCGATCTCGCTGCCGGTGATCGGCCCCCGGATAATCGCGGATTCCCAGGCCCGATACGCCCGGTTGGTGGTGTCGTGGGTGGGCGCCGGGTTCGGCCTCCCCGAAGAGGACCTGCGCATGTACGCCGAGCGCATGCGTCAACCCGGGCACGCGGACGCGGGTTCCAGGTGGTATCGCAGCTTCCAGACCCGGGAGGCGCTGCGCTGGATGCGCGGTCAATACGACGGTGCCCGCGTCGACGTTCCGGTGCGCTGGTTGCACGGCACCGGAGATCCGGTGATCACCCCCGATCTGCTGGATGGATATGCCCAGCGGGCATCCGATTTCGAGGTCGAGCTGGTGGACGGCGTGGGCCACTGGATCGTCGAGCAGCGACCCGAGCTGGTGCTCGACCGGCTGCGGGCCTTCCTTCGCCTCGGGATGTAACAGTCACATGCCCTCGTCCCTTGATCAGGCTCAGGCCGGAGTGGTAGATGCCGCGCACGGCAGCCTTGACCAGCACTTCGCCCGCCCCTGCTGGGGTCGGAACATCGGCCAGCTCAACCTTTAGTGTGGGCGTAGAAGCGTTCGGCGGGCAATGCTAATCGCCATTAGCGGGGCTACTCGACGCCGATCATCACATCGGTGGACTTGATGAACACCGTTGCCGGCTGACCGGCGGCAAGTCCAAGCTCAACCGCCGCGTCCTTGGTGAGCGAGGACGTGACGATCTGATCACCGCCGTCGAGCCGAACCTTCACGATTGCCATCACGCTGCCGAGGTTGACCTCGGTGATGGTGCCCTTGAGCTGGTTGCGGGTCGATAGCCGCATCGCAAAGTCCTCCAACGAATAGCCGACGTTGGCCGTTGAGCTTAGTGGTCTGCGCCGCAAGTTCGTCGGGGTCGCACCTGGCTCATCTGTCCCACGTGTACCCGGTGCTGCCGACATAGAAAGTGCCCGCCTTCGAGCGACAGCCACGGTTGTCGCTCGAAGGCGGGCACATCGCATATTCCTGCCGTACCGAAACGGGTGAGGCGAACGAGGCAACAGTGAACGCGCACCCTGCGCACCTGATAGCCAGCCAGCAGCCGCGGCGCGCTCGGTCATGGTGATTCCGACCCCCAGCGAACTCACCGGCGCGACCACCTAGCCGCGCGGGCCGAGCAGCGCGATCGCCGCATCGACCGCCGGTTCGACGATCTCCCGCACGGGTCGGCCGTCTTCGACGGCGAGCGCCACCAGCTCACGCAGGCCGCCGAGCAGGATCACCGCCAACGGCGCGGTCAGGGGCGGCAGGTTGGCCCGTCGGAACCCTGGGCTGCCGCTCAGATCGATCAGCAGGTTGGTCAGCAGCTCTAACCCGTGGCGCTGGACGGGGCGAGCGACATCCCCCAGCGACGGAAGTTCTCGGATCCAGCTCAAGGTGATGGCCGGCCGCGATTCGATATTGGCGACGTAGGCGTCGACGGCCTGACGGATCTGGCGGTGCCAGTCGGCCTCGGGGTCGACGGCGACTCGGATCTCCTCGGCCAGCTGGCCGATCTCCACGCGCAGCAGCTCGAGGAAGCACTGTTCCTTGCTGACGAACCGATCGTAGAAGGTGCGCTTCGAGGTGCGCGCGTGGCGGACGATGTCGGCGACGGTGGTCGCGCGGTAGCCACGCTGGCCGATCGAGGCGGCCAGGCCGTCGAGCAGCCGCAGCCGAAACGGGTCGGTGTCGGCCAGATCCGCCAGATCGGCATTGCTGGCCACCGCTGTCACGACTGAAACCCTCTCACGGATTGCGGCACCTTGTCATGCTTGGTACCAAAGGGTACCGTACTGGATAAGCCCGCGGTACACCGTCGTACCAACCCTTTGCGGGGCACATGTTGGGAGTCTTACCGGTCATGAGCCAAGCAATCACCGACGCGCCCGCATCGCCCGCACCCACCTTGCCCCCCGCCGCCCGGATGCCGAAAGTCTTGCAGGGCTTGGCCTTTGCGATGCTGCGGCGGGCGATGTTCCAACGCTACACCCGCCGCTATGGCAAGGTGTTCATGCTCGACATCCCCATCTATGGCCGCATCGTGGCGGTCTGCGACACGCAGCTGGCCAAGCAGGTCTTCACCACCGGCCCGGAAGTGCTCGGCAACATCCAGCCCAACCTGAGCCGGCTGTTCGGCTCCGGATCGGTGTTCGCGCTCGACGGCGACGACCACCGCAGGCGGCGGCGGTTGTTGGCCCCGCCGTTCCACGGCAAGAGCATGAAAAACTACGAGGCCATCATCGAAGAGGAGACCCTGCGGGAGACCGCCACCTGGCCTGACGGCACGCCGTTCGCGACGCTGCCGTCGATGATGCACATCACGCTCAACGCGATCCTGCGCGCGGTCTTCGGCGCGGGCGGCGCCGAACTCGACGAGCTGCGCCGTCTCATCCCACCATGGGTGACCCTGGGCTCGCGGATGGCGGCGCTGCCGCAACCCACCCGCAACTACGGCCGATTCAGCCCGTGGGGGCGGCTGGCCGAGTGGCGGCGCCAGTACGACCTCGTCATCGACAGGCTGATCGAGATCGAGCGCCACGACCCGAACTTCGCCGACCGGACCGACGTGCTCGCGCTGCTGCTGCGCAGCACCTACGAGGACGGTTCGGCCATGTCGCGCAAGGACGTTGGCGACGAATTGCTGACCCTGCTAGCCGCCGGCCACGAAACCACCGCGGCCACCTTGGGCTGGGCGTTCGAACGGTTGAGCCGGCACCCGCAGGTGCTGGCGGCCCTGGCCGAGGAAGCCGACACCGGCGGCGGCGAGCTGCGCCAGGCGACGATCCTGGAAGTCCAGCGGGCCAGGACGGTGATCGACTTCGCCGCTCGCCACGTCAACCCAGCGGTGTACCGGCTCGGCGAGTGGGTCATTCCTGGCGGGTACTCGATCCTGGTCAACATCGCTCAGATACACAGCGATCCCGACGTGTTCGCGGATCCGGACCGGTTCGACCCGCAACGCTTCATCGGATCCAAGCCGTCGGCCTTCGCGTGGATCCCGTTCGGCGGCGGGACCCGCCGCTGCGTGGGAGCCGCCTTCGCCAACATGGAGATGGATGTCGTGCTGCGAACGGTGTTGCGGCACTTCACCATCGAGACCACCACGGCGCCCGACGAACGGTGGCACGGCCGAGGTGTGGCGTTTACCCCCAAGGACGGCGGCCGGGTCGTCGTCCACCGACGCTGAGCCGGCAACCGATCAGTGGCTGCTGGCCGCCCGTCTCGGCAGTTTCCAGCCGGGCCGGACGAAGTGACAGGTGTAACCGTTGGGGTAGCGCTGCAGGTAGTCCTGGTGCTCGGGTTCGGCCTCCCAGAACTCCCCGGCCGGGCTGACCTCGGTCACCACCTTCCCGGGCCACAGGCCGGACGCCTCGACGTCGGCGATGGTGTCCAACGCGATGCGCCGCTGCTCGTCGTCGAGGTAGAAGATGGCCGACCGGTAGCTGGTGCCGCGGTCGTTGCCCTGCCGGTTTTTCGTTGTCGGATCGTGGATCTGGAAGAAGAACTCCAGTAGCGTGCGGTAGTCGGTGACCGCGGGGTCGAAGATGATCTCGACCGCCTCGGCGTGCGTGCCGTGGTGACGGTAGGTCGCGTTGGGGACGTCCCCGCCGCTGTAGCCCACCCGGGTGGAAACCACGCCGGGTTGCTTGCGGATCAGCTCCTGCATGCCCCAGAAGCAGCCGCCGGCCAGGATCGCCCTCTGGTTGCTCGTCATGTCGTGGCCTCCCGATTGGGCCCGGGGACTCCCGGACACCCGAGCCGACCCCAGGCTACACTCCGCCGGTGAGGTGTAGCGGCGCGTGACTGGCCGGGCGTTCTCCCGTGGCGAATTGGCCGCCGCCTTCGAGAAGTTCGAGGCGACGGTGGCACGCGCCGCCGCGACCCGAGACTGGGACGCCTGGGTGGAGCACTACACCCCCGACGTGGAATACATCGAGCATGCGGCGGGCACCATGCGCGGCCGCGAGCGGGTGCGCGCCTGGATCCGGCACACGATGACGACCTTCCCGGGCAGTCACATGGTCGCGTTCCCGTCGTTGTGGTCGGTCATCGACGAGTCCACCGGACGCGTCATCGCCGAACTGGACAACCCGATGCGCGACCCCGGCGACGGCAGCGTGATCAGCGCGACCAACATCTCGATCATCACCTACGCCGGCGACGGCCAGTGGTGCCGTCAAGAAGACATCTACAACCCGCTGCGCTTCCACCGGGCCGGACTGGCGTGGTGCCGCAAGGCGCAGCAACTGGGCACGCTGGACGAGGATGCGGCGCGCTGGATGCGCCAGAACAGCGGCCCCGGATGAGCCCCAAACCCAAGCTGGTCATCGGGGCCAACGGCTTCTTGGGCTCCCACGTCACCCGCCTGCTGGTCGCCGACGGCGCCGAGGTGCGCGCCATGGTGCGTCCGACCGCCAACACCCGCGGCATCGACGACCTGCGGCTCACCCGGTTCCACGGCGACGTCTTCGACACCGCCACCGTGGCCGAGGCGATGGACGGCTGCGACGACGTCTACTACTGCGTGGTCGACACCCGCGCCTGGCTGCGCGACCCGTCCCCGCTGTTTCGCACCAATGTGGAAGGCCTGCGCAACATCCTCGACGTCGCCAAAGACGCCGGCCTGCGCAGGTTCGTCTTCACCAGCAGCTACGCGACGGTCGGCCGCCGGCGCGGGCACGTGGCGACCGAAGACGACCGGGTGGACACCCGCAAGGTCACTGCCTACGTCCGGTCCCGGGTGGCGGCCGAGGACCTGGTGATGACATACGTCGCCCAGCACGGCCTGCCCGCCGTCGCAATGTGCGTCTCCACCACCTACGGCGGCGGCGACTGGGGCCGCACCCCGCACGGCGCCTTCATCGCCGGGGCGGTCTTCGGCAGGCTGCCCTTCCTGATGACCGGCATCCGGCTGGAAGTCGTCGGCGTCGACGACGCCGCCCGGGCGCTGATCTTGGCCGCCGAACGCGGGCGCATCGGCGAGCGCTACCTGATCTCCGAACGGATGATGCCGTTGGCCGACGTGGTGCGCATCGCCGCAGACGAGGCGGGTGTGCCACCGCCGCAGCGGTCGCTCTCGGCACCCATGCTCTACGCGCTGGGCGCGCTGGGCAGCCTGCGGGCCCGGGTCACGGGCCAGGATGCCGAGCTGAGCCTCGCGTCGGTGCGCATGATGCGCGCCGAAGCCGACGTCGACCACGGCAAGGCGGTGCGGGAATTGGGCTGGCAGCCGCGCCCGGTCGAGGAATCGATCCGGGAGGCCGCCCGATTCTGGGCGGCGATGCGCACGACCGGCACGACCGCCAGTGAGACGGGTCGGTGAGGTGAGGGCTGGACCAGCGGGGTGCCGATGGTTTGCCGAGGGTCCCTTGATGACATACACACAGCAGATCGGGCTACGGCAGAAGGGCTTCGCTATAGGCCCACGCAATCAGCGCCTCGCCTGAATCGAACGGCAGGTACATTTTCGTCTTAAGCAAGTCGTCGACCAGACTTATCACAGCGCGTTTGTCCCTGCTGTAGAGCGACTTGTACGCCTCGATGACAATCCACATCGTGTCGATGGACGTAACGCTGGCTGGACGACTTCCTGCACAGCCGAGCCGCTGGCGGCATTCTGACGGGGAATGTTCATGACCGAGAGCTGTTGCACCTGCCATGAGCAACAGGATTGTCTTGGAACCCAGCCCGCAGCACCCGATCACCATCGAGCCGACCAACGGACGGGTGCAGGTTCGGGTCAACGGGGAATTGGTCGCGGACACGTCCGCGGCGCTGCACCTGAAAGAATCCAATTACCCTGCGGTGCAGTATATTCCGTTGGCCGACGTGGCGCCCAACGTGCTGACCCGCAGCGACACCAGCAGCTACTGCCCCTACAAGGGCGAAGCCAGTTACTACGGTGTGACCACCGCGGCCGGCGGCACCGTCGACGACGTGGTCTGGACCTACGAACATCCCCATCCCGCGGTCGCCGCGATCGCCGGGCATGTCGCCTTCTACCCCGACAAGGCCGAAATCAGCATCGTCCCGGATTAGCGCTGGCTTCGGGGTACACCTCCGCCAGCGATTGCGTGTCGCTGTATTCGCGCAGCGCGACGATCAGTCCGTCGCGGGTTTCGAAGATGCAGACGAACGGGCTGTCGTATGGCGTGCCATCGGCGGTCGCGCCGCGGCAATGCCCCTCGATGACCACCGTTTCGCCCTCGTTGACGCAGCGGCGCAGCTCGATGTTGACCTCGAAGACCTTCTTGCGCCGCTGGACCGCTCTCCGCAGCGTTTGCTTGTCCAATTCGGTGCGGGTGACGATGCTCCAGTAGGTGAAGTCATCGCTGAGCAGCTCGAAGCCTTCGCCGATGTCCCCGCCCTCGCACAAGCTCTGCAGGAACATCCATGCGAGTTCGGCCTGCGGGTCGTCGAACGGCGTCATCACACCGCCATCCTGTCTCGGCGGACAGTTTGCGGTCAATTGACGTGGCCGTCGAAGCGGTGGTGACCTTCCCGGGGGCAGCCGGCTTCGGGCACACCCTGGCGCCACTGCGCCGGGGTCGCGGCGATCCGTGCTTTCGGGCCCTCGGCGACGGCACGATCTGGCGGACCAGCTTGCTGCCCAGCGGACCCGTCACGGCACGGATCAGCCGCGCGGGGCCCGACGCGGCACGGTGCGTGGCCTGGGGCGGCGGCGCCGAGCAGTTCCTCGACCTGCTGCCCGCGTTGCTGGGCGCCGACGACGACGCCCGCGATTTCGTGCCGCGGGAGCCGACGGTGGCCGCCGCGCACCGGCGGCTCCCGCATTTGCGGCTGGGCCGCACCGGGCAGGTGCTGGAAGCCCTGATCCCGGCGGTGATCGAGCAACGAGTGCCCGGCGCCGACGCCTTTCGGTCATGGCGGGTGCTGGTCAGCAAATATGGCACTCCGGCTCCCGGACCGGCGCCGGCCGGGATGCGAGTGCCGCCGTCGGCGGAGGTGTGGCGTTCCGTCCCGTCCTGGGAATTTCACCACGCCAACGTCGACCCCGGGCGGGCTCGGACGGTGGTGGCGTGCGCGCGGCGGGCGGCGTCGTTGGAGCGATTGGTGTCAATGCCCGCGGCGCGGGCGCGTGCGGTGCTGACGTCGCTGTCGGGAGTCGGGGTGTGGACGGCGGCCGAGACCGCGCAACGGGCGTTTGGTGACCCCGACGCGCTGTCGGTCGGGGACTATCACATTCCGAAAATGATCGGCTGGACGTTGCTGGGCCGGCCGGTCGACGACGCCGGGATGCTCGAGTTGCTGGAGCCGATGCGGCCGCATCGGCACCGGGTGGTGCGGCTGCTCGAGGCCAGCGGGCTAGCCCATGAGCCCCGCCGCGGGCCACGGCTGCCGGTGCAGGACATTCGGTCGCTGTAGCGGGTTGGCAAAGCGGCGCCTAACCTAACCGGTGCCCCGGACCGGCGTCGAGCCGCCCGCCGGCGCCACCGGAGGCGACGCGACCGCGATTACTCGACGAGGCACCGCGGCCAGTGGATCGAACTAGCTCCGCATCGTTGGGTCAGTCGCCGGGTGGGGCCTGACGCGCACGTTCGGCCTCGGCGGCCTGCCGGTTCAGTCGCTGTGCCGCATAGATCGTGACGTTGGTGCCAGACATCAGCAACGACGCGATCCCCACGGCCAGGATCGCTCCGGGCACCACCGAAAACGAGCCGGTCATCTCCGCGACCATGATCATGATCGCCAGCGGCGCGCGGGCGACGCTGCCAAAGCATGCCATCATCCCCACCACGACGAAGATGCCCGGCGCGTCCGGCACGCCCGGCAATCCGGAGAGCTCACCCAGCCGCCAGATCGCGGCGCCGACAAACGCACCGATGACGATGCCGGGGCCGAACAGCCCGCCGGATCCGCCAGTGCCGATCGACAGCGAGGTGGCAATGATCTTGGCGATCGGCAGGACGAGCACGATCCATAACGGGATGCCCAGCAGCGAGCCACGGTCGGCGGCCAACTGCGCCCAGCCGTAGCCGCTGGACAGGATCTGCGGGATCAGCAGTCCCAGCAGCCCCACCAGCAGGCCACCGATGGTGGGCTTGAGCACCGGCCCGCCGGGAAGGCGGTGGGTCAGGGCCACCGACGCGTGGAAGATGCGGGCATACAGGTAGCCGACGGCCGCGGCGATCAGGCCGATCACCACAAACCACAGCAGCGGCCACGCCCGTTCGAAGCGGTATTCCGCGTCGATGTAGCCAAACAGCGGGTCGAAGCCCAAGAAGGCGCCCAGCACCGCATACGCCGTCCCGGAGGTGATGAAGCCGGGCAGCAGGTTGCGGTAGTCGAAGTCGTCACGGTAGGGGATCGAGGCGGCCAGCACCGCTCCGCCCAGGGGCGCGGCGAAGATGGCGCCGATGCCCGCGCCGATGCCCAGCGCCACCGCGGTCCGGCCGTCCTCGTCGGACA
Organism: Mycobacterium shinjukuense; assembly: GCF_010730055.1. Classification (NCBI taxonomy): domain Bacteria; kingdom Bacillati; phylum Actinomycetota; class Actinomycetes; order Mycobacteriales; family Mycobacteriaceae; genus Mycobacterium; species Mycobacterium shinjukuense. The sequence continues at coordinate 3,659,482 of NZ_AP022575.1, read as the reverse complement.
GGCCCAGCCGGCGGGTCAGAAACGAGCAGAACCCGGCCGAGATCTGCGCCGTCGGGCCTTCGCGGCCACCCGAACCGCCCGAGCCGATGGTCAAGGCGCTGGCCACCATCTTCACCAGCACCGCCCGCGCACGGATGGCTCGAGGATCGCCGTGCACCGACTCGATCGCCTCGTCGGTGCCGTGGCCCATGGCCTCCGGGGCGAGCTTGGCCACCATCAACGCCGACAGCAGCGCCCCACCGGTGGTTACCAACGGAATCGCCCAGGGGCGGGCAAAGCCGGTGGATCCGCGGCCGCCGCCCTCCCCGATGGGGGTGGGGATGTGGTAGCCCCCCAGAGAGCCGAGGAGAAACTGGCCGGTGCACGTGAGCGCGAGGTAGAAGACGACCGCACCCAGACCGGCGATGACGCCGATCGTGATGCCCAGCGGAATCCACTTGCGCAGGTAGCCCGCGTTCCTGATCGCTGCGCCGAACCTCCCGGCGGCGGCCTCGGTTCCGCTGTCTTGTGCCTCCGGCATGGTCCGGACGTTAGCAGCACGTGGACGTCGGGCGGCTCAGCCGATTGCCGCCACGGAAATATGCCTCGTCACGGCGGGCCTTGAGCAGAGCGTAATCGCCCGTCACCACGGCGACGTCGGGATCACGGATCCGATCGGGCCGGCGAGGTGGACAGCGTCGTATCCGCACGAGCCGTGCAGTTCGGCCGGTAAGGACGGCCGACGCGACATGACAGACGTCGGTAAGAGGGCGCATTGTATGTGGCGAAACCTTGTCTGTCAAGACGATAAATTCTGGCGGCAGCGGTGAGCGACGCCCAGCGCTGGGTCAATCTGTCGAACCGAGTCACGTTCACGCCTTCTTGCTATCGGACCAGCGAAGGTGCCGACGTGACGTTGGGCGCGTTCGACGCCGACGCAGCGCTTCCGGGCGTCGTTGCCGGTGTGACCGGCGGCCGGGTGTCACTCGCACGCCGATCTGGCTGGCAGACGCGACGACTTGAAATCGTTGGGAGGCTTCATGTTTCGTGGTATTCATGACCTCTGTTCGCCCGGCAATCCGATCACCGTCGTTGCCGCGGCAATGTTGGTCGATCCTGGACGGACAGCCGGTTCAGGAGCCGTCAGGTCACCGCGAGCCATTCGTGATGAACACCGGCGCCGGCGTGTGCCAGGCATTTGAGGATTACCATGCTGGGAAGTTCCGTAGCATCCCGCCGAACGCGCGAATGCGCCATCGTGGCGGTGGCACACTTAGAAAATGCCGCAAACGGCGAGTCGCGGGCCTGGCCGACCCCCGGCGGCCAAAGCCGACGAGACGCGCAAGCGCATCGTGCGCGCCGCGCGTCAGGTGTTCAGCGAACGCGGCTACGACGGGGCGACCTTCCAGGCGATCGCCCTTCGCGCCGACCTGACTCGGCCGGCGATCAATCACTACTTCTCCAACAAGCGGGTGCTGTATCGGGAAGTGGTGGACCAAACCAACGAACTCGTCGTCACGGCTGCCATCGAACGCGCACGCCGGGAGACAACGCTGATGGCGCGGATGGCGACGTTCATCGGCGTCGCGTTGGACGCTGACGCCAAGAATCCTTCCTCGGCGGCCTTTTTAGTCACCGCCGTGCTGGAGTCCCAGCGGCATCCCGAATTGCGCCAAACCGAAAACGATGCCGTACGGATCACCCGGGACTTCCTGACCTGGGCCGTCGGCGATGCGATCGAACACGGCGAACTTGCCGAAGGTGTCGACGCGCCGACGTTGGCCGAGACGTTGTTGTTGGTGCTGTGCGGGGTGGGGTTCTATGCCGGCTTTGTGGGGACCTACAAGGAGATGGAGGACATCACCGCGTCGCTGGGACAGCTGCTGGCCGGCCGGCTTTGGTAGTCCCCAGATCCCGGACGACACCCCGATCGTGCGGATTGCCGGCCGGTGACGTTGCCCACAAAGAGTATAGATTGCCTAACTTACTAGGTAGCATGGTCGAGGCATCACCGTATCCGGCGAGTCAAGAGCTGCCGGGCCATCCAATTCACCACGGCTGGAGACATCACCCAAGCGAATACGCACAGAGCGGGAGCACGCGATGAGCACAATGCGTACCCATGACGACACGTGGGACATCAGGACCAGCGTCGGTGCCACCGCGGTGATGGTGGCCGCTGCCCGGGCCGTGGAAACCGACCGGCCCGACTCATTGATCCGAGACCCGTACGCCAAACTGCTGGTCACCAACGCCGGTGCCGGCGTGCTGTGGGAAGCGATGCTCGACCCGGCGATAGCGGCCAAGGTGGAGGCCATCGACGCCGAAACCGCGGCGATCGTGCGGCACATGCTTAGCTACCAGGCGGTGCGGACGAACTTCTTCGATTCGTTCTTTGCAGATGCTGTCGCCGCAGGGATCCGACAGGTGGTGATTTTGGCGTCCGGACTGGATGCGCGCGCCTACCGGTTGGATTGGCCGGCGGGCACGACGGTGTATGAGATCGATCAGCCCAAGGTGCTTACCTACAAGTCCATGACGCTGGCGGAAAACGGGGTGACGCCCAAGACAACTCGTCGGGAGGTGCCGATCGACTTGCGACGGGACTGGCCGGCGGTGTTGCGTGCCGCGGGCTTCGACCCGGCAGCGCGGACCGCGTGGCTGGCCGAGGGGTTATTGATGTATCTGACCGCCGACGCCCAGGATCGGCTGTTCACCCACGTCGGTGAGTTGAGTGCGGCCGGGAGCAGGGTCGCGGCCGAAACCGCGGGAACCCGCGCCGACCAGCGTCACCAACGGATGCGGGAGAGGTTCAAGAAGGTCGCCGACGTGCTCGGGTTCGAGCAGACGGTGGACGTGCATGAGCTGATCTACCACGACTCGGATCGAGCGGTCCTGGCCGACTGGCTCAGCAACAATGGGTGGCGCGCCAGCGCCCACAGCGCGCCCGACGAGATGCGCCGGTTGGGCCGCTGGGTGGACGGCGTACCGATGGCCGACGACAAGGATGCCTTCTCGGAGTTTGTGACCGCGGAGCGGTTGTCATGGCGCGCACCGCGGACGATTCCCGGGGCATCGGCCGCCGGCTGCGACGCTGCCCGGTAGGCAGCGCCAAGGGGCCGAGGGACCGTGGCCGTTTCTGCCCGCCGCTACCGCGAGCCGAAGACGGGCCGCCAGCGTGGCGGACTGGGGTTGCAACGGGCGGCAGACGTGCTGGATCTGCTAGAGCACGACCCGAATCGAGCGGTCGTCGCCGATTGGCTCGATGACCACGGCTGGCGGGCGACGGCGCACACCGCGCAGGACGAGATACGCCGGCTGGGCCGCTGGGTTGCCGGCGTCCCGGCGGTTGTCGAAAACGCGGTGGCCGAGCTGGTCACGGCGGAGCGGCGGTAGCGCCGGCGCACGACGCCGTGGTTCGGTCTCTTCCGGCTGCCGTCCTATTGCTGTCCCGACCGGGTGACTAGGATCGCGATTATCACCGGTGGGTGGCCGCACGTGACCGGCACCTGCGGGAAGGAAGGACAACGATGACCACCGACTCCCTGCCCACGACCGCACCCACGTCCGGGTCATCGCAATCGGATGTCGTCCAAACCGTGGCCCGGCTGCGCAAGACATTCGCGACCGGGCGCACCCGCGACGTCGAGTGGCGCAAGCGGCAGTTGCTCGCGTTGGCCAGGTTGATGGAAGAGAACGAGCGGGCGATCTCCCAGGCGCTGGCCGACGACCTGGACCGCAACCCGTTTGAGGCATACATCGCCGACATCGCGACCACCACCGCCGAGGCGAAGTACGCCGCCAAGCGGGTGCGCCGGTGGATGCGGCGCAAGTACCAGCTGCTCGAGGTGCCGCAGCTGCCGGGCCGGGGCTGGGTGGAGTACGAGCCCTACGGCACCGTGCTGATCATCGGCGCCTGGAACTACCCGTTTTACCTGACGTTGGGTCCGGCGGTCGGTGCGATCGCCGCCGGAAATGCCGTCGTGCTCAAGCCGTCGGAGATCGCGCCGGCGTCCTCGCGCTTGATGGCCGAGTTGGTGCCGCGCTATCTGGACAACGATGCGATCGCGGTGGTCGAGGGCGACGGGTCGGTGAGCCAGCAGCTGATCGCGCAGGGCCTGGACCGCGTGATGTTCACCGGCGGCACCGAGATCGGCCGCAAGGTGTATGAGGGCGCGGCACCACATCTGACCCCGGTCACCCTGGAACTGGGTGGCAAGAGCCCGGTGATCGTCGCGGCCGATGCCGACGTGGACGTCGCGGCCAAGCGGATCGCCTGGATCAAGCTGCTCAACGCCGGGCAGACGTGCGTCGCACCCGACTACGTGCTGGCCGACGCCGCCATCCGCGACGAACTCGTCGACAAGATCGCAGCGGCCATCACCAAGTTCCGCTCCGATCAGCCGCACGGAATGCGCATCGTCAACCAGCGCCAGTTCAACCGGTTGAGTGGCTACCTCGCCGAGGCGAAAGCTAGCGCGAAAGGCGAGGTGGTCGTGGGCGGCGAGTGTGACCCCTCGAGCCTGCGCATCCAACCGGCGGTGGTCGTCGACCCCGATCCGGCGGGCGCACTGATGACAAACGAGATCTTCGGACCGATCCTACCGGTGCTCACCGTCGAATCTCTAGACGAGGCAATACGTTTCGTCAACTCGCGGCCCAAGCCGCTGTCGGCGTATCTGTTCACCAAGTCGCGTCACGTCCGCGAGCGGGTGATCAAGGAGGTGTCGGCCGGCGGAATGCTGGTCAACCACCTGGCCTTTCACGTGTCCACGGCCAAGCTGCCGTTCGGCGGCGTCGGCGCCTCGGGCATGGGCGCCTACCACGGACGTTGGGGCTTCGAGGAGTTCAGCCACCGCAAGTCGGTGTTGACCAAACCGACTCGGCCCGACCTGTCGAGCGTTACCTACCCGCCGTACACCGAGCGGGCTTTCAAGCTGGCTCGCAGGCTGTTCTAGCGGTCCAACAACTGCAGAGAGGAAACTGATGCCCGGAGTGCAGGATCGCGTCGTCATTGTCACCGGAGCCGGTGGGGGACTGGGCCGTTCATACGCCCTCACCCTTGCCGCGGAGGGTGCCAGTGTCGTCGTCAACGACCTCGGCGGAGCCCGTGACGGCACGGGTGCCGGATCGGCGATGGCCGACCAGGTGGTCGCCGAGATTCGTGACGCGGGTGGCCGTGCGGTAGCCAACTACGACAGCGTCGCCACCCAGGACGGTGCGGCCAACATCATCAAGACCGCGCTAGACGAGTTCGGCGCGGTGCACGGTGTGGTGAGCAACGCCGGGATCCTGCGCGACGGCACCTTCCACAAGATGACGTTCGAGAATTGGGACGCCGTGCTCAAGGTGCATCTGTACGGCGGATACAACGTGATCCGGGCGGCTTGGCCGCATTTCCGCGAGCAGAGCTACGGCCGGGTGGTCGTGGCCACCTCTACCAGTGGGCTGTTCGGCAACTTCGGCCAGACTAACTACGGGGCGGCCAAGCTGGGCTTGGTCGGCCTGGTCAATACGCTGGCGCTGGAGGGGGCCAAGTACAACATCCACGCCAACGCGGTCGCCCCAATCGCGGCCACCAGAATGACCCAGGATATCATGCCGCCCGAGGTGCTGGAGAAGCTCACGCCGGAGTTCGTTGCGCCGGTGGTGGCCTACCTGTGCACCGAGGAATGCGCCGACAACGCATCGGTATTCGTCGTCGGTGGCGGCAAGGTACAGCGGGTTGCCTTGTTTCAGAACGATGGCGCCAACTTCGAGACCCCGCCATCGGTGCAGGATGTCGCGGAGCACTGGGCCCAGATCACCGACCTATCAGACGTGAAAAAAGCCGGATTCAAGTTGTAATGTAAATGAAAGCCTGTGTCGTCCAAGAGCTTTCCGGTCCATCCGGCATGGTGTACACCGACATCGATGACGTTACCGGTGATGGTGACAAGGTCGTCATCGACGTTCGGGCTGCCGGTGTGTGCTATCCGGATCTGCTGCTGAGCAAGGGCGAGTATCAACTGAAGTTGTCACCGCCGTTCGTGCCCGGCATGGAAACGTCCGGTGTGGTGCTTTCCGCACCAGTCAAGTCGGGTTTCCGTGTGGGCGAGCGTGTTTCGTCGTTCGGTGTGCTCGGCGGCTATGCCGAGCAGGTGGCCGTTCCGGTGACCAACGTGGTGCGCAGCCCCTCCGAACTCGATGATGCCGAGTCGGTTTCGTTGTTGGTGAACTACAACACCATGTACTTCGCGCTGGCTCGTCGCGCCGCGATGCGGCCAGGTGACTCGGTGTTGGTTTTGGGCGCTGCCGGAGGGGTGGGCACCGCGGCCGTTCAGCTCGCCAAGGCGATGTGCGCCAGCCAGGTGATCGCCGTGGTGCGCCGCGAAAGTGCCATCGACTATGTCTCCGCGCTTGGCGCCGACGTGGTGCTCGCGTTGGGCGAGGGCTGGGTCGAGCAGGTGTATGAGCACACCAACGGGCAGGGGGTGGACATCGTCGTCGATCCCGTCGGCGGTGCGGTCTTCGACGACGCGATTCGCGTGCTGGCGATCGACGGCAAGTTGCTGGTGATCGGCTTTGCGGCGGGCGAAGTTCCCACGCTCGCGGTGAGCCGCCTGCTGCTGCGCAACATCAGCGTGGTGGGCGTCGCGTGGGGCGAATACCTCAACAAGGTCCCTGGTTCGGCCGCCCTGTTCTCTTGGGGCCTGAGTCAGCTGGTCTTTTTGGGGCTGAGACCCCCTCCGCCGCAACGTTATCCGTTGTCCGAAGCGCCGACCGCATTGCAGAGCCTGGACGACGGGGGGGTGCTGGGCAAGCTCGTGCTCGAGCCGTGAGCGCACTCGCACGGGCTCGCTAGCCGAGCTGGGCAATCGATTCGGCGGCATTGAACAACACCAGGAACTCGAAACCGCCGGCGATTGTCACCAATGCGGCGCCGGCGGCGATCGGATGCCCAATCGCGTTGACCAGTCCGATGGGGTCACCGGTCGCCGCCTGGGCGATCCCGTCCAGGAAGAGATTGACGCCATAGGACGGCACGCTGGTCAGCAGGGAATTCGCGATGTCCGCCGTCGGCAGCGCCACCGCGTAGCCGGTCGCGGCCGCATCGCTAATGGTGTTGGCGATATTGGTGTTCGCCGCCTTCAGCGCACCGATGAAGCTGACGAGCGATAAGCCCGTGGGCGCCGGTGTGCTGGGCAGCGTCCACGGTATCGGCAGGCCGCCGGTTTGCGAAAGGTCCGGCAGCGACGGGCTGGGCGGCGATGTCGGCGCCATGGCGCTGAGGTCGCGCCCGAACGCGTTGACGCCCTGTTGGGTGCCGCTGAGCATATCCCCGGCGAAGGTTATCGGGTTGATCGAGGGGAACAGCCCGAACGGCGTGGGCACATCGGCATAGTCGGTCGAATAGCCATAGTGGGGGTCGCCATAGCCCAGGTTGACCAGATAGGTCAAATTCGGTTCGACCAGATTCGCCAAGGGATTGCCGAGCACCGGGACGGCCCGCAGCGGGTGCAGCAGCGGCAGACCGGGATAGGTGATCATGTAGTAGTGCTCGAGGCCGTTGTTGGTCGGGGATACCGGCAACTCGACAAGGTTGTAGCCGGGGGGCAGGTTGTTCGGATCCAAACCCGCGTAGGCGGTGTGCACGAACTCGATGCCGGCCATCGCGTTGAGCACCGACAAGACATTGAGCGGGTAGCGCGGGAAGTCGGCGAATCCGTCGTATTGCAGCGTGTACGAGCTCAGCGGGTAGCCGGTGTTCGACGGTGTCGCCCCGTAGAACTCCATACCCAGCGCCGGCATGGATAGACCGGGGAATCGTGCCAGCAGGCCGCCGTTGGGATTCATCGGGTTGGCCAACAGGGTGAAGCTGAGCTTGTCCGTATTCGGGCTACCCAGGGCTGCGAGGTGGCGCATCTCCAGCGAGGAGATGATCGAGCTTTGCGAGTATCCCAACACGCCAACGCTTTGTCCCTGCGCGGTGATCAGCCCCTGGGGTCCAAAGAGTGCGAGATCGAGGACCTCTACGCCCCGCGCGACCGACACGTTAGCCAGCAAGTCCTTGATTCCGGTAACCGGATAGAAGCCCTCGGGCGTGTCCAGGGGCAACGATGCGCCGGTCACCGGAGAGTTGGCGGCGATGTAGGGGAGGACGCCGGCCATCCACTCCACGCTCGGAATCGGCGTGCCGCTGCCGCTCATGATCAGCGCCACGTCGTAGGTCGCCGCCAAGGGCGCCCCGATCGCGGGCCCGCCACCAAGCACGCTCGCCACCGCCGCCGCGTTAGCGGCTTCGGCCGCCGCGTAGGCGCTCCCGGCGGCGGCCAACGCCTGCACGAATTTCTCGTGGAACGCCATCGCTTCGCCGATGACCGCGTGCCATTGCTGGGCATAGGCGCCAAAGAGCCTCGCGGCCGCCGCCGACACCTCGTCGGCGGCGGCCGCCACCAATCCGGTCGTCGGGCCCGCCGCGGCCGCGTTGGCCTCGGCGATTGCCGAGCGAATTCCTGCCACCGTCGCCGCGGTCTCTACGAGGAGCTGCGGTTGCGTCGCCAGGTATGTCATCAGCCAATTCCGTTCTCAACTGGGGCTTTCGCTGTGCTACCGACGCTATTGTGTTCCCGATGACCTGGCGAAGCTAACCATCAGCGAAGCCTGGCACCAGTCAGCGTAGATCGGTCTTGCCTTTCATGGTGCGGAAACCTGCGAGCTTCCCGGCCACTAGAAGTAGCGATGTAGAGCGGCGTCAAGGCCTTTCGCCCGGCCGCCCAAGCTAGAAGGTGAGGGCTTGCAGCTGCTGGATGTTGTCCATGATTGTGACCGCGACCGCGATGAACTCGATCAAACCGCCCAGTGAGACCAGTCCGACGGTGGCGGCAAGCGGGAATCCGATCGCGTTGACGAGGTTGCCCTGCAGCAGCTGGTTCAAGAACAGGGTGAGGTTGTAGGCGGGCAGGGTGGTAAGAAACGCCGTGGTGACATCTGCCGTGGGAAGCAGGACCGCGTAGTCGGTCGATATGACAGCTGCGAAGGTGTTGACGATATTGAGCGGCGTCGCGGGCACCGAGGGTGGCGGCGCCGGCGCGAGCGCCTGCACATATGGCGGCATGGCGGGAGCCGCGATCGTGGGCAGGGTGGTCAGCGCTGCCGGCAGCGCAACCGCGAAATCCTGGATGCCTTGCTGCGTTCCGGCGACCAGTGCATTGGCGATCACTTGCGGGGGAACGTCCGGCCACAAGCCGAACGGTGTGGGCACGTTCGCCGGGCTGGTCGAATAGCCAAAGTTCGGGTCGCCGTAGCCCAGATTGACGATCACCTCCAAATCCGGTTCGACCAGCGCCGCCAGGGGTGGGCCAATGACGGGGATTGCCCGCACCGGGGCCAGCAGCGGCAGATGCTCGGTTTCAATAATGAAGTACGTATTCGACGTCGTGCCCTGCGTCGGCAACAGCGTGGCCGACGCGATTTGTGCGGGCGTGAGGTCTGGATACTGGGTGTGGACGGTGAGGATCCCCATGAGTGCGTTGAGGTCGGAAACCACATTGAGGGGATAGCGCGGGAAGTCGGCGAAGCCGTCGTACTCGATCGTGTAGGTGGTCGTCGTGTACGGATTGTCCGGGGTTGCCCCGTAGAACGGCAAGCCGAGGGACGGGATGTTCAGACCGGGGAACCGCGCAAGGATGCCACCGTTGGGATTCATCTCATTGCCGGTCAGGATGAAACTGAGCTGACTCTGATAGGGAGCACCTTCGGAAATGAGGCGTTGCATTTCCAGTGACGCGATGACGGCGCTTTGCGAGTAGCCGAACACCGTGACGTTGTTTCCAGCGGCGATTTCTTCCATGATCGCGCTGTTGAGAATGGTGAGGCCCTCATCAACCGATATACGCAAGGGCAGGCTTTTGACTCCGGTGATCGGGTAGAGCTCTTCGGGTGTGAACAGCGCTCTGACGACAGGATTCATCACCACAGGGTCGATGAATAACGTCGTGATGGCGTTTAGGTAACCCGGCGTGGGTATCGGCATTCCGGTACCACCCATGATGATCGCCGTGTTCTGGGCGAGGGGCGGTACTGCCGGCGACGGGGTCGGCGCCAGGAGCCCACCGGCGGCCCCTTGCACCAGCGCGGCCGCATTGCTGGCCTCGGCATTGATGTAGGCGTTGGCGGCCGCCGTCAAGTTCTGGACGAACTGGTTGTGAAACGCGGCAAGTTGCGCGCTGATCGCTTGGTACTGCTGGCCGTAAGCGCCAAACACGTTCGCGATGGCCACGGACACCTCGTCGGCGGCGGCGGCCAGCAGGCTGGTCGTCGGGGCCGCCGCGGCAGCGGTGGCCTCGCTGACCGCCGAGCCGATGCCGGCGAACTCGGCGGCCGCCGCCGCCATCAGCGACGGCTGCGCGAATGTGAACGTCAACGCCTCATCCTTCCTGGCGCCGGAACCCGCTTGCGGGTTTGCTAAGGCGTATTCGTTGAGGGTAAGGCGATTTCGTGGCGGTGTCTGGCCTTTAGACCGACTTCATATCGGTTCAGCGCAGCAACGCGCCGCGCAACCGGTCCATGTCGGCGTCGCTGATTCCCGCGTCGCGCAGGTAACCCCGCAGCGATCCGTACGTTTCGTCGATCGCCTGCCACGCCGCGGCCAGGTACTCCGCCCGGACGCCGAGCACCCCGTCAGACAGCCGGGCCTTGGTGAACGTCACGACTTCCGGCGTCAGTTCGGCGTCGGAGCGCTGCCGGATCATCTCGGTGATCCGGTTCCGCAGCTGCGGCACGGCGTCGTTGCTCCGCAGGTAGTCGGCCAGAATGACGTCGCGGTCCAGACCGACCGCCGCCAACACGATCGCGACCACGAAACCGGTGCGGTCCTTGCCGGCAAAGCAGTGGGTGAGCACCGGGCGCCCGGCGGCCAGCAGCATGAACACCCGATGCACCGCGCGCTGCGCACCGGTGCGGGTAGGGAATTGGCGGTATTCGTCGGTCATGTAGCGGGCAGCGGTCTCCTCAATGGACTCGCCGGGCTCGTCGGGTTCGCGATCGGTCAGGAGCCGTGTGAAGGCGGTTTCGTGCGGTGCCGCGTCGCCGGTGGCGTCCTGGTCATCGGCAAGGTCGGGGAAGGGCAGCCGGTGGATGTCGATGCCGTCGGGCACCTGTCCGGGTCCGCGGCGGGCGACCTCCCGGGACGAGCGCAGGTCGGCGACGTCGGTGATGCCCAGCCGGCGCAACGTGGCGCGCCCGTGCTCGTCGAGGCGGCTCAGCTCGCTGGAGCGGAACAGCCGTCCCGGGCGCAGCGCCGCGGTGGCGTGGGCGACGTCCCGAAAGTTCCACGCTCCGGGCAGCTCGAGGTCAACCATCTCGGGTGACGGCGGCGGCCAACGCGGACTGCTCCCGGTCCAGTTCGGCGCGGGCAATGGATCGCAGGTGCACCTCGTCGGGTCCGTCGAAGATCCGCATGGCGCGATGCCAGCCGTACAGCCGGGCCAGCGGGGTGTCGTCGCTGACGCCGGCGGCCCCGTGCACCTGGATCGCGCGGTCGATGACGTCGCAGGCAACCCGTGGGGCCACCGCTTTGATCATCGCGACCAGGTGGCGCGCCGCCTTGTTGCCGTGCCGGTCGATCGTCCACGCCGCCTTCTCACACAACAGCCTGGCTTGGTCGATCTCGTTGCGGGACTTGGCGATTGCCTGCTGAATGACGCCCTGTTCGGCCAGCGGGCGGCCGAACGCCACCCGGCTGCGCGCCCGATCCACCATGAGCGCCAGCGCGCGTTCGGCCCCGCCGAGCGCCCGCATGCAGTGGTGGATGCGGCCCGGCCCCAGCCGGGCCTGGGCGATCGCGAAGCCGCTGCCCTCGTCGCCGAGCAGGTTGCTGGCCGGCACCCGAACGTTGTCGTAGACGATCTCGCAGTGGCCGTGCCGGTCCTGCCAGCCGAACACCGGCGTGGAGCGCACGATCGTCACCCCGGGGGTGTCGATCGGGACCAGGACCATCGACTGCTGCAGGTGAGCGGCCGCCCCGGGGTTGGTGCGGCCCATCACGATGAGGATTTTGCAGCGCGGGTCCGCCGCCCCCGATGTCCACCACTTACGGCCGTTGATCACGTAGTCGGCGCCGTCGCGCGCGATGGTGGTTTCGATGTTGCGCGCATCGCTGCTGGCCACGGCCGGCTCGGTCATCGAAAAGGCGCTGCGGATCTGGCCGTCGAGCAGTGGCCGCAGCCAGCGGGTTCGTTGCTCGTCGGTGCCGAAGAGGTGCAGGATCTCCATGTTCCCGGTGTCGGGAGCCGCACAGTTGAGCGCCTCGGGCGCGATGTCCAGGCTCCAACCGGTCAGCTCGGCCAACGGCGCGTACTCCAGATTGGTCAGCCCCGATTCCGTCGGCAGGAACAGGTTCCACAGACCACGTTCCTTGGCCTTGATTTTCAGTTCCTCGATGATCGGCGGCACGGTGTGGTCACCCGGGCCCGCCTGATGGCGGTGGCGGTGGTACTCGGCTTCCGCGGGGAAGACATGCTCGGTCATGAAGTCGGACAGCCGCTTGTGGTAGTCGATGGCCCTGGCCGACATCGCGAAGTCCATTCCGCCACGATAGGACACGTGCTGTGCGGTGCCCGCGGACATATCGGCCGTGACATGTGCATCACGCACACGACACGCCGCCGGGTCTCGCCGTGGCTGATAAGTTCGCGGCCGGCGGGTCTGCTGGCCGCCCGGCCGATCGGGATAGGGTGTCTGAGCAATCCATCACAGTTAGCAAGGAAAGTAGATGTACGCGCTATGACAGCAGCGCAGACGACCGTTGGGGTGGTGGCCGAATCAGGGCCGGAGGAGCGGCGGGTTGCGCTGGTCCCGAAGGCGGTGGCGTCGCTGGTGAACAGCGGTGTGACGGTCGTGGTCGAGGCGGGTGCGGGTGAGCGGGCGCTGCTTCCCGACGAGCTCTACACCGAGGCCGGCGCCAGCATCGGGGACGCGTGGGCGGCCGACATCGTCGTCAAGGTCGCACCGCCGACCGCCGATGAGGTCGCCCGGTTGCGCAGCGGGCAGACATTGATCGGCTTCCTGGCGCCGCGCAACGCCGACAACTCGATCGGCGCGCTGAGGGCGGCCGGGGTGCAGGCGTTTGCCCTTGAAGCCATTCCACGGATCTCGCGCGCACAGGTGATGGACGCGTTGTCGTCGCAAGCCAACGTGGCCGGCTACAAGGCTGTGCTGCTCGCGGCCTCGGAATCGACGCGGTTCTTCCCGATGCTGACCACCGCGGCGGGCACGGTGAAGCCGGCCACGGTGCTGGTGCTCGGAGTCGGCGTGGCGGGGCTGCAGGCGCTGGCGACGGCCAAGCGGCTGGGCGCGCGGACCACCGGTTACGACGTGCGGCCCGAGGTGGCCGACCAGGTCCGGTCGGTGGGTGCGCAGTGGCTGGATGTCGGCATCTCGGCCGCCGGTGCGGGCGGGTACGCCCGTGAGCTGACCGAGGACGAACGGGCGCAGCAGCAGAAAGCGCTGGAAGAGGCGATCAGCGGGTTTGACGTGGTGATCACCACCGCGCTCGTTCCCGGCAAGCCCGCGCCGCGGCTGGTGACCGCCGCGGCGGTACAAGCGATGAAGCCCGGCAGCGTGGTGGTGGATCTGGCCGGCGAAGCCGGCGGCAACTGCGAACTCACCGAACCCGGGCGGACGGTGGTCAAGCATGGTGTCACTATCGCGGCGCCGTTGAACCTGCCCTCGACGATGCCCGAGCACGCCAGCGAGCTTTACAGCAAGAACATCACAGCGTTACTGGATCTACTGATCAAGGACGGCAAGCTGACCCCGGACTTTGCCGACGACGTCATCGCGGAGTCGTGTGTGACCCGCGCCGGCGACGATGCAGAGCGAAGCGATGCGGAGGAGCGGCGCCAATGACCGGGGCCGGCGACGATGCAGAGCGAAGCGATGCGGAGGAGCGGCGCCAATGACCGGGGCCGGCGACGATGCAGAGCGAAGCGATGCGGAGGAGCGGCGCCAATGACCGGGGCCGGCGACGATGCAGAGCGAAGCGATGCGGAGGAGCGGCGCCAATGACCGGGGCCGGCGACGATGCACAGGACCGAGAGGACACCGACGAAGATGTATGACGAGCTGTTGGCCAACCTGGCGATTCTGGTGTTATCCGGATTCGTCGGGTTCGCGGTGATCTCCAAGGTGCCCAACACGTTGCACACCCCACTGATGTCGGGGACCAACGCCATCCACGGCATTGTGGTGCTCGGCGCCTTGGTGGTGTTCGGGCGGGTCGAGCATCCGTCGATCGCCGTGCAGACCATCCTGTTCGTCGCGGTGGTATTCGGCACGCTGAACGTCATCGGTGGGTTCATCGTCACCGACCGGATGCTCGGGATGTTCAAGAGCAGGAAGCCGGCCGGCCAAGCGAAGCCCGGGTACGACACGGGAGGGGCAGCGGCGCGGACGGGACAGTCGAGCCCAGCCGAGGAGCCGGCGGCGAAATGAGCTACACCGTCCTCGTCCTCTACGTCATCTCGTTCTCGCTGTTCATCTACGGGTTGATGGGCCTGACCGGGCCCAAGACGGCGGTGCGCGGCAACCTGATCGCCGCGGGAGGGATGACGATCGCCGTGGCGGCCACGCTGATCACGATCCGGCATACCAGCCAGTGGCCGCTGATCATTGCCGGCCTGCTGGTGGGTGTGTTGTTGGGGGTGCCGCCGGCGCGGCTGACCAGAATGACCGCCATGCCACAGCTGGTGGCGTTCTTCAATGGCGTCGGTGGTGGCACGGTGGCGCTCATCGCGCTGTCGGAGTTCATCCAGACCGCGGGCTTTTCGGCGTTCCGGCACGGGGAATCGCCGACCGTGCACATCGTGGTCGCCTCGCTGTTCGCCGCGATCATCGGGTCGATCTCGTTTTGGGGGTCGATCATCGCGTTCGGCAAGTTGCAGGAAATCATTTCTGGCAAACCGATCGGCCTGGGTAAGGCGCAGCAGCCGATCAACATCCTGCTGTTGATCGCGGCCATCGCCGCCGCGGTGGTCATCGGCGTGCACGCGCATCCCGGCACGGGCGGGGCGTCGTTGTGGTGGATGATCGGTCTGCTGGTGGCCGCCGGCGTGCTGGGCCTCATGGTGGTGTTGCCGATCGGCGGCGCGGACATGCCGGTGGTCATCTCGATGCTGAACGCGATGACCGGATTGTCCGCCGCGGCGGCGGGTCTAGCGCTGAATAACACCGCGATGATCGTGGCGGGCATGATCGTCGGCGCATCCGGCTCGATCCTTACCAACCTGATGGCCAAGGCGATGAATCGGTCCATTCCCGCGATCGTCGCCGGCGGCTTCGGCGGCGGTGGCGTGGCCCCCAGCGATGACGGCGGCGGGCAAAAGCACGTCAAGTCCACGTCGGCCGCCGACGCCGCGATTCAGATGGCCTACGCCAATCAGGTGATCGTGGTGCCGGGCTACGGCCTGGCCGTCGCGCAGGCGCAGCACGCCGTCAAGGATCTGGCCAGCCTGCTCGAAGACCGCGGCGTGCCGGTGAAATACGCGATCCACCCGGTCGCCGGGCGCATGCCCGGCCACATGAATGTCCTACTCGCCGAGGCTGAAGTCGATTACGACGCGATGAAGGACATGGACGATATCAACGACGAGTTCGCCCGCACCGATGTCACCGTCGTGATCGGCGCCAACGACGTCACCAACCCGGCGGCTCGCAACGATGCGTCCAGCCCGATCTACGGCATGCCCATCCTCAACGTGGACAAGTCCAAGTCGGTCATCGTGCTGAAGCGGTCGATGAACTCCGGGTTTGCTGGCATCGACAACCCGCTGTTCTATGCCGAAGGCACCACCATGCTGTTCGGCGACGCCAAGAAATCGGTGACCGAGGTCGCCGAGGAACTCAAGGCTCTCTAACTTGTCAGACCGGTGGATACGCCGGTGGCGGGTATCCACTGCCGGACTCGACGCCCCGGATACCCCAGGTTAGGTAGTTGAAGAAGAACTCGATCTCGTCGCTGAAGTCGTAGTCAGGACTCGGGTCCATGCGCTTCACCTTCTCCTCGACTCGCGACGTGGTCCGCCACGGAGTCTAGCCTTATCCGCGTCGCGGCAACAGGCGGCCACGGCCGTAAACTGTCCAACCAGTTGATTGGTACCCGGCTGCGACGATTGAGAGGACCGATGTCATCCGAAAGTGGCCTTTCGCGCCGTCAGGAGTTGCTGACCGTTGCCACCAAGCTGTTCGCGGCGCGTGGCTATCATGGCACCCGGATGGACGACGTCGCCGATGTCATCGGGCTGAACAAGGCCACCGTTTACCACTACTACGCCAGCAAGTCGCTGATCCTCTTCGACATCTACCGCGAGGCCGCCGAGGGCACCCTGGCCGCCGTGCACGACGACCCGTCCTGGACGGCCCGCGAAGCGCTGTACCAGTACACCGTGCGGCTGCTCACCGGGATCGCGAGCAATCCGGAGCGGGCCGCGGTGTACTTCCAGGAGCAGCCCTACATCACCGAGTGGTTCACCGCCGAACAGGTCGCCGAGGTCCGGGAGAAGGAGGCTCAGGTCTTCGAGCATGTGCGCGGCCTGATCGACCGGGGGATCGCCAGCGGCGAGTTCTACGAGTGCGACTCGCATGTGGTGGCATTGGGCTACATCGGGATGACGCTGGGCAGTTACCGCTGGCTGCGTCCGAGCGGCCGGCGCACGGCCAAGGAAATCGCCGCCGAGTTCAGCACCGCGTTGTTGCGTGGCCTGATCCGCGACGAGTCCATCCGCACGCACTCCCCGCTGGGACCTTAGCGCCGTTACGGAATCATCGGCGGCGGGATGAGTTCGAGGATGTCCCCGAGACCGCCGCTGAGCACAGAAAGCAGCGTCACCTGCGGTTGGCCGAAGTAGAAGTGCAGTCCCGGGTTGATGGACGGCACCCACGGGTAGGTGTCCGGGAACCATTCCGGCCCGAGCAACCCGGCCTCGACCCCAATCTCCACGACGGCACCGTAGGGCGCCTGCAGACTGCCCTTGATCAGGTAGTAGGTGACGGCGAACGGGTTGGGTATCGAGAACAGCCCGGCCGGGGTGGGAATGTCGGCGTACATGCCGCCCGGTCCGTAGTCGGCGTAGCCCAGGTCGACCAGCACCCGCAGCTGCGGCTGGAACAGATCGGCGATAGGGGGACCGGCGTAGGGGATGGCCCGAATCGGCTCGAGCAGTGGCAGGTTCTGCGTCAGGAACATGTAGTACTGGGTGTTGCCGGTATAGCCCGGCGACGTCGGCAACAGCACCGCGTCGTCGAGCTGGTTGGCCATGAGATCCGGGTAGCTGCCATGCACGAAGAAGTAGCCCATGAAGGCGTTGATGTCCGACAGGATGTGCAGCGGGTATTGCGGCGCGTGCGCGATCCCGTCGTACTGGGCGGTGTAAATGTAGGTCTCGTATGGGGTATTCGCCGGGGTGGCACCGTTGAACGGCACGTCCAAGAACGGGATGTAGAAACCGGGGAAACGGGCGAGCAGCCCGCCGACGGGATTGTTGCCGCTGCCGATCATCACGAAAGCCAGGTCGTCGGCATTGGGCGCACCCATCGCCATCAGCGAATTGATGTAGTTGTTGATGATCGTGGCGCTTTGCGAGTAGCCGAAAGCGACGACGTTCTGGTTCGCAGCCAATTCGGCGTTGACCGCGTTGCGAAGCAGGGTTACGCCTTCGGTGACGGACTGGTTGAACGTCATGTTGCCGAGATCGGGTGTGACGGGCCAGAACTGCTCGGGTGTGAACAACCCTTTCGCGAAGGCTCCCGGGAAGAGCGGCTGGATGAACTTGGTGTTGATGTCCGCCACGTATTCGAGGCCGGGCTCCGGGTTGTTGGTGCCGCCCAGGATCAGCGCGACGACCGGGTCGGCCAGCAGGGCCGAGCGCAGCGAACCTGCCGCGCTGATGCCGCTGGACCCAGCGGCGCCGACCGGCGCCGAGCCCAACAACGACTGGATCGGCGCGGCCAGCGCCGTCGAGGCGCCGGTGACCAGGGCCGCGTTGGCGGCCTCGGCCTGCGCGTAGGCGCCGCCCGCGGCGGCCAACGCCTGGGTGAACTGGCTGTGAAACACGCCGGCCTGCTGGACGGCTGCCTGATACTCCTGGGCGTATGCGCTGAACAGCGCCGCGGCCGCCGCCGACACCTCATCGCCGGCCGCGGCCAGCAGACAGGACGTGGGGCCCGCCGCGGCCGCATTGGCCGCGGCGAGTGTGGCGGCGATGCCCTCCACCTCAGTGGCCGCAGCCGCCAACATCTCGGGGGCCGTGAGCACGTGCGACATCACCGCGTCCTTCCCGACAAACCGGGCGCATCCCGGGTCAAACGGGATCGACCCGCTACCGCGGGTATGAGGTATCTACCGAGAGTAGAGCGCTCCCGCCGGCACGTCCGGCGTTTGGACAAGCTTCTTAGCCTCAGCCGGCGGGCTTGAGGTGTTTGTCGAGGAAGGCGAGTTGGTCGGCGACGACCCGCTCGAAGGCGTCGTCGAAGTAAATGGCGAAATGCCCGTCGGGATACGTCTTGACCTCACCGCGGGGGGCCATGGCCGCATAGCGCAGGGTCGGTCCGGCGGGTGCCACCGAGTCGGTTTCGCACACGCAGAACAGGATTGGGCAGCCGACCTTCGCGGCGCGTTGGCCCGGACGGTAGCCGAGGACCTTGATCCCGATGCGGGCGGCGACCTCGTTGCGCAACTCCACGCCGTCGGGCACCAGCCTCAGGTAGCCCGGGTAGGCGTCGGGTGCGGTCATCAACGCAACCTCCCCCGGATTGCCCGCGGTGGGAATCATCACCGGAGGCCTTCCCGCCCAGGCCCCGACCAGGTCGCGCGCTGCCCGCATGGTGATGCGTGCGACGGTCACCGGGTTGATCGCCCGCACGGAGGCAATGCCGTCGGTGAACGGGCACTGCGCCACCGCGGCGGCGATACCCGGCAGCCGCGCCGCCGTCGCGATCACATGGCCACCCCCAAAAGATGTGCCCCACAAGCCGATTCGGTCATGATCTACACCGGCGAGGGTGCGCGTATAGGCCACGGCGGCGGCCCAGTCGGCAAGTTGCATCCCGATGTCGAGCAACTGGCGCGGCCGGCCCTGGCTGTCGCCGAAATTGCGATAGTCGAACACCAGGCAGGCGTAGCCGGCCGCACAGAAGCGTTCGGCGTAGGCGTCCAACCGCATGGTGCGCACCGCGCCCAGGCCGTGCGCCATCACCAGCAGCGGAGCGGCATCGCTGGCCGGGCCGCCGGCCGGCCGGTACAGCCACGCGCTGATCCGGTCGTCACCGGACGTGAACCAGACATCCTCGCGCCGGGTCATAGCGCCAATTCTGCCCGCCCGGACGTGATTGCAGAATCATCGACTAGCGTCTTCACAAGTCCGCACCCGAAGTTCGGGGGGATCTACGGACCGTCCTCGTCGTCTTCGTCGTGCAGGAGTTTTTCGGGGTGGACGTAGTTATTGGTGCGGGGTTGTCCATGGTCGAGGTGGGCGGGGGGAATCCACTCGGTGGTGCCGTCGCGGTGTTTGCGGGTGGCCCAGCCGCCGGTGGTGGCCAGTTTGTGGTGGGGGCCGCAGGCCTGGGTGAGGTTGTTGATGTCGGTCTTCCGGCACTGGGCGAAATCGGTCACATGGTGCACCTCGGTGAGATAGCCGGGCACATCGCAATTGGGAAAGGAGCAGCCGCGGTCCTTGCCGTACAACACGATTCGCTGGGCAGGGGAGGCCAGCCGCTTGGTGTGATAGAGCGCCAGCTCGCGGCCGTGGTCGAAGATGCGCAGGTAGTGGTGGGCGTGGGCGGCCAGCCGGATCACCTCGCTCATCGGCAGCAGGCTGCCCCCGCCGGTGAGCGCGTGCCCGGCAGCCGATTGCAACTCGGCCAGGCTGGTGGACACGATGATCGCCGCGGGCAGCCCGTTGTGTTGGCCCAGCTCCCCCGAGCACAGCAGCGCCCGCAGCCCGGCCTGCAGGCCGTCGTGGTTGCGCTGGGCGGTGCTGCGGGTGTCGGCGTCGATGGCGGCCTGTGACGGGGTGCCGCTGAGGCAGGGGGTGGGGTCGGCGGGGTTGGCCATGCCGGGGGCGCCCAGTTTGGCCAACACGGCATCGAGGGTGGCGCGGGCTTCGGGGGTCAGGTAGCCGGTGATCGCCGACATGCCGTCGGCGCCCTGCTTGCCGAGGATGATGCCGCGGCGGCGGGCCCGGTCGGTGTCGCTGAAATTGCCGTCGGGGTTGAGGCAGTCGGCGAGTTTGGCGGCCAGCTTGTGCAGCTGGTCGGGCCGAAACCGGCCACCCAACTGAGCCAGTTCGGCTTCGGCTTTCTCCCGGGTGGGCAGGTCCACCCCGCTGGGCAGCTGATGCAGAAAGGCGCGGATGATCCGCACATGGTCGGGTCCGAGACGCCCGGCGCGTTGGGCTTCGGCGGTGGCGGGCAGCAGCGGCGGCAGCACCTGGCCGGTCAGCGCGCGCCGCGGCCCCAGCTCGGCGGCCTCGCCGATGCGCCGGGCTGCTTCGCCGCGGGTGATGCGCAGCCGCTCGGCCAGCGCGAAGGGGAGTTTGCCGCCCAGCTCGCTCGGGTCGGCTTGGTCGGCGAGCCTGTTGATGAACGGGTGCTCGATCGCGGGCAGGCGGCGGCGCAGGGTTTCGCAGCGTTCCAGCATGGTCAGGCATTCGGGGGTGGTCAACACCTCGATCGACAACTCCAGCGCCCGGCCCAGGGCGGTGTCGAGGGCGTCGAACACCGCGACGATCCCCTCCCGGCTACTCGAATGCATGTTCGAATGCTATCACGCTTCGCCGACACACACCAGGGTTATCCACAGGCAAACGTGCCGTTGCGCAAGCGGTTTCAGTGGACAGTGGGATCGGAGTGGTTTTCGTGTACGCCCCCTGCCCGAGCCCGGCGCCGCGCCCCAGCAACGACGAGTTTCACCCGGCCCAATGCTCGTGAGCGAGTGGCGATTCGTTCAGCTGATCCCACCGGGCGCGCGTCCGGCAGGAAGCCGTCCATCAGCTTGGCGAATCGCTCACCATGGTTGCGTTCGAGGAATCCGTGCGCACGGTTTTCCCACACAGGCTTACCGATGATCTTCTGGACATGGTTACGCAGCCTTCGCATCAGGACCACACTGGACTTGCCAGCGATGATCGCCACTCAAGCCGGAAGGAGTCCCCGTGGGACGGGTTGACGGAAAGGTCGCGCTCATCAGCGGCGGCGCCCGGGGGATGGGTGCCGCACATGCGCGGCTGCTGGTGGAGGAGGGCGCAAAGGTGGTGATCGGCGACATCCTCGACGAGGAAGGCAAGGCGGTGGCCGAGCAGATCGGAGACGCCGCGCGATACGTTCACCTCGATGTGACCCAGCCCGATCGGTGGGACGCCGCGGTGGCGACGGCAACAGGCGAGTTCGGCAAGCTCGACGTGCTGGTCAACAACGCGGGCATGGTGGCGTACGGGCAACTGAAAGATTTCGATCTGGCCAAGTGGCAGAAGGTGATTGACGTGAACCTGACGGGGACGTTTCTAGGGATGCGCGCGGCCGTCGAGCCGATGACCGCGGCCGGGGGCGGCTCGATCATCAACGTGTCATCGGTCGAGGGGCTGCGCGGCACACCCGTGGTGCATCCCTACGTCGCGTCCAAGTGGGCGGTGCGCGGCCTGGCCAAGTCGGCCGCATTGGAGCTGGCGCCGCTCAACATCCGGGTCAACTCGATCCACCCGGGCTTCGTCCGTACCCCGATGACCGCCACGCTCCCGGAGGACATCCTCACCATCCCGCTCGGCCGCCCGGCCGAGCCGAGGGAGGTGTCGACCTTCGTGGTGTTCCTGGCCAGCGACGAATCCTCCTATGCGACCGGCAGTGAGTTCGTGATGGACGGCGGCCTGGTGTCCGACGTGCCGCACAAACAGCTGCGGTGGTGAGCATGCTGCGCCGGCTGGCCGGTGCGGTCGGATCCAGCCACGTGATTACCGACCCGGACGTGCTGACCGGCCGCAGCGTCGACCTCACCGGCCGCTACCGGGGCCGGGCCAGCGCGCTGGTACGGCCGGGCTCGGCCGACGAGGTCACCGAAGTCTTGCGGGTATGTCGGGAAGCGGGCGCCTACGTCACCGTGCAAGGCGGCCGCACCTCACTGGTGGCCGGCACCGTCCCGGAGCACGACGATGTGCTGCTGTCCACCGAACGACTATGTGCCGTAGGCGAAGTCGACCTCGTCGAGCGCCGTATCAAGGTCGGTGCCGGGGCCACCCTAGCCGCCGTCCAGCAGGTCGCGAGCGCGGCCGGGCTGGTGTTCGGCGTGGACCTGTCGGCTCGGGACACCGCGACCGTCGGCGGCATGGCCTCGACCAACGCCGGTGGCCTGCGCACCGTGCGCTACGGAAACATGAGCGAGCAGGTGGTCGGCCTGGACGTCGCGTTGCCGGACGGTTCGCTGCTGCGTCGGCACAGCCGGGTGCGCCGCGACAACACCGGCTATGACCTGCCGGCGCTGTTCGTCGGCGCGGAAGGCACCCTCGGGGTCATCACCACGCTGGATCTGCGGCTGCACCCCAAGCCGTCGCACCGGGTGACGGCCGTCTGCGGGTTCGCCGACCTGGAAGCGCTGGTCGATGCCGGCCGGGTGTTGCGCGACGCGGACGGCGTCGCCGCGCTGGAATTGATCGACGGCCGGGCCACCGCGCTGGCCGCCGAGCATCTCGGGGTGGGCGCCCCGGTGGAGGGGGATTGGCTGCTGTTGGTGGAACTGGCCGCCGATCACGATCAGACCGAACGGCTCGCCGGGCTGCTGGGCGGCGTGCGGCTGTGCGGGGAACCCGCTGTCGGCGTGGATACCGCGGCGCAGCAGCGATTGTGGCGTACTCGCGAATCGGTGGCCGAGGTGCTCGGCGTCTATGGCCCGCCGGTGAAGTTCGACGTGTCATTGCCGTTGGCGGCCATCGCTGAATTCACCCGGGACGCGGTCGCTTTGGTCCAGGCCCAGCGGGCGATTGCGGTGTTGTTCGGTCACGTCGGCGAGGGCAACCTGCACCTTAACGTGCTGGGGTGCGCGCCCGAGCGGGAGCACGCGCTGTACGCGCCGATGATGGACCTGATCTCGGGGCACGGCGGCAATGTCAGCTCCGAACACGGTGTCGGCAGCCGCAAGCGTCGCTACCTCGGGATGTCCCGGGAGGCCAACGACATCGCCGTGATGCGGGCCGTCAAAGCCGCGCTGGACCCGACCGGTTATCTGAACGCCGCGGTGCTGTTCGACTGAGCAGACTGAGCGGTGGCCAACCGTCACCCATCGCACCTGGGCCGAGCGGTCAGAACGTGATGAGTTGACGTATCGCGGTGCCGTCGGCCAGGTGGTCCATCGCCTCGTTGATGTCGTCCAACCGAATCGACGACGACACCAGCGATTGCACCGGTAGCCGACCGGACCGCCACAGCGACACAAACCGGGGGATGTCGCGGCCGGGAACCGCCGAGCCCAGGTAGCTCCCGATCAGTGACCGGCCTTCGGCCACAAAGCCCAACGGCGACAGGCTGATCCGGGCATCCGGCGGCGGCAGCCCGACAGTGATGGTGCGACCGCCCGGCGCGGTCAGGTCGATCGCGGTCTGCAGCGCGGCGGGATGTCCGGCCGCCTCGACGACCACGGCGGCTTTCACCCCGGCCTCGGTGGCCCGCCGCGGCGGGTAGGTTTCGTGGGCGCCCAACGTCCGGGCCCCCGCCAGCTTTTCGGGCAGTTGGTCGACGCCGATGACCCGAACGTCGTCGTGCGTCAAGGCGGTGAGCAGCGCCGCCATGCCCACACCCCCCAGCCCGACAACGACCACCGTCTGTCCCGGCCGTGGTTTGCCGACGTTGAGCACCGCACCGCCGCCGGTCAGCACCGCGCAGCCGAGTAGGGCGGCCACGTCCGGTGGCACCTCCCGGGGCACCGGAACGGCGCTGGCCCGGTTGACGACGGCGTGGGTCGCGAAACCCGAGACGCCCAGGTGGTGGTACACGGGTTGACCGTTGCGGCTCAGCCGGATTCCGCCACCGAGCAGGGTCCCGGCGGTGTTGGCCGCGGCGCCCGGCGCACAGGGCGTCCGGCCCTCGGTCGCGCAGGCCGCGCAGCGGCCGCAGCGGGGCAAAAACACCAGCACCACCCGCTGGCCGACGGCGATATCGTCAACCCGGTCGCCGACCCGCTCGACGATTCCGGCGGCTTCATGACCGAGCAGCATCGGCACCGGCCGCGCTCGGGTGCCGTCGACCACCGACAGGTCGGAATGGCAGACGCCGGCCGCCTCGATGCGAACCAAAACCTCACCGCTTTGCGGCGGGTCCAGGTCGAGGTCGACGACGCTGATCGGTGTCGACGTCGCATAGGGCCGGGGCGCACCGATGCGGTCCAGCACCGCTCCCCGGATGTGGACCATGCTGGAATACAACCATGGCGTCGGCCCACAGGCTCACCAGCGCGGACTTCCCGGTGCGGTGGCCGGTGCTCACCCGCTGGGCCGACAACGACATGTTCGGCCACCTCAACAACGCGGTCTACTACCAGCTGTTCGACACCGCGATCAACGCCTGGATCAACACGACCACCGGGCTCGACCCGCTGACCGCGCCGGTGTTGGGCATCGTCGCCGAGTCGGGCTGCCGGTACTTTGCTGAACTGCACTTCCCGCAAAGCCTCGTGATCGGCCTGGCGGTGACCCGGCTGGGCCGCAGCAGCGTCACCTACCGGCTCGGGGTGTTCACGGCCGGCCAGGAAATCGAGCCACGGCCGATCACCGCGCTGGGTCACTGGGTGCACGTCTACGTCGATCGGAGGACCCGCAGGCCCGTCCCGATCCCCGACGCCATCCGGTCATTGTTGTCAACGGCGTGCGTGAGCGACTGAGATGGCAGCTGAGGCCGCCGCTTTCGGGTGAACCCGGCGCCAGTATGCTTCGCCAATGCCAGTTTTGAGCAAGACCGTCGAGGTCGGCGCCGACGCCGCGTCGATCATGGCCATTGTCGCCGATTTCGAGCGATACCCCGAGTGGAATGAGGGGGTCAAGGGCTGTTGGGTGCTGGCCCGTTACGACGATGGGCGCCCCAGCCAGCTGCGGCTCGACACCGCTGTTCAAGGCATCGAGGGCACCTACATCCAGGCCGTGTACTACCCGGGCCCCAACCAGATTCAAACCGTCATGCAGCAGGGTGAGCTGTTTACCAAGCAGGAGCAGCTGTTCAGCTGGGTGGAAAGCGGCGCAACCACCTTGGTGACGGTGGACATGGATGTCGAGACCAGCATGCCGGTGCCCGCGCCGATGGTGAAGATGCTGCTCGATAACGTGCTGGAGCACCTTGCCGAAAACCTCAAACAACGCGCCGAGCAGCTATCGGCCGGCTAGCGAAGCTACCCGGCGGAGCTGAAGATTCCCGTCCTGTCCAGGGTCTCGGTCAACCGGCGTGCCGCGTCGGTCAATTGCCAGATGGTGTGCTCGACCACCGCGGCCACGTCGTGGCGCCGCAGCGCGGCGATCAACCGTCGGTGATTGTCGACGGCGGCCGCACCCCACTGGGGATCGGTGGCGTACACCTGGGTTGGCATATACCGCGCGGCATTGAGCAGGAACCAGGCCAATTTGATTCGCCCGCTCGCCTGGTAGAAAACGCGATGAAACGAGAACTCGATCGCCGCGATGGTCTCAGCATCCGCGGACCCGACGGCCCCGGCCAGCGCATCATTGATGCGGTCCAGCTCCCCGATCTCCACCTCGGTGATGCGGCCGGCGGCCGCGACGGCAAGTTCTTTGGCGATGGTGGCCTGCAGCCAGCAGATGTCGTCGATGTCTTGTCGGGTCAGCGGCAACACCACGTGACCGCGGTGCGGCTCTAGCTGCACCATGCCCTCGCCGCGCAGCTTTACCAGCGCCTCCCGCACCGGCGTGACGCTGACCCCGAGCTCGGCCGCGGTCTCGTCGAGGCGGATGAACGTGCCCGGGCGCAGCGTCCCGGACATGATCGCCGCCCTCAAGTGGCCCGCGACTTCATCGGATAACTGTGCCCGGCGCAGCGGCCGCCGGCCTCGCGGATGCGCGGACAGGGGTGCGTTCATGGGGCCTGCCAGGACTTTCAGGGGCTTGGCGGGGCTTGTCTAACGGCGGCTCGGGCCGATACTGTGACCCAGGCAACACCATGTTTTATCAAATATCAGCCTGACGCAAGCGGTGCGCAAGTGAAGGGACTGCATAGTTGACCGCGCAACTGGCCAGCCACCCGACGCAGGTCACCGAGCAGCCTTATCTGGCTCGGCGGCAGAACTGGGTCAATCAGCTGCACCGGCACGCGTTGATGCAGCCGCGGGCCACCGCACTGAGGTTCTCGGGGCACACCGTGACGTGGGCCGACTTGCGGGATCGGGTCACCGCGCTGGCCGGTGCCCTGAGCCGCCGAGGGGTCGGACGTGGCGACCGGGTGATGATCCTGATGCTCAACCGCACCGAGTTCGTCGAGTCGGTGTTGGCCGCCAACATGCTCGGGGCCATCGCGGTCCCACTGAACTTCCGACTCACCCCCACCGAGATCGCCTTCTTGGTGGAGGACTGCGCGGCGCGCGTCATGATCACCGAGGCGGCGTTGGCTCCGGTGGTCACGGGTGTCCGCGACATCCAGCCGCTGGTGGAGATGGTCGTGGTGGCCGGTGACTCGCCGGGCGACACCATGCTGGGCTATGACGACCTCATCGGGGAGCCGGGCGACCCGCCCGAACCGGTCGACATCCCGAACGACTCTCCGGCGCTGATCATGTACACCTCGGGCACCACCGGCCGGGCGAAGGGTGCGGTCCTCACCCACGCCAATCTGACCGGCCAGGCGATGACCGCCCTGTACACCAGCGGCGCCAACATCACCGGCGACGTCGGGTTCATCGGTGTGCCGTTCTTCCACATCGCCGGGATCGGCAACATGGTGACCGGGATGCTGCTCGGGATTCCCACGGTGATCTATCCGCTCGGTGCGTTCGACGCGGGACGACTGCTCGACGTGCTGGCGGCGGAGAAGGTCACCGGCATCTTTCTGGTGCCCGCCCAGTGGCAGGCGGTGTGCGCCGAACAGCTAGCACGACCCCGCGATCTGAGGTTGCGGGTGATGTCGTGGGGAGCCGCTCCGGCCTCGGACGCGTTGCTGCGGCAGATGTCGGAGACCTTTCCGGGAACCCAGATCCTGGCCGCGTTCGGCCAGACCGAGATGTCACCGGTCACCTGTGTGTTGCTCGGCGAAGATGCGGTCGCCAAGCGCGGTTCGGTCGGCAAGGTGATCCCGACGGTCGCCGCCCGGGTCGTCGACGACGACATGAACGATGTGCCCGTTGGCGAGGTGGGTGAAATCGTCTACCGGGCACCAACTTTGATGAGCGGCTACTGGAACAACCCGGAGGCCACCGCGGAGGCCTTCGCGGGCGGCTGGTTTCACTCCGGGGACCTGGTTCGGATGGACTCCGAAGGCTACGTCTGGGTGGTGGACCGCAAGAAAGACATGATCATCTCCGGCGGCGAAAACGTCTACTGCGCCGAGGTGGAGAACGTGCTGGCCGATCATCCCGGCATCGTCGAAGTCGCCGTGATCGGTCGCGCCGACGAGAGGTGGGGTGAGGTGCCGATCGCGGTTGCGGCGGTAACGGATGAGGGCCTGCGGATCGAAGACCTCGACGAGTACCTGACCGAGCGGCTTGCGCGTTACAAGCACCCCAAGGCGCTCGAGATCGTGGACGCATTACCCCGCAACCCCGCCGGGAAGGTGCTCAAAACCGAGCTACGTTTGCGCTACGCATCTCCAGCCGATATCGAAACTCGATCTACGACAACGGATTTAACGAAAAGAACGGAATGTTGACGGGAGCTGTAACGTTTGCCTGCTGTTGACGAAGGGTTAATTGTGAGGATGCGGTTCACACCTGGACGACCATCAGGTACATTCCTGTGGTCTCCGTTACTACCTGTGGGTAGCGAGCCGGCGGTCACACACCGAGGGGACGGGCAAGGAGGTAAGGCGTGCCACATGATCGGCCGTTACGCCGCAGCCCGGGCGATCCCATCGTGAGGGAGCGATGGTGACCACGTCTACGCGTCCGCACCTGATGGGTTACCTCCGGGACCAGCTGGAGACGCCGCTGACGATGGTCGGCGGGTTCTTCCGCATGTGCGTGCTGACGGGAAAGGCGCTGTTCCGCAGGCCGTTCCAGTGGCGCGAGCTGATCCTGCAGTGCTGGTTTGTCATGAGGGTCGCGTTGCTGCCGACGATCATGGTCTCGATCCCGCTGACCGTGCTGCTGATCTTCACGCTCAACGTTTTGCTGGCCCAGTTCGGCGCCGCCGACATCTCGGGCGCGGGCGCGGCGATCGGCGCGGTCACCCAGCTCGGTCCGCTGACCACCGTGCTGGTGGTGGCCGGCGCGGGCTCCACCGCCATCTGCGCCGATCTGGGCGCCCGCACCATCCGGGAAGAGATCGACGCGATGGAGGTGCTCGGCATCGACCCCATCCACCGGTTGGTGGTGCCTCGGGTGATCGCCGCGACCTTCGTCGCCACCCTGCTCAATGCCTTGGTGATCACCGTCGGACTGGTCGGCGGCTTCCTCTTCGGTGTCTACCTGCAAAACGTTTCGGGCGGCGCCTACCTGGCCACGCTGACCACGATCACTGGCATGCCCGAAGTGGTCATCGCGATGGTCAAGGCGGCGACCTTCGGCCTGATCGCCGGGCTGGTCGGCTGCTACCGCGGGCTGACCGTGCGCGGTGGCTCTAAGGGTCTGGGCACCGCCGTCAACGAAACGGTGGTGCTGTGCGTGGTCGCCTTGTATGCCGTCAACGTCATCTTGACGACAATCGGTGTGCGATTCGGGACGGGGCACTGAGATGTCGACAGCCGCGGTGGTACGCGCCCGCTTCCCGCGTTTAGTCGCCAACGTCAATCGCTACGCGGGCAGCGTCACTCGAGGATTGGATGAGACCGGACGGCTGGCCTGGTTCATCCTGACCAGCGTCGGGCAGGTTCCGCACGCGCTGCACTTCTATCGGAAGGAGACGTTGCGGCTGGTCGCTCAGATCGGCATGGGCACCGGGGCGATGGCAGTCGTCGGCGGCACCGCCGCGATCGTCGGGTTCGTGACGTTGTCCGGCAGCTCGCTGATCGCCATCCAGGGCTTCGCGTCGCTGGGCAATATCGGTGTCGAGGCGTTCACGGGGTTTTTCTCCGCGCTGGTCAACGTGCGTATCGCCGGCCCCGTGGTGACCGGGGTCGCGCTGGCGGCCACGGTTGGCGCGGGTGCCACCGCCGAGCTGGGAGCGATGCGGATCAGCGAGGAGATCGACGCCCTCGAGGTGATGGGCATCAAGTCGGTCTCCTACCTGGCTTCCACCCGGATCATCGCCGGGCTGGTGGTGATCATCCCGCTGTACGCGTTGGCGATGATCATGTCGTTCCTGTCCCCGCAGGTCGTCACGACGCTGTTGTACGGGCAGTCGACCGGCACCTACGAGCACTACTTCCGGACGTTCCTGCGTCCCGACGACGTGTTTTGGTCATTCCTGGAGGCCATCATCATCGCCCTGATCGTCATGGTCACGCACTGTTACTACGGGTACAACGCCGGCGGCGGACCCGTCGGTGTCGGCGAGGCCGTCGGCCGATCGATGCGTTTCTCGCTGGTCTCGGTGAATGTCGTCGTGTTGTGTGCAGCGTTGGCGCTGTACGGCGTCAACCCCAACTTCGCCCTGACGGTGTAGCGCCATGACAACGCCCGGGAAGATCAACAAGGTCCGCAATCCGCCGTTCAAGACCGCGGGTATCGCCTTTGTGCTCGTCTTCTTTCTCGTCCTTGCCTTGGTGTACTTCCAGTTTCGCGGGGACTTCACCCCCAAGACCAAGTTGACGATGATGTCCGATCGGGCCGGGCTGGTGATGGATCCCGGCTCGAAGGTCACCTACAACGGGGTGCAGATCGGCCGGGTCGGCAGCATCACCGAGGTCACCCGGGATGGCAAGTCGGCCGCCAAATTCACCCTGGATGTGTATCCGCGGTACCTGTCGCTGATACCGGAAAATGTGGATGCCCAGATCAAGGCGACCACGGTGTTCGGCGGTAAGTATGTCTCCCTGACGACGCCGAGAGACGCCCAGGGCAACGTCATCTCCCGGGGTCACCTCACGCCGAAGAGTGTGATCAACGCCACGGGTGTGACGACGGAGATCAACACGTTGTTCGAGACCCTCACCTCGATCGCCGAGAAGGTTGATCCGGTCAAGCTGAACCTGACGCTGAGCGCGGCCGCACAAGCGCTGACCGGATTGGGCGACCGGTTCGGACAGGCGATCGCCAACGGCAACGCGATCCTCGACGACCTCAACCCGCAGATGCCGCAGGCCCGCCGCGATATCCAGCAGTTGGCGGCGCTGGGCGACGTCTACTCCGATGCCGCACCGGACCTGTTCGACTTCCTCAACAGTTCGGTGCCCACCGCGCGCACCTTCAACCAGCAGCAGTACGAGCTGGACGCCGCGCTGTTGTCGGCGGTCGGGTTCGGCAAGACCGGTGCGGACATCTTCGAGCGGGGCGGGCCGTATCTGGCGCGTGCGGTTAAAGACCTGGTGCCCACCGCCCAGCTGCTCGACACCTACAGCCCGGAGCTGGCCTGCACGCTGCGCAACTACCACGACATGGAGCCCAAGGCCTTCCAGTTCCTGGGCGGCAACGGCTACGCGCTCAACAGCCACACCGTGCCGCTGTCGGGGTTGGGATTCACGCTGAACCCCGCGGCGCTGTTGGCTACCAATGGGGCGGCGTTGGGAGCCGGACTGGTGCTCGGATTGTTGGCGCCGCCGCTCGCTTTGGGCGCGACGGCGGCGGCGTTGGCACCCGGCCTGGTGGGCGGG
This sequence comes from Mycobacterium shinjukuense, assembly GCF_010730055.1. Taxonomy (NCBI): domain Bacteria; kingdom Bacillati; phylum Actinomycetota; class Actinomycetes; order Mycobacteriales; family Mycobacteriaceae; genus Mycobacterium; species Mycobacterium shinjukuense. Next base: position 3,628,588 of record NZ_AP022575.1, on the reverse strand, counting down.
GCGCCGAATCCCTACATCTATCCGGAAAACCTGCCGCGGATCAACGCTCGCGGTGGGCCTGGAGGTGCGCCGGGTTGCTGGCAGCCGATCACCCGTGATTTCTGGCCGGCGCCCAATTTGGTGATGGACACCGGCAACAGCCTCGCGCCTTACAACCATTTGGACACCGGTTCGCCCTACGTGCTCGAGTACGTGTGGGGCCGTCAGGTAGGGGATTACACGATCAACCCATGAAAATCACCGGTACTGCGATAAAACTCGGCATCTTTTCGGTGGTGCTGCTGCTGTTCAGCCTGATGATCATCGTCGTGTTCGGTCAGATCCGGTTTGACCGGACCTATGGTTACTCGGCGGAGTTCAGCAACGTCAGCGGGCTGCGGGCGGGTCAATTCGTCCGCGCCTCGGGGGTGGAGATCGGCAAGGTCAAATCCGTATCGCTGGTCGACGGCGGCAAACGGGTGCGGGTGGATTTCGACGTCGACCGCTCGGTGCCCCTGTATCAGTCGACGACCGCGCAGATCCGCTATCTGGATCTGATCGGCAATCGTTACGTCGAGCTCAAGCGCGGCGAGGGCGAGGGCGCCGATCGCGTCATGCCGCCCGGTGGATTCATCCCGCTCTCGCGAACATCGCCGGCGCTGGACCTCGACGCGCTGATCGGCGGGTTCAGGCCGGTGTTTCGGGCGCTGGACCCAGACAAAATCAACACCATCGCCTCGGCCCTCATCACCGTGTTTCAGGGTCAGGGTGGCACCATCAACGACATTCTCGACCAGACGGCCCAGCTGACCTCGCAGCTCGCCGAGCGTGACCAGGCGATCGGCGAGGTGATCAAGAACCTGAACACCGTGTTGGACACCACGGTTCGGCATCGCAAGGATTTTGATCAGACCGTCAACAACCTGGAGGTGCTGATCACCGGGCTCAAGGAGCACGGCGACCAGCTGGCCGGTGGGACCGCGCGGGTCAGCAATGCCGCCGGCACCGTGGCCGATCTGTTGGCCGAGGACCGGGCTCTGCTGCACAAGACCATCAACTACCTGGATCCCATTCAGCAGCCGCTCATCGATCAGCGTGAGCAGTTGAGCGATTTCCTTCATCGATTGCCGACCGCTTTGAACATGATCGGGCGCGCCATCGGCTCCTACGGCGACTTTGTGAACTTCTACTCCTGTGACATCAGCCTCAGGATCAATGGGTTGCAGCCCGGGGGCCCGGTTCGCACGGTCCGCCTGTTCACGCAGCCATCGGGTAGGTGCGCACCGCAATGAGAACACTGGAACCGCCCAACCGGCTTCGGATCGGGCTCATGGGCATCATCGTCGTGATCCTCGCCGTCGGTGTGGGCCAAAGCTTCACCAGCGTCCCGGTGCTGTTCGCCAGGCCGAGCTACTACGGGCAGTTCAGCGACTCCGGCCAACTCAACAAAGGCGACAAGGTGCGCATCGCCGGGCTGGACGTCGGTCGGGTCGAAGGACTGTCGATCGATGGCGACCACGTCCTGATCAAGTTCGGGATCGGCACCCACACGATCGGCACCGAAAGTCGGCTGACGATTCGCACCGACACCATCCTCGGTAAGAAGGTCCTCGAGATTGAGGCCCGCGGCAACCGGTCGCTGCGGCCGGGCGGCACTTTGCCGCTGGGCCAGAGCACCACTCCGTACCAGATCTACGACGCCTTCTTCGACGTCACCAAGGCGGCCACCGGTTGGGACATCGACACGGTGAAAAGGTCGCTGCACGTGTTGTCGGAGACCATCGACCAGACCTACCCCCACTTGAGCGCGGCGCTGGATGGTGTGGCCAGGTTCTCCGACACGATCGGCAAGCGCGACGAGGAGATCAAGCACCTGCTCGCCCAGGCCAATCAGGTGGCAAGCGTCCTCGGTGACCGCAGCCAGCAGGTGGACCGGCTGCTGGTCAACGCCAAGACGCTGCTGGCGGCGTTCAACGAGCGCGGACGTGCCATCGACGCGCTGCTGGGGAACGTCGCCGCATTCTCGGTCCAGGTGCAAGGACTGATCAACGACAACCCGAACATCAATCACGTGCTGGAGGAGCTGCGCACCCTCAGCGACGTGCTGGTCCAGCGGCAAGACGACCTGGCAAACGGGCTCGTGATGGTCGGCGCATTTCTTCCGTCGTTGAATGAGACCATCGCTTCCGGGCCCTTCTTCAAGGTGGTCATTCACAACCTGGTCCCGGGGCAGATCATGCAGCCGTTCATCGATGCGGCGTTCAAAAAGCGCGGCATTTCCCCCGAAGACTTCTGGGCCAGTGCCGGGCTGCCGGAATTTCGGTTCCCGGACCCCAACGGCACCCGATTCCCCAACGGCGCGCCGCCGCCGGCCCCGCGCGTGCTGGAAGGAACCCCGGAACATCCGGGACCGGCCGTCCCGCCCGGATCGCCGTGCTCCTACACCCCGGCGGCGGGAGCGCTGCCCAGCCCGCAGATCCCGCTGCCGTGTGCGGGGGTGCTGCAAGGGCCATTCGGCGGTCCCGACTTCCCCGCGCCGCTGGACGTCCTCGACGTGTCGCCACCCAACCCGAACGGCCTACCGCCGGTGCCAGGCATCCCGATCGCCGGGCGGCCTGGCGAGCCGGCGCCGAACGCTCCCGGCACACCGGTGCCGCTGCCGCCGAACGCACCTCCGGGGGCCCGCACCGAGCCACTGGGACCGGCTGGGCCGACGCCGCCGCCGTCCACGTTCGCGCCGGGCTTGCCGCCCGGTCCGGCGGCGCCGCCCGGGCCCGGGCCGCAGTTGCCCGCCCCGTACATCACCCCAGAGGGAACGGGTGGTAGCGGCGCAGATGGAGGTAGCCAGAATTGAGCACCATCTTCGACATCCGCAACATCCGGCTACCCCAGCTGTCGCGGGCGACGGTGATCATCGGAACGCTGGTTGTGGTGCTGGGCCTGGTCGCGTTGTACGTCGGCAGGGAGCTCTATCAGAAGCTGACGAACAACACCGTGGTCGCCTACTTCCCTGCGGCCAATGCGCTCTATGCCGGTGACAAGGTCCAGATCATGGGCCTACAGGTGGGCAAGATCGACAGCATCGAGCCGGCGGGCGACAAGATGAAGGTCACGTTCCACTATCAGAACAAATACAAGGTGCCGGCCAATGCCTCCGCGGTGATCCTCAACCCGACCCTGGTGGCGTCGCGCACCATCCAGTTGGAACCGCCGTACCGGGGTGGGCCGGTGCTGGCAAACAATGCGGTCATTCCGATCGAGCGCACCCAGGTGCCGGTGGAGTGGGACGAGCTGCGCAACAGCATCACCAACATCATCGACAAGCTCGGCCCGAGCCCAGAGCAGCCCACGGGGCCATTCGGTGAGGTTCTCGAATCGTTCGCCAACGGCCTGGCCGGCAAGGGCAAGCAGATCAACACCACGCTGGACAGCCTGTCGCGGGCACTGACCGCGTTGAACGAAGGTCGCGGTGATTTCTTTGCGGTGGTGCGCAGCCTGGCGCTGTTCGTCAACGCACTCCACCAGGATGACAAGCAGTTCGTGGCGTTGAACCAAAATCTGGCGGAGCTGACCGGTCGGCTCGCGAGCTCAGACCGCGACCTGTCGAACGCACTGCAGCAATTCGACAGCCTGCTTACCACGATTCGTCCGTTCCTCGACAAGAACCGCGAGGTGCTGACCCACGACGTGAACAACCTGGCCGAGCTCACCAACACGCTGCTCCAACCGGAACCCCTCAACGGGCTGGAGACCGCCTTGCACGTGCTGCCGACGGCCGCGGCAAACGTGAACCAGATCTATCACCCGGCACACGGCTCGGTGGTGGCCGTCCCGGAGATTACCGCCTTCGCGAACCCGATGCAGTTCATCTGCAGCTCGATCCAGGCCGGCAGCCGGCTCGGTTATCAAGAGTCTGCCGAACTGTGTGCGCAATACCTGGCGCCGATCCTCGATGCGATCAAGTTCAATTTCTTCCCGTTTGGCTTCAACGCGTTCAGCACCGCCGAGATACTGCCCAAGCACGTCGCCTACTCCGAGCCGAGGCTGCAGCCCCCCAACGGGTACAAGGACACGACCGTCCCGGGGATTTGGGTTCCGGATACTCCGTTGTCGCACCGCAATACCCAGCCGGGCTGGATCGTCGCCCCGGGGATGCAAGGGCAGCAGGTGGGGCCAATCACGGCGGGCCTGCTGACCCCCGAATCGCTGGCGGAACTCATGGGTGGCCCGGACATCGAGCCGGTCCAATCGACGCTGCAGACGCCGCCTGGCCCGCCGAACGCGTACGACGAGTACCCAGTGTTGCCGCCCATCGGCCTGCAGGCGCCGCAGGTGCCGATACCACCGCCGCCGCCGGGGCCGAACGTGGTCCCGGGTCCGGTGGCTCCAACGCCGGCACCGGTTGGCGCACCGCTGGCCGCTGAGGCGGGAGCGGGCCAGTGAGGCGCGCGACGAGCGCGGTCGGCGCGAGGAGCAAGCCGAGCCATTGGGCACCGAGGCGCGCGACGAGCGCGGTCGGCGCGAGGAGCAAGCCGAGCCATTGGGCAGTGAACGCGCTCAGGGTGTTACGCCACCGGGGCTGGCAGGCAGTGGTGCTGCTGATCGCCACGATGATGCTGAGCTCGTGTGGCTGGCGCGGAATCTCCAACGTGTCCATCCCCGGGGGTCCGGGCAGCGGGAAGGGCGCCTACACCATCTATGTGCAGGTGCCGGACACCCTGGCCATTAACGGCAACAGCAAGGTGATGGTTGCCGACGTCCCCGTGGGCTCGATCCGCGGCATCCATTTGAAGAACTGGATAGCAACCCTGACGCTGGGCATCGACAAGGGCGTCAAGCTTCCGAAGAACGCCACCGCCAAGATTGGACAAACCAGTCTGCTGGGCTCGCAGCATGTGGAGCTGGCGTCACCACCCAACCCGTCGCGGGAGCCGCTCAGGAACGGCGACACCATACCGCTGAAGAACTCGTCGGCCTATCCCACCACCGAGCAGACGTTGGCCAGCATCTCGATGATTTTGCGCGGAGGCGGTATCGCGAACTTGGAGGTGCTGCAAAACGAGATCTACAACATCTTCTATAAACGGGGCGACCAGATCCGGGGTTTCCTCACCCGGCTGGACACCTTCACCGACCAGCTCAACCAGCAACGCGATGACATCACCCACGCGATCGACTCCACCAACCGACTGCTGACCTATGTGGGCGCCCGCGCGGATGTGCTGGATCGAGTGCTCACCGACTTCCCGCCTCTAATCAAGCACTTCGCCGACACACGCCAGCTGCTTATCAACGCGGTGGACGCGATAGGACAGCTTTCCCAGGTCGCCGGCCAGTACCTCGCGGAGGCGCGCAGCGGGCTGCACACCGACCTGCAAGCGCTGCAGTGTCCGTTGAAGGAACTCAGCCGGGGCTCGCAGTATCTGATCGGCGCGCTGAAGCTGATCCTCACCCAACCGTTCGACATCGACGCCGTGCCGAAGCTCTTCCGCGGTGACTACCAAAACGTGTCGGCGGTCCTTGACGTGACCTTCAGTGCCATGGACAACGCGGTGCTGACCGGTACCGGCTTTTCCGGAGCCCTGCGCGCGCTCGAGCAGTCGTTTGGCCGCGACCCCGAGACGATGATCCCCGACGTCCGCTACACACCGAACCCGAACGATGCGCCCGGCGGGCCGCTGGTGGAAAGGGGCGATAGGAATTGCTGACTCCCTTCATCAAACGCCAGTTGGTGCTGTTCGGCACCCTCACGGTGATCTCGCTGCTGGTGCTGGGCGTGTACTACCTGCAGATTCCGGCGCTGGTGGGTGTCGGTCGGTACACGCTCAAGGCCAACCTGCCCGCATCCGGCGGCCTTTATCCCACGGCCAACGTGACGTATCGCGGGATCACCATCGGCAAGGTCACCGACGTCGAGCCGACCGCGACCGGCGCCCAGGCAACGATGAGCATCGACACCCGCTACAAGATCCCGATCGATGCGACGGCCAACGTGCACTCGGTGTCGGCGGTCGGCGAGCAGTATCTGGACCTGGTGTCAACTGGTAATCCCGGGAAGTTCTTCTCGCCCGGACAGATCATCACCAAGGGCACGGTGCCCAGTGAGATCGGGCCCGCCCTGGACACGTCCAACCGCGGGCTCGCGGTCTTGCCGAAAGAGAAGATCCCGGTGTTGCTCGACGAGACCGCGCAAGCGGTCGGCGGCCTCGGTCCCGCGCTGCAACGGCTGGTCGACGCCACTCAGGCGATCGTCGGAGACTTCCGCAACCAGATCAACGACATCAACGACATCATCCAGCACTCCGGGCCCATCCTGGACAGTCAGGTCAACTCGGGGAGCGCCATCGAGCGTTGGGCGCACAACCTCAACATGTTGGCCGCGCAGACCGCGCAACAGGATCAGCATCTGAAGAGCATTCTGTCCCAGGCCGCTCCCACCGCCGATCAGGTCCACGAGGTCTTTACCGACGTGCAAGATTCGCTGCCACAGACGCTAGCGAATCTTGAGGTCGTGATCGACATGCTCAAGCGCTACAACAAGGGCGTTGAGCAGGTGCTGGTGTTCCTGCCGCAGGGCGCTTCCATCGTGCAGACGGTGGCCGCGCCCTTCCCGAACATGGCCGCGCTCGACATGGCGGTGGCGATCAACCAGCCGCCGCCCTGTCTGACCGGGTTCATCCCGGCATCGGAGTGGCGCTCTTTTGCCGACACCAGCTTGCAACCGTTGCCGAAGGGGACGTATTGCAAGATTCCGCAGGACACGCCGGCCAATAGCGTGCGCGGGTCGCGCAACATTCCCTGCGTTGATGTCCCCGGTAAGCGGGCGGCGACGCCGCGGGAGTGCCGGGACCCGAAACCGTACGAACCCTTGGGCACCAACCCGTGGTACGGGGATCCGAACCAGCTGCTGACCTGCCCGGCACCCGCGGCGCGCTGCGATCAGCCGGTGAAGCCGGGCCTGGTGATCCCGGCGCCGTCGGTAAACAACGGCTTAAACCCGGTGCCTGCCGACAGGCTGCCCCCGGGCGGGACGCCACCCCCGGTGAGCGACCCGCTGCAGCGACCCGGCACGGGTAGCGTGCAGTGCAACGGACAGCAGCCCAACCCGTGCGTCTACACCCCGGGCGGGCCTCCCACGGCGGTGTACAGTCCCCAGAGCGGCGAACTGGTAGGGCCCGACGGGGTGAGATACTCCGTCGAAAACTCGACCAAAACAGGAGACGACGGATGGAAGGAGATGCTGGCGCCAGTCGGCTGAACCCCATCGACGCGGATGATTCGTTGAGCACCGAGGTGACGACCGAGGATTCGTCGGAATCCGAGGTCGGAGCCGACCAGGACAGCACCGAGGTGACGACCGAGGATTCGTCGGAATCCGAAGTCGGAGCCGACCAGGACAGCACCGAGGAAGCCGGCGTGGAGGGTGTCGAGGAATCGGGATCGGAAGTCGGCGATGTCGCCGCGCGGACGGCTGTCGAGCGTCGCCCGCCGCGGCTACGTCGCGGCTGGCTGGTCGGAATCTGCGCCGCGCTGGTACTCGCCGCGGCTGGCATCGGGACCGGCGGCTACCTTGCGCTGCGGTCCAACCAGCAAGGCCAAGCTATCGCGCGCAACGACGCGGCGGCGCTGCAGGCGGCAAAGGACTGTGTCGCCGCCACCCAGGCCCCGGACACCACCGCCATGGCCGCCAGCGAGCAGAAGATCATCGACTGCGGCACCGACCAATACCGCTCCCAGGCGGTGTTGTATAGCAGCATGCTCGTTCAGGCCTATCAGGCGGCGAACGTCCACGTGCAGGTGTCCGACATGCGGGCAGCGGTCGAGCGCAACAACCCCGACGGTTCGGTCGAAGTGCTGGTGGCGCTTCGCGTGCGGGTGTCCAACGACCAAGCGCAAAATCAGGAAACGGGCTACCGCCTGCGCGTGCGGATGGCACCCGTGGAAGGCCAGTACAAGATTTCCAAACTCGACCAGGTGACGAAGTGACGGTGGTGGTCGAGGACAACCAGACCACCGAGCCCGTCCAAGACTCGTCCGAGAAACCCTTGGCCCCTTGGCATGTGCGTGCCGCTGCGTTCGCCGTCGACGTCCTGCCGGGTGTCGCGGTGGTGGTGACCCTGGCACTGGTCTCGTTCACCGTGCCGGCGGGCGGCGTGTGGTGGTGGGTATGCGTTGGCGTGCTCGGGTTTGTCGTGCTGGCAATGTCGGCCAACCGGCTGCTGTTGCCGCCCATCACCGGCTGGAGTTTGGGACGGGGTCTCTGCGGAATCGTGGTCACCCGGGGCGATGGTGCGGCCCTCGGCCCATGGGGGCTGCTGCTTCGAGACCTGGCTCACCTGCTGGATACCGCCGCGGTGCTGGTGGGATGGCTGTGGCCGCTGTGGGATTCCGAACGTCGCACCTTCGCCGACATGTTGCTGCGCACCCAGGTGCGGCGCGTGGCGCCAGACGGGCGGTTGCCCCACGCCCGGCGGTGGACGGCGGTGGCGTTGCTCACCGCCTCCGGGATGTGCCTTGCCGGTGCCGGCGTGAGCTATGCGGCGGTGTACTCCACGGACAGGGCCAGTGACCGAACCCGTGACGAGATCGCGGCGCAGGGGCCGAAAATCGTCGCACAAATGCTGACGTACGACCCAAAAACGTTGCGCGAGGACTTCGCTCGCGCGCAGTCGTTGACGACCGACAAATATCGCAGCCAACTGGCCGCCCAACAGGACACGGTGGCCAAGGGACACCCCGTGCTCCACGAGTATTGGGTGTCGGCGAGCTCGATCCAGTCCGCGACACCGGATCGGGCGACCATGCTGTTGTTCATGCAGGGCCGGCGAGGCGCGCTGCCCGACGTGCGCTACATCAGTGCGACCGTGCGGGTGAGTTTCGCCAAGGACCGGGACAACCATTGGCGCGTTGACGATCTCACGGTGCTGACGAAACCGAAACCGCCCGGGAATGCCCCATGAGTCCCCGTCGCAGGTTTGCACCGGGCGAAGGACGACTGCTCGTCGCGCCCCCACTACCGGCGCGGCGGCGGTGGGGTTTACCGGTTGTTGCCGCCGTCGCGGCGGTGGTCATGGTGGCGGCGATCACGGCATCGAGCCTGATGCTCGTCGCGCACACCTCGCGCGAGCACGCCGCACGGAAGGACCACGTGGTGGTCGACTACGTGAAATGGTTTATGGCACAGTTCACGTCCGTTGATCCCTACCACGCCAACGACTACGTCGAGCGGATATTGGCCCAAGCGACCGGCGATTTCGCCCAGCAATACCGCGAGAAGTCCAACGAGATCCTCCTCCAGGTCGCGCAAGCCGAACCGGCCACCGGCACCGTCCTGGACGCGGGGATGGAGCGGTGGAACGACGATGGCAGCGCCAACGTGTTGGTGGCTACCGAAGTCACCTCCAAGTCGCCCGACGGAAAGCAGGTGTTCGAGAACACCAACCGATGGGCCGCCACGGCCAAGCAGGAAGGGAATCAGTGGAAGATCAGCAACCTGCTGCAGGTGATTTGACCGGCGAGACCCGGTGTGACGAGACGGAGGTGGACGCCGCGGACGCGGCGGCCGCCGCCGCCGATGCTGCGCGGTCGGATGCAGCCGGCGAGACCGACCCCGGGCAGCCGGACGAGGGCGCCGATGACGATGCCCGCGACACCGAGACCTCCCAGGGTGTCGACCCGGCCGCGGGCGCGGGTTCCGAGCGCGGCGCTGCCGCCAAACGACCGGGCGGCACTCGGCTGGCCGCGGCTGCCGTGCTGGTTGCCGCGTCGCTGTTTGTGGGTTCTGCGGCGTTCGCGGGTGCCACCGTGCAGCCGTACCTGGCCGATCGCGCCGTCGTCGCAATCAAGCTGAAAGTCGCGCGGACCGCGGCCAATGCGATCACCACGTTGTGGACCTACACCCCGGAGAACATGGATAGCCTGGCCGATCGCGCGGCGACCTACCTCAGCGGCGACTTCGGCGCCCAGTACCGCAAGTTCGTTGACTCCATCGTGGCGCCCAACAAGCAAGCCCAAATCACCAACAACACCGAGGTCACCGGCGTCGCGGTGGAATCGCTGGATGGCCCCAACGCCATCGCCATCGTGTACACGAACACCACCACCACCAGCCCGCTCACCAAGAACATCCCGGCGTTGAAGTACCTGTCCTACCGGCTGATCATGAAGCGTGACCATGCCCGCTGGATGGTCACCCGGATGACGACGATCACCTCGCTGGATTTGACGCCGCGCCGGTAGCGCGCCCGGCGCCGGACCGCCGAAGGACACCCCATGGCCGTGAGCTCACCGGTGTATCACCGGCTGACGATCGCCGCGCTGCTGCTGCTGACCTTCGCCACCGGCTTGGCCGACGCGATCAGCGTGCTGGTGCTGGGGCACGTCTTCGTCGCCAACATGACAGGAAACGTGATCTTCCTGGGTTTCTGGTTCGTCCCGTGGTCGGGCGTCGACCTGACCGCGGCCGTCGTGGCCTTTGTCGGGTTTGTCACCGGCACCATCGTCGGTGGCCGGCTGACCCGCACGCTCGGTCGCCGCCCACGCCGCTGGATCACCGCGGCGCTGGGATTCGAGGTGTCGATGCTGGTGGTGTTGTCGATGCTGGCCGGCACCGGCGTGTTGCGCTATCACGACAACACCAAGCTCGTTCTGATCGGCGGGCTAGCGGTGACGTTCGGACTGCAGAACGCCACCGCTCGGGAATTCGGCATCCAAGAGCTCAGCACCACCGTGCTGACCTCGACGATCGTGGCCCTGGGCGTGGAGAGCAGGCTTGCCGGCGGCACCGGCCGCAATGAACTGCTGCGCTACGGCGTCGTCCTGGCGATGTGCAGCGGCGCGGTACTCGGCGCGACCATGTCGCGGGTCACCGTGGCGCCGGTGTTCGTGCTGTCCGCGGCCGTGATCTCGGTGAGCATGCTGATCTTCGGGTTCGGCCCGGCCGATCGCACCACGCCGCAGGCGCTGACCAGTTGACCGCGCTCAGTTGAATGCGAGCCAGCTGGGCAGCGCACGCTCGTGGGAGTCGCAGAGGACCTGACGGGTGTCGCAGGATCCCTTCGGCGAACCCGCACCGGCCCACATGCCCCCGGTGTCCCGGCGCAGCACAATCGCCGACGACCCGCCGCCGTCCAGCAGGATCGCCGTGTCGCTGCCCAGACCGCGGAACAGGTCCTGGATGTTGTCGGGGGTGTAGTTGCCGCCTTCGAAGACGTACATCTCGTCCTTCTGCTTGGCGTAGGCCAGCGCCGTGCGCGCCGCGCTGGGACCACCGTCATGAAGTTGTGCGGTGTTGCCGGGCGATAACAGCCCGATCCCGGCCACCGCGACGAACCTCGCATTCTTGTTGAGCAAGTCCTGGATCACCGGGGTGGCGATGTCGTAGTCTTCTCTGCCCTTGGGGCGCAGCACATATGGCGCGCCGCCGACGGGAATGATCATCGTGGTCAACGAGGTCCAGGTCTCGTTTCCACCCGACAGGCCTTGCTTGCCGGGATAGGCGACGGTGCCGGTGACCGCCTGGTTGGCGCGGCCCTGGCCGTGGGTGTTGTCCACAAAGGTGCCCAGCGGGGAGCTGCAGCCGGTCGACCGCCAGCTACCGCCCTTTTGCCCGCGCACGTCGAAGAAGTTGGCGTTGATCGCGATCGTCGGTTGTCCCATCCGCTGCCAGGCCCGCAGCGGCGGGTAGATCTCGGATGCTTGCCATAGCCCTTCGGCGGTACGCGCCCCCGGATTGTTCTCGCAGCGAGCCTGGTCGCCGGTGTGGGTGTCGACCAGCAGGTGCGGTTGCAGCCGTTGGGACGCATTCTTGACGATCATCAGATGGCCGCCGTTGTTCATCTCGTACCAGCCGCCACCGCCGTTGAGCAGCGGCATGGGATGCCCGGAGCCGAAGTTGTACACCAGGTACGAACCCCGGGTGTTGGCGATGGCGTGCTCGAGCATCTCGCGCCCGTCAGCGGCCCGGGCAACCGGCTGACCCGTGGTGCTCGCGAACGTGACGCACACACCCAGGGCAGCGCACCAAGCCGTCAGTCGGCGCAGGCCGGCGGATGGTGTCTGCACGGTAGCCCTTTCGGCCGAGACACGAATGCAACCAACCCAGCATTAGTCACATCAGTCACACTGTCAACTTAAGTAACAGGTCCGTGACGGTTTGGGCGCGCCGGAATTACGTTTGCTCGCTTGACCTTTCGCTCTCGGCTGCCGGCGTGCTGGCGCGCGCCCGCTCGCGCGCCTGGTATTGCGCTTGGTGTTCCACGGCGATCGCCATCTCGACGGCACCCGGTATCCGGTGAAATCCCTTGCGATCGTAGAGCCGCGTGCCGATCCCGCCCAGCAGCAACCCGATGACCAGGCCGACCGACGTCATCGTCAATGCCTGGGATAGGCCAGCGTCCGGGTGAGCGTTGAGATACAGCAGCGAGCGGACGCCCAGAAACACCTGGTGCATTGGCTCGAACTTGGCCAGCCAGCGAAAGAACGGTGGTACCGCTTCCAGCGGTACGGTGGCGCCCGCCGAGGGCAACCCCAGGATCACGAAGATCAGCAGGCTGACCAGCAGGCCCATGGATCCCAGCACCGCGATCAGCGAGCTCGACGTGACACCCACCGCGACAATCGCGAACACCCCGTAGAGCCACACCTGCCAGCCGTTCGGGATGGGCATGCCGAGACCGTGGGCTATCGCCAGGTAGACGGCCGACGTGAGCAGCGCCAGCACCACCATCATCCCCCACTTGACCAACAGGGTGCGGAATCGCGAGATGTTGACCTGCTCGGCAAAGCGGTACACCGGGCCGAACTCGGCCGGCACGTAGCCCAGCATCGAGTCCACCAGCGTGCTGACCACGATGCTGCCGGTAAACCCGGCCAGCAGCAGGAGGAGCGCGTAGTAAAAGGCCGACAGCCCGTTGCCGGTGCCGTTGGGCAGCGGGTTGTACACCGTTGCCTTGACGTCGATCGGACTGGCCAGCCCCAGCGTCGCCGCCCCGGTCAACGGGGCTCCGCCGGCCTGTGCTGTCACCTCCGCTGAAAGCCTTTCGCCCACTTTGCTATTCACCACGGCCATGGCCTGAGTCAGGGTCTGGCCTGCGATGCTGGCGCCCAGCGTGCCCGCCCGTGGGTTGGTGGCGATCGTGATCGTCGGCCGCTCCGCCCGGGTGGACGCCAGCGCGCTCGCCCCGAACTCCCGCAGGCTCGACGAAAAGGTCGGCGGTATCACCAGTTGGCCGTACACCTGGGCCCTGTCGAGCAGCCGCTTGGCCTCATCGCGGGATACCACCCGGATGTCGAACTTGTCCCCGTCCAATCCGGCGCCGTCGAATCCGGCGACCAGACCCTCGACGATCTGCTTGCCCGCGGGCCCGGCATCCTGGTTCACCACGGCGATGGGGAAGTGTCGCAGGTTGGTGATGGGGTTCAAGATGCCGCCCAGGTAGAGCGCGGCCAGCGCGGACATCAGCGCCACCGTGATGGCCAGCGGCGCCGTCCAAAACCTCACGGTCCGAATCGCTTTGATGTTCCGCTTAGGGTTCGGCACCGCGTGCCGCGGCGGTGATTGAGACATGCGGGCTCCAATCTGTCGTGGCCACTCTATGGTGCTGATCCACCCAGCTGTGCGTGCATCTCCCAAAGCAGCACCTCCGATGGCTCGTCGGCCGTCAGCCGCGGGCCGTCGGTGTCGGTGAACCGTACCGCGTCCCCCCCGCACAGCTCGCCGACCCCTTCCAGGGTGAGCCGGCCGCGCGGAACGAACAGGTGAAGGTACGGGGCGGCGGGCAAGCCGACGGAGGCCCCGCGTGACAGCCGCGCACCGTGCAGCGCGGCGGCCCGGTTGTGCACGGTGATGGCGGCGTCGTGCCCGGGGATGCCCGAGGCGATGGTGACCAGGCCGGCGGTCAACAGCTCGTCGTCAATGTGGTGTTGCTGGTAGCTCGGGGGGATGGCGGTCTCATCGGGGACTACCCACATCTGCACGAAATGCACCGGCTCCGTAGCGGAATCGTTCTTCTCCGAATGCAGGATTCCGCTGCCGGCCGACATCCGTTGGGCCAGGCCGGGATAGATGATGCCACGATTGCCGGCCGAATCTCGGTGTGTCAGTGCGCCGCTCAGCACCCAGGTGACGATCTCCATGTCCCGGTGTGGGTGTGTGGCGAACCCTGCTGCGGGCTTAACGATGTCGTCGTTGTTGACCAGCAGCAACCCGTGGTGGGTGTTGTCCGGATCGTAGTGGTCGCCGAACGAGAACGAGTGCCGGGATGTCAGCCAGGAGGTCGTGGTGACGGCCCGGTCGGCCGCGCGCCTGATCTCAGCGGGCATGCGCTCAGCGTGTCACAGCGAAGCCGGCAGGCCGAATCTCGGGAACAAGGTTCCATCCAGAAACGCCACCACATGCGACACCCGGTCGGCGCTCATGTCCAGCACATGCAACTGAAACGGCAGGTGCAGATCGCCGGAACGCAGGTACATGGCCGCGGCGGGCTGGCCGTTGGCGATCAACGGCAGCAGACGCAGGTCGCCGGGGGATTGCGCGGGACACTGCTGGTGAATCAGGGTGATGATGGCCTGCGGGCCCTGATACCAGCCCACGTACGGGGGCATCTCCCAGATCGCCTCCGCGGTGAATAGCTCCACCAGCCGATCGATGTCATAGGTCTCAAACGCCGCGATGTAGCGCGCCAGCAAGTCCTGCGCCTCGGGCGACTCCGGGGCGACCAGCCGGTCCTCGGCGCTGGGCCGGACGGCCTGAAGCTGGGACCGGGCCCGCTGCAGCAGGCTGTTGACGGCGATGGTGGACGCGCCAATCGCGTCGGCCACCTCGGCGGATTTCCATTGCAGCACATCTCGCAACAGCAGCACCGCCCGCTGTCGCGGCGACAGGTGCTGCAGCGCGGCCACGAACGCCAACCGCACCGATTCCCGCGACCCGACGATGACCGAAGGATCGGCCGGATGGTCGGTAAGCTCCGGCAGCGGCTGCAGCCAGGGCAGCTCGGCGCGTTCCTCCAGGTCCGCGGTCGGATCCGAGCTGGGTGCCCCCAGCCCGGTCGGCAACGGCCGGCGCTGGCGGCCTTCCAGCGCGCTCAGGCAGGTGTTGGTGGCGATGCGGTGCAGCCAGGTCCGCAGCGAGGACTTGCCCTCGAAGCGGTCGTA
The DNA here is from genome assembly GCF_010730055.1 of Mycobacterium shinjukuense. NCBI lineage: Bacteria > Bacillati > Actinomycetota > Actinomycetes > Mycobacteriales > Mycobacteriaceae > Mycobacterium > Mycobacterium shinjukuense. The sequence continues at coordinate 3,613,453 of NZ_AP022575.1, read as the reverse complement.
GGATTTCCAGGCCCGCAGCAGCGTCTCCTGCACGAGATCCTCGGCGTCGTGCAGCGACCCGGTCATTCGGTAGCAGTGCGCGAGCAGCTCACGCCGGTAGGGCTCGGCACGGGCGGAGAAATCTCCACCCCGGGCGCCGGCGGGCTCGCGCTCGGAGTTGTCGGCGAGCACACTCACGAGACCGAGCCTACGCAGCGCCGCTGACGGGGCGGCCGCAGGAGCCATTACGCTGCCACGTGATGACTACCCGCACCGAACGACATTTCACCGGCGTCGGCGATGTGCGCATCGTGTACGACGTGTGGACTCCGGACACCCCGCCGCGAGCCGTGGTCGTGCTGGCCCACGGCCTCGGGGAGCACGCCCGCCGCTACGACCACGTGACGCGGCGGTTCGGCGAGGCCGGGTTGGTCACCTACGCGCTTGACCACCGCGGCCACGGCCGCTCCGGCGGCAAGCGGGTGTGGGTGCGCGACATCACCGAATTCACCGCTGACTTAGACACCCTGGTCGGCATCGCCACCCGGGAGAACCCCGGATGCCAGCGCGTGGTGCTCGGGCACAGCATGGGCGGCGGGATCGTGTTCGCCTACGGTGTCGAACGCCCGGACAACTACGACCTGATGGTGCTGTCCGCGCCGGCGGTGGCGGCGCAGGATCTGGTGCCGGCGGTGGTGGCGCTGGCCGCCAAGGTTCTGGGGGTGGTTCTGCCCGGCCTGCCGGTGCAGCAACTCGACTTCGACGCGATCTCGCGCGACCCCGCGGTCGTGCAGGCCTACAACGCCGATCCGCTGGTCTATCACGGACGGGTTCCGGCCGGGATCGGCCGTGCGCTGCTGCAGGTCGGTGAGACCATGCCGCGGCGGGCCCCGGCGTTGACGGCTCCGCTGCTGGTGGTGCACGGCACCGCTGACCGGCTGATCCCCATCGAGGGCAGCCGTCGGCTGGTCGAATGCGTGGGGTCCACCGACGTCGAATTGACCGAATATCCCGGGCTGTACCACGAGGTATTCAACGAGCCGGAGCGCGGCCAGGTGCTTGACGATGTGGTCTCCTGGATCTGCAAGCGGCTGTGAATCGCGAAGGCTTGTCGTAGGGCTGCAGTAGTTTGGCGCCATGACCGACGACAAGACGCTAGCGCGCATCGCCGCCCTGCTGCGCCAGGCCGAAGGCACCGATAATCCCCACGAGGCCGACGCGTTCATGAGCGCCGCACAACGGTTGGCCACGGCGGCATCCATCGACCTGGCGGTGGCCCGCGCGCACGCTGTCACCCGGTCGGCGGCGCAGGCGCCCACGCAGCGCACCATCACCATCGGGACCGCGGGCACCCGCGGGCTGCGGACCTACGTGCAGCTGTTCGTGGTCATCGCGGCGGCCAACGACGTGCGCTGCGATGTGGCGTCGAATTCGACGTTCGTCTATGCCTACGGGTTCGCCGAGGACATCGATGCGACCCATGCGCTGTACGCCAGCCTGGTGGTCCAGATGGTACGGGCGTCGGACGCCTACCTGGCTACGGGCGCGCACCGACCGACGCCGACGATCACCGCCCGGCTCAACTTCCAGCTGGCGTTCGGCGCCCGCGTCGGTCAGCGCCTGGCCGAGGCCCGAGAACAGGCCCGGCGGGAGATCACCGAGGACCGTGCCCGGGCACCGGGCACCGCTGTCGCGCTGCGGGACAAGGAGATCGAGCTGCGCGACTACTACCGCACCGCGTCCAAGGCGCGCGGTAGCTGGCGAGCCAGCAGCGCCACGGCCGGGTACTCGGAGGCGGCTCGGCGCGCGGGTGATCGCGCTGGGCGGCGAGCACGCCTCGGCACAAGCCCCGAGCTGCCCGGGGCACGGGCCGCGCTGGGCCGGTGACCCGGGCGGATGCCCAGTATCTGTCCAGCCGGGATTTCCAGCGGGCCAGGGTTTACGCGGCCGAGGAATTCGTGCGGACACTGTTTGACCGCGCTGCCGACCATGGCTCGCCCAGTGTGGAGTTCTTCGGCACCCAGCTGACGCTGCCACCGGAAGGACGGTTCGGGTCGGTGGCATCCGTCCAGCGCTATGTGGACGAGGTGCTCGCGTTGCCGGCCGTGCGGCGGCGCTGGCCGGCGGTGACGGCGCCGCACGTGCGGGCGCGGCGGGCGGCCACCGCGGCGCACTACGAAAACCACGACGGCGCGGGCATTATCGCCGTTCCCGGCCGGGACGGCGCCGGCTGGGCGATGCGCGAGCTGGTGGTGCTGCACGAGGTGGCGCATCACCTGTGCCGGGTGCCGCCGCCGCACGGACCAGAGTTTGCGGCGACGCTGTGCACGCTGGCGGAGCTGGTGATGGGACCAGAACTTGGTCACCTGCTGCGGGTCGTCTACGCCAAGGAGGGGGTGCGGTGGACGAGGTAGCCGCCGACGTCCGTGCCCGCGAGGTCGAGGCCCAGATGACCGACGACGAGCGGTTTTCGCTGCTCGTCGCCGTGATGGGGGCCGGCGAACTGTGGCCCGTGCGCGATGACCGAATCCCGCCGGGCGTTCCGATGAGTGCCGGGTACGTGCCCGGAATTCCCCGGCTCGGGGTCCCGGCGTTGTTGATGAGCGATGCCGGCCTCGGCGTCACCAACCCCGGATACCGCCCCGGCGATACCGCCACGGCGCTGCCGGCCGGGTTGGCGCTGGCCGCCAGCTTCGCTCCGGGGCTCGCCCGGGCCGCGGGTGAGGTGATCGGTCGGGAGGCGCGCAGCCGCGGGTTCAACGTCGTGCTCGCGGGCGCGATGAATCTCGCGCGCGACCCGCGCAACGGCCGCAACTTCGAATACCTTTCCGAGGATCCACTGTTGAGCGCCACCATGGCCGCGGAGTCGATCATCGGCATACAGCGACAGGGCGTCATCTCGACGACCAAGCACTACTCGCTGAACTGCAACGAAACCAATCGGCACTGGCTGGACGCGGTCATCGACCCCGACGCGCATCGCGAATCCGACTTGCTGGCCTTCGAGATCGCCATCGAACGGGCCCGGCCGGGCGCCGTGATGGCGGCCTACAACAAGGTCAACGGCGACTACGCCGCGGCAAACCCGGCGCTGATCACCGACATCCTCAAAGGCGCCTGGGCGTATCGCGGCTGGGTCATGTCCGATTGGGGCGCGACACCGGGCTGGGAGTGCGCGCTGAGCGGTCTCGACCAAGAGTGCGGTGCGCAGATCGATGCCCTGCTGTGGCAGTCGGAGGCGTTCACCGGCCAGCTGCGCGCCGCCCACCGCGACGGCAGGCTGCCCGCAGAGCGGTTGTCGGACATGGTTCGCCGGATCCTGCGGTCGATGTACGCCGTCGGAATCGACCGGTGGGAACCCGCTCCCGCACCGGATATGGCCGCGCACAACGAGATTGCGTTGCAGATCGCCCGGCAAGGAATCGTGCTGCTGCAAAACCGAGGGTTGCTGCCGCTGGCGCCCGACTCGGCCGCGCGCATCGCCGTCATCGGCGGCCATGCGCAGCTGGGTGTGCCGGCGGGCTACGGTTCGAGCGCCGTCACGCCCCCGGGCGGCTATGCGGCAGTGATCCCGATCGGTGGGTCGGGCCTGGAATCAGGGTTGCGCAAGCTCTACCTCGTGCCGTCGAGCCCGCTTGCAGAGCTGAAAACGCTGCTGCCCCGGGCGCGTGTCGAGTTCGACCCCGGCGTCAGCCCGGCGGAGGCGGCGCGGGTGGCGCGCCGCGCCGACGTCGCCATCGTGTTCGCGGTCCGGGCAGAGGGCGAGGGCTGCGACGGCGTCGACCTGTCGCTGCCGTGGGGTCAGGATGCGCTGATCGCGGCCGTCGGGGCCGCCAACCCGCACACCGTCGTGGTGCTCGAGACCGGCAACCCGGTGACCATGCCCTGGCGAGACGCGGTGAACGCCGTCCTGCAGGCTTGGTATCCCGGCCAGGCGGGTGGGCGGGCCATTGCGGAAATTGTGACCGGCCAGGTGAATCCCTCGGGCCGGCTACCGATCACATTCCCGGTCGATCTTGCTCAGACGCCGCGCCCGGAGTTGCCCGACCCCGCCGCCGGGTGGGGGACACCGACCACGATCCACTACTTTGAAGGAGCCGACGTCGGCTACCGGTGGTTCGCACGGACGGGCCAGCACCCGATGTTCGCGTTCGGCCACGGCTTGTCGTACACCAGGTTCGAATACCGCGACCTGGTCGCGACGGGCGGCGACACCGTCACGGTCAGCTTCCATGTCGTCAACACCGGCGACCGCCGGGGGGCCGACGTTGCGCAGCTGTATCTGACTGGCGCGCTGGGTAAGCCGCTGTTGCGGCTGCTGGGCTTCGAACGGGTCGACCTCGACGTCGGTCAGGGCACCCGCGTGACGATCACGGCGGAGCCGCGACTGCTGGCCCGCTACGACGGGGTGGCCGGCTGTTGGCGCATCGCGCCCGGAGACTACACGGTGGCGGTGGCCGCTTCGGCGGCGGCGATGAAGTTGGCGGCCCGAGTCCAACTGTCCGGCCGTGCGTTCGGGCGGTGAGGCGCCGGGGGCCCGAGCGCACGACCGGCCTGTCACGGTTATTGGACAGGCGTCAGCTCGTCGCCGCAGGTGCAGCGGTAGGGCTGGCCGGCGCCAGCGCAGTTGCAGGGGACTTCGATACGGACACGACACCCGCAGCCTTCGTGGCCGCAGGTCAGCACGGTTCCGGCCGCATGTGTTGCCATTGGTATCACCCTCCTGATCGGGGACCGAAGTCCCGGCGGTCACTTGCACCTCGACTATACCCCATACGGGTATATGAGGGGAACCCGGGCTGGGGTGTCGGAATTCCGATCGGGGCACGTCGGCGTGGCGCGGCGGCCCGGGCCGGGAGGACGTCGCCGCGCGTCGGCATCGGGGCTTTGCGGGCGTTCGCCCAGGCGATCACGGCCGCCCGTGCCCGCGGGCTTGGACCTGCCCGTCGTCGCCCGGCGAGATCCCGGCCGCGGCACGCCGGAAGACCTGTCAAAAGCCCCTGAGAACGGCCTGGAGCACCCGGTGGCTGCCGGCCCGCTCGTCGTTGCTGGCGTCCGCTGAGCGAGCGTAATCTGGGAACAGATGGATGGGTTATCGAGAGCTTAAACCGCTTGCCGCATAACAGAAAGGTTGCAAAATGAGCACAGTCCATTCATCAATTGAACAGCACCCCGATTTGTTGGCTCTGCGGGCGAGTTTTGAGCGTGCCGCCGAGTCGATGAGCGCGTATGTCACCTTCGGCCTGACCCTGCTGGCTGGCCTGTATGTGGCCGCGTCACCGTGGATCGTTGGCTTCCACGCCACGAGCCGGCTTACCTGGTGCGACGTGATCGTCGGGATCGCGGTCGCGTACCTGGCGTACGGGTTCGCGTCGGCGCTGGACCGCACGCACGGCATGACCTGGACGCTGCCGGTGCTCGGTGTCTGGCTCATCTTCTCGCCGTGGATTCTGCGAGGAGTGACGGTGACCGCCGGCATGATGTGGTCGCACATCATCGCGGGGTTGGTGGTGGCTGGCATGGGCCTGACCGCTACCTACTTCGGGATGCGTACGCGCGCAGCGGCTACCCGCTCATAATTGCGAAGTCCGCAAAGCCATAACCGAATTCGGACACCCTTGGTCGCTGGACCGGGCCAGGGATGCGGCTAGCTTCCGGCTAGCCGCAGACCGCCCCGGTCGAGGCCGAGCCGACGAGTTTGACGTACTTGGCCAGCACGCCGGATTTGTAACGCGGCGGTGGAGGGGCGAAATCTTTTCGCCGAGACTCGAATTCAGCCGGATCCGCCAGCACGTCAAGAGTGCGACCGGCCACGTCGAGACGGATCCGATCGCCGTTGCACAGGAACGCGATGGGTCCGCCGTCGACGGCTTCCGGTGCGATGTGGCCCACGCACAGGCCGGTCGTGCCGCCGGAGAAGCGACCGTCGGTGAGCAGCAGCACGTCCTTGCCCAGTCCGGCACCCTTGATCGCACCGGTGATGGCGAGCATTTCCCGCATCCCGGGTCCGCCCTTGGGGCCCTCATAGCGGATTACCACCGCGTCGCCGGCGGCGATGGTGCCGTCCTCGAGCGCATCCAGCGCGGCCCGCTCGCCGTCGAAAACCCTTGCGGTGCCTTCGAACACCTCGGAGTCGAAGCCGGCCGATTTGACCACCGCGCCGTCGGGCGCCAGCGAGCCGCGCAGGATGGTGATCCCACCGGTCGGGTGGATCGGGTTGTTCAGCGCGCGCAGCACCTTGCCGTCTGGGTCGGGTGGGGCGAGGTCGGCCAGGTTCTGTGCCACCGTCTGCCCGGTCACCGTCAGGCAATCCCCGTGCAACAGGCCGGCGTTCAACAGTGCCTTCATCACCACCGGGACGCCGCCGATGCGGTCGACGTGGGACATCACGTGGCGGCCAAACGGTTTGACGTCGGCCAGATGCGGCACCCGCGAGCCGATCCGGGTGAAGTCGTCGAGCGACAGTGCGACGCCGGCCTCGTGGGCGATGGCCAGCAGGTGCAACACCGCGTTGGTCGAGCCGCCGAAGGCCATCACCACCGCGATCGCGTTGTCGAACGCTTCCTTGGTGAGGATGTCGCGGGCCGTGATGCCGCGGCGCAGCAGGTCGACGACGGCCTGGCCGCTGCGACGCGCGAGCCCGTCCCGGCGGCGGTCGGTGGCCGGCGGCGCCGCGCTGCCCGGCAACGACATGCCCAGCGCCTCGGCGGCGCTGGCCATGGTGTTGGCGGTGTACATGCCGCCGCATGCCCCCTCGCCGGGACAAATCGCCCGTTCGATGGCATCGACGTCTTGGCGTGGCATCAAGCCGCGGGCGCAGGCGCCCACCGCCTCGAACGCGTCGATGATGGTGACCTCGCGCTCGCTGCCGTCGGAGAGCTTGGCGACCCCCGGCAGAATCGAACCGGCATACAGGAACACCGCCGCCAGGTCGAGACGGGCCGCGGCCATCAGCATGCCGGGCAGCGACTTGTCGCAGCCGGCCAGCAGGACCGAACCGTCCAGCCGCTCGGCCTGCATCACGGTTTCGACGCTGTCCGCGATGACCTCGCGGGACACCAGGGAGAAATGCATCCCCTCGTGACCCATCGAGATGCCGTCGGAGACCGAGATGGTCCCGAATTCCAGCGGATAACCGCCCGCGGCGAACACGCCCTCCTTGACCGCCTTGGCCAGCCGGTCCAGCGAGAGGTTGCAGGGCGTGATCTCGTTCCACGACGACGCGACCCCGATCTGCGGCTTGGCGAAGTCTTCGTCGACCATCCCTACCGCCCGCAACATGCCACGGGCGGCGGCCTTCTCCAGGCCGTCGGTGACGTCACGGCTGCGGGGTTTGATGTCGGCTTGCGGCATCGTCCAAGTATGACGCGGAACCAGCTGCGCCAAAATCCGGGCTGATACCCTGATGAGGTATAGCAGAGGGTGCGGGCATCGGCGACGGGTCCGGCCCGGTCCGACCGGAGCCACTGCGTCACCCGGGTGGTGGCCGGGGGAGGCGTCGACGCCGACGGCAAGCTCGGGCGGCCACCGCACGCAGCGTTCGCTCCTGATCAACCGCGTGTTGAACCGCGAAAGAGCCCGATCGCCGTCGGGGTGGTGCGTACGGTAGAGGAGCGTGATCGTGCCGTCATCCCCCGCGTTGCCCGGCCGATTCCGCCTCCCACGCCATGACTGCCGAAACCGAAACCACCGCCCCCGCCGCGCGACCGTGGACGCCACGGACCGCCGCACAACTGGCGGTGCTGGCGGCGGCGGCCTTCATCTACGTCACCGCGGAAATCCTGCCCGTGGGCGCGCTGTCGGCGATCGCACGAAACCTGCACGTCAGCGTGGTTCTGGTGGGCACCCTGCTGTCCTGGTATGCGTTCGTCGCGGCATTGACCACGGTCCCCCTGGTGCGCTGGACCGCGCATTGGCCGCGACGCCGCGCCCTGGTGCTCAGCCTGGGCTGTCTGACCGCCTCACAGCTGATCTCGGCGCTGGCTCCCACGTTCGCGGTGCTGGCCGCCGGGCGGGTGCTGTGCGCGCTGACCCATGGCCTGCTGTGGTCGGTGATCGCCCCGATCGCCACCCGGCTGGTGCCGGCCAGCCACGGCGGACGCGCCACGACCACGATCTACATCGGAACCAGCCTGGCGTTGGTGGTCGGCAGCCCGCTGACCGCGGCCCTGAGCCTGATGTGGGGTTGGCGGCTGGCGGCGGTGTGCGTCACCGTCGCGGCAGCCGTGGTCGCCGTGGCGGCCCGGCTGACGTTGCCGCTGATGGTGCTCAGCGCAGACCAGCTGCAACATGTGGGGCCGCGGGCGCGCCACCATCGCAATCGAGGGCTGATCGTGGTGAGCCTGATCACCATGGTCGGCGTCACCGGCCACTTCGTCTCGTACACCTACATCGTGGTGGTGATCCGCGATGTCCTCGGCGTGCGCGGGCCGAACCAGGCCTGGTTGCTGGCTGCCTATGGGATCGCTGGGGTGATCGCGGTGGCCTTGGTGGCGCGACCGCTGGACCGCCGGCCCAAGGGGGCCATCATCGTGTGCATGACGTGTCTGACGGCCGCGTTTGTCCCGCTGACCGTGTTGGCCTTTGGCGGACAGCGCACCGCGACGACGGCCCTGATCGGCACCGGTGCGATCGTTCTGTGGGGCGCCATGGCCACCGCCGTGTCACCGATGCTGCAGTCCGCGGCGATGCGCAACGGCGTGGACGACCCCGACGGGGCCTCCGGCCTGTACGTCACGGCGTTCCAGGTGGGCATCATGGCCGGATCGCTGGCGGGCGGGCTGCTGTATGAGCGCAGTGTGGCGATGATGCTCACCGCGTCGGCCGGCTTGCTGGCCGCCGCGTTGTTGGGCATGGCGACCATGCGCCACCTGTTCGAGGCCGCCTCGGCGAGGTCACAAGAGAGCTAACACTGCAGGTCAGCGGGACGAATCGGGGCGCTGACCGGTCGCGCCGCGGTCGCTGAGGGGGTGACGAGCCGGCGCGCTATGCCACACTGGTGACCGGGAAGTGACGGAGGGATGCACGATGTCGCGCTGGACGAAGGGCTGGGCCTGGGCCTGCAGGACGGGGAGCCTTGTGGCCACTGTGATCGCGGCCGCAACGGTTGCGGTCGTGGTGCTGGGCGCCGGGCCGGCCGTGGCCGACCCGGATCAGGTGCCCAGCGATCCCGGGGCGGTCGCGCCCGCTGAACCGGCGCCGGTGGCGCCGCCCGACGCGGTGGCGCCCCCCGACGCGGTGGCGCCCCCCGACGTGGTGGCGCTGCCGCCCGCGCCCGAGGCGCTCGCACCGCCGCCGGATCCGCTGGCGGTCCCGACGGCGTTGGGGCCCGCCCCGGCCGGGCAGGACCCGACACCGTTCGTCGGCGAACCGCCTTTCCGGCCGCCGACGTTCAATCCGGTCGACGGCGCATTGGTCGGTGTTGCCAAACCGATCATCATCAACTTCCAGGTACCGATCGCCGATCGGGCGATGGCCGAACGGGCCATTCACATCTCGTCGATCCCGCCGGTGCCGGGCAAGTTTTACTGGATGAGCCCGACCCAGGTGCGCTGGCGCCCGCTGGACTTCTGGCCGGCCAACACCGCGGTGAACATCGATGCGGCCGGCACCAAGTCGAGCTTCCGTACCGGCGACGCGCTGGTGGCCACCGCCGACGACGCGACCCATCAGATGACGATTACCCGAAACGGGGTGGTGCAGAAGACCTTCCCGATGTCGATGGGGATGTCGGCGGGCAATCACCAGACCCCGAACGGCACCTACTACGTGCTGGAGAAGTTCCCGACGGTGGTGATGGATTCCTCGACGTACGGCGTCCCGGTGAACTCGCCGCAGGGCTACAAGGTGACGGTCACCGACGCCGTCCGGATCGACAACAGCGGCAACTTCGTGCACAGCGCGCCGTGGTCGGTCGCCGACCAGGGCAAGCGTGACGTCAGCCACGGCTGTATCAACCTCAGCCCGGCCAACGCGAAGTGGTTCTACGACAATTTCGGCAGCGGGGACCCGGTCGTCGTGAAGAACTCCGTCGGGATCTACAACAAGAACGACGGCGCCCAGGACTGGCAAATCTAACGGCTCGGCGAGCAGCAGACGCAGAATCGCCCTTTTTGCCGGCAAAAAGGGCGATTCTGCGTCTGTTCGTGGGTGGATACGGACGCCGGCTTGTCGCGAGCGATTATGTATAGCATCATACATAAAGCCGGTGTGCAGCACCTAGGGAGCGACGATGCCAAGCCCACGCGATCGGATGGTGGCATCCGCTGCGCTGCTGATCAGGGAGCGCGGCGCGCACGCCACCGCCATCTCCGACGTCCTGCAGCACAGCGGCGCGCCGCGGGGTTCGGCATACCACTACTTCCCGGGCGGGCGCACCCAACTGCTCTGTGAAGCGGTCGACTACGCCGGTGAGCATGTCTCGGCCATCATCACCGAGGCCGGGCCGAGCATCGAGCTGTTGGACACGCTGATCGACAAGTACCGTCAGCAGCTGCTGGCCAGCGACTTCCGCGCGGGCTGCCCGGTCGCGGCGGTGTCGGTGGAAGCGGGCCCGGCGGCCGAGCGGGACCGGATGGCCCCGGTGATCGAGCGCGCGGCGGCGGTATTCGACCGCTGGTCCGAGCTGATCGCGCGGCGCTTCGTCGGCGACGGCATCCCGGCGGATCGCGCCGAGGAACTGGCGGTGTTGGCGACGTCGGCGCTCGAGGGCGCCATCCTGCTGGCCCGGGTGCGCCGCGACCTGAGGCCCCTCGACGTTGTCCACCGCCAGCTGCACAACCTGCTGCTGGCCGAGTTGCCGGAAGGAACCCGCGATGACCTCCACTGATTGGCAGCCAACCGCGTGCATCCTGTGCGAATGCAATTGCGGCATCGTGGTGCAGGTCGACGATCGCAAACTGGCCCGCATCCGCGGTGACAAGGCGCATCCGGCGTCGCGGGGTTACACCTGCAACAAGGCGCTGCGGCTCGACCACTACCAGAATAGCCGCGGCCGGCTCACCTCACCGATGCGCCGAGGTCGCGATGGGAGCTATCAGGAGATCGACTGGGACACCGCGATTGTCGAGATCGCCGAAGGTTTCAAACGGATCCGCGACACCTATGGCGGGGACAAGATCTTCTACTACGGCGGTGGTGGGCAGGGCAATCACCTCGGCGGGGCATACAGCGGCGCCTTTCTGAAAGCCCTGGGCTCGCGCTACCGGTCAAATGCTCTGGCGCAGGAGAAGACCGGCGAAGCGTGGGTCGATGCCAAGCTGTATGGCGGGCACACCCGCGGCGAGTTCGAGCATGCCGAGGTGTCGGTGTTCGTCGGGAAGAATCCATGGATGTCGCAGAGCTTCCCGCGGGCCCGGGTGGTGCTCAACGAGATCGCCAAGGATCCGGCCCGGTCGATGATCGTGATCGATCCCGTCGTCACCGACACCGCCAAGATGGCCGACTTCCATCTTCGGGTGCGACCCGGTGCCGACGCCTGGTGTCTGGCCGCCCTGGCCGGTGTGTTGGTTCAGGAAGACCTTTGCGACGAAGCATTTCTCGCCGAGCATGTAAACGGCGCCGACACCGTCCGCGCCGTGCTGCACGGGGTTCCGGTCGCCGAGTACGCGCAGCGGTGCGGGGTGGACGAGGAGTTGCTGCGTGCGGTGGCCCGGCGCATCGGCACCGCCGACAGCGTGTCGGTGTTCGAGGATCTCGGAGTCCAGCAGGCACCCAACAGCACGCTGTGCTCGTATCTGAACAAGATGCTGTGGATTCTCACCGGCAACTTCGCGAAAAAGGGCGGCCAGCATCTGCATTCGTCGTTCGCTCCACTGCTCAGCACGGTCACCGGCAGCACACCCGTTACCGGCGCTCCGATCATCGGCGGGCTGGTGCCGGGAAACGTTGTGCCCGAGGAGATCCTGACCGACCATCCGGACCGGTTCCGTGCCATGATCGTCGAAAGCAGCAATCCCGCGCATTCCCTAGCTAACTCGGCTGCCTGCCGGGAGGCATTCCAGGCGCTGGAACTGTTGGTGGTCATCGACGTCGCGATGACCGAAACCGCCCGGCTGGCTCACTATGTGCTGCCGGCGGCCTCCCAATTCGAGAAGCCGGAAGCTACCTTCTTCAATTTCGAGTTTCCACACAACGGCTTTCAGCTGCGGCGGCCGTTGCTGGAACCATTGCCCGGAACTCTGCCCGAACCGGAGATATGGGCGCGGCTGGTGCGCGCGCTCGGCGTGCTCGACGAGGCCGAGCTGCGGACGCTTCGGGCGGCCGCTCAGCAAGGCCGCCAGGCCTATGCCGACGCGTTCTTCGCCGCCGTGGCGACCAATCCTACTGTGGCGAAACTGCTTCCGTATGTGCTCTACGAGACACTCGGGCCGACGCTGCCGGACGGCCTGGCCGGGGCGGCGGCGCTATGGGGGCTCGCGCAGAAGACCGCGATGACCTACCCCGAGGCGGTGCGGCGTGCCGGCCATGCCGACGGCAACGCGTTGTTCGATGCGATCATCGACAGCCCTTCCGGTGTCACGTTCACCGTGCACAACTACCAGGACGATTTTGCCCTGATCGGCCACGCCGATCACAAGATCGCGCTGGAAATCCCCGAAATGCTGGCGGAGATAAGGTGGTTGAACCGCCAGCCGCCCCAGCTGACCACCGCGGAATTGCCGATCGTGCTGTCGGTCGGGGAGCGCCGCGCCTACACCGCCAACGATATTTTCCGCGACCCGTCCTGGCGCAAACGTGATGCCGACGGGGCGCTGCGGGTCAGTGTGGAAGATGCCAAGAACCTTGGGCTGGTCGACGGATGCCGGGCCCGCATCACCACCGCAACCGGCACCGCCGAGGCCGTCGTCGAAGTGACCGAGACCATGCGTGCCGGACATGCCGCCCTACCCAACGGCTTTGGGCTCGACTACACCGACGACAGTGGCCACTTCGTCGCGCCGGGTGTGGCGCCCAATGAGCTGACCGCCACCCGCTGGCGCGATCCCTACGCCGGTACGCCCTGGCACAAGCACGTGCCCGCCCGCATCGAACCATGCCGAGCAGACACAAAAGCCCCCGTTTAGTGGCGTGTCGAGGGGCTTTTGTGTCTGCTCGCGGGAATCAGTTCCAGATGCGCACCCGGCTGGCCGGATCCAGGTACAGCGCGTCGTCCTCGGCGACGTCAAAGGCTTCATAGAACGCATCGAGGTTGCGGACGACACCGTTGCACCGGAACTCCGGCGGCGAATGCGGATCCACCGCGAGCCGCCGGATCGTCTCGGCCTCACGCGATTTGGTTCGCCAGACCTGAGCCCAGCCGAAGAACACCCGCTGCACCCCGGTGAGGCCGTCGATCACCGGTGCCGGCTGGCCGTTCAGTGACAGCTGGTAGGCCAGCAGCGCGATGGACAGCCCACCCAGGTCGCCGATGTTCTCACCGACGGTGAACGCGCCGTTCACCCGGTGGTCGCCGTCGAGCGCACGCGGCGTATAAGCGTCGTATTGCTCGATGAGAGCTTTGGTGCGGGCTGCGAATTCGGCGCGATCTTCGTCGGTCCACCAGTCGACCAGGTTGCCGTCGCCGTCGTACTTGGCGCCCTGGTCGTCGAAACCGTGGCCGATCTCATGTCCGATCACCGCCCCGATCCCGCCGTAGTTGGCTGCGTCGTCGGCTTCGGCGTCGAAGAACGGCGGCTGCAAAATTGCAGCCGGGAAGACGATTTCGTTCATCCCCGGGTTGTAATAGGCGTTGACGGTCTGCGGTGTCATGAACCACTCGTCCCGATCGACCGGTCCGCCGAGCTTAGCCAGCTCGCGATCGTGATTGACCGCGTGACCACGCTGGCAGTTGCCATAGAGGTCATCACGGTCGATGACCAGCTTCGAGTAGTCCCGCCACGTGACCGGATAGCCGACCTTCGCGGTGAATTTGCCCAGCTTGATCAGAGCGCGTTCCCGGGTCTGCGGCGTCATCCAATCCAGTTCGCCGATGCTGAGCCGATACGCCTCCCGCAGGTTGTCCACCAGGGCGTCGATGCGGGCCTTGGCCTCGGGTGGGAAATGCCGCTGCACGTAGAGCTTTCCGACGGCGTCGCCCATCAGGTTCTCCACCAGCGACACCGCCCGCTTCCAGCGGTCGCGGATCCGCTCGGCGCCGGTCAGCCTGCGGCCGTAGAACTCGAAGTCCTCGGCGACCAGTTCACCGGTCAGCAACGGGGCGCGGGCGTGGATCAAACGCCAGCGTGCCCAGCGCTTCCAGTCTTCGAGCTCAACGCTTTCCCACAGCGCGGCGAAGGCGGTGAGGTAGTCGGGTTGGCGCACAACCAATTCGGAGATTGCCTGCGGCGTGCTGCCCAGTGCGGTCACCCAGCCGGCCCAGTCGAAGCCGGTCGCTTCGGTCTGCAACTGGGCGAAGGTGCGCAGATTGTAGCCAAGCTCGGCGTCGCGACGTTTGACCACGTCCCAGTGCGCGGCGGCGAGCTTGGTCTCCAGCGCCACAATACGGGCGGCATCCTCGGCGTGATCGTCACCGCTACCCCCCAACACCAGAGCGAACATCCGGGCGATGTGCCCCGGGTAGGCCGCCAGCACGCCGGCGTGCCGCTCGTCGCGGAAATAGGATTCGTCGGGCAATCCGATCCCCGACTGAGTGACATGCACCAGGTAGCGGGTGGAGTCCTTGGAGTCGGTGTCCACATAGAGTCCGACGCCGCCGCCCATCCCGGTGCGTTGCAGCGCGCCGATGGTGGCGGCCAGCGCCGCGCGATCGCCGGCGTGATCGATCATGGCCAGTTCGTCGAGCAGCGGTTGCACACCCCTGCGCTGCACGGTCTGCTCGTCAAGGAAGCTGGCGTAGAGGTCGCCGACGCGCTGCTCGTCGGTGCCGCGCGTGGCGCCGGATTCACTGACCTCGGTGATCAGGTCGCGCACCTGCACTTCGGCCCGGTCGAACAGGCCACGGAAGGCCCCGTCGGTGGCGCGGTCCGCGGGTATCTGGTATTCGGCCAACCAGCGGCCGTTGACATGACCGAACAGGTCGTCTTGCGGGCGGGCATCGGTGTCGACATGGCTCAAGTCGATTCCCGAGCGAGTGGCGGCATACGTCACCCCGCCATCCTTCCATCCGATTTCGGGTGCAACGATCGGGCCATGTCAGACGACGACGATTCGACGGGTGACTCCGGGGCGAAGGCCGGGTCACGGTCCGAATCCGCAGGCGGTGCGGTGTTCTCGAGTTACGGCGTCGCGTCGGCCTTTCTTGGCGTGTTGTCCGTCGCTGCGCTGGTGTTCGGTGTGCTCATCTGGTCGGCGCGCCGCGACGACGTCGGCGAGCGTGCCTATCTGACCCGGGTCATGCAGGCCGCCGCCGAATGGGCGAACGTGCTGATCAACATGAACGCCGGCAACGTCGACGCCAGCCTGCAGCGGCTGCACGAACAAACGGTCGGACAACTCAGCACCGACTTCGAGGCTGCCATGCAGCCCTACCGTCAGGTGGTGGGCAAGCTGCAGACGCACAGCACGGGTCGGATCGAGGCGGTGGCGATCGAAACGGTGCACCATGACCTGGACACCCAGCCCGGCACCGTGCGGCCGGTGGTGACCACAAAACTGCCGCCCTTTGCCACCCGCACCGATTCGGTGATGCTGGTCGCGACGTCGGTCGCCGAGAACGCCGGGGCCAAGCCGCAGCAGGTGCACTGGAACCTGCGGCTCGAGGTCTCTGATGTGGACGGCAAACTGATGATCTCCAAGCTGGAGTCCATCCGATGAGGAACGCGTGGCGGGTTGCCGCGTTCGACGTGATGGCACCGGTGGCGACGATTGCCGGGCTGCTGGCGATCGGGGTGGTGCTCGGCTGGCCGCTGTGGTGGGTATCGGTGTGCTCGGTGTTGGTGCTGCTGGTCGTCGAAGCGGTGACGATCAACGTCTGGCTGTTTCGACGCGATGCGGTGACCGTCGGCACCGACGATGACGCCCCCAGGCTGCGGTTGGCGGTGGTCTTCCTGTGCGCGGCCGCGCTCTGCGCGGCGGTGCTGACCGGCTACACCCGCTGGACGACGCCGGACCGGGAGTTCAAACAGGATGCCCGCACGGTGGTCCAGATCGGCTCGGGCATGGCCGAGGCGGTGGCGTCATTCTCACCGGGGGCCCCCCGCGCCGCGATGGACCGCGCGGCGGCGATGATGGTGCCGGAACGGGCGGGCGCATTCCGGGAGCAATACACCAAATCCAGCGCCGACCTGGCGCAGCGCACGGTCACCGCCCAGGCCACCACCCTGTCGGCCGGGGTCGAGGCCCTGGGTCCATCGGCGGCCAGTGTGGCGGTGATCCTGCGGGTTACCCAGACCGTGCCCGGTCAGCCCGCCAGCCAGGCGGCGCCAGCCGTGCGGGTGACGTTGACCAAACGTGGCGGTGACTGGTTGGTGCTCGACGTCACGCCGCTGGGCTCCCGTTAGCGGCAGCGCTCGCCGACATAACCCTGGCCCGGTGGGGTGGATACGTCGTTTCTGCTCGGGGCCAGGCGCCGGCCGCCGCCGGCGGCCACGCCCACTACACCAAACCGTTCGAACCGTTCTGACCGATCAACCGACCTCCAGCGCCGCCCATGCCGACGCTGCCCGGCACGGTGCCAGCGCCGGCGTTACCGCCGTTACCGCCATTACCGATCAACTGCGCGTCGCCGCCATTGCCGCCATCACCGCCGGAGGCTCCTGAATCGGTCTGTCCGCCAGCGCCGCCGTCACCGCCGGAGCCGACGAGCCCGGCCCTACCGCCAGCCCCGCCATCACCCCCGATGTTGAAGCCGGTACCGCCGTTGCCGCCGACCCCACCGTCACCGAGGAGCATGCCGGCGTGGCCACCGGCTCCGCCGCGACCTCCCCCGCTGACGCCGGCCCCGCCGGAGCCGCCGTTGCCGAACAGCAGCCCGCCGGCCCCGCCGGCGCCGCCAGCACCCCCATCTGCGCCGAACGCACCGGTGCTGCCGGTGCCACCGGTGCCGAACAGCCCGGCGCGCCCGCCGGCCCCGCCGGCACCCCCGGCGGAGTCGAGCCCGGAGCTGATTCCGCCGGTGCCGCCGGCACCGCCGGCGCCGAACAGCAACCCGCCGGCTCCGCCAGTCCCACCGGCCCCGGCGGCCACACCGGTAGCGGCGACCCCGCCGGCTCCCCCGGCGCCACCGATGCCGAACAGCCCGGCAGCCCCGCCGTTGCCGCCTTTTTGGCCGGTCGCACCGGAGCCACCGGCACCACCATTGCCGATCAAGATCCCGCCAGGCGCGCCGTCTTGCCCGGTTCCGGGGGCGCCGTTGGCGCCATTGCCGATCAGCGGACGCCCCAACAACGCTTGTGTGGGAGCGTTGACCAGGTTCAGCGCCTGCTGCAGGGGGGCGACGTTGGCCGCTTCGGCGGCCGCATATGAGTCCGCACCGGCGGTCAAGACGCGGACAAACCGGTCATGAAACGCCGTCGCTTGGGCGCTGGCCGCCTGATAGGCGTGCGCATGCACACCAACAGCGCGGAAATGGCCGTCGACACCTTGTCGGCGCCCGCGGCCAACAGCCGCGTCGTTGGGACGGCCGCGGCGGCGTTGGCCGCACTAATCGCCGAACCGATTGCGGCCACCTCCGAAGCCGCCGTGATCAGCGCCTCCGGCGCCGCGATGACAAACGACATATTGCGCACTTCTGAACTCACCGAACCCGGACCACCGACGCGTCAACGCCGATAAATTTCATCAGCGGATGATATCGAGGTCTGATCGGCAGATGCGGTGATTGGCGAAATCTGGGTTGGTTTGATTGATCGCCGACGGAACTGACAATGGCGCCCCGGCCGTCAGGTTCCGGGTAGTTCTGCCACCGTCGGCGTTTGCATGCCAGATCAATGGGATTGTGCCGAACGGGTGTTCTTCACCCGCACGAACCGGTCCGACAGCCGTCGCATCCGGATCATCAACGAGGCCGACGGGCTGAGGGTGCCGTTGAGGTAGGCGGCCAGGTCTTCGGCGCCAACGCCGATCCGGGACGCGAACTCCTGCTGGCCCAGGCCGGAGCGGTCCACGAGCAGCCGAACGTGGCGGGCCACCTCGGCTCGTTCGTCGGCCTCCAGCTGGGCGCGGGCGCGCTCCAGCACCTCCCACAGCGCCTTGGCGATGCCATACCGGGCGCCCTGGATGACCTCCTCGACCTGGCGGGCCGTCCGGCCATACGGGTCGCGTTTCAACGCGGCGGCGATGTTTTTCCAGGTGGCGATGTCGCCGCCCTCCAGCGCGACGCGGACGGCCGCGGTGGACCAGAACTCCACCGGCCGGTCGGGGTCGGGGTCGCCGGGCCGGTGCGGCGACGCGGACCGTCGATCGGCCGCCAACGTCACCTCGCCTCCTCCAGCATCGCTACGGCCACCGACAGGCAGCGCCGCCTGACCCCTTCCCAACCCGCCTTGGCATCGGAGCATTGCTCGTCGAGGTCAACCGGACGCGGATCCGCCAGCCGGCGAACCAGTTGGGTGGCCATCCAATGGCGGTTGGGTGGTTGACAACTGTAATACCTATCCATCCCGGCCAGCACCACCGCGGCGGTCTCGGGTTCCATCGTCTCGACCATGTCGGCGAATTCGGCAAAGTCCCGGCTGCTGTTACGGCACATGATCAGATAGCCCTTGAGGCGAAGCGTTTCCGCGCCGGTCGGAATCAACAGCCGGTCGCCGGTGGGCAGTTGGACGGTGCTGGTTTCCACCGGGCTGCGCCGCCGGCACGTCGAAGCCTCGGTCTGCAGCGCATCCAGGGCGACCGAGAGCCGCTCACGCCACACGGTGACCGGGTGAAGCCTGCGCTCACTCCCCGACAACGCCCGGGCCATCCCCTTGCGATGCGCCAGACCCACGACCTTGCTGGCCAGCGACCGGCGGCCGGTGCCGGTCGGCTCGCCCGCGGGGGCGGAGGCCGGCGCAGCCGCGGCCTCGCGTCGGCATCCGCTGAAAGCAAGCGGATCCGGGACGCAAACGGCGTCCGGCGCCAGGTGTTTGAGCTTGGCCGCCGACTTGAGCACCACCCGCAAATCCGCACCGGGGGCCGGCGCGGCGCGGAGATCGTCGGGAATGACCACCACATCGGCGAGGTTGGCCTTGGGAAGAGGCCGGTCGAAGTCGACCGATGGCAAGACGCGGGCCAGCCATCCCGGCAGCCACCAGTTCCACTTGGCGAACATCGCCATCAGCGCCGGCACCAACACCAGTCGCACGATGGTGGCGTCGACGGCGATCGCGACCGCGCAGGCCACACCGATCTCGGCGACCAGCGGCATACCGGCGAAGGCGAATCCGCAGAACACCGCGATCATGATCAGGGCGGCGCTGGTGATCGTGCGCGCGCTGGTGCTCACGCCATAGCCGACCGCGTCGCGGGTGTGGCCGGTTTGCAGGAAGCGTTCCCGGATTCGGGTGAGCAGAAAGATCTCGTAGTCCATGGACAACCCGAACGTCATCGCCAGGACCAGCGGGGGCACGGTGCTGTCGATCGAACTCAGCATCGGGAACCCGAGCCGCTCCCCCCAGCCCCACTGGAACACCATCACCAGGCCGCCGTAGGCGGCGGCGACCGACAGCAGGGTCATCAATACGCCCTTGAGCGCCAACAGGGCCGAGCGGATCGAGAGCAACAGCATGAGAAAGGCGATCACCGCGATGTAGGCCAGCACCAGCGGCTCGGTCGCCGACACCCGGTCATCGAAATCCTTGATCAGCGCGGTGGAGCCGCCGACAGATATCTGGGCGGAGCCAATGTCGGGAACCCTGGGTAGCTGGGTCCGCATCCAGTCCACGGTGTGCCGGGCGGCCAGGTCCTCGGGGTCCACCGATAGCACGGCGCTGAGCAGGGCGCTGCGGTTGTCGTCGGCGAACTTCGGCGGTGCCACCGAGGCGACGTCGGGTCCCGTCGTCATCAACTGGCGGATCGCGGCGAGGGTCTGGGCGTGTCCGGGCGAGGAGGAGTTGCCGTCGGGGAAGGTGACCAGTACGTGAACCGGACCCAACGCGCCGGGGCCCAGCGCCTGGGCGGCCGCCGCCACCCCGCCACGGATCTCGTGCGACGAGTCGAACTGGCGCAGCAGGCTGTTGCCCAACACCATCGACGTCGCCGGTGTCGCCATGGCGATCAGGATGGTGGACGCGGCGAACGCCGAAATCCAGGGCCGGCGCATGACCCATTCGACCCAGCGCATCCAGAACCGGGATTGGGTGCTTTCCGGCCGTCGCGACCAGTGCAGCAGCGCCGACCTCTGGGCCACCGCCCGGGAGAACGTCGCCAGCACCGCCGGTGTCAGGGTGGCCGACGTCAGCATCGCGACCGCGACCGCGAGAATCGCTCCGGTGGCCATCGACCTCAGGGCCGGGGTGTCGATCAGGTAGATACCGGTGAGTGAGGCGATGACCGTCATGCCGGACAGCACCACGGCGAGTCCGGAGGTGGCCATGGCCGCGTCCGTGGCTTCCGGCGGCTGACGGCCGCAACGCAGCTCCTCCCGGAAGCGCATCAGGATGAACAGCGAATAGTCGACGGCGAGCGCGATGCCGAACATCGACACCGTCGACGTGACGAACACCGACATCGTGGTGTGCATCGACAGCAGATAGACCAGCCCCATGGTGACCGCGACCGTGCACACGCCCAGCGTCAGCGGGATCGCCGCGGCGGCCAGCGAACCGAACACCGCGAGCAAGACGATCAAAATGATCGGCAGATTCCAGCGCTCCGCGTCGGCGATGTCACGCTTGGTGTTTGCCGCCGCCGCGGCCGAAAGGGCACCCTGACCGATGACATAGAGCCGCACGCGTCCGTTCGCCGTCTGCCCGGGCCGTTCACCGCGGACACCGACCCGTTCGCGCAGCTTCTTGGCTACGTCGCTGGTGCCGGCGTTGCGGGCGTCCAGTCGAAGCGACACCACATACGGCCGGTCGGGTTGCGGTGGACGCTGGGTGGGGTTGGGCGCTTCCGAGACGCCGGGTAGTTCGCCGGCGACCCGTCGCAGCTGCGCCACCGCGTCGTTGATGTCCTGGTAGCTGGCGTCGGCGCGGGGGGCCGCCACCAGGGCCAGCGTTGACGCGCCCAGGTCGGGGTATTGGGCCACCAGCTGATCGTGCACCAGCAGCGACTGGGATCCGGCGACCTCGAAGCCGCCGCCGGTCAAATTTCCCGATTGCGTCGCCGCCAAATAGATCGCCGGAACGAGCGCAAGCAACCAGCCTGTGAAGACAAACCAGCGGAACCTGCGCAGGCTGCGGCTCAGGCGCATCATGAACTGCTGGATCTCGTTCTCCCCGGATTCTCACGCAGTGGGCGCTGGCGAGCCTACCGCAGCGTGATGCGGCGTGGGTCGGCTCAACGGTTGCTGACCTGCAACGACTTGTTATCGACGACCGGGTGGATCGCTGGTTGGGAAGATCAGGCCGCGAACACGATCTGGTGCAGCGCCGAGAAGTCCAGTGGCTTGGTCAAGTAGCCATGGGCGCCGAGTTCGGCAGCCCGCCGGGTGTAAAAAGCACTGTCGTAGGCGGTGACGAGGTAGACCCGCATGGTAGGCCACCTGGCTCGCACCCGCTCGAGCAATTCCAGCCCATTCATCTCCGGCATCTCGATATCGCTGAAGATCAGCACGACATCGGGATCTTCCGTTTCGAGCACGTCAAGTGCCGCTCGGCCGGTCACGGCGAACCGCATGATCAGCCGGCCCGACCGGAGTTCACGGCGAAACCGCTGGCGGAACAGCGCCTCCATGTCGGCTTCATCGTCAACGATGAGCACATGAATCGCTTCTCCGGCAACCACCGCAACGTCGTTTCGGTACATACCTGGTCGGGGAACCGGTGTCCGCGGCGGGGCCGGTGCGCCCGTTCTCCTTCCTGATCTGCGATTGCTGGTCTGTGATTGCGACCCCAAAACGCTGGGAGCCGGGTGAGCGAATCGTTTTGCTGATGCGGTCAACCGTGTGCGGCGACGGTTCGGAAAGTGTGCGCCAATCGTGAAATGGCCTAGTCGCCGGCGTTTGGCAACGCGATCCCGAGTCGGCCCGCACCAGCCGGCGGCGGGCTAGCGGCTCGTTCGGTCGTCGCCGTCGCGCTCCGGGTCAGGCGGCCCTAGTGGAGGCAGCGGGCCCTGCAGGGCCGTATCGGCCGGATCACCGGCGGCCTCGCCGTTGGGTTGGCCCACCGGACGCAATCCTGGGTCGGTGGGCGGATCGTCGTTGTCCGAATCGGAGATGCTCTCGGTGCGGAACATGACGAAGAACACCGCCCAGCCAATCGCGGCGATAAACAGCCAGCTGATCAACCGGTAGATCAGCATCGCCGAGATGGCGTTCGGCAGGGCCATGCCGGCCGAAACCAGGCCCGGCACCAGCACCGCCTCCACCACCAGCAGACCGCCCGGCATGAGCGGAATGGTGCCGACCGCGCGAGCGGCCGCATAGGCGACGGTCAACCCGGCGACCGAGGCATGGTCGCCGGCGGCGTAGGCGGCAAAGCCTAAACATGCCACGTCGGCGATCCAATTGAACAACGACCAACTGAACGCCACGCCCAGGTCACGCCGGCCGAGGCTGACCGACTCCAGCTGAATGAGCGTCTGGCGCCACCTTTCCAGGCCGGTCTCGGCCGCCCTGCCGCGGACCGAGTTGACCCACGACAAGACCCGCCGGCCGATCCCTTCGATCAACTCCGGCCGCGACGCCACCGCCTGGGCCAGCAGCAACAAGGCGACGAACCCGCCCAGGGTGAACAGCAGCGAGAACGGGTTGTTCTTCGCGCCCAGGAAGAACGCGCCCCCCAACCCGAGCAGGGCCAATCCCACCGCCTGCAGCACACCCGACATCACCAGCTGCCAGGACGCCACCACCGTCGAGGCACCCCAGAGGCGTTGCTGACGCAGCAGGAACGTGGCCGACAACACCGGCCCACCGGGCAGCGTGGTGCTCAGCGAGTTGGCGGCATAGAAGGCGGCTTCCGACCGGAGTTGCTTGACGTGCACACCCGCGGACTTCAGCAGCGTGCGCTGGATCTGAGCGAAGCTATGCATCGAGGCGGCGGCGGTCAGCGTGGCAGCGACCAGCCACCACCAGTTGGCGTGCCACAAACTCGTCCAGGCCTTGGCCAGCTGGTCCCGCACCAGCGCCACCTCGACCGCCAACACGATCGCGACGATGCCCAGGACCACCCACCGCAGCCACCAATACTTGCCGCGCGGTACCTCCGCGCGCTGGCGCAGAAGTTTGCGGACGGCGGCATCATACGACACGTGGTTCAGGGTAACTGCGCAGGTGGCGCCGCGATCGCCGCGTGTCGCCGACTGTGTCGGCGTCGTGACCGGATTGTGCCAGCCACCGCGAATCCAACCCAGCCTGCCGCGATCCGGCGCCGGTGGTTGAGCCATCCGCGAGGTGCCGACCCCTCCCGGCTACGCTTGCCGGATGTCGATCGGTCTCGACGACGCTTCGGTGTCCCCCCTGGTCCGCAAGACCGCGGCGTGGGCATGGCGGTTACTGGTCATTCTGGCCGCCGTGCTGGCCCTGTTGTGGGTCGTCGACAAGCTCGAAGTCATCGTCGTGCCGGTGTTGCTGGCGTTGATGTTGAGCGCGTTGCTGGTGCCCGTGGTGGACTGGTTGGACCGACGGGGTTTGCCGCGTGCTGCCGCGGTTGCGTTGGTCTTGCTCGGTGGGTTTGCGATCCTCGGCGGGATCCTGACGTTCGTCGTGAGCCAGTTCATCGCCGGGTTACCCGAATTGGTTCAGCAGGTCGAGCACAGCATCGACGCCAGCCGCACGTGGCTGATCGAGGGGCCCGCCCATTTGCGCCGCCAACAGATCGACAACGCCGGAAACGCCGCGATCGCCGCGCTGCGCAACAACCAGGCGAAGCTGACCAGTGGTGCGCTGTCCACCGCGGCCACCATCACCGAGCTGGTGACCGCGGCGGTGTTGGTGCTGTTCACGTTGATTTTCTTGCTGTACGGCGGACGCGCCATCTGGCAGTACGTCGCCAAGATCGTCCCGGCCCACGTCCGGGACCGGGTGCACGCGGCGGGCCGCGCCGGCTACGGGTCGCTGATCGGGTACGTGCGGGCCACGTTCTTGGTCGCACTGGTCGACGCCGCCGGCGTGGGCGCGGGGTTGGCGATCATGGGCGTGCCGCTGGCCCTGCCGCTGGCCTCGCTGGTGTTCCTGGGCGCCTTCATCCCACTCATCGGCGCCCTGGTCGCCGGCTTCTTCGCGGTGGTGGTCGCCCTGCTGGCCAAGGGGCTCGTCTACGCGCTGCTCACCCTAGGTTTGCTGGTCGCGGTGAATCAACTTGAGGCTCATTTGCTGCAGCCGCTGGTCATGGGTCGCGCGGTGTCGATTCACCCGCTGGCGGTGGTGCTGGCCATTGCCACCGGCGGCGTGCTTGCCGGGGTCGTCGGCGCCTTGCTGGCCGTCCCGACGGTCGCGTTTTTCAACAACGCGGTGAAGGTATTGCTGGCCACGGATTCGGCCCCCGCAGCCGAGCGGGGAACGACCCCGGCGGCCAGCGTCGCGGCGAAACCCGACAACGCCGAGGACGCCGCTCGGGCTGCGTCCGAGGACTAGCGGCGCTTACGGGCACCGCTACAGGCGTCCCTCCCGGCGCAGCAGGTCCTGGGCGGACAGGCCGCCGCCCCCGCGGCGGCGCTGCCGGGGGGGCTCGGCCCCGGGGCCACCCGGTCCGCCCCGGGCGTTGAGCTTTCGGGTGGCCGCCTCGGAGTCGTCGTCCTCCGAGCGCTGGATCGGCAGGGCGGCGGTCTTGTCGGCCGGATCCGGTGCGGCGCCGGACTGGTTCCCGGGAAGCGGCATCGCCCGGGTCTGACCGGCGGACGGCGGGGCCGGTGATGCCGGGGGCGGCCCGGGTGGGGCGGTCGGTGGCATCGGTGTCGGCGGCCGCGTCGGAGCCGAGGAGGGCGCCGACACCACGGCGCCGCCCGGGCCGCGAGCTTCCGACGTTGGGGGCCGATTCCGCGCGCCGGGGTTGGCCGGCACCGCGAGTCGAGTGGTCGGCGCCTCGGTAGCGGGGCCGGGCCCGGCCGGGATCTGTCTGGTGTTCGCGCTCGACGGGCCGTTGCGAGCCGACCTGGTCGTCGGTGCGCTGCCCGAGCCGGAGCGGGTCGGGCGCGACGACTCGGGTGCGACCGGGTGAGTCGGGTCGCGCGGTGCCCGTGGGCCTCCGGCGGCAGTTGTGGCCACCAGCCCCGCCGTGACCGGGGGCCGCGCCGAACGCCCGTTGTCCGCGGGCCGCTTGCGTTCGTCGGGCAGGTTGATCTCGCCCAGCCCTATGCGGGTCTGCAGGCGTCGCATCCAGCGCGGCGCCCACCAGCAGTCGTCACCGAGCAGCTTCATCACCGACGGCACCAGGAACATCCGCACCACGGTCGCATCCAGCAGCAACGCCGCCATCAACCCGAAGGCCAGGTACTTCATCATCACCAGGTCGGAGAACACGAATGCGCCCGCGACCACGGCGACGATCAGCGCCGCGGCGGTGATGATGCGTCCGGTGGCGGCGGTGCCGATCCGGATGGCCTCCTGGGTGGACATGCCGCGTTCCCGCGCCTCGACCATCCGGGACACCAGGAATACCTCGTAGTCGGTGGACAGGCCGAAGACCAGCGCGATGATCAGCCCGATCACCGGGGCCGTCAGCGGTGTCGGGGTGAAATTCAGCCAGCTCGCGAAGTGCCCGTCCACGAAGATCCAGGTCAGGATCCCCATGGTGGAGCCCAGCGTCAGCACGCTCATCAGCGTCGCCTTGATCGGCAGCACCACCGAGCCGAACGCTAGGAACATCAACACAATGGTCGTGGTCAGCAGGATGAGCACCATCAGTGGCATCTTGGCGAACAGTCCGTGGATGGAATCCAGCTCCAGCGCCGGCGTGCCGCCGACGAACACCTCGATCCCCTTGGGCGGGGTGATCGCGCGGAGCTCCTCGAGCTTGCGTGCCGCGTCGGCCGGGTTGTTCAGCCCGTTCTGCAGCACGCGAACGGATGGGTCTTTGGACGCGCCCAGCGCGTAGGCGCGCTCCTGCCACATGTTCTCCGGGTTGTTGTCGGGCTCGATGAACCCGCTGATCGTCATCGCCTTGCTGCGGATGTCGGCCAGCTGCGCGTCGGTGACCGGCTGATGGTTGCTGGTCAGGATCACCAGTGTCAGCGGGTTGGTGCGGTATCCGGGGAAGAGGCTGTCGAACTGTTCCTGCGCCTGACGCACCGAGTTGGTCGGCGGCAGGTATTTCTCACTGATCCCGCCCAGGGACAGCTTGCCCACCGGGATGATCAGCAAGATCATGATGATGACGATCGGGGCGGCGAACAGCACCGGCCGCTTCATCACCCGGTTGACCAGCTTGCCCCAGAAGCCGGCCTCCACCTCTTCGCGGGTCTTGGTCCGCTGCAGACGGTCGGCCAGCCAGTTCAGGCAGGTGGCCGAGACCGTCCAGGTGCGCAGGAAGGGCACCCGGAACAGGGTCCGCACGCCCAACGCGTCGACGTGCTTGCCCAGGATCGCCAGGCAGGCGGGCAACACGGTGATGGACAGGATCGCCGACAGCATCACCGACGCGATGGTGGCATAGGTCAACGACTTCAGGAAGCCCTGCGGGAAGAGCAGCAACCCGATCGCCGAGGCGACGATCAGCACCGCCGAGAACGTCACCGTTCGCCCGGCGGTGATCACGGTGCGCCGGACCGCGGTCTCGGTGTCGTAGCCTTCCGCGATCTCCTCGCGGAACCGGCTCACGATGAACAACCCGTAGTCGATGGCGATCCCCAGACCGATCAGCGAGACGACGGGCTGGGCGAAGTAGTGCACCGGACCGAAGATCGCGATGAACCGCATGATCCCCAGCGCGCCGGCGATACACAGCCCGCCGACCATCACCGGCAGGCCGGCGGCGATCACCCCGCCGAACACGAAGAACAGCACAATCGCCACCAGCGGCAGCGCCAGCACTTCCATGCGCCGCTGGTCGGTGGCGATGGTGCCGGTCAGGGCCTCGGCCACCGGCTCCAGCCCGGCAAGCTTCACCGTGCCGCCGTCGAGCCGTTGCAGATCGGGTGCGACGGCCTTGTAGTTGTTGAGGATGGTGTCGTCGTCGTCGCCCTTGAGCGGGATGGACACGAACGTGTACTTCTTGTCCGGGGTGGTCATGCCCTGGACGACCGCGCTGGTGGTGTCGGGCGCCCGGAGGTAGCCGGCCCAGCCGAGCACCTCGTTGGGGTGGTCTTGCTGGAACCCGTTGAGCTCGTCGGTGATCTTCTTCGACCACGCCGGGTCGTTGACCGTCTTGCCGTCCGGGGCCTTGAAGATCGCGACGATGTGACCGGTTCGGTCGCGGCCGTAGACCTGGTCGCCGAGCACCGACGCCTTGACCGATTGACTGCCGTCGTCGTAGAAACCGCTCTGCGTGACGTGCTTGCCCAGGCTCAGCCCGAAAACCCCGCCGCCAAGGCACAGAGCCACCATGACCCCGATCACGATGAACCGGTAGCGGTACACAGTTCGACCCCACCAGGCGAACACGTGAACTCCTTACTGGATCGTTAGCGACCCGCGCAGTGCTGTTCGGTTTTCTCCACCCGTCGGTTGTCACACACGCGCGGTCAGCAGCGAGGACAACGGCCGGAACGGCTGCAGCCACGCCCCCTGCTCAGGTAGCGAATCAAGGCCGATTCGCGGGAGCGGCTCCCGGAAAACACCGGCAATGTCTTCCAGGTCGACGAACTCCAAGCTATCCGACGCTAGCGCCCAACTGGCGTGTTCACGAAATCCAAGCACTTGAACTGGGGTTCCGCCACGAGCGACGTCTTCGAGCGGTTGGCGGAATGCCTGACCGTCGGCTGAGGCCACCACCAGCGCCGCGAGCCCCTCGTTGTACCGCAGTTGGATATGCTGAACCATGTCGCGGTCAACGTCGCTGCCCTCGTCGATCTTCGGTTTGGCGAAAACCGCGAACCCGACGTTGCGCAGCGCGTCCACCCACGGCCGGACCACCTCGGCGCTGCCCGGGGCGATGTTGGTGAAGACGGTGGCCTCGGGTTCGACCGAAACGCCTGGACGGGCGGCCGCGACCTCCGCGGTGCGAGCCAGCAGCCAGCGGCCCAGGGCGTCGAAACGTGGTCGTTCCAGCGCGGTGGGCCGGCGGCCCAGGATCGAGCCCAGGCCCATGTCCAGGTTCGGGGCATCCCATACCAGCAGGACCCGTCCGATCGGAGTGGCGAAGCCGCCCAGGGCGTCCCCGGAAAGGACCGACGGCACCGCCGGTCGGGTCAGCGGGTCAGGGGTCGTGGTCACGTCTTCCGTCAGGCTCATGGGGTCGGTTATTTCTCTGTTCTTTTCCAGATCAACTCGGTGACGACGCTGCCCGCCTCCCGGGCTTTTGTCTCGTACTTGGTAGGGGGGCGGACGACGGAGATCGGCAGCGGCTCGGCTGCTGGGTCGACGCGCACCAACCGGGGCTCGGCGTCGCCGGCGGCGGCGATCTGCTCGGCGTAGCCGGGGTGGTCGGTCGCCGCATGCAGCACACCACCGGGGCGCAGCCGGTCGGCGATCAGCCCGATCGTGGCCGGTTGCAGCAGGCGGCGCTTGTGGTGGCGCGCCTTGGGCCAGGGATCGGGAAAAAACACCCGAACACCGCACAGCGAACCCGACGTGATCAGGGTTTGCAGCACGTCGACCGCGTTGCCGTGGATCAACCGAATGTTGCTCACCTGCTGACTGTCGATGGCACACAGCAGCTGCGCCAGCCCCCGCCGATAGACCTCCACGGCGATCACGTCGAGGTGCGGCTCGGCCTGCGCCATCACCAGCGTCGAGCGGCCGCTGCCGCAGCCGATCTCCAGCACCAGCGGCGCATCCCGGCCGAACCAGGTGCGGGTGTTCAGCGGTCCATCGCCCTCGGACCGGGCCGGCGTCGCGATGCCGAGCTTGGGCCACAGCCGCTGCCAGGTCTGGCGTTGGGCATCGGAGAGAGCGGCACGCCGGGTGCGAACGCTCGTGGTGGGCGGATACCCCGACCTGTCCCCGGACCTGTCGGGCCGAACCGCCATTCCGGGTTGCGCACGCATTGGTCCATGGTGGCCCATGAACGCCGGGTGTAGCCGCGTCTGGTCCAGATTGATACCCAACAGTTGCCTTCGGCTGGTAGCAGATAACTGCCTGGCTCGCGCGCCGGCGAGGCAAGTCCCATCATCGTGAGTGGACCAATCGACCGCCGGGCTGATCGGATGGGAGCGGGCAGGAGAGAGGGGGAGCAGATTTTCGTTGACGAGCTGGCACAGTTCGCCGGCAGGGTCGCTGACCGGCGGGTGCGGGAGCTGGCCGAGCGGGCCGCCGAACCGTTACGCGTGGCGGTTCACGGCCGGCCGGGAACGGGTTGCAGCACGGTGGCGCGCGCCTTGAACGCTGCGGGAACTTCGTCGGGCATCACGGTGACACCGCCTGGCTGCGCAGCCGATGTCGAGGTGTATGTCA
Source organism: Mycobacterium shinjukuense (assembly GCF_010730055.1). Taxonomy (NCBI): domain Bacteria; kingdom Bacillati; phylum Actinomycetota; class Actinomycetes; order Mycobacteriales; family Mycobacteriaceae; genus Mycobacterium; species Mycobacterium shinjukuense. Next base: position 3,583,968 of record NZ_AP022575.1, on the reverse strand, counting down.
CCGTCGAGGTGATCAAACCCGAGGACCGCGACGCCGTGGCAGCTATCGCGGGCCAGGCCGGGCATCCCGTGGTGGTGGTGCTCAACAAGGCCGACCTGGCCGGTTTCGCCGGGACCGGGCCAATGGCGGCGGCGCACGCCCGCTGCGCGCGGTTCGCCGCGCTGCTGGGGGTACCCGTCGAGCCCATGATCGGGCTGCTCGCCGTCGCCGCGCTCGACGATGTCGATGGCTGCCTGGGCAAGGATTCGTGGGCCGGGCTGCGGGCGTTGGCCGCCCATCCCGGGGCCTCCGGCTGCCTGGACGGATCCTTTGACGGCTTCCTGACGGCGCAGCTTCCGGTGCCGACCACGGTCCGGCTGCGCTTGCTGGACACCCTGGACCTGTTCGGCATCGCGCTTGGTGTGGCCGCGGTCTGCCGGGGCGGGACCGCCGAGCAGCTGCGGGCGCTGTTGCGCCGGGTCAGCGGTGTCGACGCCGTCGTCGACAAGGTTGTTGCCGCCGGCGCCGAGGTGCGCTACCGCCGGGTGCTGGAGGCGGTTGCGGAGCTGGAGGCGTTGGCGGTCGCCGACCGGCGGCTCGGCGACCAGATCGGCGAGTTCCTGGCCAGCGACGACACCGTGCTGGCCCGGATGGCCGCCGCCGTCGACATGGCGCGCCTGGCGGGGCTGCAGCCCGAACCGGACACGGTGTCCGATGAGCCGGTCGTACATCTGGAGCGGGCGCGGCGATGGCAGCGCCACAACCTGGAAAACGGCGGGAGCGGTCCGGTGAGCGATGTGCGCCGCGCGTGCGGCGCCGATATCACCAGGGGATCGCTTCGGCTCTGGGCGCGGGCCGGCGGGGCCGGCAGGTCGCAGTCGGGGGAGAGGCGGTGATCGGCGCGGACCGTGATGATCCCGCCGCCCGGGTTGATGCGCTGGTGGCAGCGGTCGGGCCACGGCTGGGTGTGCCCGCCATCAACCGCCGCGAGGTGGTCCTGGTGACCGGCCCGTGGCTGGCCGGCGTCAGCGGTGTGCACGCCGCGCTGCGGGAACGGCTGCCGCAAGTCACCGTCGTCGAGGCGCAAGATCTGGCACCCGGCGACGCGCCGGTGGCGGTGGTGTTCGTGGTGTCCGCGGCGGCCCATCTGACCGAATCCGACTGCGCGCTGCTGGACGTCGCCGCCGAACACACCGACGCGGTGGTCGGCGTGGTGTCCAAGATCGACGTGCACCGCGGCTGGCGTGATGTGTTGGCCGCCAACCGTGACCGGCTGACCGCGCACGCGCCGCGTTACGGCCGGGTGCCCTGGGTGGCCGCGGCCGCGGCGCCCGACCTGGGCCAGCCGCGGGTGGATGAGTTGGTCGCGACCGTGCGGGAACGGCTCGCCGACTCCGACATCGCCCGGCGAAACAGGCTGCGGGCGTGGGAATCCCGGCTGCACGCCGCTGCGCAGCGGTTGGAGCGGGACGCCCGGGGCGCCGGTCGGCGCGCACGGGTGGACGCGTTGCGTGAGCAACGCAGCACGGTCCTGCGGCAGCGACGGCGGTCGAGGTCGGGACGCGCCATTGCGCTGCGGGGTCAGATCCGGGCGGCCCGGATCCAGCTGTCCTACTTCGCGCGCGACCGATGCGGGTCAGTGCGCGAGGAGCTGCAGCACAACCTCGCGGGTCTGTCCCGAAAGGCAGTGGCCGGGTTCGAAGCCTACGCCCGTGACCGGCTCGACGATGTGGTCGCTGAGGTGGCCGAGGGCGTCGCCGCACGCCTGGCCGACGTCGCTGGGGCGATGGGTGTGCCAGCGGAGTTACCGCCGCCGGGCACGCTACCGACGGTGGCCGTCTTCGCCCCGCCGCTGCAGTCACGGCGGCTCGAGACGCGGCTGATGGTGCTGTTGGGCGCCGGGTTCGGGTTGGGTGTCGCGATGAGCCTGAGCCGGCTGGTGGCCGGTGCGGCCCCGCGGCTCGCCCCCGGGCTGGCTCCCGCACTGGTCGCCGCCGGGATCGTGGCTTGCGTGGTGATCGGTGTGGTGGTGACCGCGGTGCTGGTCCGCATCCGCGGCCTGCTGCATGACCGCGCCGCGCTGGACCGCTGGGTGGGCGAGATGACCGCGGCGCTGCGGTCGGTGACCGAACAGTTGGTCGCCAGCCGGGTGCTGGTGGCCGAGTCGGTGCTGAGCACGGCGCTGAGCGCGCGCGATGAGGCCGAGCACGCGCGGGTGGCCGAGCAGGTCAGCGCGATCGACGGCGAGTTGCGCGCACACGCCGTCGCCGCGGCGCGCGCCGCGGCGCTGCGTGACCGGGAGATGCCGACGGTCCAGGCCGCGCTGGACGCGGTGCGTGCAGAGCTCGCCGAAACGGGTACCCCCAAGCGTGGTGTGGCTACCCGGGCCAACCCCGCGCCGACAGGGCAGCCAGGCATCGGCCGTATCGGCCAATCGGGCCCGCAGGGTCGCCCCTTGTGACCGTTTGCGAACTCTTCTGAATCGGTCCTGTGAGCAGGCTTATACCCGCCCGAGCCTTTCGTGCCAAGTGAGGCACGATAACCTGGACAAAAGCTGAACGTGTCAACGGTTGTGCGGGCGAATGCCTACGCGACACCTATCCGACCACCGATACCTAGCCGATAGCTACGCAGAAGAATTCAGGAGAGTTCGATGACCTCGACGACCATCCCCGGTTTGGACACCGCGCCGACGAATCACCAGGGGCTGCTGTCTTGGGTGGCCGAGGTTGCCGAGCTCACCCAGCCCGACCGGGTGGTGTTCACCGACGGTTCCGACGAAGAGTTCCAACGGCTGGCCGACCAGTTGGTGCGGGCCGGCACCTTCACCCGGCTCAACCCGGAAAAGCACAAGAACTCCTACCTTGCGCTGTCCGACCCCTCCGACGTCGCCCGGGTGGAATCCAGGACGTTCATTTGTTCCGAGCGTGAGATCGACGCCGGCCCCACCAACAACTGGATGGACCCGGGCGAAATGCGCTCCATCATGACAGCGCTGTACCGCGGCTGCATGCGTGGCCGCACCATGTACGTGGTGCCGTTCTGCATGGGCCCGCTGGGCGCCGAGGACCCCAAGCTCGGGGTGGAGATCACCGACTCCGAATATGTCGTGGTCTCGATGCGCACCATGACCCGCATGGGCAAGGCCGCCCTGGAGAAGATCGGCGACGACGGGTTCTTCGTCAAGGCGTTGCACTCGGTGGGTGCCCCGTTGGAGCCGGGCCAAAAAGACGTTCCCTGGCCCTGCAACGAGACCAAATACATCACCCATTTCCCGGAGACCCGCGAGATCTGGAGCTACGGCTCGGGTTACGGCGGCAACGCGTTGCTGGGCAAGAAATGCTACTCGCTGCGGATCGCCTCGGCCATGGCTCACGACGAGGGCTGGCTGGCCGAGCACATGCTGATCCTCAAGCTGATTTCGCCGGAGAACAAGGCCTACTATTTCGCGGCGGCGTTCCCGTCGGCATGCGGCAAAACCAACTTGGCGATGATTCAGCCGACCATCCCGGGTTGGCGTGCCGAAACGCTCGGCGACGACATCGCCTGGATGCGGTTCGGCAAGGACGGCCGGTTGTACGCGGTCAACCCCGAGTTCGGCTTCTTCGGGGTGGCGCCGGGCACCAACTGGCACTCCAATCCCAACGCCATGCGCACCGTCGCCGCGGGCAACACGGTGTTCACCAACGTCGCGCTCACCGATGACGGTGACGTGTGGTGGGAAGGACTGGAAGGGGATCCGCAGCACCTGACCGACTGGAAGGGCAGGGAGTGGACGCCGGAGTCCGGCGAGAAGGCGGCGCACCCGAATTCGCGGTACTGCACGCCGATGTCGCAGTGTCCGATCCTGGCGCCGGAATGGGACGATCCGCAGGGCGTGCCGATTTCGGGGATTTTGTTCGGCGGCCGCCGCAAGACGACGGTTCCGCTGGTCACCGAGGCGCGTGACTGGCAGCACGGCGTGTTCATTGGGGCCACCCTGGGCAGCGAGCAGACCGCCGCGGCCGAGGGCAAGGTCGGGGCGGTACGGCGTGACCCGATGGCCATGCTGCCGTTCCTGGGCTACAACGTCGGTGACTACTTCCAGCACTGGATCAACTTGGGCAAGAACGCCGACGAGTCCAAGCTGCCCAAGGTGTTCTTCGTCAACTGGTTCCGCCGGGGCGACGACGGCCGCTTCCTGTGGCCCGGCTTCGGCGAGAACAGTCGGGTGCTGAAGTGGATCGTCGACCGCATCGAGCACAGGGCGGGCGGCCGGACCACCCCGATCGGCACCGTTCCCGCCGTCGAGGACCTGGACCTGGACGGGTTGGACGTCGACCCCGCCGATGTGGCCGCGGCGCTGACGGTCGATGCCGAGGAGTGGCGGCAGGAACTGCCGCTGATCGAGGAGTGGCTGGAGTTCGTCGGCGAGAAGTTGCCCACGGGTGTCCGCGACGAGTTCGCCGCGCTGAAGGAGCGCCTGGCCGTGTAGCGTCCGCAGCCGGCTACAGCCCGCCCCGGGCCACAAGCTGTCGGGCGATCACATTGCGCTGAATCTCGTTGGTGCCTTCGCCGACGATCATCAGCGGCGCGTCGCGGAAGTAGCGCTCCACGTCGTACTCGGTGGAATAGCCGTAGCCGCCGTGGATGCGCATGGCGTTCAGCGCGATCTCCATCGCGACCTCGGAGGCGAACAGCTTGGCCATGGCGGCCTCCATGTCGCAGCGCTGGCCGCTGTCATAGCGCTCGGCGGCATAACGGGTCAGCTGCCGGGCGGCGGTGAGCTTGGTCGCCATGTCGGCCAGATAATTGCCCACGGCCTGATGCTTCCAAATGGGCTGGCCGAAACTCTGCCGCTGCTGGGCATAGGCGAGCGCGTCTTCGAGCGCGGCCGTGGCGACCCCAAGGGCGCGGGCGGCCACCTGGATCCGGCCCGTCTCAAGGCCCTTCATCATCTGCGAAAAGCCTTCGCCCACACGGCCGCCCAGCACCGCCGCCACCGGCACCCGGACGTCGTCGAACGACAACTCGCAGGCCTCGACGCCCTTGTAACCCAACTTGGGCAGATCCCGCGACACCGTCAGGCCCGGCGCGTGCTCGACCAGCACGATCGACATCCCCTTGTGCGGCGGCGTGGCGTGCGGGTCGGTCTTGCACAGCAACGCGATCAGCCCGGAATGGCGTGCGTTGCTGATCCAGGTTTTGGTGCCGTTGATCAGCAACCCGCCGGAGCCGTCCGGGAGCGCACTGGTCGACATGTTCTGCAGGTCGGAGCCCCCGCCCGGCTCGGTCAGCGCCATGGTGGCCCGTAGCTCGCCGGTGGCCATCGCCGGCAGGTACGCCCGTTTCTGCCGCTCGGTGCCGAACAGCGTGAGCAGCCGGGCGACGACGGTGTGTCCGCCCATCGCGCCGGCCAGGCTCATCCACCCGCGCGCCAGCTCCTGGGTGACCTGCGCATAACACGGCATCGACACCGGCGAGCCGCCGTACTCCTCGTCGATGGCCAGGCCGAAGATGCCGATGCGCGCCATCTGCTCGATCCACGCCTGCGGGTAGGCGTTGGCATGCTCGACCTCGCGGATCGTTGGTTTGACGTCGCGGTCGATGAACGCCCGCACCGTGGCCACCAGCATCGCTTCGTCATCGTTGAGTTGACCGCTCACCATTGCCATTGTGATCGACGGCCTGCCAGCATGGGGCGTTGTGGCGAGCGGGTATGCGGGCATCCGCGCGGGCGGGCCCTACTTCGATGACTTGGCCAGGGGCCAGGTGTTCGACTGGGCGCCGGCGGTGACGCTGTCGTCGGGGTTGGCCGCCGCCCATCAGGCGATCGTGGGTGATCGGCTGCGGCTGGCCCTGGACGCCGACCTGTGCGCCGCGGTGACCGGCGCCCCGGCGGCGCTGGCGCATCCGGGCCTGGTGTGCGATGTGGCGATCGGACAGTCGACGCTGGTGACCCACCGGGTCAAGGCCAACCTGTTCTACCGCGGCCTCAGGTTTCACCGCTTCCCGGTGATCGGCGACACCCTGCGCACCCGCACCGAGGTGGTGGGGCTGCGGGCCAACGCGGCCAAGCCGGGCCGTGCGCCGACGGGTATGGCGGCGCTGCGGATGCAAACCATCGACCAGGCCGATCGGCTGGTGCTCGACTTCTACCGCTGCGCCATGCTGCCCGCCAGCCCGCACTGGCGTGCCGAGGTCGACGCCGCCAGCCGCACCGACGAGCTGTCCACCATCGGCGCCGACGCGGCGCCACCGGCGGCCGATCCGACCGCGCACTGGGACGGCGAGGCCTTCCGGAGTCGGGTGCCCGGTCCGCATTTCGCGGAGTTGGCCGACGGCATTGCCGGCTCGGTGCTGCCCAGCACCGCCGACCTGGTCAGCAGCGCGCCCGAACTGGCTCGACTGACCCTGAATATCGCTGCCACCCATCATGATTCGCGGATCGGCGGCGGACAACGATTGGTCTACGGCGGGCACACCATCGGGCTGGCGCTGGCGCAGGCGACCCGGCTGCTGCCCAACCTGGCGACCGTGTTGGCCTGGGAGGCCTGCGACCACACCGGGCCGGTGCACGAGGGCGACACCCTCTACAGCGAGCTGCGCGTGGAGACCGCCGAGACGCGCGCCCATGGGGGTGTGCTGGGGTTGCGGTCGCTGGTGTACGCGGTCAGCGGCTCGCCGGACGGACCGGACCGGCGGGTGCTGGACTGGCGATTCAGCGCGCTGCAGTTCTAACCCCGTGGTGTCCCGAGCACAATGGGGGTCGTGAGCCCGGCCCAATCGGTTGAGCGGGCCCAGACCGCGCGCAAGTGGGGCAGCAGCGGGCTGGCCTATCTGACCGGCCTGCCCGGCGGACCCCCCGACTTCTCCCGCGCCAATGTGCTGGCTCACGCCGAGCGGATCGCCGCCGATGCGGCCACCCTGCTGACCGGGCGGGCCGGTTTGCTCGGACTGACCCCAGGCGGCCGGATCTCGGCCAGTGGTCGCACCCGGCTGCTGGCGGCGGCGGATGGTTGGTGTGCGATTACGCTGTCTCGCCCCGACGATGTCGCCGCCATCCCCGCGCTGCTGGCCGCCGACGAGGTGCCCGAAGACCCCTGGCCGATGCTGCAGCGTTGGGCCGCAACACGTCTGGTCGCCGCGATCAACGAGCGTGCCGAACCGCTCGGCCTTCCCGCGGCCGCCCTCGGCGAAGCCGCCGCGGTGCCACCGCACATCCGGCGCAGGGGGTTGCGGGGTTCCCAGCGTGGGCCGGTGGGCCTGTTGGTCGCCGACTTGTCGTCGATGTGGGCCGGCCCGCTGTGTGGGCGGCTGCTGGCCCGGGCCGGCGCCACGGTCGTCAAGGTGGAAAGCCCGGCCCGGCCCGATGGCGCCCGATCCGGTAATCCCGCGTTCTTCGACTGGATCAACAGTGAAAAGCTGTCCTACTGCGTCGATTTCGACCGTGACACCAACGAGCTGCGCGCGCTGTTGGCGACCGCGGACGTCGTCATCGACGCGTCGCCGCCAACCGCGCTGGCGCGGCTGGGACCCGACCACATTGCGCCGCGGCCCGGTCGAATTTGGTTACGCATCAGCGGACATGGTGAGCGTTCCCGACGGCCGGTGTGCGGTGACGACGCCGCGGTCGCCGGCGGCCTGGTTGGTACCAGCACACAAGGCCCGGTGTTCTGCGGGGACGCCATCGCCGACCCGCTGGCCGGCCTGGAAGCCAGCCGAGAGGTGGCCGAATCGCTGCGCCGCGGGGGCGGCGAACTGATCGACGTCTCCATGGCGGCCGTCGCCGCGACCTACGCGGCGCTGCCGACGGGGCCGTCGGTATCGGTGTACCCGGCCGCGCCACCGCCGGCGCCACCGCCGACCAGGCCGGCGGCCGCGCTCGGTGCCGACAACGCCGCCGTGCGCCGGTTGATCGCCGAAAGACGTTGCTTCTCATGCTGATTCGGCGGGCCACGCTACTGGACGGGACGAGAGCCGATATCCGCGTCGGGGCGCAGATCGAAGAGGTGGCCCGCGTGCCCCACGGCCTGGTCTCCCGGGTCGGGGAGGGCGTGCTTGACGCGGGCGGTGGAACCGTGCTGCCCGGGCTGCACGACCACCACGTGCACCTGCGCTCGGCGGCGTCCGTGCTGGATTCGTTGTCCGTCGGACCGCCCGCGGTGCGCACCAAAGAGCAACTGGTGCAAGCCCTGTCGAACGCCGTGCCGGGCCCCGACGGGTGGATTCGCGCCGTCGGCTATGACGAGTCGGTGGCCGGCGAGCTGGACCGGGCCGCCCTGGACGCGGTGGTGCCCGACATCGCGGTGCGAATCCAGCACCGCAGCGGCACAAAGTGGATCCTCAATTCCGCCGCCCTGGGCCGGGTCGGGCTCGCCGACCATCCCGACGGGAGGCTACGCAGCGCCGACCCCGGCTGGTCGGACGCGCTGACGCGGCGGGAAACCCACCTGGCAGAACTAAGCCGTCGAATCACCGCCACCGGCGTCACCGGCGTCACCGACGCAACCCCCGATCTGGACGCCGGCGAGCTGGTCTGGCTGATGGTGGCCCACCGCCGCGGCGAGTTTCGGCCCCGCGTGCGCCTGCTGTCGCCGGGAAAGAAGATCCTGCGCGATGACCGGCTCGACGTGGACGCGCTGACGGGCTGGATCGCCGACCAGCACGGCGCCGGCCGGCCGGTCGCCGTGCACTGCGTGACGGCACCCCAACTGGCGGTGACCATCGCCGCCCTGCGGGCCGCCGGCAGCCATCCCCTCGATCGCATCGAGCACGCCGCCGTGGTGCCCGACGACAACCTGGCCGACCTGGCCGAGCTGGGCGTCACCGTGGTCACCCAACCCAACTTCATCACCGAGCGCGGCGATCAGTACCTCGCCGAGGTTCCCGCCGCCGAGCACGGCCAGCTTTGGCGGGTGGCGTCGCTGCTGGCCAGCAATGTCCCGGTGGCGTTGTCGACCGACATGCCGTTCGGCCACGGCGACCCGTGGGCGGCGATGCGCGCCGCGGTGTCCCGCACCACCCGCGGCGGAGCCGTCCTCAACGGAGGCGAACGGGTCTCGCCGCGAGCGGCTTTGACGATGTTTCTGGGCTGGTCCGATCGGCCGGGTCGGCCGCGCACCGTCGACATCGGCGAGCCCGGAGATCTGTGTGTGCTGACCGAGCCACCGGCGGTGGCGCTGGCCGAGCTGGACGCCGCCATGGTGGCCGCCACCGTCATCGGCGGTGAGCTCGTCTACTTCGCGATGTGACCCGGCCGGGCCGCCGGGGCCAGCGCGGCGCGCAACGCGTCGCACTGCTTGTCGAAGAACTGTTGTGACACTTGAGCCTTCGGCGCCACCAGATCGAACGCGTGAAACACGCCGTTGACCAGTTCGACTCGACATGGCACCCCGGCTGCACGCAGCCGACGGGCGTAGTCGAGATCCTCGTCGTGGAACAGGTCGTGGGTACCGACACCGATCCACGCCGGCGCCAGCCCGCGCAGGTCGGTGCGGCGCGCGGGGACGGCGACCCGCGGGTCCGCCGTGCCCAGATACGCAGACCAGCCAAAGCGATTGGCGCGCGTGTCCCACAGCCGGTAATGCGGTTGGCCCGCCGACAGCGAACTGCGGTCATCAAGCATCGGGTAGACCAGCAGCTGAAAAGCCGGTGCCAACTCGGCCCGGTCACGAGCCAGCAAGGCCAGCGCCGCCGCGAGGCCGCCGCCGGCGCTGGCGCCGCCGATCGCGACCCGCCGCGGGTCCACCGCGGGCAGGCCGGCCAGCCAGGTCAACGCCGAGTAACAGTCCTGCAGCGGCGCGGGATACGGATGTTCGGGTGCCAGCCGGTAGTCCACCGATGCGACGGTGATGCCCAGCCTCGTGCTGAACCGACGGCAGAGCCGGTCGTCCTGTCGCGCGCTGCCCATGACGTATCCGCCGCCGTGGATCCACAGCAAGGCCGGCGCCGGTCCGGTGCTGCCGGCCGGCCGGTAGAGCCGGACACCGACGCCGCAGGCCAGGGTGAGCACCTCGACACCGCCGGGCGTGCGGCGTCCCGTCAGGTCCATAAGTGCCCGCACCAGGGGCAAGGTTCGGGGACCGACCAGGCGCCGCGGCGCGAGGCGCGCGATCAGGCGTAGGTCGGGGTGAACGGTGTTGCCCGCCGGCACCACACTATTATCCAGGGCGGTGTCAGCCGCCCCGCCATGCTTGCCGCGCACATCGGTCTCACCCTGACCAGCGTCAACCTCCTGGGAGCTTGCCAGTGAGCGATTCCACCAGCGACCCGCCGCAACACGACCACGCCTACGGCTTTCCCGCCGGGCTATGGCGCGCCGTGGAGCGTCATCAGCCGCCGGGTGCCGGGTTGCTGGTCCGGTTTTCCAGCCCGCTGCGGGGCCCCTGGCTGACGTCGGTGTTCGGCCTTGTGCTGCTGCTGGCGCTGCCGATCGTGGTGCTCACCGGGCTGCTTTCCTACATCGCGTATGCGCCGCAGTTCGACCAGGCCATCCCGGCCGACGTCGGCTGGTTGCGGTTGCCCGCGTTCACCTGGCCCACCCGTCCGTCGTGGCTGTACCGGCTGACCCAGGGTGTGCACGTGGGGCTGGGCCTGGTGCTCATCCCGGTGGTGCTGGCCAAGCTGTGGTCGGTGATCCCGAAGTTGTTCGTCTGGCCACCGGCACGTTCGATCTCCCAACTCCTGGAGCGGCTGTCGCTGTTGATGCTGGTCGGCGGTGTGCTGTTCGAGATCATCACCGGTGTGCTCAACATCCAGTACGACTACGTTTTCGGATTCAGTTTCTATGACGGGCACTACTTCGGCGCCTGGGTCTTCATCGCCGGCTTCCTGATGCACATCGCCGTCAAGCTTCCGCATATGATCACCGGATTGCGGTCGCTGTCAATACGAGAAGTGTTGCGCACCAATACGACTGACACTCGTCCGGAGCCGCCCGATACCACCGGGCTGGTGGCCGCCCATCCGGGCGAGCCGACGATGAGCCGGCGCGGCGCGCTGGCCCTGGTCGGCTCCGGGGTGCTGCTGATCGCGGTGCTGACGGTGGGCCAGACGCTCGGCGGGGCGGCGCGCGGCCTGGCCCTGCTGCTGCCGCGGGGCCGATCATCACCGGGGAGCGGTGGCTTCCCGGTCAACAAGACCGCCGCCGCCGCCGGGATCACGCCGGCAGCCGTCGGTGCGAGCTGGCGATTGATCCTGCGGGGCGGGCCGTCGGAGGTGGTGTTGGACCGCGCCGCGCTGGCCGCCCTGCCGCACCACACCGCGCGGCTGCCGATCGCCTGCGTCGAGGGTTGGTCGACCGTGCAGACCTGGAGCGGCGTGCGGCTGGCCGACCTGGCCCGGATGGCCGGGGTGCCGGCCGCCCGCTGCGCGCGTGTGGCATCGCTGCAAACCGGCGGCGCGTTCGGCGGGGCGATGCTGCAGGCCAACCAGATCAGCGATCCGGATGCGTTGCTGGCGCTACGGGTCAACGGGGAAGACCTGCCCCTCGATCACGGCTATCCAGCGCGGATCATTGTTCCCGCACTGCCGGGCGTGCACAACACCAAATGGGTGGCATCCATCGACTTCGAGCCCAGATGATAAGACTCGCAAAGCGTTTTGCGGTTCACTATGGTGCCCATCCGGTGCACCTGCTGACGATGGTGTCCGGCTTCGCGCTGGTTGGCTACATCGTGGCGACCTTCCGGCCGGTGACGCTGTGGAACCCGGATCGGTGGTGGCAATCGATCGCCGTTTGGTTCGCCGCCGCGGTCATCGGACACGATCTGGTGCTTTACCCGCTGTACACGCTGACCGATCGGGCCCTGACTCGGCAGCGGGCCCGAAGGCCCCGCGGTCACCCTCGAAAAGTCTCGGTCCGCAACTACATTCGGGTGCCGGCCCTGGGCGCCGGACTGACCCTCCTGATCTTCCTGCCGGGCATCATCCGTCAGGGAGCGGCGACCTACCACGCGGCGACCGGCCAGACTCAGCAGCCGTTCCTGGGCAGATGGCTGCTGCTCACCGCGGCGATGTTCGCCGCCAGCGCCCTTACCTACACCGTCCGAGTCGTCGTCGCGCGCCGTCAGCGAACAGATCGGTAGCCCTTGGTCCGGAGATTGGCCAGCCGAGCAGATGTCACCGCAACGGAGCGGGCGCTCCCACAACACCCGGTATGCCGTCTTGGCCTACCGCCAACCGGTAGAGGTAGGCTCCCCCCATGACGGCGAGTGGACCGACCAAGAAACCGTGCGGCAACAGGTTGCTTCGTGCCCGGCCCGCTGACTGCCTGCTGGCCCTGAGTGTCGCGGGTGCCTCGCTGCCGGTGGTGGGCAAGCACCTCGAGCCGCTGGGTGCCGTCACCGCGATAGGCGCCTGGGGCGCCCGGCTGGCACCGGAATTGGTGTCGGTGCGGGCACGGGAGTGGCTCACCCCCGGCATCAACGAGGTCCGCCGACGGGATCGCGCCAGCACCAACGAGGTGTCGGTGGCCGCCCTGCGGGGTGTCGTGTCGGCCGCCGACCTGGCGGCCGAATGGCCGGCACCGGAGCGCATGCCGCCGGTGTCGGGAGCGCTACGTCACCGCCGCTACCTGTACCGCCGCCGCGTCCACTACGGGGACAACCCGGCGCAGCTCCTCGATGTCTGGCGCCGCACCGACTTGCCGGCGCAGCCCGCCCCGGTGCTGGTCTTCGTCCCGGGCGGGGCATGGATCCACGGCAGCCGCACGATCCAGGGGTATGCGCTGATGTCACACCTGGCCCGGCTGGGATGGGTATGCCTGGCGATCGACTACCGGGTGGCGCCGCATCACCCGTGGCCTCGGCACATCCAGGATGTCAAGACCGCGATCGCGTGGGCCCGGGCCAACGTCGACAAATTCGGCGGCGACCGCAACTTTATCGCGGTGGCAGGTTGTTCGGCCGGCGGGCATCTGTCGGCGCTGGCCGGGCTGACCGCCAACGTCCCCCGATTCCAGGCCGAGCTGCCGGAAGGCTCCGACACCTCGGTCGACGCCGTCGTCGGGATCTATGGTCGCTACGACTGGGAGGACCGGTCCACCCCGGAGCGCGTCCGGTTCGTCGATTTCCTGGAGCGCGTGGTGGTCAGGCGCACGATCGACCGCCACCCAGAGGTGTTCCGCGACGCCTCGCCGATCGCCCAGGTTCATCAGCACGCCCCCCCGTTCCTGGTGATTCACGGCAGCCGCGACAGCGTCATCCCGGTGGCGCAGGCTCGCAGCTTTGTCGAGCGGCTGCGCGCGGTGTCCCGATCGCAGGTTTGCTACCTGGAGCTGCCGGGCGCGGGCCACGCCTTCGACCTGCTCGACGGCGCTCGTACCGCCCCGGTGGCGCACGCAATCGCGTTGTACCTCAACCAGATTCACCGCACTCGCACACAATTGGCGAAAGAGGTCATCTGACACCGGAGCGCGAGGAGTAGGGGGCTGTGGTGAAACGGCTCAGCGGCTGGGATGCGGTACTGCTGTACAGCGAGACCCCCAATGTGCATATGCACACCCTCAAGGTCGCCGTGATCGAACTCGACCCCGACCATCGCGGGTTCGGCATCGACGCGTTTCGCGCGGAGATCGGCAGTCGGCTCCACAAACTCGAGCCGTTCGGCTATCAACTGATTGATGTCCCGTTCAAGTTCCATCACCCGATGTGGCGGGAGCACTGCGAGGTCGATCTCAGCTACCACATCCGGCCCTGGCGGCTGGCCGCACCGGGCGGCCGGCGCGAACTGGACCAGGCGATCGGCCAGATCGCCAGCACCCCACTGGACCGCGCCCACCCGCTGTGGGAGATGTACTTCGTCGAGGGGCTGGCCAACCACCGGGTCGCGGTGGTGGCCAAGATTCACCACGCGCTCGCCGACGGGGTCGCGTCGGCGAACCTGCTGGCCCGCGGCATGGACCTGCTGCCGGGGCCCGAGGACGGCAGGTATGTAGCCGACCCTGCGCCCACCAGGCGGGAGTTAATGGGTTCGGCGTTTGTGGACCACCTACGCCACCTTGGGCGGATCCCCGCGACGATCCGCTACACCGCGCAGGGCCTGGCGCGGGTGCGACGTAGCTCGCGGAGGCTGTCGCCGGAGCTGACCCGGCCGTTCACCCCGCCGCCGACCTTCATGAATCATCTGCTCACCCCGGAGCGCATGTTCGCCTCCGCCACACTGGCATTGGCCGACGTGAAGGAGACCGCCAAGTTGCTCGGGGTGACGATCAACGACATGGTGCTGGCCATGTCCACCGGGGCGCTGCGCGGCTTGCTGTTGCGCTATGACGGCAAGGCCGAGCCGCTGTTGGCCTCGGTGCCGGTGAGTTATGACTTCTCGCCGGAGCGGATCTCCGGAAACCACTTCACCGGAATGCTGGTGGCGTTGCCGGCCGACCGCGACGACCCGCTGGAACGGGTGCGCGCTTGTCACGACAACGCGGCCGCCGCCAAGGAGAGCCACCAGCTGTTGGGCCCGGAACTGATCAGCCGCTGGGCGGCCTATTGGCCGCCGGCGGGTGCGGAAGCCCTGTTCCGGTGGCTGTCGAGCCGTGACGGGCAGAACAAGGTTCTCAACTTGAACATCTCGAACGTTCCCGGTCCCCGGCAACGCGGCCGGGTGGGCGGTGCCCAGGTCACCGAGATCTACTCGGTGGGGCCGCTGACGGCCGGCAGCGGGTTGAACATCACCGTGTGGAGCTATGTCGAGCAGCTCAACATCTCGGTGCTGGTCGATGGTGCCACCGTGCAGGACCCGCATGAAGTGACCGCGGCCATGATCACCGACTTCGTCGAGATACGTAGGGCGGCTGGGCTTTCTGAGAAACTGACGATCGTCGAGGCCGCGATGGCTCAGGCGTGATCGGAGGGTGAACCGCTCCGCCTGCCCCGAGCAGACGCAAAAGCCCCCGAAAACCGTGGTTTTCGGGGGCTTTTGCGTCTGCTCGCGGTACTAGCCGACGGTATAGCCCATCGGCATCAGCACACTCTTCTGCTGGGTGAAGTGCTCCACGCCCTCCGGCCCGTTCTCCCGGCCGATCCCGGAGTTCTTGTAGCCGCCGAACGGACAGCCGGGATCGAAGGCGTACCAGTTGATTCCGTAGGTCCCGGTGCGGATCTTCTCCGAGATCTCGATGCCCTTCGGTATGTCGGTGGTCCATACGCTGCCGGCCAGTCCGTACACCGAGTCGTTGGCGATCTTGATCGCGTCGTCTACGGTGTCGTATCCGATGATGCTCAGCACCGGCCCGAAGATCTCCTCCTGGGCGATCGTCATCTTGTTGTCGACGTCCGCGAACACCGTGGGCTGCACGAAAAAGCCGCTGTCCAGGCCCTCGGGACGACCGCCCCCGCACACCAGCCGGGCCCCCTCTTCGATGCCCTTGGCGATGTAGCCTTCGACCCGGGCGCGCTGCTTCTCCGAGATCAGCGGCCCGACCTGGACGGCCGGGTTCGACGGCGGCCCCACCGGTAGCGATTGCACGAAAGCGCTTACCGCATCCACGATTTCGTCGTAGCGAGAGCGCGGCGCGAGGATGCGCGTCTGGTTCACACAACCCTGCCCGGCGTTCATCACCCCGGAGAAGACCATCATCGGGATCGCGGCGGCCAGGTCGACATCTTCGAGGACGATGGCCGCCGATTTGCCGCCGAGCTCCAACGTGCAGGGCTTGAGCAGATCCGCGGCGCGCCTACCGACCTCCCTGCCGACGGCCGAGCTGCCGGTGAAGGTGAACATGTCGACGTCCGGGTTAGCGGTCAGCGCTCGTCCGGTCTCCACGTCGCCCGGCACCACCGACAGCACCCCCTCGGGCAGCCCGGCTTCGGCGAACACCTCAGCCAAAGCATTCGCCGTCAGCGGGGTTTCGGCGGCCGGTTTGAGCACCACCGGGCAGCCGGCCAGCAGCGCCGGGCCCAGCTTGTTGACCGCCAGGAACAGCGGCACGTTCCACGCTATGATCGCGCCCACCACCCCGACCGGCTCTCGATAGACGATGGTCTGCCCGTAGGAGCCGGTGCGCGTCTCCTTCCACTTGACCTGGTCGACGGCGGCGTTGGCGAAGAAGTTCAGCGCCCCCATCGAGCCCATCCAGTGCATCGTTTCGATGATGGTCGGCGGCTGACCGGTCTCGTCGGTGAGCAGCTTGGTGAACAGCTCCTTGCGATCCTCCATCAACTTGGCCGCGGCCGCCAGCACGGCGGCGCGCTGCTTCGGCGGGGTGGACGGCCAGGCACCGGTGTCGAATGCCGCCCGGGCCGCGGCGACCGCGGCGTCCACGTCGGCCGCGGCGGCCATCGGCACCTTGCCGATGTACTCGCCGGTGGCCGGGGAGTGCACCTCGATGACCTCCGAGGTCGACGGCTCGGTCCACGTGCCGCCGATGAAAAGCTTGTCGTACTCGGTCGTGTGGCTGTCGGTCATGACGTGTCGCTCCTTCTCATCGCTTCGCAATGCATCGTCGCCGTCGGTCGCGGCGCTCTCCCCGCAAGCGGGACGCGGCGCTCCTGCTCGTCGCTTCGCTCTGCAACCTCGCCGGCGGTCATGGCGTCACCCTACCCAAGCCAAAGCAAAACGAGAACATGTTCCATTATTGCGGTTGCAGCACCAGCACCAGATTGCTCACCAGGAACTCGCGCAGCACCGGCACGGACGTCAGCCACCACGCCCATCGTGGGTGGTAGCGGGGAAATGCGGCTACCGCCGCGCCGGTGCTGGCGGCCCAGCTCAGGCCCTCGGCGACCGACACGGCGAACAACGACGACCCGTAGTTATTCTTTGCCGGATGGCCGTGTTTGCGGGCGTAGCGGGCCGCGGCGCGGGCACCGCCGAGGTAGTGGCTCAGGCCCATCTCGTGCCCACCGAACGGGCCCAGCCAGACGGTGTAGGACAGCACGGCCAGCCCGCCCGGCCTGGTCACCCGCAGCATCTCGCCACCGAGTTGCCAGGGCCTCGGCACGTGCTCGGCGACGTTGGACGACAGGCAGATGTCCACCGAGTCATCGGCGATCGGCAGCGCCATCCCCGAGGCCCGGACGAACGTGGCCGGTCGCGGCGCACAAGCCGTCCCAGCGGCATGCATTTCGTGAGGATCCGGCTCGACACCGATATAGCGGACGCCGGCGTCGGCGAACGCCGACGCGAAGTATCCGGGGCCGCCGCCGACGTCCAGCAGTGTACGGCCGGCCGGGGCTTCACCGCGCATTGCCAGCCACAGATCGCCGACCATCGCCACCGTGTCGGCGGCCAGTGCGCGGTAGAAGCGCGCCGGGTCCCGCCGCTCGTAGCGGAACTCCGACAGCAGCCGCAGCGACCGGGCCAGGGTCGCCCGCCGCGCGAAGATATCGGTCACCGCCACGGGCCACACCGTACGCAGTCGCCGCAGCGACCACTAGCCGGCACCGTCTAGGCTATTGGCCAATGTCTGCTCTGCGCTCGGTGCTGCTGCTGTGCTGGCGCGACACCGGGCACCCGCAGGGCGGCGGCAGCGAAGCCTATCTGCAGCGCATCGGCGCGCAGCTGGCCGCATCCGGCATCGCCGTCACGTTGCGCACCGCGCGCTATCCGGGATCCCGCCGGCAGGAAGTCGTCGACGGCGTCCGGATCAGCCGCGCCGGCGGGCGCTACTCGGTGTACTTGTGGGCGCTGGTCGCGATGGCCGCAGCGAGAATCGGCCTCGGCCCGCTGAGCCGGGTGCGCCCCGATGTCGTCGTCGACACCCAGAACGGCTGGCCCTTCCTCGCCCGGCTGCTCTACGGCCGGCGGGCGGTGGTGCTGGTGCACCACTGTCACCGCGAGCTGTGGCCGGTTGCCGGGCCGGTGATCTGCCGGCTGGGCTGGTATGTCGAGTCGACCCTGTCACCACGGCTGCACCGACGCAATCAGTACGTGACGGTGTCGCTGCCGTCGGCCCGGGATCTGGTCGCGCTCGGCGTCGACATCGACCGGATCGCGGTGGTGCGCAACGGCCTCGACGAGGCGCCGGCACGCTCGCTGTCCGGCCCGCGCGCGGCCACACCCCGAGTGGTCGTGCTGTCCCGGCTGGTTCCGCACAAGCAGATCGAGGATGCGCTGGAGGCTGTCGCCGAGTTACGGTCGCGGATTCCGGGTCTGCACCTCGACATCGTCGGCGGCGGGTGGTGGCGGCAGCGACTGGTCGACCATGTGCAGCGGCTCGGCGTCGCCGACGCGGTGACCTTTCACGGCCATGTCGACGACGTGACCAAGCACCATGTGCTGCAACGCGCATGGGTGCACGTGCTGCCCTCCCGCAAGGAGGGATGGGGTCTTGCGGTCATCGAGGCGGCTCAGCACAAGGTGCCCACCATCGGGTACCGGTGTTCCGGGGGTCTGTCCGACTCGATCATCGACGGGGTGACCGGCATCTTGGCCGCCAGCCGAGCCGAGCTGGTGGATCGGCTCGCAGAACTGCTGTCCGACCCGGTGTTGCGGGAACAACTGGGGGCCAAGGCGCAAGCGCGCAGCGTGGAATTCTCGTGGCGGCAAAGCGCCGACGCGATGCGCACCGTGTTGCAGGCCGTGCAGGCGGGTGACCACGTCAGCGGCGTGCTGTGAGCGCGCACCAGACGTTAATCCTCGGCGATGCTCGCCGGCGTGTCGTGTGCCCGATGTAAGTGTCGGCGCCCCCGCCATCGGGCCAGCACGGCGCCGACCGCGCCCACGACCAACAGAGCCAGCCACGCCAGGTGTGCCAGCACCGTCGCGCGCCGCCGCGCTGCGGGGGCCACCGGGGTGTCACCGCCGACGTGATACAGGGCAAGCTCGTCGTCGCGGTAGGTCGGGGGCAGCTTGTGCAGGGTGCGTACGGCCGCGCCCAGGTCGCCCGCGCTGTCGGATTCGACGACCAGCCACGCCACGCCGGCCGCGGCCAGCACCGATGGATCCGCCCCGGCCAGCAGCAACTGCTGCACCGCCCGGGCGTGTGCGCCCTCGCCGGGGACGGTCGCCCCGGAGATGACCAGGTCACCGGTGGCCAGCACGTCGGCGCGGATCCAGCGGGGCAGCGGATCGAGCACCGGCGCTGGCCCGGACCAGGAGAAGCGCCGCATGGTGCCGACGGGCACCACCGCCACCGCGCCCGGGTCGGCGTTGATCGCCGCTGCGACGCTGGCCCATCCGCGTGGGTAGTGCACCGGCGCGACCTTGCCGCAAACGCCCCAGGCCAGATCCGGCAGCGCCAGGATCAGCGCCAGGCAGCAGACCGTGGCCGCCACCGCCGGCCGCAGCCAGCGTCGCAGCGTTACCACCGCGCCCGCGCCGGCCAGCCCGTAGCCGGGCACCGCCAGCGCGACCCATTTCTGGCCGTCGCGCAGCACACCCAGGCCGGGCGCGGCGTCCACCACCGCGCGTAGCGCGTGCAGGCCCGGGTCGGAGGCTAGGGCCGCGGGCACCGCCACCGACCCCGCGGCCAGCGCCAGCAACGGCACCGCCGCCGGCCGCCGCGCCGCCGCCGGTGCCCCGACCGCCACCACAGCCAGCAGCACCACCGCCGACAACACCGCGAAAAGCGTTGTCCGCGACGGGGGTACGGCCTCACCGTTCCAGATCCCGCCCAGGCTGGCCAGGCTGCCGACGGTGGCCAGTCCCGGCTCGGCGCGCGGCGCGAACGCGGTGACACCGGCCGCGTTGGCCGCCGTGTCAGCGGTCACCGACGAGCCCAGCCCCGCGGCCGTCAGCCAGGGTAGGGCACCCACCAGTGCGATGGCCAATGCCGTTGTGGCACATAGCCAACGCGGCCGACCGTCGCCGGGTGCGGCCACGCAGACCAGGGCTACCGTCGCGGCGAGCAGCAACCCGGTCGGGGTCAGCCCGGCCAACGCAATCCATAACGCCAGCACGAAAAAGCCCGACGCGCCCGGCCCGCCCCCTGATCTCAGCATCAGCATCGCCGTCGCAACCCATGGCAGGCAGCCGTAGCCGACCAGCAGGCTCCAATGGCCCTGCAAGAGCCGTTCGGCCACATAGGGATTCCAGATCGCCACGGTGGTCGCAAGGAACTGGCCACCCGCGCCCGCCGCCGGCAGCGTCG
Organism: Mycobacterium shinjukuense; assembly: GCF_010730055.1. NCBI lineage: Bacteria > Bacillati > Actinomycetota > Actinomycetes > Mycobacteriales > Mycobacteriaceae > Mycobacterium > Mycobacterium shinjukuense. The sequence goes on along the minus strand of NZ_AP022575.1, from coordinate 3,563,978 downwards.
TTGCGACCAGCTGCGCCGCACCCCACCCAGCCAGCCAGACGCCGAGCACCAGCAGCGCCTTCACCACGATTCCGCCGTCGATCAGATGCGACGCCAGCGCCACCGCGAAATCCTGCGGCGTCGCCCGCGGCGGCGCCGTCAGCCCCAAAGCGGTATCGGACAGATACGACCGCGGCGTGGACACCGCATCCCGCAGCAGCAGGTAGCCGGGCCTCAGCAGTGGCGCGACCACCAGCAGCGCCAGCGCCAGCGCGTACCCCGGCCGGGCCCAGCCCATCGTCGCCGGGTTAGTCCCGTTCGGCCGAATTGGGGCTGGCCGGATCCGGGGGCCCGGATGGCCCGTGTTCGGGTGGCCCGGCCCGCTCACCGGAACCCGACCGGGGTGGATCCGCGCCGCGCGAACCCGCATCACCGCCCAGATCCGGGCGCTGTGTGGGCAGCTTCTCGGTCTCGGCTTCCGCTCCGGGCACCGGTTCCTCGAGTCCGGCGCGACGGAGATAGTCGGTGTCGTCGCGGTCCAGGCCGGGGTCGATGAGCGCGCTCTCGGTTCGCAGGCTGAACGAGGCGAGCACGCCGCCGCCGACCAACCCGATCAGCCCGGCCGCGGTGAACGTGATCGGCAGCACCCGCGACCACAGGGCCAGCCGGTCGCGCTCGTCGCGAGCCGCGTTGACCTGGGTTTCGACGGTCTGTTCGGTGGAGGTGACCTTGTAGTCGGCCATCGTCACCTCGGGCTTCGACGGGTCGCGGGCGAAGTAATGGTTGGCGTGTTCGGTTTCCTTGACGATGGTGCCTGACACCGGATCCACCCAGAAGGTGCGCTGGGCCGCGTAGTAGCGGGTCATGGTGATCTGCTCGCCCGGCTCACCGGGAACGCCCCACATCGCCGCGGTGGCGGTGACTTTGCCGTCCTCGTCGCCGGCGTACAACGACGGGTACTTGATGGGAGCGACCAGCTTGCCCGCGGTGTCGTAGCCCACGTACTGCGTAAACCGGTACGTGGTCAAGCCGTTGACGTCTTCTTCGCCCTCGTAGTCGACGTCGAACGCCTTCTGCGCGATCGGGTCGAAGTAGGGATATGACTTCTTCTCGGTGTGGAACGGAAAGCGGTAGGCCAGCCCGTCGTGTCGCAACGGGATCGCGGTTGGGGGGCTTTCGTCGTTGAACCCGCGGGGCTTCTGGACCGCGCCGCCGGTGTGTGTTTCGTCGGAAACGGCGATCGCCGTCTTCCTGTTGAGGGTGACGGTGTCGACGATCGCCAGCAGCAGCCCGCTGTCCTTCTGCTTGTCGGTGCGCCGGACCGAGGTGCCGACCTGGAGCGTGACCACATCGGCGTTGGCCGGCGACTCGACACTGACCTGCTGCTGGGAGACCAGCGGAACATTTTGGTCGACGACGATGCGCTCACCGGACAGCGACGCCGAATCGAGTGCGGTTCCGGTGCCCTCGCTGATCAACGTGGCGTCGATGTCAAGCGGGATCTTGGTGATCTTGCCGCTGGTATAGGTCGACAGCAGCAGGGCGGCGATCAGCAGGGCGGCTCCGAGTCCGATGGTTCCGCATGCGGCGAACCGCAACATGACTGCTCGGTTCACGGTGCTGGTGACCTCCTTCTCCATCCACGGACTCGTCGGTCGTGACCGGCTTCGACCTGACCAAGCAGCGCGGCAAACCCGTTTGACCCTAACAGCAGAACGCCTGGCCGCGGCGTCCGAATCGGGTGTACCCCGTCGCCCGTCAACGCCGTGCAGGCACACTGTCATCGTGACCGAGGGCCAGCGCGTGGGTGGAACCCGAAGCTTTCTGCCCGCCGTCGAAGGCATGCGCGCCTGCGCGGCCATGGGCGTGGTCGTCACCCACGTCGCTTTCCAGACCGGGCACTCCGGCGGTGTGGCCGGCCGGCTGTTCGGCCGATTCGACTTGGCGGTGGCGGTGTTTTTTGCGCTGTCGGGATTTCTGCTGTGGCGCGGACACGCCGCCGCGGCACGAGATCTGGGGTCGCGCCCGCGCACCGGCCGCTACCTGCGATCGCGGGCGGTGCGCATCATGCCGGCCTATCTCGTGGCGGTGGTCGTGATCTTGTCGCTGTTGCCCGACGCGGACCATGCCAGCCCGACGGTGTGGTTGGCGAATTCGACGCTCACCCAGATCTATGTGCCGCTGACCCTCACCGGCGGCCTGACCCAAATGTGGAGCCTGTCGGTCGAGGTGGGGTTCTATCTGACGCTGCCGGTGCTCGCATTGCTGGCCCGGCGCGTTCCGGTCGGCGCCCGGGTGCCGGCGATCGCCGCCCTGGGGGTGCTCAGCTGGGCCTGGGGCTGGTTGCCGGTGGACGCCGGGCCGGGAATTAACCCGCTGAACTGGCCACCGGCGTTTTTCTCCTGGTTCGCCGCCGGAATGTTGTTGGCGGAGTGGGCCTATGGCCCGATCGAGTGGCCGCACCGGATGGCGCGTCGCCGGGTACTGATGGCCGCGGTGGCGGTGGCCGGCTATCTGGTGGCGGCCTCACCGGTGGCGGGTCCGGACGGCCTGGTTCCGGGCACTGCCACCCAGTTTGCGGTGAAGACCGCAATGGGTGCCCTGGTGGCGTTCGCGCTGGTGGCGCCGCTGGTGCTGGACCGGCCCGACACCCCGCACCGGGTGCTGGGCAGCCCCGGCATGGTGACCCTGGGACGGTGGTCCTACGGCCTGTTCATCTGGCACTTGGCGGCGCTGGCGATGGTGTTCCCGGTGATCGGAGCGTTCCCGTTTACCGGGCGGATGCCGACGGTGCTGGTGTTGACGCTGATCTTCGGCTGGGCGATCGCCGCCGTCAGCTACGCCCTGGTCGAATCGCCCTGCCGGGAAGGGTTGCGCCGCTGGGAGCGCCGCGGGCGGCAGACGTCGGTCGGTGAACGCCAAGCGGACGCGGTCGCAGCCTGACACCGGGCCACGGCGCGAGCGAGCGAAGCTCGGCGGGCTCACTCATAGGCGCCCTGGCGCTCGAAGATGCGGCGCGGGTTGTCGACGAGCATGGTGTGCAGCTGTTCGTCGGTGACGCCGCGCTGCTTGAGCGCGGGGATGACGTCGTCGTGGATGTGCAGGTAGTGCCAGTTCGGCAGGGCCACCGGCACCAGCTCTTCGGGCAGCGCGTCGAAATAGCAGTTGGCGTCGTGCGACAACACCATCTTGTCGGCGTGCCCGCGCTCGCACATCCGGGCCACGATGTTCACCCGGTCCTCGAACGGCAGGATAACGTCGACGCCGAACCGGTCCATCCCCAGGTAGGAACCGGCGGCGATGAGCTCTTCGAGGTAGCCGACGTCGGTGCTGTCGCCGGAGTGCCCGATGATCACCCGGCTCAGGTCCACGCCTTCCTCGGCGAAGATGCGTTGCTGGTCAAGGCCGCGCCGCAGCCCGGCGTGGGTGTGCGTGGAGATCGGCACCCCGGTGCGTTTGTGCGCCTGCGCGACCGCGCGCAGCACCCGCTCCACGCCCGGGGTGACGCCGGGCTCGTCGGTGGCGCACTTGAGGATCCCCGCCTTGATGCCGGTGGCGGCGATGCCCTGCTCGATGTCGCGGACGAACATGTCGGTCATGATCTCCGGGCCGTCCAGCTGCGCGCCCGGGCCGAGGTAGTGGAAGTAGAACGGCACGTCGTTGTAGGTGTACAGGCCGGTCGCGACGACGATGTTCAGCTCGGTGGCCGCGGCCACCCGGGCGATGCGCGGGATGTAGCGGCCGAGTCCTATCACGGTCAGGTCGACGATGGTGTCCACGCCGCGGGCCTTCAGCTCGCTCAGCCGGGTGACGGCGTCGGCCACCCGCTTGTCCTCGTCCCCCCAGGCTTCGGGGTAGTTCTGGGCAATCTCGGTGGTCATGATGAAGACGTGCTCGTGCATGAGCGTGACACCCAGATCAGCGGTATCGATGGGTCCGCGAGCGGTATTGAGCTCTGCCACGTCACCGATGCTAGGGCGACTCGGTGATTGGCCAACAGTGCCGTTTTGCCGGCACCTCACACACCGGCCGTGCCATTGCAGTACCGTCACCCTCGTCGTGATCCGAACCCGCTGGGAGCCACCTGATGCTGCTCAATCCCAACCGCCTGCAACGCAAATACCCGGACAGCCGCTCGGCGGAGATCATGGCTGCGACGGTGGACTTCTTCGAGTCCAGAGGGAAGGCGCGGCTCAAGCACGACGACCACGAGCGGACCTGGTACTCCGACTTCCTCGAGTTCATCGGCCGGGAGCGTATCTTCGCCTCCCTGCTGACGCCGGCCAAGTACGGCGCCGGGGATGAAACCGGGGCCTGCCGCTGGGACACCTACCGAATCAGCGAGTTCGCCGAGATCGTCGGTTTCTACGGGCTCAGCTACTGGTACCCGTTTCAGGTGACCGCCCTGGGCCTGGGCCCGATCTGGATGAGCGCCAACGAGGACGCCAAACGCAAGGCCGCCGCGCAGCTGGAGGCCGGCGAGGTGTTCGCGTTCGGCCTGTCGGAGCAGGCCCACGGCGCCGATGTGTATCAGACCGACATGATCCTGACGCCGACGGGCGGTGGCTGGACCGCCAACGGGGAGAAGTACTACATCGGCAACGCCAACGTGGCCCGGATGGTCTCCACGTTCGGCAAGATCGCCGGGAGCCCGGAAAGCCAGGATTACGTGTTTTTCGCGGCCGACTCCCAGCATGAGCGCTACCACCTGATCAAGAACGTGGTGAATTCGCAGAACTATGTGGCCAATTACGCCCTGCGGGACTATCCGGTCACCGAGGCCGACATCCTGCACCGCGGCCCCGAGGCCTTCCACGCCGCCCTCAACACCGTCAACGTCTGCAAATACAACCTGGGTTGGGGCTCCATCGGCATGTGCACCCACGCGCTCTACGAGTCGGTCACCCACGCGGCCAACCGGCATCTGTACGGGACCGTCGTCACCGACTTCTCACACGTGCGGCGGTTGCTGACCGACGCCTACCTGCGACTGATCGCCATGAAGTTGGTGGCCACTCGGGCTTGCGACTACATGCGCAGCGCGTCGGCCGCCGACCGTCGCTACCTGCTGTACAGCCCGCTTACCAAGGCCAAGGTCACCAGTGAGGGCGAGCGAGTGATCACCGCGCTTTGGGATGTGATTGCCGCCAAGGGGGTAGAGAAGGACACGTTTTTTGAGACGGTGGCCCGCGAGATCGGTCTGCTGCCTCGGTTGGAAGGCACGGTGCACATCAACATCGGGCTGCTGGGCAAGTTCATGCCCAACTACCTGTTCGCGCCCGATGCCGCGTTGCCGTTGATCCCGCGCCGCGACGACGCCGCCGACGACACCTTCCTGTTCGCGCAGGGACCCACTGGGGGCCTGGGCAAGGTGCGGTTCCACGAGTGGCGGGCGCCGTTCGACCGTTTTGCCCACCTGCCCAACGTCGCGCTGCTGCGCGCACAGGCCGACGCGTTGGCCGAGATGCTGGCCAGCGCCACCCCCGATGCGGCGCAGCAGAAAGACATCGACTTCGCCTTCGGTGTGGGACAACTGTTCGCGACGGTGCCCTACGCCCAGCTCATCTTGGAGGAGGCGCCGCTGTCGGGAGTGGACGAGGCGTTGCTGGACGAGATCTTCGGGGTGCTCGTCCGGGATTTCAACAGTTTCGCCGTCGAGCTGCACGACAAGGCCGCGACGACGGACGAGCAGGCGCGTTGTGCGATGCGAATGATCCGCCGCCCGGTGCATGACCCGTCACGGTACGCGCAGGTCTGGAAAGAACACGTGCTGCCCGCCAACGGTGCCTATCAGATGCGCCCGTGATTTGTGTCCGTAGACCGTTGCTGCGCGCGGTGTGATCTCGCCTGAGCCGTCGCCGTTGACGTTGACTGTGCGGCGGCGCACAGTAGTATGACCAGTGGTCATCGATGTGAGGAGACGCCATGCCGACGGTGACGTGGGCGCGGGTTGACCCGGCTCGTCGGGCGGCCATCGTGGCGGCCGCCGAAGCCGAGTTCGGGGCGCATGGATTCTCCAACGGCAGCCTGAACGTCATCGCCCGGCGCGCCGGGGTCGCCAAGGGAAGCCTGTTTCAGTACTTCGCGGACAAGCGCGATCTCTACGCCTACATCGCCGACGTGGCCAGTCAGCGGGTGCGTGACTACATCGAAGAGGCCATCCGTGAGCTTGACCCGACTCGGCCGTTCTTCGAGTTCCTGACCGAACTGCTCGACGCCTGGATTACCTATTTCGCTGAGCATCCACACGAACGTGCACTTCATGCCGCGGCGACGTTGGAGGCCGACACCGACGCCCGCGTCAGCGTGCGAAGCGTCATGCATCGGCACTACCTGCAAGTGCTGCGGCCGTTGGTGCGTGACGCGCAGGCGCGGGGTGACCTGTGCGCCGATGCTGACACCGAGGCGTTGTTATCGCTGATGTTGCTGATCTTCCCGCATCTGGCGTTGGCTCCCTATGTCCGCGGTCTGGACCCGATCCTGGGGCTCGACGACCCCACGCCGGAGCAGCCGGGGCTGGCCGTGCGCCGGCTGGTCGCCGTGCTGGCCGCCGCTTTTTCGCCGACACTCGCCGGCAACACCGAGGAGGTCAGATGACACGTTCGGGCTCGCTCACTGCACGGCTTAGCCGCGAGCAGACGCAAAAGCCCCCAAAACCACTGGTTTTCGGGGGCTTTTGCGTCTCTTCGCGAGCGGAACGCTAGCCGACCCAGACGGTCTTGATGTTGCAGAACTCCCGGATCCCGTGCGCCGAAAGCTCCCGCCCATAGCCTGACCGCTTGACACCGCCGAATGGCAGTTCGGGGTAAGACACCGTCATCCCGTTGATGAAGACCTGCCCGGCCTCGATGTCGTCGATGAAGCGCTGTTGCTCGGCCTCGTCGCGGGTCCAGGCGTTGGAACCCAGCCCAAAGGTGGTCGCGTTGGCGATCTCGATGGCTTCGTCAATGTCGGCGGCCCGATACACCGAGGCGACGGGGCCGAACACTTCTTCGGTGTACAGCGCCATGTCCGTGGTGATGTCGGTGATCACCGTCGGCGGGTAGAACCAACCCGGCCGGTCGAGGCGCTCACCGCCGCAACGGATCACCGCGCCGGCCGCGGCCGCGTCCTCGACCTGCTTGGCGATCTCGTCGCGGCCCTGCTCGGTGGCCAGCGGACCGACCTGGGTCTGCGGGTCGGTCGGGTCGCCAACCTTGAGTGCCGACATCGCCTCGACAAACTTCTCGACGAAAACGTCGTAAATGTCGGCGTGGACGATGAATCGCTTGGCGGCGATACAGGATTGGCCGTTGTTCTGTACCCGGGCGGTGACCGCCGTGCTGACCGCGGCGTCCAGATCCGCGGACGGCATCACGATGAACGGGTCACTGCCACCGAGTTCCAGCACGGTGGGTTTGATTTCGTCGCCGGCGATGGCGCCGACGGATTGGCCGGCCGGCTCGCTGCCGGTAAGGGTGGCCGCCGCGACCCGCGGATCGCGCAGGATGCGCTCGACGGCGTTGGAGGTCACGAGCAGTGTCTGGAAGCAACCGTCCGGGAAGCCGCCGCGGGCGATGACGTCGGCCAGGTATAACGCGCACTGCGGTACGTTCGAGGCGTGCTTGAGGAGGCCGACGTTGCCGGCCATCAGGGCCGGCGCGGCGAACCGGACGGCCTGCCACAGCGGGAAGTTCCAGGGCATCACGGCCAGCACCACCCCGAGTGGTTGGTAGCGGCTGTATGCCCGGGACGCGCCGACTTTGGCCGTGTCCACCGGCTCGTCGGCCAGCAGTGTCTCGGCATTGTCAGCGTAGTAATGAAAACCCTTGGCGCATTTGAGTGCTTCCGCCTTGGCCGACGCCAGCGTCTTGCCCATCTCGAGGGTCATCAGCGCGGCCGCTTCGTCGGCCTCGGCCTCCAGCAGGTCGGCGGTGGCGTGGGCCCACCGGGCCCGCTGGGCGAAGGTGGTGTTGCGACGGTAGTCGTGGAACCGGTGGTAGGCGCGGGCTATCGCGGCGTCGACTTCCTCGTCGGTTGCCGCGGTGAAGGTCTTGACTGTCTCCCCGGTGGCCGGGTTGATCGTGGCGATGGGCACGCTGACGTCCTTACGCTCGGGTGGGTTCGTGAAACTTCCCTATCCAGCCTGCCACCAGCCTCGCGGGAGGGAGGTGCCGCATCAATACTGCCGCTGGGCCGATGACCTAGTGGATGGATAACGACGGTTATCTGTCTCCTCGGGCTACCCGGCGGCGGCGTTCATCGCGTTGCTGGTCGGGCGCTCAGCGCAGGTCGGCCGGGATCACGGTACCCGGAGTCCCACCAGAATGTCGACCTGGTGTCGATGTTTGGTCCGATCAGCAATGCGTTCAAGCGTGGCTCTGATGCTGAAATCACTTGTGCCACTGTGGTTTCAGCCGTCGCAGGGCGCGCCCGCCGCAGCGCCGAGGCCGCCGAGTTGGGCCGCGGCGCGCGCTGACCGGCCAGCCGCTGGCGCCGGTGTTGGCGGCCAGCGCCGCCGCCCACCGCGCCGGCACGTTGGGCACCGGCCAGATCGGGGTGATTCGCCGGTTCTCCCACCGGCTGCCCGGCTGGGTCGATGCGCCCACCCGCCACTGCGCGGAGGCCACGCCGGCCAAAAAGGCACCCGGTTTCGCCCCGAACAACTGGCCGGGCTGGCCGACAAACTCGCCGACTGCCGCAACCCCGACGGGAATTACCGTGATGAGGACCGGGCCCGCCGGCGCGGCATCACCCTGGGCGCACAGGGCGCCGATGGCATGTCGGGGCTGCGCGGCTGGCTCACCCCGCAAGGCCCGGGCCACCGTGGAGGCGGTGTGGGCCAAGCTGGCCGCCCCCGGCATGGGCAACCCCGCCGACCAGGCCCCGTGCGTGGACGGCACACCGTCGCAGCGGGCCATCGACTCCGATACCCGCAGCACGGCCCAACGCCACCACGATGGGCTCAACGCCGGGCTGCGCGCTGTTGGTCTGCGGCAAGCTGGGCCAACACAACGGCCTGCCGGCCAGCATCATCGTGACCACCACGTTGGCCGAGGCGGAGGCCGCCGCCGGCACCGCCCTGACCGGCGGGGGCAGCCTGCTGCCGATGAGCGATGTGATCCGGCTGGCCCGCCACGCCCGGCACCATCTGGCGGTGTTTGATCACGGTAAGGCGCTGGCGCTGTATCACAGCAAGCGGTTGGCCTCCCCGGCCCAGCGAATAGTCTTGTACGCCAACGAGCGTGGGTGCAGCGCCCCGGGCTGTACGGTGGGCGGCTATTACTGCGAGGTCCATCATCTGTCGGCGCCGAAGCCGTCTTCTATCAAAAGTACTGCGCGACGGGAGATTTCCGGGGAGCTGACCGATCACCCGTGCCGGACCTTCCGCAGCGACACCGGCGGGACATAGTGCCCAACCAGCGTGCGATGCCACCATGCGTGATCGCGCCGCAGCTCGGCTGCCGTCGTGAACCGGTACTCGTAGAGCTGGGCCCGCACATACCGGGGCGGGGCGTCGGGGAACGGATTGTGGCGCAGCAGGCGCAGTGTCGGTGGATCGTTGCGCAATAGCCGCGTCAGCAGCGGCGTCATCCACGGCAGCGCATACCCCGGCGAGATGGCGGCGAACCACATCAGCCAATCCAACCGCAGATGATAGGGGGCCCATTGCGGTGGCAGCCGCCGCACGGCACCGGGCTTGCCCTTGAACCCGTACTCCTTCCACACCGTGTGCTCGGTGATCTCAGCCTCATCGGTGCCTTCGATCACCACCTCATGACGGATCCGCCCGATGCTGCCGAATGCGCCATAGGTGTTCACCAAATGAAAGGGGTTGAACGACATGTTCATTCGCTGGCGCGACGACGCCATGTTGCGCACCGGCCAATAGCTCAGAACCAGCACCGTCACCGTGAACGCCATCACCAGTACGGCGAACCACAGTGGCGGGCCCGAAACAGGCGAGTGCGTCGGGATCGGCACCAACGCCGCGGCCGACGCGTCGTCGATGGTGCCGCACGCCAGAATGATTGTCAGCCAGTTCAGCCAGGCGAAGTTTCCGGACGCCACCAACCACAGCTGGGTGACGATGACGATCGCCGCGGCCACGCTCGCCACCGGTTGCGGAGCAAACAACCCAAACGGGACTACCAGCTGGGCAAAATGGTTGCCCGCCACCTCAATCCGGTGCAGCGGCTTGGGCAGATGATGGAAGAACCAGCTCAGCGGCCCGGGCATCGGCTGAGTTTCGTGGTGGTAGTACAGGCATGTCAGGTTCCGCCAGCACGGGTCGCCGCGCAGCTTGATCAGTCCGGCGCCAAACTCGACCCGGAACAGCAGCCAGCGCGCCAGCCACAACGTCAGCAATGGTGGGGCAATTCGGCCGTTGCCCAGGAAGATCATCAGGAATCCGGTTTCGAGTAACAAGGACTCCCAGCCAAACCCGTACCACGTCTGCCCGACGTTGACGATCGACAGGTAGAGCACCCACAGCGTCAACCACATCAGCATCGCCGCCCACAACGGCGCAAGGTCGGCGGCACCGGCGACGATCGCCGCCGCCACCGCCGCGCCCAACCACGAGACGCCTGCGAACAGCCGATCGGAGTAGTGCAGATGAAACAGGCTCGGAGTTCGCCAGAAGGATCGCCCCTCCAAATACGCTGGGACCGGTAGCATCCCGCGTTCCCCGATGAGTGGTCGGAACTGCCGAGCAGCCGCGACGAACGCAATCAGATAGATGGTCGCCGTGCCGCGCTCCAGCAGCCATCGGCCCAGCCAGTAGTCGGGTGCCGAAAACCATCCCATGGCCGCAACTCCTCGGATGACGGCGTCTCCATGTCAACCCGCACGTCCAGTCAACCAGCCGGAAAACCGGTAGCCAAGATCGATTCAGTCCTCGCTCGAGCGGTCCACCCGACGGGCGCGCAGCACCACGGATGCGGCCACCGCCGCGAGCGAAATCAGTGCCAGCAGTTGAACGCTCGCCCAGTGCCCGGCGTAGCCCTCGACCGAACGCCATGGATGGCGGGACAACACCGCCCCGGCCAAGATCAGCCCACCCGCACTCAGCACGGCGGTCACCCCGTCGCGCAGCCGCTGTCGGTGGCGCAACGCGTACTGCAGACCAAGCGCCGCGCCGACCACCACCACCCCGGCCACGCCGGCGATCGCCGCACCGGCACCCAGCACCGCTGCCACGGCCCAGTAGCCGGGCGTCCAGGGCCGTGAAGGTGGGTCGTCGGCCTGGCGCCGCCCCCGCCACAAGGTCAGCAACGCAAGCAGCGGCAGCAGGGCCAGCCCCACCGCCAGACCCGCCCGGTACAGCGAGTTGGAGGCGAACGTCAGCGTGATGATGCCGGGGTCCCCCGCGGGCACCACCCAGCCCTGCTGCCATCCGTTGACGGCGACGGGCGTCAGCCGAACCCCGGTGCCGGTGCGCGCCACCCAACCCGGGTTGATGCTCTCCGGTATCACCAGCACCCGGGCGGTGGCCGACGCGGCCGCCCGTACCTCGCGGTGGGACGGACCCCATGCACCGGTATCAGCGGGAATAGGTGTGGCACCGGGAAATTCGTCCGCGCCTACTACAGAAAGCCGGACACCGTCCACCACAAACTCCGCGCCCGGGCTGATCAACAACTCCTGCTGCCCCGCGGGCAGCGCGATCGGATCGCCGTCGCAGGTGACCGCGGGCACCGGCTCACCGTCCAGCAGCGCGCCGACCGTGGTCCGGATCCAGGTGTGCACAAACCGGCCCGACATCGCGATGACCGGGCCGTGGTCGCAGTCGACGGTGATCTCCCGCGCTCGGTTACCGGCGGCGTCGGCGGGTGCCACCGGATTGCCGTCGGCGCCCAGCACCTCGACCTCGGCTAGCCCGGGCGGCTTGAGCTGATCGAAACCCAGCGCGTTGCGGTCGATGACGTCGTCCCAGTCGAGCAGGCTGAGCGAGACCGTGTCGGTGACGCGCGGCTGCAGAGCCAGGGTCTGAGGTCCGGAGTTCGGATTCACCGCGCGCACCTGGGGCCCGCCGCCCAGGTCGACGGCCAGCATCGTGGGGTGGGCGGGCACGGCCGACCGGCTGGGGAGCACGCGCAGTCCGGTCACCTCGGTGCGCCGGGGGAGTCGGAGCGTCAGCGTCGGCGGGGTCTTGCGTTGCACCACTCGTTGCGGCGCGGTCCACGCGGTGGCCGGGTCGCCATCGGTGGCCGCGTACGCGGAGCCGAGGATGTCGACCAGGTCGGAATCACCGTTGGCCCGGGTCGTGTCGGGCTCGGCGATCAGATCGGCCAGCTTGGGGCCCTGCCGCGGCCGCACCCACACCGTCGGGGTTACCGATACCGGGGTCGGCACGGTCAGCGTGCGGCTGAGAGTGACCGGCTCTTCGGGTGCCAGGGCCATCGACGCGGCGCAGCGCACGCTGTCGGGTCCCGGCGCACAGCCTGGTCTGCCCAACAGTTCCGAGCCCAGGTCCCAGCCCGCGATCGCCGAGCCGGGCGGCGGCCCGGGAACCAGCGCGGTATGTCGCAGCTGGACCGGATGGGCGAACCCGGACGCATCGTATTGGGTGATCGCCAGATCGGTGATACCGAACTGGACACCGGCGGACCCGTCGTCGGTGGCGGCCGCGGTGACGCGCACCCAGGGGGTTTCGCCGTACGGCAGCGCCGCGGTGAGCGGTTTGCCGGTCTCGTCGAACCGCAGGGTGGTGCTGCCGTTGGCGGTCTCGATCAGGATGCGGCGGACCTGGGCGCCGACGGCGGTCGCGCTGGGGGTCACGGTGATGACGGCGTTGCTCACCGGATGGTCGAAGTCCACCCGCAGCCACTGCCCGACGGCGGCCTGCAGCGCATTGGACACCCACGCGGTCGCCGGGTCCCCGTCGACGGCGGCGGCGGGCGAGGTCGCCGGCGCGACATCGGGCATGGCGGTGGCATCCGCGGACGAGCTGGACGCCGTGATCCGGCCCCCGGACCACCCGCCGACGACCAACGTCGCGCCCGGCGCCGGATAGTCGGGGACCCTGTTGTAGGTGTGCCGGGCGTCGCCGGGCGCCCGGATCGCCGACGAGTGCTGATCCACCCGGCCGTAGTCGGTCTCGCGGGCCACCGGGGTGTCGGTGACGGTGACCAGGGGGGCCGGCAGACCGGAGGCCCGAGCATCCGCGGTCATCAGCACCGGCCCCAGCGCTGGCTGGCCCAGCAGCCGGCGGCGTTCGTCGAGACGCAGCAGCACCTCGGGTCCGCCGTCGACGCGGGCCAGCTGGTCGACGTCGGCGAAGTAGGGCGCCCCAGGGTTGCCCGTCACCCGCACCCGGTAGATCTCGACGGCCGGATACCGCGGGCGCAGACCGCTGTCGGCCACAAAACCCGCCAGCGAACCGGGCCCGACCGGCGTGCCGAACTCGGCCTCCTTCGCCAGCCCCGGCGATCCGGCGATCGCCCTGTGCACCAGGATCGGACGCGCCGACCGCGAGGATTCGGGATCCAGGTCGTTGCGCACTACGACATAGGAAATGCCTTGGCGGGCAAGGGTATCGGCCAGCCCCGCCGACGGCCGGCCGGCAGCGAGCAGCCGTTGCACCGAGTCCAGCGCGCGGATGGTCTGCGGCGGGGTCAGCGGAATGGAGTCGCGCACGCCCCACGGGCCGTCGCCCAGCACCTGCAGTGGCTCGTCGTGGCTGGTGCCCCACACCTGGGTGGCGAACGGCGCGCCGGGGACCACCAGCACCCGCCCGGGAGTGGGCTTCGCCGCATTGTGTGCGCTGAGCCAGTCGGCGGCGTCACGCCAATATCGCGGTATCGCGCTGAACGTGCCGGGCGGGGTCAGCCGACCGGTCCACGCCAGCGAAGTGCTCACCATCAACGCCGTCAGGGCTACCACCGCCACCGCTACTCGCTTGTCGCGCTCAGGGTGAGCGAACGCACGCAGCCACACCGACCTCGGCGCGCTCCCCGGCAGCGGTATCCGACCCAGCAACCCCGCGAACCCCAGCGCCAGCGGGAGCCGGATCACCGGCCCCACCTTGTGCACGTTGCGCAGCGGAGTGCCGCCGGCGTCCAGGAATGCCTGCACCTGGTGGGCGACCGGCGACCCAAGCCCGCCGCTGTAGCCGACGGTGAGCAGCACCACCCCGGTCAGCAGCATCGTCACCAGCCGCCCGCGCGCCGGCATTGCGGGGATGGCCAGCCCGGCCAGGCCGGCCGCTGCGACCAGGCAGGTGCCTAAGACGGCCACCGATCCGGTGACCAGCGGCGCGCCCGCGGTCGCATTCGGCGCCACGAACGGCGTCCAGCTGTCGGTGCCACGTAGCACCTCCACCAGCGACGACCACTGTGTGGTCACGCCGGAGGATTCGATGAAGTCCAGGAACGGCGGGCTGACGTCGCGCAGCAGCATCAGCGCCACCACCCACCACGATGTGGCCAGCGCCAACGCCGCCAGCCACCACCCGGTGTAGCGCCACCACGACCGATTCGGCCGGTGACCGGCCCACCAGATCACCGCGGGCAGGCAACCGGCCAGCGTCGCGATGGCGTTGACCGCGCCCATCAGCGCCACCGCCAGCCCGGCTTGGGCCGCCAGCGCCCGCACCGGGCGGCCCGAAGTCCCGCGCAGCGCCAGGATCGTGGGCAACAGCACCCACGGCGCCAGCATCATCGGCAGGGTTTCCGACGAGATCGATCCCAGGGTGGTCAGCACCCGTGGCGACAGCGCGAACGCCACGGAACCGACCACCCGCGACGACGCGGTGCCGACGCCCAGCGCCTCGGCGACCCGCAGCAGGCCCCAGAAACCGGCCGTGAGCAGGACCGCCCACCACAGTCGCTGAGTGACCCACCCCGGCACTCCCAGCAGATGGCCGACCACGAAGAAGGTGCCATGTGGAAACAGGTAGCCATAGGCCTGGTTCTGCGCTTGGCCGAATGGCAGGTCGCTGTTCCACAGGTTGGTCGCACGCGCCAAAAACCGCAGCGGGTTGGCGGTGAGGTCCAGCTTGGTGTCGGGGGAGACGTGCCCGGGCGATTGGGCGAACGTCAGCGCCAACGCGACGGCGCCGACCACCAGCAACCACGTGCGTGACAACGGCGCCACCCGCGACCCGGGGGCCGCGTCTGCCTGCGGCGCCCTGGTCGCGGGGCTAGCTACGGTTGCCGTACTCGACCCGGTTGAGCACTGACGACGACGGGTCGCCCCCGGGAAGTGGCGGCTTCGTGTCCTGCTGCACCATCAGGGTGACCCCGAACGTCGCGGCCGCGCCCAGCAAGAGGCCAACCACGACGCTCGCGGCGGCGGGCACAACGATCCGGTTCATCAAGGCTCCTTCAAAGCTCCTTCAGGGCCCCGTGGCGGCTGAAAGTGCGGCAGTAGCGTCAACCTAGCAGAAGCCAAGCCACCGCCGGCGCTGCGCGTTGCACCCAGGCTCGGCCGCGAAACAGCACCGTGACAGCATGGCCGGATGGCTTTTCGACGTATTCGGGGCGCACTGGCCGTGCTCGCCGCGGCATCGGCGCTGCTGACCGCCTGCGGCCACGGTGGCACACGCGGGGCGTCGTCGACCGCCGGCGGTCCGCCCCCCGCCGGCCCCACCCCGGCGGCGGCCCCGGTGCCACGGATCTGCGCCGACCCGACGGCCGTGCCAGCGGCGCTGCCCAATCTCCGCGAAAAGCTGGCCCAGTTGTTGATGGTGGGGGTGCAGGACGCCGCCGACGCCGAAGCCGTGGTCGACACCTACCACGTCGGCGGCATCATGATCGGTAGCTGGACGGACCTGTCGATGCTGGACAACGGTGCGTTGGCCGGCATCGCCAACAGCCCTGGGCCGCTGCCGCTGGCCGTCAGCGTCGACGAAGAAGGCGGCCGGGTGTCGCGGCTGAAGTCGGTGATTGGGCATGCGCCGTCGGCGCGGGTGCTAGCCCAGACCCACACCGTCGCCCAGGTCCGCGACCTGGCGCGGGAGCGTGGCCAAGCGATGCGCAAGCTCGGCATCACGATCGACTTCGCTCCGGTGGTCGACGTGACCGACCAGCCCGACGACGACGCGATCGGCGACCGATCGTTCGGCTCGAACCCGGATGTGGTGACCGCCTATGCTGGCGCGTTTGTCGAGGGCCTGCAGGCCGCCGACGTGCTGCCGGTGCTCAAGCACTTCCCCGGTCACGGGCACGCGTCCGGCGATTCGCACAACGGCGGGGTGGTCACGCCGCCGTTGAGTGACCTGCAGCACAGCGACCTGGCGCCGTACCGCCAGCTGATCGGCAAGGCGCCAGTGGCGGTCATGGTGGGTCACATGCAGGTTCCCGGTCTTACCGGTGACCAGCCGGCCAGCCTGAGCCCGGATGCAGTGCGGTTGCTGCGCACCGGCTCCGGCTATGGTGCCCCGCCGTTCGACGGCCCGATATTCAGCGACGACCTGTCCAGCATGGCGGCGATTTCCGACAAGTACGGTGTGGCCGAGGCGGTGCTGCGCACCCTGCAGGCCGGCACCGACATCGCACTGTGGGTCACCACCAAAGAGGTGCCCGCGGTGCTGGACCGGCTAGAGCGGGCGGTGAACGCCGGCGAATTGCCGCTCTCGACGATCGACCAGTCACTCGTTCGGGTGGCCAGGATGAAGATGGTCAACCCGACGTGTGGCCGCTGACCCACCCGGAACCGCATTGCTTACTCTAGAGTCAGATTGGCGAGAGAGGCGCGCGGCGATGGCAGGTGGCACCAAGCGACTACCGCGCGCCGTCCGTGAACAGCAGATGCTCGACGCCGCCGTGCAGATGTTTTCCGTCAACGGCTACCACGAGACGTCCATGGACGCCATTGCCGCGGAGGCCAAGATCTCCAAGCCGATGCTGTACCTGTACTACGGCTCCAAGGAGGATCTGTTCGGCGCGTGCCTGAATCGTGAGATGAGCCGGTTCATCGATGTGCTGCGCATCGACATCGACATCGACCAGAGCCCCAGGGACTTGTTGCGCAACGCGATCGTGTCGTTTCTGCGTTACATCGATGCCAATCGGGCGTCCTGGATCGTGATGTACACCCAGGCCACCAGCTCGCAAGCGTTCGCCCAAACGTTGCGCCAGGGACGTGAGCAGATCATCGAATTGGTGGCCGGGCTGGTGCGGGCGAGCACCCGCAGGCCGATGTCGGACGCGGAGATCGAGATGATGGCGGTGGCACTGGTGGGTGCGGGAGAGGCGGTGGGCAACCGGCTCAGCACGGGCGACACCGACGTCGATGAGGCGGCCGAGATGATGATCAACCTGTTCTGGCGCGGCCTCAAGGGGTCGCCGGCGGATCGGGACACCGGCTCCAACCTCGCCGCGGGCTAGGGCGCATGGCGTTGCCCGCCCATGGCCGCAACCTCGACTTCTCCTGCGCGGTCGTCATCGTCGGCTTGCTGGCGGGGATCGCCGGGCTCTCGACGACGGTCGTCCTGCGCTTCGTCGAGCACCTCACCTACCACTACACGTTCGGCTCGCTGCTGGCCGGGATCACCGGCAGCGGTCCGGTACGCCGCGCGGTCGGGCCAATGGTCGGCGCGGCTCTGGCGGGGTTGGGCTGGTGGATCCTGCGGGGCCGAACCGAGGTGCCGCCGCTGGCCGGGACCATCGCCCGTCGGGAGCGGATACCGCGGCTGCCATGGAGCATCGACGCGGCGCTGCAGGTGGTGTTGGTCGGCTCCGGGGCGTCGCTGGGCCGCGAAGGTGCGCCGCGCCAATTCGCTGCGGCCCTAGCCGATGTGGGTACCCGATGGTGCAAGCGTCTGTCGCCCGCCGACCGCGAGATCCTGCTGGCGTGCGCGGCCGGGGCCGGGCTGGGTGCGGTCTACGCCGTCCCACTCGCCGGTGCGCTCTTCGCCCTGCGGGTCCTACTGAACAGCTGGCATTTGCGCGCAGTGGGAGCGGCGTTGATCACCTCCAGCCTGGCCGTCGCGGTCGGCTCGGCCATCACCCATGACCGCCCGGAATTGGATTGGCCCAGTGCGGAATCGACATATCTGCTCAGCGCGCACGCCCTGGCGTTGGCGCCGGTGGCCTTCGGGGTGGGATGGGTGTTCGACCGGATCATGGCGGCGGCGCGTCCGGCGCGCCTGATGCGGTCTGCGGTGGTGATTCCCGGTTTAGCCGCCGCGGGGTTGTTGACCGGCGTGTGTTCGCATTGGTGGCCCGAATTGCCCGGCAACGGCGAAAGCATCCTGACCGTCAGCCTCGCCTCCGACATGGGGGGAATGACACCGTCGGCGGCGGCCGTGATCCTGGTGTTGAAACCGCTGCTGACCGCGCTGTTTCTGAGGGCGGGCGGAGCCGGCGGGATGTTGACGCCGTCGCTGGCCACCGGGGCTGCGGCGGGCTCGTTGCTGGTGCTGACACTTGACGCGGTGGCCGGGACGCACCTGCACGGGCCGGTGATTTCGCTGGCCGCTGCCGCCGGGGTGCTGGCGGTCACCCAGGGCTCACCAATCTGGGCCGCGATCTTCGTCTGGGAGCTCGCCCGCCCTCCGATCTGGATGCTGGCGGTGTTTATGGTCACCGCGGTCGGCGCCCATGGATTGACGACCCTGGCCATGGGGCGTCGGCTTCCCCAGCTCGACCATCGGGCGGGATAGCGGTTACAGCGGTCGTACGGTCGCGGTCAGGTGCGGGTACCCCTTGGTGATGTTGCGCACCGCCAGATCCCAGCCGCCGTCGCCGGTAGCGATGTAAAGCCCCACGCTGGCCGGTAGCACCACCGGCTTGGCGAACCGCACCGAATAGCGCACCGCATCCGGAAGCCGAGCTTCGATGTTCGCCAATACCGCCGCGGCGCTGAACATTCCGTGCGCAATCACGGTGGGGAAGCCGAACAACTTTGCGGCGAGCGGGTTGGTGTGGATGGGGTTGTGGTCGCCGCCGACGACGGCGTAGCGGCGGATCCGTCCCGGGGTGATCCGCAGCACGGCCGCGGGTGGGGGTAGCTTGGGCGGCTTCGGTGGCGGCGGTTTGGGTTGGTCGGACAGGCTGGTGCGTTGCTGGTGCAGGAACGTCGTCACCTGGTGCCACGCCAGCTCGTTGCCGACGCTGACGTCGGTGACTAGGTCGGCGAGCAGCCCCTTGCGGTGCTCGCGCAGGTTTTCCGCGTGCACCCGCACGCTGACTGTGTCGGTGACCGCGATCGGCCGGTACTGGGTGATGTGGTTCTCGGTGTGTATCGCTCCCATCGCCGAGAAAGGGAAGTCGAACCCGGTCACCAGCGCCATCACGGACGGAAAGGTCAGGGCGAACGGGTAGGTCAGCGGCACGTTGTTGCCGTAGCGCAGACCGGTGACCGCGGCATAGGCCGCGACGTTGCCGTGGTCGATGGGCAGTTCCTCGACGGTCACCGTTCGGGTGGGCAGCCGGTCACCGCGGGGCACCCCGGGCAGCGCTCCGGCCGCCGCCCGCAGCATGTTCCTCAGGCCGCTCGGTTGGTTCACTGTGTCCTCCTCGCGCTGTGTTGGATCACGCCCCGATCATGGCTTGGCCGCAGACGCGAATGACGTTGCCGGTCACCGCGTTTGACGCCGGGCTGGCGAAGTAGGCGATGGTTTCGGCGACGTCGACGGGCTGACCACCCTGCAGCAGCGAGTTCAGTCGACGGCCCACCTCGCGGGTGGCCAGTGGGATGGCGGCCGTCATCTGGGTTTCGATGAATCCGGGTGCGACGGCGTTGATCGTGATGCCCTTCTCGGCGAGCACCGGGGCCAGCGCTTGGGTGATGCCGATCATCCCGGCCTTGGTGGCGCCGTAGTTGGTCTGTCCGCGATTGCCCGCGATGCCGGCGATCGACGACAGCCCGATCACCCGGCCGCCCTCACCGAGCGTGCCGTTGCCGACCAGCCCTTCGGTAATCCGCAGCGGCGCCAGCAGATTCACGGCGATCACGGCGTCCCAGCGGGCGTCGTCCATGTTGGCCAGCAACTTGTCGCGGGTGATTCCGGCGTTGTTGACCAGGATGTCGGCCTTGCCGCCGTAGTGGTCGCGCAGGTGCTCGGTGATCGTGTCGACCGCATCCTCGGCGGTGACGTCGAGCCACAATGGGGTGCCGCCGATTTGGCTGGCGGTTTCGGCGAGAGCCTCGGCGGCCGACTCCACGTCGACCGCGACGACACGCGCACCGTCACGGGCGAACACCTCGGCGATCGTCTTGCCGATGCCGCGAGCCGCTCCGGTGACGACGGCGACCTTGCCGTCCAACGGGCGGTCCCAGTCGGACGGGGGCGTGGCGTCGGCGGCCCCCACGTAGAACACCTGGCCGTCGACGTAGGCCGACTTGGCCGACAGCAGGAACCGCATCGTCGACTCCAGTCCGGTCGCGGCCGGCTTGGCGTCCGGCGACAGATACACCAGCGACGCGGTGGAACCCCGGCGCAGCTCCTTGGCCAGCGAGCGGGTGAAGCCTTCCAACGCCCGCTGCGCGATCCGCTGGTGGGTGCTGGCGGCAGCTTCTGGAGTGGTGCCGACAACCACCACGCGCGCACAGCGGTCCAGATTGCGCAGCACGGGCGTGAAGAATTCGAACAACCCCTTCAGTCCGGTCGGCTCGGTGATACCGGTGGCGTCGAACACCAGCCCCCCGAACGAGTCGGCCCAGCGACCGCCCAGGTTGTTGCCCACCAGGTCGTAGTCCCCGTCCAGGGCTGCGCGCAGCGGCTCGACTACCCTGCCCGGCTGGTCTGGGGGGCCCCCGATCAGCAGGGAACCAACCAGGGGCGGATCGCCCGGCCGATAGCGGCGAAGGGTCTCGGGTTGCGGAACACCGAGTTGCTTGGCCAGAAATGATCCAGGACCGGAGCTGATGACCTGGGACAACAGGTCGGACGAACGCTTGGGAGCCACTGAGCTGCCTTCCGTGTCGGGAGTGCCTTGTAGAGCAACCGTATCCACGACAAACTTACTTCAGAGTAAGAACAGTGGGTAGTATGGCCCCGACGGCCGATCCCCCAAGATCACGGAGAAGCAAAGTGGCCCCTGCTGCTCAAAACAGCCCCCAACCCAGGCGGCGGGTCGCCGTGCTGGGCGGCAATCGCATCCCGTTCGCTCGATCGGACGGCGCCTACGCCGAGGCAACCAACCAGGACATGTTCACCGCGGCGCTAGCTGGGCTGGTGGACCGGTTCGGCCTGGCCGGCGAACGGCTGGGCATGGTGGTCGGCGGCGCGGTGCTCAAGCACAGCCGCGATTTCAATCTGATGCGCGAATGCGTGTTGGGGTCGCAGCTGTCGCCGTACACGCCCGCGTTCGACCTGCAGCAGGCGTGCGGGACCGGGCTGCAGGCCGCGATTGCGGCGGCCGACGGCATCGCTGCGGGCCGTTTCGACGTGGCCGCCGCGGGCGGGGTGGACACCACCTCGGACCCGCCGATCGGGCTGGGTGACGACCTGCGCCGCACCCTGCTGAAGCTGCGCCGGTCCACGTCCAACGTGGAAAGGCTTAAGCTGGTGGGTGCGCTGCCCGCCAGCCTCGGGGTCGAGATCCCGGCCAACAGTGAACCCCGCACCGGCTTGTCGATGGGCGAGCACGCCGCCATCACCGCCAAGCAGATGGGCATCAAACGCGTCGACCAGGACGAACTGGCCGCCGCCAGCCATCGCAACATGGCCGACGCCTACGACCGGGGCTTCTACGACGACTTGGTCACACCCTTTTTGGGTCTGTACCGCGACGACAACCTGCGGCCCAACTCCAGCGTCGAGAAGCTGGCCACGTTACGCCCGGTGTTCGGGGTGAAGGCCGGTGACGCGACCATGACCGCGGGCAATTCGACCCCGCTGACCGACGGCGCCTCGGTCGCGTTGCTGGCCTCCGAGCAGTGGGCGGCCGAGCATTCGCTGGCCCCGCTGGCCTACCTCGTCGATGCCGAGACCGCCGCGGTCGACTACGTCAACGGAAACGACGGCCTGCTGATGGCACCGACCTACGCGGTGCCCCGGCTGCTGGCGCGCAACGGGCTGACCCTGCAGGACTTCGATTTCTACGAAATCCACGAGGCGTTCGCGTCGGTGGTGCTGGCGCACCTACAGGCCTGGGAGTCCGAGGAGTACTGCAAGCAGCGGCTGGGCCTGGATTCCGCGCTGGGCGCCATCGACCGGTCCAAGCTCAACGTCAACGGTTCGTCGTTGGCCGCCGGGCACCCGTTCGCCGCCACCGGGGGTCGGATCCTGGCGCAGACGGCCAAGCAGCTCGCCGAGAAGAAGGCCGAACACAAGGGTGAGGGACCCGTTCGCGGGCTTATTTCCATCTGCGCGGCCGGAGGCCAGGGCGTGGCTGCGATTCTGCAGGCCTGAACGCCGACACCGAATCAACTTCTTCACTGCAGGGTTAGCGGCGCGACCGGATGGGTATTTGGTGGTTCGGATAGCCCCGCGTTGTGGTCTGACCCGACCCCGACGACAACGCGGGGCGATCCCCAGATCGACCCCCGGTCACGTGACGGACGACGAAGGTACGGAAAGGGCCGCCGCTGGAGCGAGGGGATCCAGCGGCGGTCTTTTTGGGCCACACGCGAGATTCCCCCGGTTCAACCCGGAAACCGGGGGGATCTTGCGGTTGCGGTTGGTGTTAGAAAGCGGTCTCGTCGAGTTCCATGATGTCGTTGTCCAGCGTCTCGATCACCTCGCGAGTGCTGGTCAGCAGCGGCAAGAAGTTCTTGGCGAAGAACGAGGCCACCGCGACCTTGCCCTCGTAGAAGGACCGCTCGTCGCCGCTGGCGCCGGCGTCGAGCGCCTCGATGGCCACCGCGGCCTGACGCTGCAGCAACCAGCCGATGACCAGGTCACCGACGCTCATCAGGAAGCGCACCGAACCCAGGCCCACCTTGTAGAGGCTGGTGACGTCCTGCTGCGCGGCCATCAGGTAGCCGGTCAGCGCGGCCGCCATCGCCTGAACATCGGTCAGCGCCTTGGCCAACAGGGCGCGTTCGGTCTTCAGCCGGCCGTTGCCGGACTCGCTGTCGACGAACTGCTGAATCTGGCCCGAAACGTGGGTCAACGCCACACCCTTGTCGCGGACGATCTTGCGGAAGAAGAAGTCCTGGGCCTGAATCGCGGTGGTGCCTTCGTACAGCGAGTCGATCTTGGCGTCCCGGATGTACTGCTCGATCGGGTAGTCCTGCAGGAAGCCGGAGCCGCCCAGGGTCTGCAGGCTCTCGGTCAGCTTCGCGTAGGCCTGCTCGGAGCCGACACCCTTGACCACCGGCAGCAACAGGTCGTTGATCTTGACGGCCAGCTTGGCATCCACGCCGTGCACCGCCTCGGCGACCGCCGGGTCCTGGAATGTGGCGGTGTAGAGGTAGAGCGCGCGCAGACCCTCGGCGTAGGCCTTCTGGGTCATCAACGACCGGCGTACGTCGGGGTGGTGGGTGATCGTCACCCGCGGCGCGGTCTTGTCGGTCATCTGGGTCAGGTCGGCGCCCTGGACGCGCGACTTGGCGTACTCCAGCGCGTTCAGATAGCCGGTGGACAGCGTTGCGATGGCCTTCGTGCCGACCATCATCCGGGCCTGCTCGATCACTTCGAACATCTGCGCAATCCCGTCGTGCACCTCGCCGACCAGCCAGCCCTTGGCCGGTACGCCGTGCTGGCCGAAGGAAAGCTCACAGGTTGCCGACACCTTCAGGCCCATCTTGTGCTCGACGTTGGTGACGAACACGCCGTTGCGCTCGCCCAGCTCACCGGTCTCGAAGTCGAACAGAAACTTGGGCACGAAGAACAGCGACAGCCCCTTAGTGCCGGGGCCGGCGCCTTCGGGGCGGGCCAGCACCAGGTGGAAGATGTTCTCGAACAGGTCGCCGGAATCACCCGACGTGATGAATCGCTTGACCCCGTCGATGTGCCAGGAACCGTCCTCCTGCTGGGTGGCCTTGGTCCGGCCGGCACCCACGTCCGAGCCGGCGTCCGGCTCGGTGAGCACCATCGTCGAACCCCACTGGCGCTCGGCGGCGATCACCGCCCACTTCTTCTGCTCCTCGGTGCCTAGGTGGTAGAGGATGTTGGCGAAACCGGCGCCGCCGGCATACATCCACACCGCCGGGTTGGCGCCCAGAATGTGCTCGTGCAGCGCCCACACCAATGCCTTGGGCATCGGCATGCCGCCCAGCGCCTCGTCGATGCCGGCCTTGTCCCAACCGGCTTCCATGAACGCCTGCACCGACCTCTTGAACGACTCCGGCAACGTCACCAAGTGGGTCTGGGGGTCAAAGGTCGGCGGGTTGCGGTCACCCTCGACGAACGAAGCGGCGATCGGCCCCTCAGCCAACCGGCTGACCTCGGCGAGCATTTCGTGGGCGGTGTCGACGTCCAAATCGCTGAACTCGCCGGCACCCAAAGCCTTGTCAACGCCCATCACCTCGAACAGGTTGAAAATCTGGTCGCGGACGTTGCTGCGGTAGTGGCTCACTACGTTCCTCCTCGTTGAGAATGCCACCTGATGGTTGGGTACTCGGGCTAAGTTACCCACCAGTAACGCCGCTAAAATATATCGGCGAGATACGTCAACGCAAGTCAATGTGAGCTAACTAACCAACCGGTTGGGCTGGTGTTGATCGGCGTCCCCGGCATCCCCTTTCACCTGCGACGATGAGGGACGAACGACGGGTGTGGGCGGGACCACGGCGCGGGTAGTCGACGAGTAGGGTCGGGGACGGGAAACCCGTCCTCGGCTCAAGGGGCGACTGAAGTCCGGTGAACTCACACAGCAGGCTGACCCCGTCCTCACTGCGTGAGGCGTTCGGCCACTTTCCGTCCGGTGTGGTGGCCATCGCCGCCGAGGTCGACGGTGTTCGGGAGGGGCTGGCGGCCAGCACCTTCGTCCCGGTCTCGCTGGAGCCTCCCCTGGTCTCGTTTTGCGTGCAGAACATTTCGACCACGTGGCCCAAACTCAAACGCGTGCCGATGCTGGGCATCAGCGTGCTCGGGGAGGCTCACGACGAGGCCGCGCGCACCTTGGCCGCGAAGACCGGCGACAGGTTCGCTGGCTTGGAAACGGTTTCCACCCAATCAGGAGCGGTCTTCGTCAAGGGCACCGGTCTGTGGCTGGAAAGCGCGATCGAACAACTGATCCCGGCCGGCGACCACACCATCGTGGTACTGCGGGTCAGCCACGTGACGGTGGATCCGGAGGTGGCGCCGATCGTATTTCACCGCAGCGAATTCCGCCGGCTAGGCGTTTGAATCCGGCCTGCCCTCGTCGCCATCAGCCGCGTCACCGCACTTGCATCGATCGCCAGCTAAATCGGCGTCCCGGCGGGCCAACTTTGGATCGCCCGCCGCGCCGAGCCGGCTGTGCGAAATGTCGCTCATCGGTCAGCTCGTCATCGGCGCAGGCTTGGGTTAGCCGGGTGCTGGGCCTCATCACCCAAGTGCCCGATGCGGTGTGGCCGGTGGTCATCCTCCTGCTGCTCAATCTGGCTGCCGCCTACTCGGCGAAGCGGCTTGCTCCCGCAGACGGACAACCGAAACTAACTAGCGGCGGAACAACTTGTTGCCCAGCCACACGATCGGGTCGTATTTGCGGTCGGCGACCCGCTCTTTCATCGGAATCAGCGCATTGTCGGTGATCTTGATCTTCTCCGGGCACACCTCGGTGCAGCACTTGGTGATGTTGCACAAGCCCAGGCCGTGCACCTGCTGCGCCTGCTCGCGCCGGTCCCGCGTGTCCAGCGGATGCATCTCAAGCTCGGCGATACGCATCAGAAACCGCGGCCCGGAGAACGCCTGCTTGTTTTCCTCGTGATCGCGAACCACGTGGCAGACGTTTTGGCACAGAAAGCATTCGATGCATTTGCGGAATTCTTGCGAGCGTGCGACATCCAGCTGCGCCATCCGGTACTCACCCGGCTGCAGGTCCTTGGGTGGTGCGAAGGACGGGATCTCCCGTGCTTTCTGGTAGTTGAACGAGACGTCGGTGACCAGATCGCGAATGACCGGAAAGGTTCGCATCGGCGTGACGGTGACGATCTCGTCCTCGGCGAACGTCGACATCCGGGTCATGCACATCAGCCCGGGCTTGCCATTGATCTCTGCCGAGCAGGACCCGCACTTGCCCGCCTTGCAGTTCCAGCGCACCGCAAGATCTGGAGCCTGCGTCTGCTGCAGCCGGAGAATGACGTCGAGCACAACCTCGCCCTCGTTGACCTCGACGGTGAAATCGCGGAGATCGCCGCTGGTCTGGTCGCCGCGCCAGACCCGCATGCTCGCGTTGTAGGTCATTTGTCTCTCCGTCCTGGATGCTCGGCCAACTCCTCTTCGGTGTAGTACTTCTCCAGCTCGGAGATGTCGAAGAGTTCCAGCAGGTCGGCCCGCATCGGCACCTGCGGCTCGCGCGTGATGGCGACGTGGGAGCCGTCGGCGCCCTCGGTGGCGCGGCAGACCAGCAGGGTTTTGCGCCAGTTGGGATCCATGCCGGGGTGGTCGTCGCGGGTGTGGCCGCCGCGACTTTCGGTGCGTTGCAGCGCGGCCCTGGCCACGCACTCGCTGACCAGCAGCATGTTGCGCAGGTCGATGGACAGATTCCAGCCTGGGTTGTACTGGCGGTGCCCTTCGACGTGCACCCGTTCGTATCGCGTCCACAGCTCGCTCAATAGGGTCAACGCCCGGGAGATCTCCGCCTCGGTGCGAATGATGCCGACCAGGTCGTTCATCACGTACTGCAAGTCCATTTGGAGCGCATACGGATTCTCCGGTGCGGAGCCGTCTTTGGGCCCCTCGAAGGGGCGCAGCGCCTGCGCGGCCGCGGCGTCGACGGCCTGCTGGGATACCACCGGGCGGCTGTTCAGAGCCCGCACGTAGTCGGCGGCGCCCAGGCCCGCCCGCCGTCCGAAAACCAGTAGGTCGGATAGCGAATTGCCGCCCAGCCGGTTGGAGCCGTGCATACCGCCGGAACACTCGCCGGCCGCGAACAGCCCGGGCACTTTGGCCGCGCCGGTGTCCGCGTCGACCTCGACACCACCCATCACGTAGTGGCAGGTAGGCCCCACTTCCATTGGCTGCGCGGTGATATCGACCTCGGCTAGCTCCTTGAACTGGTGATACATCGACGGCAGCCGCCGCTTGATCTCGTCGGGCGTCAGGCGCGACGCGATGTCGAGGTAAACCCCGCCGTGGGGTGTGCCGCGGCCGGCCTTGACTTCGGCGTTGATCGCGCGGGCGACCTCATCGCGGGGCAGCAGGTCCGGGGTGCGCCGGGCCGAGTCGTTGTCCTTGAGCCATTGGTCGGCTTCTTGTTCGGTTTCGGCGTACTGGCCTTTGAACACCGACGGGATGTAGTCGAACATGAACCGGGTTCCCTCGGAGTTCTTCAGCACCCCGCCGTCACCGCGGACACCCTCGGTGACCAGGATCCCCTTCACGCTGGGCGGCCACACCATGCCCGTCGGGTGGAACTGGACGAACTCCATGTTGATCAGCGAAGCGCCGGCCCGCAGCGCCAGGGCATGCCCGTCGCCGGTGTACTCCCAGGAGTTGGATGTCACCTTGAACGACTTGCCGATTCCGCCGGTGGCGAGCACCACCGCTGGAGCCTCAAACACGATGAACCGGCCACTTTCCCGCCAGTAGCCGAACGCTCCGGCGATCCGTCCGTCGCTTTCAGGGCCGTCCTTGATCAGTTCGGTGATCGTGCATTCCGCGAAGACCTTGATCCGCGCCTCGTAGTCACCGAGTTCGGCGTAATCTTCCTGCTGCAGCGAAACGATCTTCTGCTGCAAGGTGCGGATCAACTCTAGGCCGGTGCGGTCGCCGACGTGCGCCAACCTCGGATACGTGTGCCCGCCGAAGTTGCGTTGGCTGATCCGGCCGTCTTCGGTGCGGTCGAAAAGCGCGCCGTAGCTCTCCATCTCCCAGACCCGGTCCGGCGCCTCCTTAGCGTGCAGTTCGGCCATCCGCCAGTTGTTCAGGAACTTCCCACCTCGCATCGTGTCGCCGAAATGGGTCTTCCAGTTGTCTTTCGGGTTCACGTTGCCCATCGCGGCCGCGCAGCCGCCCTCGGCCATCACCGTGTGCGCCTTGCCGAACAGGGATTTGCACACCACCGCGACCCGCAAGCCGCGTTCGCGCGCCTCGATGACCGCGCGCAATCCCGCGCCGCCGGCACCGATCACGACTACGTCGTAGGAGTGCCGCTCGACCTCAACCATGAAACCTCACTCAGCTTTTCGGTAATGACTCGATGTTTGCTGCTGGAGCTGATGGGCTGTTCAGCCGATGAACCTGACGTCTGTGATGTAGCCGTTTGACACCAGCATGATGTAGAAATCGGTGAGGGACAGCGTTCCGAGCGTGATCCACGCGAATTGCATGTGCCGGGTATTCAGCTTGCTCACCTGTGTCCAGATCCAATACCGCACAGGGTGTTTGGAAAAGTGCTTGAGCCTGCCACCGGTGACGTGCCGGCAGGAGTGGCACGAGACGGTATACGCCCACAGCAGGAGCACATTAAGCGTCAAAATGACGTTGCCCAAACCGAATCCGAAGCCAGTCGGTGAGTGAAACGCCACGATTGCGTCGTAGCTGTTGAGCAACGAGACAGCAAACGCGACGTAGAAGAAGTACCGGTGGATGTTCTGGACGATCAAGGGAAACCGAGTTTCACCAGTGTAGCGGGCACGCGGTTCAGGCACCGCACAACTCGTCGGCGACTGCCAAACCGACCGGTAGTAAGCCTTGCGGTAGTAGTAGCAGGTGATCCGGAAACCAAGCAGGAACGGTAATACCGCTGCTCCCAACGGAATCCACCACGGAAAATGGCCTAGCCAGACGCCCAGGTGGCTGGCGCCCGGTGCGCAGGACGCGCTGATGCACGGTGAGTAGAACGGTGTCAGATAGTGGTATTTCTCCACCCAGTATCCGCTGCCCCAAAATGCCCGGGTGGTGGCGTAGAGGATGAAAGCCAAGAACCCGACGTTGGTCACCAATGGGGCCCACCACCAGAGGTCGGTGCGCAGGGTCCGCTCCGAGATTTGTGCCCGGGTGGGTGAGAAAACGCCGGTTGCAGGACGGTTCGCCGTAGGTGCGCTCATCTAGTGTGATCCTCTTCGACTGTTACCTCGTCGAAGGGTACACAGCTAGCGGAAGTATCTTTCCGCCCGGGTTTGGTTGTCAGTACCGGCTGTGACCTCCGACACCTTCGTCGTCGACATCGCGCCAGAAATCGCGATCGTAGTCGGTGTCGGGGATGGCGATTTTCTCGCTGGATTGCTGCACTGTGGCGCGATCCAGGTCCAATTCGGACACGTCGGTATCGAGCAATTGGATGTCGGTGAGGATCCGATCGGCGTCGATGACGATGCGCCGCATCGCCGGGCTGTCGCCATATCGCGCCTTCAGCGCGGTGACGCAACGCCGAAGTCCGCCGACGAGGTCGTGCAGTTCGGCGAGTTCGGCAGTGGTGGACAACGCAGGCTCCCTTGGGCTGAGGTGTTATAGATCACAATACGCCTGTCGATAGTATCCACGGCCTGCGTGCCGGATCCGTGGTGGCTCGAGCGGCAACGCACCATGCTATGGCTCCGCCGGCCAGGTCGAACCCAGCTAACAGCGCCCGGATTGTGCTGGCGCTAGCTCAACCCAGTAACCCAGGTGGTCCAGCTAGCGGTGTGGGACGCCCTGGTCGGCGCGACTGGCTTGTCCTGCGCCGAGTTTGTCGCACCCACCGTGGGCAGTCATCCGTTGGCCGATTCGATCGGCAAAGCCGACAACGCTGGGCTTAGGTCCCGAACAGGGTTGCGACGGCCGCCGACACCTCATCGGCGGCCGCCGCCATTACCCCGGTGGTAGGGGGCCGCCGCAGCCACGTTGGCCGCGGCGATCATCGACCTAATCCCCGCCGACTCCGAGGCCGCCCCCACCATGTCCGGTGTCGCGGTCACAAATGACATGCGCTCTGTGCTCCCATCAACTCCGGATGGTCGGGCTGAAGCACATCGTATCCGTATCCTTTCGGCGCCCCGAGCCTTTTCAGCAAACACCGTTGTTCCGGCTGCTGCTGGTTGGGTGGTGCGGGTGGAGCGGGCGCGGGGCTCTGGGGCTTCGCCGCACGGAGGTGTCGCCGCGTGTGCCGACACGGATGTTCTCGGCCGCTGGAGACGATGATCCGGCGGGGCCAGCGGGGCCCGCCGGATCAGCACGGTCTCGAACTACGACTTCGTGATCGCGATGCGCTGTGCCGGCGTTCCAGAGTAGGCGCCGGCAACCCGGACGGTCAGCACACCGGCGTCGTAGGTCGCCGCGATGTGCTCGCTGGTGACGTGCGCGGGCAGCTGGAACGACCGGCGGAAGGACCCGTAACGGATCTCACGCAGACCGCGGCCGTTGCGCTCTTCGGCGCGCTCGTCGCGGTGTTCGCCGAAGATGACCAAACGGTCCCGGTCCAGCTCCACGGTGACGTCCTTTTCCACGTCAACGCCGGGAAGTTCGACGCGGACCACCGCGTCCTCGCCGTCCTTGACGATCTCGGCAGCCGGGTAAAATCCGCTGGTCACCGGGGCATACCAGTCAGCGATGGCAGCAGGACCGAAGAAGTCGCGCAGCCAGCGGTCGATGTCCCAGGCCGGACGCGACCACAAGGCGAGGTTACTCATCGATTTCTCCTTCTATGTCGTTGTGAGTTAACTGTGTCCGGTGCTGTCAGCGGCCGGCCACTAGGAAGAACATGAGTCGACCACGCTTAAGTTCCACCTGGGCGTTCGCGGGAAGCGAACGCCGTCACACAGATTGTTCACAGACCGTGAGGACGACGTCATGCGGGCGTCACATTGGGCGATTTCTCGGTAATTTCCCGCTTTTACCCTCGTCTTCATGGCCCCAGCCGGAACGACGCGCGCGCCCGCTGCGGCCCGCCAGGTCATCGTGGTCGGGCACGGCATGGTGGGCCACCGCTTGGTCGAAGCGCTCCGCGCCCGGGACGCCAACGGGGCTTGGCGGATCACAGTGCTGGCCGAGGAGGCCGACGCGGCCTATGACCGTGTCGGCCTGACCTCCTACACCGAAGGCTGGGATCGCAGCCGGCTGGCGCTGCCCGGCAACGATTACGCGGGTGATGACCGGGTTCGGTTGCTGTTGAACAACGCGGTCACCGAAATCGACCGCGCGACAAAGTCGGTGGTCACCGCCGACGGGCAGCGGCACCATTACGACATCCTGGTGCTGGCCACCGGCTCCTATGCCTTTGTCCCGCCGGTGCCCGGCCACGACCTGCCCGAGTGCCATGTCTACCGGACGCTGGACGACCTGGACGCCATCCGTGCCGGCGTCCAGCGTATGTTGGCTGCCGGTCACGTGGAGGCGGGGGTCGTCATCGGCGGTGGGCTGCTCGGACTGGAGGCCGCTAACGCGTTGCGCCAGTTCGGATTGCAGACCCATGTCGTCGAGATGATGCCGCGGTTGATGGCCCAGCAGATCGACGAGGGCGGGGGCGTGCTGCTGGCCAGGATGATCACCGACCTTGGCATCTCGGTTCACCTCGCGACGAGCACTAAATCGATTGAGTCCGTTGTGCATTCGGATGGGTCTAGATGGGTGCGGGTCTTGCTGAGCGACGGCGAGGTGATCGATGCCGGCGTGGTCATCTTCGCCGCCGGCATCCGGCCACGCGACGAGCTGGCTAGAGCGGCAGGGTTGACGACCGCCGAGCGTGGTGGCGTGCTCACCGACTTGTCTTGCCGGACAAGCGATCCCGATATCTACGCGGTCGGCGAGGTGGCCGCGATCGAGGGCCGGTGCTACGGTCTGGTCGGTCCCGGCTACACCAGCGCCGAAGTGGTGGCCGACCGACTGCTCGACGGTGCCGCGGAGTTCCCCGGGGCGGACCTGTCAACGAAGCTCAAGCTGCTGGGCGTCGACGTCGCCAGCTTCGGTGACGCGTTGGGGGCAGCCGAGAACTGTCTCGAGGTCGTCGTGAACGACGCGGTCAAACGCACCTACGCCAAACTGGTGCTTTCCGACGACGCCAAGACGCTGCTCGGTGGTGTGTTGGTGGGCGACGCCTCCTCGTACGGGGTGTTGCGGCCCATGGTCGGCAGTGAACTGCCCGGGGATCCGTTGGCGCTGATCGCCCCGGCCGGGTCCGGTGACGGCGCTGGGGCCTTGGGGGTTGGGGCACTGCCTGATTCGGCGCAGATCTGCTCGTGCAACAACGTGACCAAGGGCGAGCTGAAGTGCGCCATCGCCGACGGTTGTCACGAGATTCCCGCGCTCAAATCGTGCACCGCGGCCGGCACGTCGTGCGGGTCGTGCGTGCCGCTGCTCAAGCAGCTGTTGCACGCCGAGGGCGTGGAACAGTCCAAGGCGCTGTGCGAGCACTTCAGCCAGTCGCGGGCCGAACTCTTCGAAATCATCACCGCCACCGAAATCAGGACCTTCTCCGGGCTGCTGGAGCGCTTCGGCCGCGGGAAAGGTTGCGACATCTGCAAGCCCGTGGTCGCGTCCATCCTGGCGTCCACCGGGTCCGACCACATCCTCGACGGCGAGCAAGCCTCGCTGCAGGATTCCAACGACCACTTCCTGGCCAACATTCAGAAGAACGGCAGCTACTCGGTGGTGCCGCGAGTGCCTGGCGGCGACATCAAACCCGAGCACCTGATCCTGATCGGGCAGATCGCGCAGGAATTCGGGCTCTACACCAAGATCACCGGCGGCCAGCGGATCGACATGTTCGGCGCCCGCGTGGAGCAACTCCCGCAGATCTGGAAGCGGCTGGTCGACGCCGGCATGGAATCAGGCCACGCCTACGGCAAGGCGGTGCGTACCGTGAAGAGCTGCGTGGGCAGTGACTGGTGCCGCTATGGGCAGCAGGATTCGGTGCAGCTGGCCATCGATCTGGAATTGCGCTACCGCGGTCTGCGGGCACCGCACAAGATCAAGATGGGCGTCTCGGGCTGCGCGCGGGAATGCGCCGAGGCGCGCGCCAAGGACGTGGGTGTGATCGCCACCGAGAAGGGCTGGAACCTCTACGTCGGCGGCAACGGTGGCATGACTCCCAAGCACGCCCAGCTGCTGGCCAGCGACCTGGACACCACGACGCTGGTCCGCTACGTCGACCGGTTCCTGATGTACTACATCCGCACCGCGGACCGGCTGCAACGCACCGCGCCCTGGATCGAATCGCTCGAGGGCGGATTGGACCACGTGCGCGAGGTCGTGTGCGAAGACTCACTGGGCCTGGCCGAGGAATTCGAGGCCGCGATGGAGCGGCATGTCGCGAACTACAAATGCGAGTGGAAGGGCGTGCTGGACGATCCGGACAAGCTGTCGCGGTTCGTCTCCTTCGTCAACGCTCCCGACGCCGTGGACTCGACGGTCACCTTCACCGAGCGTGCCGGGCGCAAAGTGCCTGTGCCCATTGGTATCCCGCGGGTCCGATCATGAGCCACCACGGCTACGACGATGCCGGCTTGCCCGGGATCGCGCGCGGCCTGAGCAAGGAGGAACGGTGACACTTCTCAACGACGTTCAGGTATGGACGACGGCCTGTAACTACGACTACCTCATTCCGGGCCGTGGCGTTGGTGTGCTGCTCGACGACGGCAGCCAGGTGGCCTTGTTCCGGCTGGACGATGGGTCGGTGCACGCCGTCGGCAACATCGACCCGTTCTCCGGTGCGGCGGTGATGTCACGTGGCATCGTCGGTGATCGCGGCGGGCGTGCCACCGTCCAATCACCTATCCTCAAGCAGGCTTTCGCGCTCGACGACGGATCCTGCCTCGACGATCCGCGGGTTTCGGTGCCGGTGTACCCGGCGCGTGTCACCCCGGACGGCTATATACAGGTGGCCCGGATCACGACGTAGTCGATCGCCGGCCGGCATCGTCGCGGGGCTTGAACCGGATTGCCCCGCTCCTTCTCAGGCCGTTCCGGCCTGCATCGTCGCGGGGCGTCATTGGCCGATGTCGCCGACAAGGTAGCGCTGCATGGTCGGGCCGATGGCGTCGACGAGCGCGTCGACCGACAGGGAGTGCAGCGGCTCCGAGCGCACCCCGTAGCGCATGATGCCCAAACCGACGAGCTGAGAGGCGCACAACGACGCCCGGATGGCGATCTTGTCGGCACCGAGCATCTTGAGCAGCGGGTTGAACACCGGCCCGATGAACATCGCCTGCACGATCTCGGCGGTCTTGGCCAGGCCCGTGGATGCGATCGCGCTGGCGGCAAATGGGCCGCCTCCGGCAGCGTCCCAGGTGGTGATCAGCAGGTAAAGTGTGCGACGGCCTACCTGGTTGACGCTTCCGGTGACGATTTTATCGATGAACTCCGGTGTGCCGAAGGGTAACCGCAGCATCTTCGCCACCGGGTCGAGGAGCCCGCGCGAGGGCTCTTCGTAACGGGCCATGGTGTCAGGATTGCGTGGATGTGATCAAAGATCAAGCGTGGCTGGCCTCGGCGTGCCGCACCAGCAAAGCCTTGTGCTCCACGCAATTCGGCACGTGCTGCATTGCTTGGCGGCCGCATCGACGCGGCGGGACGCTGCGGAATCGGTCTGCGATCAGCCGGGCCAATCCGGGATGGGTGGCCAGCGGCGGGGTCACCAGATCGGCGCCACTGGCCCGTAGGCGTTCTTGAAAAAGGCCTTCGGCCAGCAGATAAGAGGCAACCACAACGCGACGTCCGTCCCGTCGGCGGGCGATATCGACCGCCGTTCGCACGTCTGGACTTCCGGTGGCCGCGAATCCCAGATCCACACGTGATCCGGTCAGCCTGCACAGCATCGCCCCAGTGCTGTCCAGGTCGGCGAGTGCCCGTTGATCGGATGTTCCCGCCGCCGCGAGGATCACCGAATCGTCCGGACGCCAACCGCATTCCACTAGCTGTTGGCAGAGAATCGCGGTGATCGCCCGGCTTGGCCCCAGCGGGGGCGTGACGATGACCCGGGGATGTCCACTGGCTACCACGTGAGCGGGTAGGTCGGTGCGCACATGGTAGCCGCGGGCCAGGAAGGCCGGAACCACGATGGCGGTGCGCCCCGTCCTCTGGGGCGACAGCCTGGCAAGCACCTCGCTGGGCGTGGGTCCCAACACGTCGACAAACGCAACCTGCACCGCGTGGTCGACGAGCGCGCCCACCTGCGCGGCGAGGTCACCGATCATTGCCACCCCGGCCGGTCTGCGGGTGCCGTGCGCCGTCAAGATCAGGCTCACGTGCCACCCGGCCCGGTGTCCACGGCCAGTCGGTAACCACGCTTGACCACCGTCGCAATGATGTTCCGGTCGCCCAGGGCGGTTCGCAGCCGCAGCACCGCGGTGTCCACCGCATGGGTGTCGTCGCCGTTGCCGGGCAGCACGCGCAGCAGGTTGCCGCGCGAAACGACGTCGCCCGGACGCTGGGCCAACACCCGCAGGATCGCCATTCCGGAGCCGGAGGGTATCTTGACCGAGCCGTCGACCAGCACACAGGTCCCGCGAATGTCGATCACGTGGCCGGCGGCCTTCACGCTGAATGACCCCAGCACCGGTAACTCCTCGGCAATGTGCCGGGCCAAGGCTCCCAACCGCATTCGCTCGGGCGATGACGTCGGGATGCCCCGTCGGATCAGCGGCCGCGACGTCACCGGTCCGACACACATTGCGTGCACACCGGTGCGCAGGGCTTCCACCAGCTGCTCCTCAATGTCCAACTCGCGGCCACGTTCTAGGACCGCCGCCGCTGCCGGGGCCGAGGTAAAGCTGACCGCGTCGAATTGCCGCCGGGCAATCCCGATCACCAGCTGGTCGAAGTCTCCGCCTAACGGCGTCGGCTTCCAGCGGTACACCCGGATCGGCACAACTTCGGCCCCGGCGGACCGTAACCCGCCGATGAACTCCGGGAACGGATCCCACGCGTCGGCGGCGCCATGCAGCTGCACCGCGATGCGCGACCCGGATACCCCGGATTTGAGTAGATATTCCAGAACTTCCTGTGACGATTCCGATTCGGGGGACCACTCCTCGTGCAGGCCGGCGGCGCGCAGCGCACCGGTCGCCTTCGGTCCGCGGGACACGATCCGGGCCGACGACAGCGACGCGATGAGCTGACTCGCCAG
This sequence comes from Mycobacterium shinjukuense, assembly GCF_010730055.1. Taxonomy (NCBI): domain Bacteria; kingdom Bacillati; phylum Actinomycetota; class Actinomycetes; order Mycobacteriales; family Mycobacteriaceae; genus Mycobacterium; species Mycobacterium shinjukuense. The sequence continues at coordinate 3,527,994 of NZ_AP022575.1, read as the reverse complement.
CCCCCATCCCTCGGCCGCGGCCAGCCAGCCGCGAAAGCCGATGCCGGTGTGCGCCACCAGGATGTCGGGCGGGTTGGCGATCAACGCCTCTGTGTTGCTGTGCAGTTCATCGTCGTCGGGCAACGCGATCATGTTGATCGCCGGTGCCCTGCAGACCTCGGCGCCCTGGCGGCTCAGCAACGCGCACAACTCCTCGGCGCGGCGCGCCGACGTCACCGCAATCCGATAGCCGGTCAGTGGCGCAGCGTCGGTCTGGGCCATAGGAAATGTCTATGCCGGAGAAATTTCCGCAGCGTTACAGCACAATTGCTGACGCATTGCCCTCGTTGGGGCGTCGGTAACGCGGGCACCATCCGGGACGCTTTCGGCCCCAGAACTGCGGTGGCCGCGGCCGGACGGCGAACATGCATCACCCACGTCAGAAACGCCGCAACGACATAGGAAGCCAAGAAGATCCAGTACGCGGAGGTCTCTGTGCCGCTTCTGAGGCAGGACGCGCGCAGCGCCAGGTTGATGCCCACGCCGTCGAGTGCGCCGACCGCCGAGCAGATGCCGACCAACGATCCGACATGGCGCGCGACCAATGGCGGCGTTCGGTTGCGGTGGCCTCCAGCGAGCGGCTGCGAGCCTCAAACACCGACGGGATCAGTGTGAACACCGATCTGTTGAGCGTCCCGGAGAGGATGAACAGCACGACGAAACCAACCACGTAGCCGTTCAATGTGATGGAACCCATGCCGGCGTGGCTGTCATCGGCGGCAGCCATTTCCGCTACCACGCCAACGCCGCCGCCGAGCCGGTGCTGGCGCCCAACGATCGGTCGACTGCTGTCGTGCCTCCACAAAGCCAACACCGGGGCGGTATGAAATCTCGTGTGTCACTGTGGTTTCAGCCGTCTCATGGCGCGCCCGCCGCATCGGTGAGGCCGCCGAGTTGGGGCCGCGGCGCGCGCTGACCGGCCAGCCGCTGGCGCCGGTGTTGGCGGCCAGCGCCGCCGCCCACCGCGCCGGCACGTTGGGCACCGGCCAGATCGGGGTGATTCGCCGGTTCTCTCACCGGCTGCCCGGCTGGGTCGATGCGCCCACCCGCGACTGCGCGGAGGCCACGCCGGCCAAAAAGGCACCCGGTTTCGCCCCGAACAACTGGCCGGGCTGGCCGACAAACTCGCCGACTGCCGCAACCCCGACGGGAATTACCGTGATGAGGACCGGGCCCGCCGGCGCGGCATCACCCTGGGCGCACAGGGCGCCGATGGCATGTCGGGGCTGCGCGGCTGGCTCACCCCGCAAGGCCCGGGCCAGCGTGGAGGCGGTGTGGGCCAAGCTGGCCGCCCCGGCATGGGCAACCCCGCCGACGAAACCCCGTGCGTGGACGGCACACCCAGCCAGCAGGCCATCGAGTCTGATACCCGCAGCACGGCCCAACGCCAGCACGATGGCCTGAACGCCGGGCTGCGCGCGCTGCTGGCCTGCGGCAAGCTGGGCCAACACAACGGCCTGCCGGCCAGCATCATCGTGACCACCACGCTGGCCGAGGCGGAGGCCGCCGCCGGCACCGGACTCACCGGCGGGGGCAGCCTGCTGCCGATGAGCGATGTGATCCGGCTGGCCCGCCACGCCCGGCACTACCTGGCGATCTTCGATCACGGCAAGGCGCTGGCGCTGTATCACAGCAAGCGGTTGGCCTCCCCGGCACAGCGAATCGTCTTATACGCCAAGGATCGTGGGTGCAGCGCCCCGGGCTGCGCGGTGGGCGGCTATTACTGTGAGGTCCATCATGTCACCCCGTATGCCCAGTGCCGCACCACCGACGCCAACGCGTTGACGTTTGCCTGCGGCGCCCACCACCGCATGCTGCAACCCGGGGGTTGGAGCACCCGCAAAAACGCCCGCGGCGAGACCGAGTGGATCCCACCGTCGCATCTGGTCCGCGGCCAACCCCACATCAACCGTTCCACCACCCCGAAAAACTGCTCCGCGACGGGGACGACGAGGACGACGACCCGTAGCCCGAATCCGCGGCTGGGCCACCGGCCTACGCTACGACAATACGAGTCCTAGATCGCAGTGGTCCACAATCAGCCACCCAACCGCGCAAACCTCGGGCGGCCTGACCCGACCGACAAGTCCCTGCCCACACCGCCAACCCAGGCCAGAACCTAGGAATCGGGACAAGCTGGCATAGGCCAGCAGATCATGCACGCCCAACCACTTCCACCGGCGTCCATGCCCCACCAACCTTCCCGACGCCCACACGCTCTTGGCTAAGAACTTTAAACGTAAGCCAAGCTCGCACGCGAAGCGCACTCAGGTGCCAGCGGGACAGGGACCGCGAGCGGCCGGCGCACGTAGATCGCCCAGGTCAGTATCGAGGCGGCGACGTAGGTCGCCACGAAGGCCCAAAACGCCGATGTCGCGGTGCCACTGCTCAAGTAGGACTGGCGCAGAACGAGATTGACGCCCACGCCGCCGAGCGCACCGATCGCGCCGGTAAGGCCGATCAGTGCGCCCGACATGGACCGTGACCATTGCCCACGCTCGACTTCGCTGATCGGCAGCGAGCGGCTGCGTCTTTCGAAGATTGACGGAATCATCTTGTACACAGAGCCATTGCCGATTCCAGACAGGATGAACAGGGCGACGAAGCCAACGACGTAGCCAACCATGGTCGCGGCGGGGGCCGGCCCGGCCACATGGTCGGTGAAAGTGCTAGCGCTGACCAGGATTCCAGCCGCAAGGATCATCAAGCAGAAGACGGCCAGGGTAACACGGCCGCCGCCGATGCGGTCGGCTAGCCGGCCGCCGTACACCCGAGACAGCGACCCCAATAGTGGCCCCAGGAAGGCGATCTGGGCCGCGTGCAAGGACGCCTGCGCCGCGGTCTGACCGTTGGCGATGAAGTTGATCTGCATCACCTGACCAAATGCGAAGGAGAACCCTATGAACGAGCCGAACGTGCCGATATACAGCAGCGAGATCACCCAAGTGTGCGGCTCTACGAGCACCGCACGCATGGTGCGCATTTCGATGCGGTACTCCCGCAGGTTGTCCATGTACAGCGCCGCACCGATGCCGGCGACCGCCAGCAGCACCAGGTACACGGCACACACCCAGTAGGGTTGGCGGTCGCCGACCGTTGCGATGACCAGCAGGCCCACCAGTTGAACCATCGGTACACCGAGGTTGCCGCCGCCCGCGTTGAGCGCCAACGCCCAACCTTTGAGCCGTTGTGGATAAAACGCGTTGATGTTTGTCATGGACGAAGCGAAGTTGCCGCCCCCGAGGCCCGCTAGCGCAGCACACCCCAGATACGGCCATAGTGGCAAACCGGGATTGGCCAGCAGCAGGATGGTGCCGACGGTGGGAATCAACAGCACCAGTGCCGAAAAGATAGTCCAGTTGCGCCCGCCGAATTTCGCGGTGGCAAAGGTATAGGGGAATCGCAAACACGCCCCGACCAGGGTCGCGGTGGCCCCGAGCAAGAACTTGTCGCCGGCGGAAAAGCCGTACACCGACGCGGGCATGAAGAGCACCATCACCGACCAGATGGACCAGATCGAGAACCCGATGTGCTCGGCGATCACCGACCAGAGCAGGTTTCGACGGGCGATGTACTTATTTCCGGCTTCCCAGGCCGCCACATCCTCAGGATCCCACTGCGAGATCGTGTGCGAACGGCCCACAGACGACTCCTATCCTCATTCGGTGTTATCGCCCACGCTAGGAATCCTTTGTTGCCCCGGCGCTTCTGGCAGTGACCCGGGCGTGAACTTCCGATCACCCCAGGGCCGGTGCGGGTGTGAGGGCGGGGCGGGGGTCGGTCCGTGTGGCGGGCATCACGATGACGGCTCGGCGCAGCCGCACCGATTACCAGACGGCCCCCGCGCGCCAATCGCACATCAACTCTGCGGAGGTGTCCAGGTCGACCTCGACCGGCAGCACGAACACGGTTCCGTCGTCGTCTGGCGTGCGGATCGGACCGGCGGGACTCAGCACCGACGTCGGGCCACGCCAGGGCAGCCAGCCGCGCGCGGCGTAGAGCCTGCGGGCCGGTACCGAGGAGCTGAGCGCTCCGAGCTGATAAGCCCCGCGCAGCACTTGTTCGACACCGTCCAGCAGCGCATGCACCAGTCCCTGACCGCGCCAATCCTCCCGTACTGCAACGGCTTCAAGGTAGCCGCAACGCAACGCGCTGCCCCGGTACATCAGCCGCCGCTGGACCACAGCGGCGTGCGCGATGATCGCGCCGTGATGCCAGATGAGGGCGTGCATCCCGCCCAGCGCGTGCTCCCAGTCGGCCTCGGTGAAGTCACCGGCGAACGCAGCGGCGACCATCTCACGGACACGTTGCCGGTTCTCGCGGTCGAGATCGGAGGTGTGGACCAGGCGAGCCGTGTGTACCTGGGTGTGCACGAAACCCTGTCTACCACTCCGGCTGCCGAGCGTGCGCCACAGCCTTACCGGCGGAGCGAGGCCGCGCCCAGTGCAGCCGCACGTACTGGCCCGGACGTATCTGGGCGACCTTGTCGATGTCCTCGTCGATCACCACGCCGACAACCGGGTACCCGCCGGTGATCGGGTGGTCAGGACCCAGGATCACCGGTAATCCGTTGGGCGGCACCTGAACCGCGCCACGGGTGACTCCTTCGCTGGGGAGCTGCCGATCCGGCCAGCGATGCTGGAGCGGGCGGCCCTCCAATCGCATACCCACCCGGTCGCTGCGGTTGGATGCCATCCAGATCGTGTGCACCAACGCGTCGGGATCGACAAGCCAGTCATCGCGCGGCCCCGGCACCACCAACAGCTCCACGATATGTTCGGCGATGGCGGCGACCGGGGCCTGGTCGAGTTCGGGGTAGTCGTCGGTGTGTTCGCCGATCGGCAGGACGTCGCCGGCCCGCAGCGGCGACGGGCCGATCGCCGACATTACGTCGTAACTGCGTGATCCCAGCACCGGCGGAACGCCGATGCCACCGCGCACCGCCAGGTAGCTGCGCAATCCGGCGTGCGGACTCCCGAGCGAGATCACCTGGCCGTCCCGGACATGTTGAATGCTGTTGGTGCCGAACAACTTTCCGTCGACCGAGGGGTCGGTGTCGGCGCCGGTCACCGCAATATCGACGTCGCCGCCGCGGACCCGGGCCGAGAAACCACCGAACGTGACTTCGATGGTCGCCCGGTCGTCGGGGTTGGCTACCAGCCGGTTGGCCAGGGTGTGCGAGCGACGGTCGGCGGCGCCGGACCGGCCCACCCCGAGGTGGGCGAGCCCGGCCCGGCCGAGGTCCTCTACGACGGCCAGTGGGCCGGTGCGCAGGATCTCCAGGGTGGTCACGGTTCCTCCCTACGCCGCCCGGAACCGGACCCGCATGCCCGGCGTGAGCAGCGCCGGGTTGGGTCGGTCGATATCCCACAGGACCGCATCGGTGTGGCCGATGATCTGCCACCCGGCGGGCCATCGCCGCGGATAAATACCGCTGAATTCGCCGGCCAGGGCGACCGAGCCGGCCGGCACCGACGCCCGCCGCTCGGGGCGACGCGGCACCCGCAGTCGCGGGTCGCCGTCGATCAAATACGCAAAGCCGGGCGCGAACCCGCTGAAGGCCACCCGCCATGGCGTGGCGGTGTGGGCGTTGATGACCTGTGCGGTGGTCAGGCCGGTAAGGTCGGCGACCTCGGCGAGGTCTGGGCCGTCGTAGATGACGTCGATCACCAGGTCGCTCACCCGGTTGTCCGGGCGATCCGCGGGCGTGGTCGCGGCCGCGTCGGTGTCGCGGGCGACCCGCAACTTGCGCAGTCGGTGACGGGTGACCCCTTGCAACCGCGGCCCGTCGAGCTTGACCAACACGGTGCGGGAGGCGGGGACGATGTCGACCACCCCGGGCAGCGCCGCGGCCTGCAGCGCGTCCGTCCAGGCCAATACCTCCGCGGTGCTGTCACATTGCAGCAGCAGCGCATGGTCGCCGTAGTCGAAGATCGTGCGGGCCGGCCTGTCCGCTACGACGTCCATGGAGAGATCGGTCACGCTCATTCCTCGACGGTAGCGCCGGATTTGGGAGCTGGGCCAGGGATTTTCGAGCACTGCCAGAGGTGCCTTAGCAAACGCTCATGCGCCGCTCTCAGGTGCCCCCGCAAGCGGGCGGTGCCCCCGCGCCCCCGCAAGCGGGAGGTACCCCACATCGCTTCGTCCCCCGCAAGCGGATGGTGCCCGCTGCATCCTCGCCAGCGCGGGCTCATGCGCCGCGCGATCAGCCCAAGATCTTGCCGATCTGTGGGGGTAGTTGATCGGCGACCACGGGATAGCTGAGCGGCGAGGAGAAGGCAATCGCGCCGGCCAGCTCCTTGGTGGTGAAGATGTGGCGGTCTGGCGTGGTCGCCTGCGAGACTTCGGGGTCGGCCAGCAACGCCTGCTGCTCCTCGGGGCTCTCGGTGCACCAGATCAGCAGGTCGGCAGAATCCAGGACCGATTTGATGTGATCGCGGGGGATGACGGCGCGTTGATCGGCGGCGAAAGGCTTGATGCTGTCGGCGATGACCAGACCCATGTCGTTGAGGAAGTCCGTTCGCCAGCCAGCCATGGTTGCGACCACGTTGCCTTGCCAAAGCCTGCCCTGCAGCAGCAGCGCCCTCTTGCCCATCCAGTGTGGATACTGCTGCGCCACGGCGGCGAACATGTGGTCGACGGCACCGATCAGCGATGTCATCCGATCGGCCTGAAAGACCGCCTTGCCGATCGTGGTGGCCTGGTCCTTCCAGGGCTCAAAGAACGCGTCGCCGCCCGATTGCGCCACGGTCGGGGCGATCGCCGACAGTTTCTGATAAGTATCGGCGTCGACGCCGGCGTTGATCGCCACGATCAGATCGGGCTTCAAGGCCGCGATCCGGTCGATTTGAATTCCGTCGTCCAGGTTCAACACCACCGGTTGCGCACCGCCGAGCAAGGGCTGGGCCCACGGCCACACCGCGAACGGCTGGTCGCCGAACCAATTGGTCACCGCGACGGGCACCACACCCACCGCAAGCAGGTCGTCCTGCTCGGTGTATCCGGCGCTGACGACGCGCTGGGGCGGCGCCTTGATGACGGTCTGGCCGAACAGGTGGGTGATCGTCACCGCCCCGCCGCCAGGCGTGCCCGGCGCGGGTTTGGGTGACGAGCACCCAGCCGAGACCCCGGCGGCGAGCAGTCCCGCGGCCCCGGCGACCTGCAAGAATCCCCGCCGATTCCATCCCGGTTGCATGGCGTGACAGTATCGCGCGCCCACGCGCTGCGAGCGAGGTTCCTAACCGGGGTCGGCCGGTGGGCCGTACCCACCGCCGCCGGGGGTTTCGATGACCAGCACGTCACCGGGCTGGACTTGCGTCGAATCGCAGCCGGCCAGCTCGACGGTGCTGCCGTCGGCGCGCTCCACATGGTTGCGTCCCAGGGCTCCCGGTGCGCCGCCGGCCATCCCGTACGGGGCGACTCGTCGATGACCGGACAACGTGCTCACCGTCATCGGCTCGATGAACTCGATGCGCCGGACGGCGCCGTCACCGCCGCGCCAACGACCGGCGCCGCCGCTGCCGCGCCGAATGGCGAACTCCCGCAGCAGCACCGGATAGCGCCACTCGAGCACTTCGGGATCGGTGAGCCGGGAATTGGTCATGTGCGTCTGCACCACGGACGCCCCGTCGAACCCGTCACCGGCTCCTGAGCCCGATCCTATGGTCTCGTAGTACTGGTGCCGGTCGTTGCCGAACGTGACGTTGTTCATCGTGCCCGCCCCCTCGGCCTGCACCCGCAGCGCAGCGAACAGCGCGCCCGTGATCGCCTGCGACGTCTCCACGTTGCCGGCGACCACCGCGGCTGGGTAGGCGGGTGAGAGCATCGTGTGGTCCGGAATGACGATGCGCAACGGGCGCAGGCAGCCGTCATTGAGCGGGATGTCGTCGGCGACCAAAGTGCGGAACACGTACAGCACCGCGGCATTCACCACCGAGGAGGGCGCGTTGAAGTTCGTGTCCAGTTGGGGCGAGGTTCCGGTGAAGTCGATGGTGGCGCTGCGGGCGGCGCGGTCGACGCTCACCCGGACGGCGATCGTCGCACCGGAATCCATCTGGTAGCGGTAGTGACCGTCGTCGAGCCGGTCGATGACCCGACGCACAGCCTCCTCGGCGTTGTCCTGCACGTGGCGCATGTAGGCCGACACGACGTCGAGGCCGAAGTGGGCGATCATCTTGTTGACCTCGTCGACGCCCTTCTGGTTGGCGGCGACCTGCGCGCGCAGATCCGCCAGGTTGGTGTCGGGATTGCGCGACCCGAACGGCGGTTCGGTGAGCAGCCGGCGGGTTTCCGCCTCGCGAAACCGCCCCCCGTCCACCAGGAGCCAGTTGTCGAACAGCACGCCTTCCTGGTGGATTTCGCGGCTGGTGGCGGGCATGGAGCCGGGGGTGATTCCGCCGATCTCGGCGTGATGCCCGCGCGAGGCCACAAAGAAGAGGACATCGCGGCCCGCGGCGTCGAACACCGGGGTCACCACGGTGATGTCCGGCAGGTGAGTGCCGCCGTGGTAGGGGTCGTTGACGGCGTAGACGCTGCCCGGCTTGATCTGACCGGCACGCCGGCGGACCACCTCCTTGACGGTGGTTCCCATGGAGCCCAGATGCACCGGGATGTGCGGGGCGTTGGCGACGAGGTTGCCGTCCGAATCGAACAGGGCACACGAAAAGTCGAGTCGTTCACGGATATTCACCGACTGGGCGGTGGATTCTAGCCGAAAGCCCATCTGCTCGGCGATCGACATGAACAGGTTGTTGAAGATCTCCAACAGCACCGGGTCGGCCCGGAAACCGGCCCGAGCGCCGGCGTGTGCCGCGGGCGCTGTCACGCGCTCGGCGAGCAGGTGTCCGGTGGCGGTGAGTCTGGCCCGCCAGCCGTCGTCGACGACGGTGGTGGCGTTGGCCTCGGCGATGATCGCCGGGCCGGTCACGGTGTCGCCGGGCCGCATCCGCTCCCGCTGCCGCAGGGGGGCGTGGCGCCACCGCCCGGTGGAGTAGACCCGAACGGATTCGGTGGTGTGCGGGCCGTCGGCCGACTGGTCACCCAGGTGGGACAGGTCGGGTTGGTCGGTGAGCCCGGTCGCCTCGACCGAGACCGCTTCCGCGATCAGCGGACGGTCCAGCAAGAACGAGTATGTCCCGCGGTGGCGGTCTTCGAACGCGGCGGTCATCGCGTCGAGTTCGGCCAGTTCGACGGGGATCGCGGTGTCGGTGCCCTGGTAGCGCAGATGCACTCGGCGAACCGCCCGGATCCGCTCGGCTCCGATGCCCTCGTCAAGCAGCTCGGCGCGGGCGGTCCGCTCCAGGGCGTCGGCGACCCCGGCCAACCGCGGTAGGGCGGTGGTCTCGAGCCGGATCTCCACGGCCTGCTCGCGCATCACCGTCGTGTCGGCCAGGCCGATGCCGAGTGCGGAAAGCACCCCGGCCATCGGCGGGACCAGCACTCGTTGGATTCCGAGCGCGTCGGCGACCGCACACGCGTGCTGCCCGCCGGCGCCGCCGAACGTGGTCAGCACGTACCGGGTGACGTCGTGTCCCTTTTGGACGGAGATCTTCTTGACCGCGTTGGCCATGTTGGTGACCGCGATCTGCAGAAACCCCTCGGCGACCTGCTCGGGCGAACGGTCATCGCCGGTGCGTGCCCGGATGTCGGCGGCCAGCTCGGTAAAGCCGCGCCGCACGATCTCGTCATCCAGTGGCTGGTCGCCGTCGGGGCCGAACACGGCGGGGAAGTGCGCCGGCTGGATGCGGCCGAGCATCACGTTGGCGTCGGTGACGGTGAGTGGACCGCCGCGGCGATAGCATGCCGGGCCCGGGTCGGCCCCGGCCGAGTCCGGGCCGACCCGGTAGCGGCTGCCGTCGAAGTGCAGGATCGACCCGCCGCCCGCGGCCACCGTGTGGATGTCGAGCATCGGAGCGCGCAAGCGGACCCCGGCCACCTGCGTGGTGAACACCCGCTCGTAGTGGCCGGCGTAGTGTGACACGTCGGTGGAGGTGCCGCCCATGTCGAAGCCGATGACGTGGTCGAAGCCGGCTAGCGCCGACATCCGCACCATGCCGACGATGCCCCCGGCCGGGCCGGACAGGATCGCGTCCTTGCCGCGGAAGTGCCCCGCCTCGGCCAGCCCCCCGTTGGACTGCATGAACATCAGCCGCACACCACGCGTCTGGTCGGCCACCTGGTCGATGTAGCGGCGCAGCACGGGAGACAGATAGGCGTCGACCACGGTGGTGTCACCGCGTGGGACCAGCTTCATCAGCGGGCTGACCTGCGACGACAGTGAGATCTGGGGGAAGCCGATCTGCTCGGCCAATTCGCCGATCGCTCGCTCGTGTGCCGGGTACAGGTAGCTGTGCAGGCACACCACCGCGACCGCGCGGAACCCGTCGGCGTAGGCCTGGCGCAGGTGTGTGCCCAGCGACTCGAGGTCGGGCGCACGCAGCACGACGCCGTCGGCGGTGATCCGCTCGTCGACCTGCACCACCCGCTCGTACAGCAGCTCCGGCAGCACGATCTGCCGGTCGAAGATGCGGGGACGATTCTGGTAACCGATTCGCAGCGCGTCGCCGAAACCGCGGGTGATCACCAGCAGCGTGCGCTCCCCCTTGCGCTCCAGCAGCGCGTTGGTTGCGACGGTGGTGCCCATCCGCACCGCGTCCACGTGCTCGACCGAGACGGGCATATCCTCGGCGGTCCCGAGCAGCGCACGGATGCCGGCCACCGCGGCGTCGCGGTATCGGGCGGGGTTGTCCGACAGCAGCTTGTGGGTCAGCAGCTTTCCGTCCGGCCGGCGGGCCACGACGTCGGTGAACGTGCCGCCCCGGTCGACCCAGAACTGCCACCGCGCGCCCGCCACCTGGTCCCGCCTTGCGGATCGTCCGTGGAGCGTCATACGCCGACGACGTCGACCAGGTGCTCGATAACATCGTCGACGTTGGACCGCTCGTCGCCGTCGCCGGTCGCGTGGGCTGGCTTGGCCATCGTCAGGGCGCTGGGTGCCAAGTGGGCGGGAAGTCGCTCCGCCGTGGGCGGTGATCTTTTGGCGGGCCGCATGGCCAAGGTCGGCTCGCCGACGGGAACGCCGCATCTGGTGGCGGCGAAGCACTGCCCCCGGTCCAGCCGGCGCAGGATTTCGCCGCTGCTGTTGCGCGGCCCGCGTTGGCTGGTCTCGGTGTTCACCCGATCACTGTAGCGACCTGGAAGAATGCTTCCCGTGGGCTTTCGAGTGCCGGGAAGGGAACCGTGGTGATGGACGCCGCGACCGAGCATGACTGGGTCAAGGAGGGCCTGCAGGGCGGCAGCCTCGCCGGTCCACAACCTGCGTCGGCGGCAGCACCACCGGCGGATGTCCCACCTGCGGTGGCGGCACCGGCAGCGGGGCCGGGTGCCCCGACGGCGGCAGTTGCGGCGGAGGGCTGATCAGCGGCGGAGCATACGGGGTGTGGATCTTCCTACCTGTGCCGTCGGGATACCAGACGTCGAGGGTGTCACCCCAGCCTTTGCCGCTTTGGCGCAAGCCGATCTCGGTGCCGTCGGGCAGGACACGTACTGGCCCGTCATAGTCCGGTGGGCCTGGGCAATCGGTGGCATTGCGGGTCAGGTAGTCCCACATCCGCTTGACGGTGGCGGCATCCCACAGCTCCTTGACCTTCGGTTTCGTGCCCACCCCGTCAGGGCCGCGTTTCCCCCCGTCTTGCAACGGGTCCAGCACCTTGCGGACGTCTTCGGCGTTGTTGATCAGGCGGCAGCGGACCCGGCTGCGGGTCGGGCGGGATGGGTTGGGCGGGGCGTCTTTCCACGTGTGGTTGTCGACGAGTTGGATCCCGTCGTGCTCGTCGTCACCGACGACGGTGTCGTCGATGACGCGTTCCTCCGGAAAGGTGAGGTCGTCGACGCCGCTGGTGGCGGCGGTGATCTCTGCGGTCAGCCGGTGATCGGTGGCCAGCAGGGCGCCGACCCGGTGGCGGATGAAGCTGGCGTGTCCCTGGGCCGCGGCCACACGCGCCGCCCGGTACTCGGCCGAACCGCCGCGCGAGCGGTCGGCGACCGAATAGTCCTCACCGACGTCAAAACCCTCCGCGCGGGCCTCGTCGACCGCCTCCACCACCCCCGCACTGCAGGCCCGCAGCTGCTCATCTCCGCGGCGCGCGATCCTCGCGGCCTGGTGCAACTGATCGACCCGCGGCGTGCTCTCACTGCGGCCACGGGCTGTAGTCGGCGATCAGCTGCTCCTGCGGTGGGCGCTGGTCGGTCGGGACGTGCTGGAGGTTGATCCGGATCCGGTACCAGATCGAACTCGGCCCGCGCATGCCGTCGACGAGGATATCGGCGGGCTGCAACCAGGCCGCGGCGCCGGGATACCGGCCGCGCCAGGTGTCCAGCGCCGCCATCGCCTCATCTCTGGTCTTGGTGCGGGCGATCTCGATGAGCGGCTTCGAGGACCGGCGCCGACCGTCGACGCTCCGGCCCGACCCTGTGGGTGCCTTCTGCGGCGGACCCAATTCCTCGGCCAGCGCCAGCAGCAGGTCGAGCCGGCCAACCGCGTCATCCATCCCGGCCCAGGGGTCACCCAGCTCGGCGAACCGGCCCGGCACGGTGGCCAGGGTGTACGCCGCCGGGTCGCAGTCGGCCACCTCATCCCAGTGCAGCGGTGTGGACACCCGGGCATCGGGTGTGGCCCGCACCGAGTAGGCCGAGGCGACCGTGCGGTCCTTGGCGTTCTGGTTGAAGTCGACGAACACGCCCTCGCGTTCTTCCTTCCACCACCGGCTGGTTGCCGCCCCGGGCAGGCGGCGCTCGACCTCACGCGCCACGGTCTGGGCGGCCAGGCGTACCTGGGGGAACGACCAGCAAGGGGCGATCCGGGCATAGACGTGAAAGCCCCGCGCCCCCGACGTCTTCGGCCACGCGGTCAGCCCGTAGTCCTCCAGCACCTCCCGGGCCACCAGCGCGACCTCGACGACCCGTCGCCACCCGACGCCGGGCATCGGGTCCAGGTCCACCCGCAGTTCGTCGGGATGGTCGAGGTCGGCGGCGAGCACCGGATGCGGATTGAGGTCGACGCAACCGAGGTTGATCACCCACGCCAGTCCGGCGGCGTCGTGAATGACGGCTTCGGCGGCCGAGGTGCCCGACGCGTAGCGCAGCTCGGCCACGTCCACCCAGTCCGGCCGGTTCGCGGGGGCGCGCTTCTGAAACACCGCTTCGGCCGAGATGCCCTTGACGAAACGCTTCAAGATCATCGGGCGGCCGGCCACCCCGCGCACCGCACCCTCGGCCACGGCGAGGTAGTACCGGACTAGGTCGAGCTTGGTGTGGCCGGGGCCGGGGAATACGACCCTATCGGGATGAGTGATGGTGACGCGGCGTCCGGCAACATCCAGTGACACCGGACGCGACATGCGTCCATGGTAGGGCCGAGGCATTTTCTGGCCGCGCTGCGATCCGAGTCTATTGTGAGGTTCATGCCGAACCTCAGCGACCTGGTTGGACCGACGCCAGCCAAAATCGGGGCCAAACTGCAGCAGTACATCGAACGCGGCACGGCCGAATTGCACTATCTGCGCAAGATCATCGAATCAGGCGCCATCGGGCTGGAGCCGCCGCTGAACTACGCCGCGATGGCAGCCGATATCCGCAAGTGGGGCGAGTTCGGAATGCTGCCGGCACACAATGCCCGGCGTGCGCCCCACAAGGCGGCGGTGATCGACGAAGAGGGCACGCTCACTTACCAGCAGCTCGACAACGCCGCCCACGCGGTGGCCAACGGGCTACTGGCCAAGGGGGTCCGCGGCGGCGACGGTGTCGCCATCCTGGCGCGCAACCACCGCTGGTTCCTGATCGCCAACTACGGCGCGGCCCGGGTCGGCGCCCGCATCATCTTGCTCAACAGCGAATTCTCCGGCCCGCAGATCAAAGAGGTGTCCGAGCGCGAGGGCGCCAAGATCATCATCTACGACGACGAGTACACCGAGGCCGTCAGCAAGGCCGAGCCGCCGTTGGGCAAGCTGCGGGCGCTCGGTGTCAACCCCGATGCGGATGAGCCGTCGGGCAGCACCGACGAGACGCTGGCGGAGCTGATCGCGCGCAGCAGCACCGCGCCCGCTCCGAAAGCCAGCAAGCACGCGTCGATCATCATCCTGACCAGCGGAACGACCGGCACGCCGAAGGGGGCGAACCGGCGGACCCCGCCGACGCTGGCGCCGGTCGGTGGCATCTTGTCGCACGTCCCCTTCAAGGCCGGCGAGGTGACGTCGTTGCCGGCCCCGATGTTCCACGCGCTGGGGTACCTGCACGCCACCCTCGCGATGTTCCTGGGCTCGACGTTGCTGCTGCGGCGGCGGTTCAAGCCGGCGTTGGTGGTGGAAGACATCGAGAAGCACAAGGCGACCGCGCTGGTGGTGGTGCCGGTGATGCTGTCGCGGATCCTCGATGCGATCGAGAAGATGGACACGAAGCCCGATCTGTCCAGCCTGAAGATCGTCTTCGTGTCCGGCTCGCAACTGGGTGCGGAGCTGGCCACCCGCGCCCTCAAGGACCTCGGGCCCGTCGTCTACAACATGTATGGCTCCACCGAGGTCGCGTTCGCGACCATCGCCGGTCCCGACGATCTGCAGTTCAACCCCGCCACGGTCGGACCCGTCGTCAAGGGCGTGAAGGTCAAGATCCTCGACGACAACGGCAACGAGGTCCCGCGGGGGGACGTCGGCCGCATCTTCGTGGGCAACGCCTTCCCGTTCGAGGGCTACACCGGCGGCGGCGGCAAGCAGATCATCGACGGCCTGCTGTCGTCGGGTGACGTGGGCTATTTCGACGAGCGCGGACTGCTCTACGTCAGCGGCCGCGACGACGAGATGATCGTCTCCGGCGGCGAGAACGTGTTCCCCGCCGAAGTTGAAGACCTGATCAGCGGGCATCCCGACGTGGTGGAGGCCACCGCGCTGGGCGTCGACGACAAGGAGTGGGGCGCCCGGCTGCGCGCGTTCGTGGTCAAGAAGCCGGGGGCCACCCTCGACGAGGACGCGATCAAGCAGTACGTGCGTGACCATCTGGCCCGCTATAAGGTGCCGCGCGACGTCATCTTTCTCGACGAGCTGCCGCGCAACCCGACCGGAAAGATCCTCAAACGCGAGCTGCGCAAGCTGTAATTTTGCCTTTGCGTTCCCCCGCAAGCGGGAGGTGCCCCCAGCTCGCGCGGGAGCGCGGGAGCCCTACGGGTCGCGGGGCAGGCCCAGCAGCCGCTCGGCGATGATGTTCAGCTGCACCTCCGAGGTGCCGCCGTAAATGGTGGTGGCCCTGCTGGCCAGCAGATACTCGCCCCACTTGCCCGCTGGCCGGTCGGTGTCGCCGACGGCAGCCTCGGCGCCTAAGGACGACACCGCGAACTCGGCATACCCCTGGCCGGTGCGCATCGACAGCAGCTTGGAGATCGCCGCCGACGGCATGGCGTCACGACCGGCCAACGTCATCAGGGTGGAGCGCAGGTTGAGCAGCTTGGCGGCGTGGCCCTCGGCGATCAACCGGCCGGCGCGGTGTTGGGCGACCTGGTCGAACTGGCCGTCTCGGACGAACTCGACGAACTGGTCCAGGGTGGCCAAGAAGTTGGTGTCGTTGCTGCCGATCGACACCCGCTCGGCCGTCAGGGTGTTGCGGCTGACCTCCCATCCCCGGTTCACCTCCCCGAGCACCAACTCATCCGGCACGAACACGTCGTCGAGGTAGACGGTGTTGAAAAACTCGTGACCGGTGAGCTCGCGCAGCGGCTTGACCACTACGCCGTCGCATTTCATGTCCAGCAGGAAGTAGGTGATGCCGTTGTGCTTGGGCGCCGATGGGTCGGTCCGGGCCAGCAGCGCGCCCCAGTGCGAGAACTGCGCGGCGGTGGTCCAGATCTTCTGGCCGGTGATTCGCCAGCCGCCGTCCACCCGGGTGGCCTTGGTCGCCAGGCTGGCCAGATCCGATCCCGCGCCCGGCTCGGAAAACAGCTGGCACCAGAAGATGTCGCCGCGAAAGGTGGGCGGCAGGAAGCGTTGTTTTTGTTCTTCGGTTCCGAACGCCACGATCGACGGCACGATCCAGGCCGCGATGGCGATCTGCGGCCGCTTGACCCGTCCCGCGGTGAACTCCTGGGCGATGATGATTTGCTCGACCGGGCTGGCCGCGCGCCCCCACGGCGTGGGCAGATGCGGCAGCACCCAGCCGCCTTCGGCGATCGCGACCGCGCGCTTTTCACGCGGCATCTGCTTGAGCGCGGCCACCTCGGCCCGGATCTCGACCCGCAGCCTTTCGGTGTCCGGATCGAGGTCGATGTCCACCGTGCGCATGCCCGTGGTGGTCGCTGTGTCCACCACGTGGCGCGGGTACTCCGAGGCGCGACCAAAGCAGGCGGCCAGCATGAGCGCCCGCCGGTAGTACACGCCCGCGTCGTGCTCCCAGGTGAAGCCGATGCCCCCATGCACCTGAATGCAGTCTTGCGTGCACCGCTGGGCGGCGGTTGGCGCCAACGTCGCCGCCACCGCGGCGGCGAACTCGACACCGGCGTCGTCGGCCTCGCCCGCCTCGTCCAGGGCGCGCGCGGCGTCCCACACCGCGGCGGTGGCCCGCTCGGTGTCGGCTACCATCTCCGCGCACTTGTGCTTGATCGCCTGGAACTGGCCGATCGGCCTGCCGAATTGTTCACGAATCTTGGCGTAGGCCGATGCGGTGTCGGTCGCCCACCGCGCCACGCCGACGGCCTCGGCCGATAACAGGGTGGTTACCAGCGCACGGGCGGTGGTCAGGCTTAGATTGCTCAGCACGACATCGTCGCCGACCTCGACGGCGTGGGCTCGCACCTGGGCGATGGGCCGCAGCGGATCCAGGCTGGCGACCGGCTCGATTTCGAGTTGTTCGGCGCGCAGCATGACCCACTTCTCGCCGCCGTCGATGGCCACCGGCAGCACCAGCACCGACGCCTGAGCCGCCGCGGGAACCACGCGGATCTCGCCGCGGATCACCAGCGCTGCCCTATCTCCTGCGCCATGCCGGGTGGCGGTCAGCCCGGAATCGAGCGCGTAGCAGGCGATGGCGGCCCCGGATGCCAGCTCGGCGAGCACCGTGGCCTGCGGGTCATGCGCGGCGATCAGTGCGCTGGCGATCGCCGACGGCACGAACGGGCCGGGCACCGCCCCGTAGCCGAACTCGGCCAGCACCACCGCCAGCTCAACGATGCCGAAACCTTGTCCGCCGACCGATTCGGGCAAGTGCACACCTGGCAAGCCTTGGTCGACCGCCGCCTGCCAGTACGGCGGCGGGTTGTCCAACGGGGTCTCCATCGCCGCGTGCAGCACCTCGGACGGCGCTACCCGCGCGACCAAGGCACGCACCGACTCGGCCAGGTCCTGATGCTCCGGAGTTATTGCGATCGGCATTGGTCGCCTTCCATTGCTTTCCCGGGTTCACACTCAAGCTAACAACCGGTCGGTTGGCTGACCAGACGGGCAGGGGCCTACCCGGCGCGCGGCCGACGGCGGGCGACAACCGCCGTGTAGCCAAACGCCGGCCAACGGTGTGAGCGACCACAGAAGAAGTCATCAGAGCCTGAAACTTCTACTGCCGACGTGAGCAAGCGACGACATGCCCGGCCAATCTAAGGCCTTTAGGCCCTACCCCCAAGGGGTATATTTGGAGCATGCTACGAGAGCATCCGACAAGAGATGCGGAGGTACCGCTTGTGGGCACAAAAATCTTGGGCGCACATGGCCGGCAGTCTCGATGTCCTTCTCGGAATCTGGCTCGCTATTGCACCTTGTGCCCCGGCCTACGCCCACACCGGATCGGCGTTGTGAAACGACATCATGGCGCCGGGGAAACCCAACCAGACAGCCACACATCGTGGCGTAGATCACGATCCATAGCCCGCCAGGTGACGGCTTTAGCAGAACGGAAGCCCTTGTCATGCTCACCGGCATCACTCACCGAGTCGGCACCCTAGTTGGCGCCATCCTGGTGCTATCCGGCGCCGCAATCTTGAGC
Organism: Mycobacterium shinjukuense; assembly: GCF_010730055.1. NCBI lineage: Bacteria > Bacillati > Actinomycetota > Actinomycetes > Mycobacteriales > Mycobacteriaceae > Mycobacterium > Mycobacterium shinjukuense. The sequence continues at coordinate 3,509,946 of NZ_AP022575.1, read as the reverse complement.
GGCGGCGTAACAGCGGCCGACCCAAACCAGGACGAGCAGTTTCTGGCACTGCTCGATAGCAAAGAAATCCCTGCCCTCGAGAACGTGCCGAGCCTCATCGCCACGGCCCACAAGATTTGTCGCAAGCTGGATGCTGGCGTGCCGGTGGACGACCTGGTGGACGCAATGAGGAAGCACGCGTTCAACGTGGACTCGACCGCGCGCCTGTACCCGCCGGACCGCGTGACGACCACCATCAAACGATTCATCAGCGCGGCCGTCGAGGCCTACTGCCCACATGATCAAGGCAAGATAGCCTCCATCATGGCTAATTTCGCGCCGGGATCGAGCGAACCGACGCACCGGGTCGTCGCGTACCCGTACGACGCAGTCAACTCAGAAAACAACCTGCGGCAGCGCCCGCGGGCGTTGGGCCTGACCAACACGCCGCCGCCGAGGCAGGAACCGGCGGGCACCGGTACGGGTCGGCGGTCACACTGGATGGACGGCGGCGCTGTGGTGGCGGGCCGCTACGGGTCCGATCGGTGGGACTCTGACGCGCATGACGCGGTGCTCGCCTCGCTGATCGAAGCGGCTCCGGCGGGGCATCCCGTCTTGCCGAACCCTCCGCAGATTCCGACACCGCCGCCGCCGACGGCGCAGACCCTGGCACCACCGCCGCCGATCGTGGCTCCGCAGCCACCAAAGCGATCGCCGCCGCCGCCGCACCAGCCACCGCAACAGCCGCCGCAACAGCCGCCGCCGCAAGAGCCACCCCCGCCGCAACAGCCACCGCCGCCCCAAGCGGTGGAGCAACCTGCTGATGCTCCTCAGTCGGGGGGTGGCGTCGGCGGCGGCGGCAGTGGCGGCAACGGTGGTGGCGGTCCGGTGGAGCCGCTTCCGCCGCCGCGACCGATGCCACCGGGCTTTGTCAGGCTCGCACCGTGAGACGGGAACTGAGTCGTCGGCCGCCGCCACCGCCTGCCGTTGATCGCGTCGCGACGATCGGATCACCTCGGTTCAGGCCGCGCGGTCACTCGCCCATCGCCCTAGGGCACATCGCGGCGGCTGCGCCACGATGTTGCCCAATCGCTGGTGTCTCGCCGGAACCGAATCGGCCGGCGCGCACCTCGTCGACCAATTGATCACCGCGGTCCTGGCTCGCACAAAGGTGTACCCCCGCAGGGTACAATGACGACGTCGAAGCTGTCTGGATTCCCTTGGAATACCCGCGGCTAGTGCAGACGTGATAGGTGGTCGATTCAACTCCGCACCGCGCGGCGACGCGAGAACACACAACGGTGACGAAAATGCTGGGAGGTCGGGTGGAAACCGCATACGGGTATGTGTCGCACAAGGACAGCTACGCCAAGCGACTGCGCCGAATCGAGGGCCAGATTCGCGGCATCGCAAAGATGATCGACGAGGACAAGTACTGCATCGACATCCTTACGCAAATCAGCGCAGCCAGCAGTGCATTGCGCTCGGTGGCGTTGAACCTACTCGACGACCACCTTGACAGCTGTGTAAGCCAAGCGATTGCCCAGGGGGGAACCGAAGCTGACGTGAAACTCTCCGAGGCCTCCGCGGCTATCGCACGACTGGTTCGCTCCTGATTTGCACGCAGGGACGGGCGATTCCAACCGTTGGTCAAACGGAGAGGCACTCTTGACCTAAGTACCCTACCAGGGTATAGAATGCATGGATGACCGAGACTCAACCTTGCCAGTGCAAATCGACCGGCTGCACCTGTGGTGACTCCGCGTGTACCCAAGCAGCCGGCTGCGCGTGTGGTCATCCCGATTGCACGTGCAACGACTGATCAAGCGCCAAGAGCCGCACGCGCCGTTACGCGGCTTAGCCCAACCAGGGCTTAAGCCCAGCCAGGTGATGCGGGCAGGCCGTCAGCGCCATCGCTTGGCAATCCATTTGGCGATGATGTCAGCTTGCTCGCTACGTGCCCCCGGCGTGGTGAAGTAATGATCGGTGTCGATCGAGACCCGGGTCTTGTCGCTGCTCGCGAGTGCGTCGTAGATGCGCTGGGCATCCGACGGGAAGACGCCGGTATCGGCTTCGGCGTTGATCACCAGGGCCGGGCAGGTGATGCGGGCCAGGTGCGGCTCGGCCCGGGTTTGGGCCACCCGCAGGCTCCACATGCCCAGCCAGCCACGCAGCGTGCACGCCGCGGCGATGCCGTGTGCTGAGCGGTTCGCCTTCGCCGGCGTGCCCGCATAGCACTGGTTGGGCGGGCGCTTGGTGGGTTCGATGCCGGGATCGACCATGCGGGGGTCGGCCCAAGTACGCATCACGGTGAACGGACGATCCGAAAACCCCGCGGCGCGAACACGTTTGAGCTCCATTTCAGCCCAGTCGGTGATGGCGTGGTTACGTGCGACCTGCGCCGCGCGGTAGCGGCTCAGGAACTCCGGCGAGTAGGGCGGGCCATTGCGCCCGTTGAACAGGTCGAGATCGGGATCGGTTGCCACCGGATCGTTTTCGTCGATGACAGCGCCGTCCATCCACGCGGTCAGCACATCCGGGCGTCCGGGGTGGGCGGCGGTGGCAACGTATCCGTCGGCGGCGGGCAGCTCGGCCAGGCCGGCGGCGGGCCGCATGCCGTCAAGGGGTGTCACGTTCGGATCGACCGCCTGTGACTGGTAGGCGGCCATCAGCGAACCCCCTCCCGAATTACCCAGTAGTACCACTGTTTCCACGCGCTGAGTCTCGCGCAGCCAGCGCACCCCGACCCCGATGTCGACCAGCGCATGATCGAGCAGAAAGCTGCTTTCGAAACCGCGGAACCTGGTGTTCCAGCCCAGGAATCCGACGCCGCGGATGGCCATGTAGTCGGCGAGATAGTGCTCGGAGAAATCGATCTGGTAATGCGTGGCGATCACGGCCACCTTGGGCTTGCGTCCCACGCCTCGGTGGTAAAGACCCTGGCAAGGGTGCCCACCGGCACCGGCGCGCCCCGCGGTGGGCGACGGCAGCCCCACGAACTCTCGAATGACCCCCGCGGTGCCCGCGTGACCCGTCACTGTCAGCGATCCTCCTGGCGGTAGATGGTTCGGCAGTTGACGGTGGCCAGTGCTTGGATGCGGGCCGGCTCGTCGGGTCGGGATGATCGCCTCTTTGGAGTCGTGGTAGTTGTCAACGATGCTGCCAGGCGGCCCGCGTCTGCGGCGATATCGGCGATGGTCGTCGCCAGGATGCCTGCGCGCGCGATGACTGTCCGGGCAGCCGTGTCCGTCGCGGCCTGCGTCCGGCGCCCGCGTCGCGTCGGGAACTCCGGCACCTGAGGCACCTCCAGCAAAACTGACTCCGATGCTAGATTCGGATCCTAGCCAGGGCCGATGCCCGGGATAGGGAGTTTGCACGATGATCAAGCCGCACAACGCCAACACCGAGTTCGAGCTCAGCGGAATCAATCACGTCGCCCTGGTGTGTTCCGACATGGCACGCACCGTGGACTTTTACAGCAACGTGCTCGGCATGCCGCTGATCAAGTCGCTCGATCTGCCCGGCGGCCAGGGACAACACTTCTTTTTCGACGCCGGCAACGGGGACTGCGTCGCGTTTTTCTGGTTCGCCGATGCACCCGATCGGGTCCCGGGCATCTCGTCGCCGGACGCCATTCCCGGCATCGGGGATATCACCAGCGCGGTGAGCACCATGAACCATCTGGCGTTCCACGTGCCACCGGAAAAATTCGACGTCTACCGCAAGCGGCTGAAGGAAAAGGGTGTCCGGGTCGGGCCGGTGCTCAACCACGACGAGAGCCCGATGCAGGTATCGGCGACGGTGCATCCCGGGGTGTACGTGCGCTCGTTCTACTTCCAGGATCCCGACGGCATCACTCTGGAATTCGCCTGTTGGATAAAGGAATTCACCGAACGCGACACACCGGCCGTACCCAGGACGGCGGCCGACCGGCGGCGCGGCGCACTGTGCGACTCACCCTGATGCGCCGGTGGCCGCCCGCGACGCTGCGGCATCGGGTGGCGCCGCCGCCGTGACTCGGGGACGGACCAGGTTCGGGTCGGCGAGTTCGTTGAGCAGCGACGCCAGTAGATCGACGAGCTGATCGGGTTGGAGTCGGACGTCGCCGGCCAGCCAGGCGCTGATGGTCTGGCCGACGCCACCGACCACGAAGTGTGCTGCCGCAGTGATGGCCTCGTCTGCCGGTGCCCGTAGCACGTCGATGGCGTGCCGTCCGGACAACATCGCGAACAGTGCGGTGGACTCGGCGCGCTTGCGCACGACCACGGCGTCGGCCAGCTGCGTGCTGAACAGCAGCCGTCCGATCCGGGGATCGTCGGCGATGGTCCGCACGATGTTGGCCATCCCGGCGCGGGCCTGCTCGTGTGCCGGCACCGCCGCTACCGCGGCCTGGGTGGTGGTAGCCAGCTCGGCTACCACCCAATCGAAAACACCGGCGACGAATTCATCCTTGTCGGCGAAGCTTTCGTAAAAGTAGCGCGATGCCAGGCCGGCGTTGCGGCAAACCGCGCGAACGGTCAGCCCGGAGATGTCCTGTTGCTCCGACCCCAACAGATCCAGGCCGGCGGCCAGCAGCCGCCGGCGGCGTTCCGCGAGTCGCTCGGCGGCCTTAACCCCTCGATATGGCCGCGCGCTCGAACTCCCGGTCAACCCGGCTGGATCGGCCATGAGCACCCTCTTGACACCAGAGCAACGCACCGACAATATCAGGAAACAAACGTTTTCACAATTTGCGGGTGACGGTAGGGGGCCAACGATGGTGATGCACCAGACGGTCCAGCGGCCCATTCCTCACGTCGAGCGCCCGATCGCCGACCCGGCCCGTCCGCGGCCCGGCGGGCGCCGACGACGGATCGCGGCCGACCGCGGGTTGATGGGTGTGGCGCTGCTGGCGGGGCCGGCCAACGTGATCATGGAGTTGGCGCTGCCGGCCGTTGGCTACGGCGTATTGGAAAGCCGTGTCGAAAGCGGTCGAATCGACCGCCATCCCATCAAGCGGGCGCGCACCACGTTTACCTACCTGGCCGTGGCGGTCGCTGGAACCGACGCCCAGAAGGCGGCCTTCCGCCGCGCCGTCAACGGTGCGCATGCGCAGGTCCACTCCACGCCGGACAGCCCGGTCTCCTACAACGCGTTCGACCCGGATCTGCAGCTATGGGTGGCGGCCTGCCTGTACAAGGGCGCCGTCGACGTCCACCGCGTCTTCGTCGGCGAGATGGATGAGGAGGAAGCCGATCGCCGTTACCGCGAGGGCATGGCATTGGCCACCACGCTACAGGTGCCGCCGCAGATGTGGCCACCCGATCGGGCGGCCTTCGACCGGTACTGGCAGGAGTCGTTGGAAAGGGTGCACATCGACGACGCCGTCCGCGACTACCTGTATCCCATCGCGGTGTCGCGAATCAACGGTATGCCGTTGCCGGGCCCGGTGCGCAGGCTCTCGGAAAGCTTGGCGTTGCTGATCACCACCGGCTTTCTGCCGCAACGGTTTCGCGACGAGATGCGATTGCCCTGGGACGACGTCAAGCAACGACGCTTCGACCGGCTGATGGCCGTGGTGGGCGCGGTGAATCGCGCGTTGCCGCACTGTGTGCGGGAGTTCCCGTTCAACCTGATGCTCTGGGACCTGGACCGCCGGATCAGGACGGGCCGGCCCTTGGTGTGAGGGCACCCGCGATCAGACTGCCGGGTGAACGTGGCGCACCGAGGTGAACCGGGCGAAATCCCTGTCCAGGCTCACCACGGCGCAGTGATGCTCCACTGCTATGGCCGCGAGTACCGCGTCGGGTATGAGGTCGCCAGACGCATCGGCCTCGTCGCAGAGCTTTCGCAGCAGTGCGAGGTGTCGGGGACCGGGGTTGGTCGGAAGGTGATGGGGCTGGGCGGTGACGGCGTCGATGAATGCGAATGCATCCGCTCGCGGTGACGGAATCTCGAAGATGCGTCGATTTGTCGCCAGCCGGAGGAACGACGCCCATACCAGGTTGGGCACTGTGAAGGGGTCGTCGGCCGCAAGCAGTCGATCGAACCACGGGCGGACGGTTTGGTGATTCGGATGGTCGCCGCGGTGTGCAGCGAGCAGCACGTTGACGTCGAGAAGAAACATCGCTTGTTTGCGGCCTATTCGGGCTCACATCCGCGAGTTCAGTTCCAGGCCCTCGTCGAGCACTTCGGACAACGCCCGATTCGAGGTCAGGTCGAGGCCTCGCCGCGGACCGGTGCCGCCGTCGAAAACCGGGACGGTCGGGCGGGCGCCGCCCACATGGGCGGCGGCGAACTCGCGGCGAAGGGCGTCCTCGATCACCGCACCTAGCGACTGGCCACGCTCGCGGGCCCGGCGTTTGGCGGCAGCGAGTAGTTCATCGGAGATCGACACGGTGGTGCGCACGATGATCAGAGTACGGCATCTAAAGCATCAACTCAGGTCGGCATGCGGATCAACGGCGCCGATGCCGCGTGGATCCGTGCATCACCGAGTGCGGCACCGGTCAGGACGCGGCACGCCGGCATGGTTGTTAACGACAACCATTTTCAGTAAGCTGCGGGACAACATGTCCGAACTCTGCAATCGAGGTGTGTCTGCCATGGCGTTGCGCGTCATACCGGAAGGACCCACCGTCGCTAGCGCGCGTGTCGAGGCGTCGAACGTCCGCGGGGCGGGCGCCCGTCGTGGCGCCGCGATGCTCGCGGCGGCGCCGGCGGTCGATCCGATCAGCCGCGGCATGCCGTGACCGCCCCGGTCTGGATGGCGTCGCCACCGGAAGTGCATTCCGCGTTGCTCAGCGGCGGCCCAGGTCCCGGGTCACTCTTATCGGCCGCGATGGCGTGGTCCGCGCTGAGCACCGAGTACACGGCGGTGGCCGACGAACTCACCGCTTTGTTGGGTTCGGTGCAGGCGGGAGCATGGGAAGGGCCTAGCGCCGAGCGGTATGTGGCCGCCCACGTGCCGTATCTGATGTGGCTGATGCAGGCCAGTGCCGCCAGCGCGGGGGCCGCCGCGCAGCACGAGATCGCGGCCGCGGCCTACACGACCGCGTTGGCGGCCATGCCGACATTGGCCGAGCTCGCCGCCAACCACGCCCTGCACGCGGTGTTGGTGGCGACGAACTTCTTCGGGATCAACACGATTCCGATCGCGCTCAACGAGGCCGACTATGTGCGGATGTGGGTCCAGGCCGCGACGACGATGGCGACCTACGAAGCGGTGTCCGGCGCGGCGGTGGCGTCGACACCACAGACCACCCCCGCACCGCAGATCGTGGCAGCCGAAGCGGTCGACGACGACGACCACGACCACGACCACGACCACGGCGGTGAGCCGACCCTGTTGGATTATCTCGTTGCGTACCTGCTGCGCATCGTCAGCGGTGGCCGGCTTGTCTGGGATCCCGCTGAAGGCACCATGAACGGAATCCCGTTCGAGGACTATACGAACGCGGCCGAACCGATCTGGTGGGTTGTTCGTGCCATCGAATTCAGTAAGGACTTCGAAACGTTCGTCCAGCAACTGTTTACCAATCCGACGGAGGCTCTGGAGTTCTACTTTGAGCTTCTGTTTTTCGACTACCCCGAGCACATCGTGCAGATCGTTCAGGCGCTGAGCCAGTCCCCGCAGCTGCTGGCGGTCGCGCTCGGTTCCGTCATCTCCAACCTGGGCGTCGTTACCGGCTTCGCGGGCCTGTCCGGGCTGGCCGGCATTCAGCCCGCCGCTATCGCCGCGGCAGCCGTGCCGCCGGCAGCTAGTGTGCCCAACCCGTTGCCGGCCGCGGCGATGGTGCCGACCATCACCGCACCGGGCGCGGCACCTGCGTCGGCGTCGGCGCCCGCACCCGCGCCCGCGGCGAGCACGATCGCCAGCGCGGCTCCGGCGGCGCCGCCGGCCGTTGGCGTCGGCGGATTCGGCTACCCCTATGCCGTTGCTCCTCCCGGCATTGGGTTCGGCTCGGGGATGAGCAGCAGCGCCAGTGCCAGCGCCCAGCGGAAGGCGTCCGAGCCCGACAGCGCGGCGCTGGCGGCGGGGTCGGCGGCGCGCGAACGGGCGCGTCGGCGCCGGCGTCAGCGTGCGATTCAGCGCGGGTACGGCGACGAGTTCATGGATATGAATGTCGAGGTCGACCCGGACTGGGGCGCGCCACCGGACGCAGCACCCGTTGTGCGGGCCTCGCAACGCGGTGCCGCGACGCTGGGGTTCGCCGGCACGGTGGGAAAGGAAGCGCTGGCCGAAGCGGGCGGTTTGACCACCCTGGCCAGTGACGAGTTCGGTGGCGGCCCAACGGTGCCGATGGTGCCGGGGAGCTGGGATCCCGAGCCGGGCAATCGGGCTTGAGCTCGGCGACGATGCGGTCCGCGTGGCGGACCGAGGAGGAGCCGGGCAATCGGGCTTGAGCTCGGCGCGTAGGGTCGGTTGGGTGCGCACCGAAGGTGACAGCTGGGACATCACGACCAGCGTCGGGTCGACCGCGCTCTTCGTCGCGGCCGCCAGAGCCCTGGAGGCCCAGAAGCCCGACCCGCTGGCCGTCGACCCGTATGCGGAGCTGTTCTGCCGTGCGGTCGGCGGCTCCTGGGCCGACGTGCTCGACGGCACGGCCCCCGATCACCAGTTGAGGTCGGCGGACTTCGGCGTGCACTTCGTCAACTTCCAGGGCGCCCGCACCAGGTACTTCGACGGCTATTTCCGCCGCGCCGCCGATGCCGGCGCGCGCCAGGTGGTCATCTTGGCTGCCGGACTGGACTCCCGTGCCTACCGGCTGCCGTGGCCGGATGGGACGATCGTCTACGAGTTGGACCGCCCACAGGTCCTCGATTTCAAGCGCGAGGTGCTGGCCGGCCACGGCGCCCAACCGCGAGCCGAGCGCAGAGAGATTGCTGTAGACCTGCGCGACGATTGGCCAGAAGCCTTGCGCGACAGCGGTTTCGATCCTGGCAAGCGCTCGGCGTGGATCGCCGAGGGTCTGTTGTTCTACCTGCCGGCCGACGCGCAGGAGCAGCTGTTCACCGGCATCGACACCCTGGCCGGCCGCGGCAGCCACGTCGCGGTCGAGGATGGTGCCCCGTTGCCCCCGGATGAATTCGCGGCCAAGGTCGAAGAAGAACGCGCCGCCGTCGCCAAGGGCGATCAGCTCCCGTTTTTCCAATTGGTCTACAACGAGCGTTGCGCGCCCGCCGCCGAATGGTTCGTCCAGCGCGGCTGGACGGCCGTCGGCACACCGTTGAACGACTATCTGCGCGAGGTCGGCCGGCCGGTGCCGGGCCCGGGGTCCGAGGCCGCGCCCATGTTCTCCCGCAACACGCTGGTCAGCGCCGTCAGACCGTGAGCGGGGGCGCCGCGCTCAGGGTGCGGTTTGATAATGAAAATCATATTCAGTTAGGCTGTGGCCCTACCTGGTCTCGGCTGTGGAGGAGCTGCGAGTTATGGCGTCGAGCGTCGTGCCCAAACGCCCGGCTGGTGCCGGTAACAGCCTGGTCAGCGCCGTCGGGATGGGAGCGAAGCGGCGCATCGAACGGGCTCGGCCGTCTCGACAGTTAGCTTATGCAATGCTAACTTCGGGGCTAGTTTTGGGCGCAATCAGCAAATGAGTGCAGGAGACGGCGCGGGCGTGGAACGCGGGGATATCAGCATGCTTACGGCCCAGCCGGTCGGGTCCCGGGTGAACGGCAAGGTGGACGCCGACGTCATCAGCCGGTTCGCCACCTGCTGTCGGGCGCTGGGCATCGCGGTTTACCAGCGGCAACGTCCGGCGGACCTGACCGCCGCGCGGTCGGGATTCGCCGCTCTCACCCGCATCGCCCACGACCAGTGCGATGCGTGGACCGGCTTGGCCGCCGCCGGCGACCAATCCATCGGGGTGCTGGAAGCGATCTGGCGCACCGCGGCCACCGCGGGCATGCTGCAACGTCAGGTGGAGCTGGCGCCCGGGGCGTTGGGCTTCCTCTACGACACCGGCCTGTACTTGCGGTTTCGCGCCACCGGCCCGGACGATTTCCAGCTCGCGTATGCGGCGGCGCTGGCCGCAACAGGGGGGCCCGGCGAATTCGCCAACGCCAACCACATCGTTGCCGGCATCACCGAGCGCCGCCCGAGCTGGCGCGAAGCCCGCTGGGTCGCCGTCGTCCTCAACTACCGCGCCGAGCGCTGGTCGGATGTCGTCAAGCTGCTGACCCCGATCGTCAACGACCCGGATCTCGACGAGGCCTTCGCGCACGCGGCCAAGATCACCCTGGGTACCGCGCTGGCCCGGCTCGGCATGTTTGCTCCGGCCTTGTCGTACCTCGAGGAACCCGACGGCCCGGTGGCCGTGGCGGCGGTCGATGGGGCGCTGGCCAAGGCGCTGGTGCTGCGGGCGCACGTCGACGAGGAGTCGGCCAGTGAAGTGCTGCAGGAGTTGTACGCGGCCCACCCGGAGAACGAGCAAATCGAACAGGCCCTATCCGATCCCAGTTTCGGGATCGTGACCACGACGGCGGCTCGGATCGAGGCCCGCACCGATCCGTGGGATCCCGCAACCGAGCCCGGCGCGGACGACTTCGTCGACCCCGCGGCCCACGAACGCAAGGCCGCGCTGCTGCACGAGGCCGAACTCCAGCTCGCCGAATTCATCGGCCTCGACGAGGTCAAAAACCAGGTGTCGCGGCTGAAAAGTTCGGTGGCCATGGAACTGGTCCGCAAGCAGCGTGGGCTCACCGTGGCGCAGCGCACCCACCACTTGGTCTTCGCCGGACCACCGGGGACCGGCAAGACCACCATCGCCCGGGTGGTCGCCAAGATCTATTGCGGCCTGGGCTTGTTGAAGCGGGAGAACATCCGAGAGGTACATCGCGCCGATCTCATCGGCCAGCACATCGGCGAAACCGAGGCGAAGACCAACGCGATCATCGACAGCGCACTGGACGGGGTGCTGTTCCTCGACGAGGCCTACGCCCTGGTGGCCACCGGCGCCAAGAACGACTTCGGCTTGGTGGCCATCGACACCCTGTTGGCCCGCATGGAAAACGACCGCGACCGCCTGGTGGTCATCATCGCCGGCTATCGCGCCGACCTGGACAAATTCCTGGACACCAACGAGGGACTTCGGTCGCGCTTCACCCGCAACATCGACTTTCCCTCCTACACGTCGCATGAGCTGGTGGAGATCGCCCACAAGATGGCCGAGCAGCGCGACAGCGTGTTCGAACAGGCCGCGCTCGACGATTTGGAGGCGTTGTTCGCCAAGTTGGCCACGGAGTCCACACCCGACACCAACGGCATCTCGCGACGAAGCCTCGACATCGCGGGCAACGGCCGGTTCGTCCGCAACATCGTGGAACGCTCCGAGGAGGAACGTGAATTCCGGCTGGACCATTCCGAACACGCCGGAACCGGCGAGTTCAGCGACGAGGAGTTGATGACGATTACGGCCGACGACGTGCGTAAATCGGTGGAGCCGCTGCTGCGCGGGCTCGGACTGTCGGTGCCGGCATGAGCAGACGCGAGCCGGACCGTGAATGGGACCCCGAAAGGGAAGCGGCCCGGCGCTCCTTCTCGTCCCGAACCCCGGTCAACGAGAACCCCGACAAGGTGGTCTACCGGCGCGGCTTTGTCACCCGCCACCAGGTGACCGGTTGGCGGTTCGTGATGCGCCGGATCGCCTCCGGTATCGCCTTGCACGACACCCGGATGCTGGTGGACCCGTTGCGCACCCAGTCGCGTGCGGTGCTGATGGGCGTCCTCCTGTTGATCACCGGATTGATCGGCTGCTTCGTCTTCTCACTGATCCGGCCCAACACCCAGGCGGCCAGCAATCAGATCCTTGCCGATCGGTCCACCGCCGCGCTGTATGTGCGGGTCGGCGACGAGCTGCACCCCGTGCTCAACCTGACCTCGGCCCGGCTCATCGTCGGTCGGCCCCTCAACCCTACGACGGTCAAAAGCGCTGAGCTAGACCGATTTCCGCGTGGAAACCTGATCGGAATTCCGGGCGCGCCGGAGCGGATGGTGCAAAACAACTCCCGCAATGCCGACTGGACGGTGTGTGACACGATCGGTGGGCCAGCCGGGCGCGCCGTCCATAGCATGGGCGTCACGGTGATCGCCGGCCGGCCGGACAGCGAGGGCACCCGGGCGGGCCCGTTGCCCGCCGGGCAGGTGATTCTGGTTGACAGCGGCGCCGGCACCTGGCTGCTGTGGGACGGCAAACGCAGCCGAATCGACCTGGCGGACCACGCGATCACCAACGCGCTGGGCCTGGGCCTGAGTGACCCGGCCATACCCGCGCCGCGACCCGTCGCCTCCGGGCTCTTCAACGCCATTCCCGAAGCGCCGCCGCTGACCGCGCCGGTGATCCCCGATGCCGGCAGCCCGGCAAACTTCGCAGTGCCGGCACCGATCGGGGCGGTCGTCACCGCGTACTCCCTGGACACCACGCCATCCGACACCTATTACGCGGTGCTGCCGGACGGTCTGCAGCCGATCTCGCCGGTGCTGGCTGCGATCCTGCGCAACACCAATTCCTATGGCCTGCAACAGCCACCGCGGTTGGGCGCCGACGAGGTCGCCAGGCTGCCGGTATCGAGAATGCTGGACACCGCCCGCTATCCCAGCCAGCCGGTCAGCCTCGTCGACATGGCCGGCAACCCGGTCATCTGCGCCCACTGGAGCAAACCAGCGGGTGCGGCCACCAGCTCACTGACCCTGTTGGCCGGCTCGGAGCCGCCGGTGACCGTGCGCACCGTCGAGCTGGTCGGCGCGGGTCAAGGGGGCGGGGCCAGCCGAGTCGCGCTGGCGCCGGGCACCGGCTATTTCGTCCAGAGCGTCGGCGGCGGCGCCACGGCACCGGCCACCGGGTCGTTGTTCTGGGTTTCCGACACCGGGGTCCGTTACGGCATCGACACCGAAACGAGTGAGGTGGCGGGCGATATCGGAACCACAGGGCGCGGCAAAACGGTTGCTGCCCTTGGCCTAAACGAGCCCGCGGTGCCCATTCCCTGGTCGATGCTCACGCTGTTCGCGGCCGGTCCGACGCTATCGCGGGCCGACGCGCTGCTGGCCCATGACAGCCTGCCGCCCGACAGCAGGCCCGGTCGTGCGGTGTCCGTGCGGGGGGAACCCCGATGAGCAGGCTGATCTTCGAGGCCCGCCGCCGGCTGGCGCCACCGAGCACTCGCAAGGGCACGATTACCATCGAGGCGCCACCCGAGCTGCCCCGGGTGATCCCGCCGTCGCTGCTACGGCGCGCGCTGCCCTATCTGATCGGGATCCTCATCGTCGGCATGATCGTCGCGCTGGTCGCCACCGGGATGCGGGTGATCTCCCCACAGACGCTGTTCTTCCCGTTCGTGCTGTTGCTGGCGGCCACCGCGCTCTACCGCGGCAACGACAACAAGATGCGCACCGAGGAGGTCGACGCCGAACGGGCCGACTATCTGCGTTACCTGTCGGTGGTGCGGGACAACATCCGGGTTCAGGCCGCCGAGCAGCGCGCGGCCGCGCAATGGTCTCACCCGGAACCGGATGCGCTGGCGGCCGTCCCCGGCTCCCGTCGCCAGTGGGAGCGTGACCCGCACGACCCCGACTTCCTGGTGGTCCGCGCCGGCCGGCACTGCGCACCCCTGGCCACCGCCGTGCGGGTCAACGACACCGCCGACGAGATCGACCTGGAACCGGTGTCGCACAGTGCATTACGCAGCCTGCTCGACACCCAGCGCACGGTCCGGGACGTGCCGACCGGAATCGATCTCGCCAAGGTTTCGCTGATCACGGTTCTTGGGGAGGTCCCAGAGGTGCGCGCGGCGATCCGCGCCTGGATCGCCCAGGCGGTGACCTGGCACGACCCCACGGTACTGGGGGTGGCGATGGCGGGGCCAGACCTGGAAAGCTCCGACTGGTCCTGGCTGAAGTGGTTGCCGCACGTCGACATTCCCGGCCAGGTCGACGGGGTTGGCCCGGCCCGCTACCTGTCAACCGACGCCGACGAGCTGGTCGAGCTGCTCGGCCCGGCGCTGGCCGACCGCCCGGCGTTCATCGGTGAGTCGTCAGGTGCGTTGCGGCACTTGCTGATCGTTGTCGACGACCCGGACTACGACCTGAAAGCCTCGACGCTGGCGGTGGGTCGCGCGGGGGTCACCGTGGTGCATTGCTCGGCCACACCGCCGCACCGCGAACAGTATTCGGATCCCGAACGGCCGATCCTGCGTATCGTGGACGGTGCCATTCAACGCTGGCAAACCGGCGGCTGGCAGTCCTACATCGACGTCGCCGACCACTACGGCGCCGACGAGGCCTCCCACCTGGCCCGCCGGCTGTCGCGATGGGACTCCAACCCGACACACACCGGGCTGCGCTCGGCGGCCACCCGCGGCGCGAGCTTTACCACCCTGCTGGGAATCACCGACGCCTCCCGACTGGATGTGCCTGCGCTGTGGGCGCCGCGACGTCGCGAGGACGAGTTGCGCGTTCCGATCGGCGTCACCGCTACCGGCGAGCCGCTGATGTTCGACCTCAAGGACGAGGCCGAGGGTGGGATGGGCCCGCACGGCCTGATGATCGGCATGACCGGTTCCGGGAAGTCGCAGACCCTGATGTCGATTCTGTTGTCGCTGTTGACCACCCATTCCGCGGATCGGCTGATCGTCATCTACGCCGACTTCAAGGGCGAGGCCGGCGCCGACAGTTTCCGCGATTTCCCGCAGGTGGTCGCGGTCATCTCGAACATGGCGGAGAAGAAGTCGCTGGCCGACCGGTTCGCCGACACCCTGCGTGGCGAGGTGGCCCGGCGCGAGATACTGCTGCGTGAGGCCGGTCGCCAGGTGCAGGGCAGCGCGTTCAATTCGGTGCTCGAGTACGAGAACGCCATCGCCGCCGGGCACGATTTACCCCCTATCCCAACGCTGTTCGTGGTGGCCGACGAGTTCACCTTGATGCTGGCCGATCACCCGGAATACGCCGAGCTGTTCGACTACGTGGCCCGCAAGGGCCGCTCGTTCCGCATCCACATCCTGTTCGCGTCCCAGACACTCGATGTCGGCAAGATCAAAGACATCGACAAGAACACCTCCTATCGGATCGGGCTGAAAGTGGCCAGCCCCAGCGTTTCTCGTCAGATCATTGGCGTGGAGGACGCCTACCACATCGAATCGGGCAAAGAATATAAGGGCGTCGGCTTCTTGGTGCCCGCGCCGGGTGCCACCCCGATCAAGTTCCGCAGCACCTACGTCGACGGTATCTACGAGCCCCCACAGATGGCCAAGACCCTTGTGGTGCAATCTGTTCCGGAGCCAAAGCTGTTCACGGCCGGTGCGGTGGCGGCGGATCCGGGCACGGTGATCTCCGGCGCTGACGAGGAGGAACCGACCGGCCCGCCGCGCAAGCTCATCGCAACCATCGGCGAACAGTTGGCCCGTTATGGGCCGCGGGCACCGCAGTTGTGGCTGCCGCCGCTGGACGAACCGATCCCGTTGAGCGCACTGCTGGCCCGTGCCGGGGTCTCACCACGGCAGTGGCGCTGGCCGCTCGGTGAGATCGACAAGCCGTTCGAGATGCGCCGCGATCCGTTGGTGTTCGACGCCACGTCGTCGGCTGGGAACATGGTGATCCACGGCGGCCCCAAGTCCGGCAAATCCACTGCGCTGCAGACCTTCATCCTGTCGGCGGCCAGCCTGCACTCGCCGCGCGACGTCACGTTCTACTGCCTGGACTACGGCGGCGGGCAACTGCGGGCGCTCCAGGATCTGGCGCACGTCGGCAGCGTCGCCTCAGCGCTGGAACCCGAGCGCATCCGTCGCACCTTCGGCGAGCTGGAACAGCTGTTGCTGTCTCGGCAGCAGCGCGAGCTGTTCCGCGACCGCGGGGGCGACGGCGCCGTCGCCGACGACGGGTTCGGTGAGGTGTTCCTGGTCATCGACAACCTGTATGCCTTCGGCCGCGACAACACCGACCCATTCAACACCCGTAATCCATTGCTGGCCAAGGTGACTGAACTGGTCAACGTGGGCCTGGCATACGGCATTCACGTGATCATCAGCACGCCGAGCTGGCTGGAGGTGCCGCTGGCGATGCGCGACGGGCTGGGGCTGCGCCTGGAACTCAAACTGCACGACCCACGCGACAGCAACGTGCGAGTGGTGGGCGCGCTGCGCCGGCCCGCCGACGCCGTCCCGCATGACCAGCCGGGCCGCGGGTTGACCATGGCCGCGGAGCATTTCCTGTTCGCGAGCCCCGCGTTGGACGCGGAAACAAACACAGTACCCGCGCTGAACGCCCGCTACCCGGGCATGGCCGCGCCACCGGTGCGTTTGCTGCCGACCAACCTCGCGCCCGAAGCCCTCGGCGCGCCGTATCGGGGCCCGGATCGGGTGGTCATCGGCCAACGCGAAGAGGACCTGGCGGCGGTGGTGCTGGACTTCGTCGAGAACCCGCTGCTGATGGTGTTCGGTGACAGCAAGTCGGGAAAGACGACCCTGCTGCGCCACATCATCCGCACCATCCGCGAGCACTCGAGCGCCGATCGGGTGGCGTTCACCGTGCTGGATCGGCGGTTACATTTGGTCGACGAGCCGCTGTTCCCCGACAACGAATACACCGCCAACATCGACCGGATCATTCCGGCGATGCTCGGGCTGGCCAACCTTATCGAGTCGCGGCGGCCGCCGGCGGGCATGTCCGCCGCCGAGCTGTCCCGCTGGACCTATCACGGCCACACCCACTACCTGATCATCGACGACGTCGACCAGATACCGGATTCGGCGGCGATGACCGGACCCTACATCGGGCAGCGACCCTGGACCCCGCTGCTGGGCCTGCTCGCGCAGGCCGGCGACCTGGGGCTGCGGGTGATCGTCACCGCGCGCGCGTCCGGATCGGCGCATGCCCTGATGACCAACCCCTTGCTGCGCCGGTTCAATGATCTACAAGCGACCACGCTGATGTTGGCCGGCAATCCGGCCGACAGCGGCAAGATCCGGGGTCAACGATTTGCCCGGTTGCCGGCCGGACGGGCGATCCTGTTGGCCGACAACCCGACCTACGTGCAGTTGGTCAACCCGCTGGCCGACGCGGCCGCGATGTTCGGTGAAACCCAACAGAAGGGGAGTTAGTCATGACGTTGCGAGTGGTGCCCGAAGGATTGGCCGCGGCCAGCGCCGCGGTGGAGGCGCTCACGGCGCGGTTGGCGGCCGCGCATGCCGAAGCGGCCCCGTTGATTACCGCGGTGGTGCCGCCGGCAGCGGATCCGGTGTCGCTGCAGACCGCGGCGGGGTTCAGCGCCCAGGGTCAGGAGCATGCCGTCATCGCCGCCCAAGGTGTAGAAGAGCTGGGGCGCGCCGGTGTTGGTGTGGGCGAATCCGGCGTCAGTTATCTCGCCGGTGATGCGGCCGCCGCCGCGACGTATGGGATCGCCGCCGGCTGACAGCGATGGCGCCCATCTGGATTGCTTCGCCGCCGGAGGTGCATTCGGCGTTGCTGAGCAGTGGTCCCGGTCCCGGCCCGCTGCTGGCGGCCGCCGCGGCCTGGAACGCTCTCAGCGCCGAATATGCTGCCGCGGCGACAGAACTCGGTGGGCTTGTCGGGGCTGTTCAGGCGGGGGCATGGCAGGGGCCGAGCGCGCTGCGCTACGGGGCCGCGCATGCGCCGTATGTCGCATGGCTGACGCAGGCGAGCGTCGATGCCGCGGGGGTGGCGGCCCAGCACGAGGCGGCCGCGGCGGCTTATAACGCCGCGCTGGTGGCCATGCCGACGTTGGCGGAGCTGACGGCCAATCATGTCATGCATGGGGTGTTGGTGGCGACGAATTTCTTTGGGATCAACACGATTCCGATCGCGCTCAACGAGGCTGACTACGTGCGCATGTGGATCCAGGCCGCCACCACCATGGGCGTCTATCAGGCGGTCTCGGGCACGGCGCTGGCAACGGCGCCACGCACCACCCCGGCGCCGACGGTGGTCACACCGGGCGAAACCGTCGGCGCCGCAGCCAACGCCGCCCTGCCGGCCGCCGAGGGTGCCGTGGCGGCCGATCCCTGGCAGTGGCTGTGGCAACTGCTGGTGCAGCTGTGGAACGCCTATACGGGCTTCTATTCGTGGATGTTTCAGCTCATCTTCGAGTTCCTGCAGGATCCCATCGGAAACTCGATAAAGATCATCATCGCCTTTCTGACGAATCCGATACAGGCACTGATCACGTACGGCCCGCTGCTGTTCGCCCTGGGCTATCAGGTCTTCTTCAACATCGTCGGTTGGCCGACCTGGGGCATGGTGCTGAGCTCCCCGTTCCTGTTGCCGGTCGGGCTCAGCCTGGGCCTGGGCGCACTAGCGTTGCTGCCGACGCAGATTGCGCCGGTTCTGATTCCGGCGGCCACCGCGCCGGTCTTCGCGGCCGCGACGGTAGCCCAGTCCGGGTGGCCGGCCGCCGGCCTGACGTCGTCCACGGTGACCGGCACCGCCGGGGCTCCGGCAGCGGGTGCGGGTGCGGGTGCTGGCGCCGGCGCCGCGCCGGCCCCGGTCGCCTCGGCAACGGCGACCCTGCCGTATGTGGTTGGCGGCGGCGGTGATTGGGGGCCGAGCGTGGGCCCGACGGTGGGTGGTCGTGGCGGACTCAAGGCACCGGCGGCGACCATCCCGGCGGCCGGCGCGGCGGCGGCCAGCCGGGCGGCGACGCGCGCCAAGCGGCGCCGGCGGGCCGAACTGCGCGACTACGGCGACGAGTTCTTGGAGATGGATTCCAGTGTCGACCCGGACTACGGGGCGCAGGCCTCCGATCACGGGGCCGGAACGCTCGGGTTCGCCGGGACCATGCGTACCGTGACCGTGCTGCAAGCAGCGGGGTTGACCGCGTTGGCCGGCGACGAATTTGGCGGCGGCCCACGGATGCCCATGGTGCCGGGAACCTGGGACCGAGGCGCGGCGAAAGGGGGCGACAACGGTTTTCAGCGAGACAGCGAGTAACCGAAATCGAGAAGGCCGAAAGGGTCGAAAGGAGAAGCCATGAGCCTATTAGACGCGCATATTCCGCAATTGGTGGCCTCGCAGTCGGCGTTCGCCGCCAAGGCGGGGCTGATGCGCCACACGATTGCCCAGGCCGAGCAGGCGGCGATGTCGGCTCAGTCGTTTCACCAGGGCGAGTCCGCCGCGGCGTTTCAGGCCGCCCATGCCCGGTTCGTGGAGGTAGCGGCCAGGATCAACACCTTGTTGGACATCGCCCAGGCGAACCTGGGTGAAGCCGCCGGGACGTACGTGGCCGCCGATTCCGCGGCGGCGTCGAGCTATACCGCGTTTTGATCAAAGCGTTGCAACCGAGCTGCTACCGAAAGGACTTGTGATGTCGCAGATCATGTACAACTACCCGGCGATGGTGGCGCATGCCGGGGACATGGCGAGCTACGCCGGAACGATGCAGGGGCTGGGTGCCGACATCGCCGCCGAGCAGGCCGCGTTGTCCAACGCCTGGCAGGGCGATACCGGGATGACGTATCAGGCGTGGCAGGCGCAGTGGAACCAAGCCATGGACGACCTGGTGCGGGCCTATCAGTCGATGGCCGGTACCCACGAAGCCAACACCATGGCCATGATGGCCCGCGACCAGGCCGAAGCCGCGAAGTGGGGCGGCTGACCGCGATCACATGGATGCTGAACCCAATGCCGTCGAGCTGACGGTCGAGAACGCGTGGTTTATTGCCGAAACCGTTGGGGCGGGCAGCTTTCCGTGGGTGCTGGCGATCACCACGCCCTACCGCGACGCCGCGCAGCATGCCGCGTTCCTGGACCGTCAGAAGCAGGAACTGACCCGGATGGGTCTGGTGGAGCCGGACGGCCCCAAGGCCGGGACGGTGAATGCCGCGGTCGCCGCCTGGATCAAACTGGTGTGCTTCCCGGACCGGTGGCTCGACCTGCGCTACGTGGGCCCCGCCTCCGCCAACGGCGACTGCGACGTGTTGCGCGGCATCGTCGCGCAGCGCGCCGGGGTCGGTGGCACCGGCTCCCAAGTCGCCAACACCGTCGTTGCGCTGCGCAGCGCGCAGTTGGTCACTTTCACCGCGATGAACATCGACGACCCCCGGTCGCTGGTTCCCGTCCTGGACGTTGGGCTGGCGCACCGGTCGCCGGCCCGGTTCGAGGAGTTCAGCATGCCGATGCGCGTCGGCGCCCGCGCCGACGAACGCCTGCGGTCCGGCACGCCGCTCGGGGAAGTCCTTGACTACCTGGGCATTCCGGCATCGGCGCGGCCGGTGGTGGAGTCGGTGTTCTCCGGACCGCGCAGCTACGTCGAGATCGTCGCCGGCTGCAACCGCGACGGCCAGCACAGCACCACCGAGGTCGGTGTGAGCATTGTCGACACCACGGCGGGCCGTGTGCTGGTCAGTCCGTCCCGAGCCTTCGACGGCGAATGGGTCTCGACCTTCAGCCCCGGGACAGCCTTTGCGATCGCGGTGGCGATCGAACGGCTGACCGCGTGGTTGCCCGACGGCCAATGGTTCCCCGGCCACCGGCTGTCCCGAGACTTCTCGGCACAACTCAGCTAACCAGAACAAGAAAGAGAGCACGATGTCTGAGCAACGGCCCCAACGCGTTCGGCGGGACCAGTGATGTCCGGCACCGTCATGCCGATCGTCCGCGTCGCCATTCTGGCGGACAGCCGGTTGACGGAGCTGGCCCTGCCCGCCGAGCTGCCCCTGCGCGAAATCCTGCCCGCGGTGCAGCGATTGGTGGCTCCGTCGGAGCAAAACGGGGAAGCCGACACCGATGTGCCCGCCCACCTGAGCCTGGCCCCCATCGGGGGGGCACCGTTCAGTCTGGACGCCAGCCTGGACACCGTGGGAGTCGTCGACGGTGATCTGCTCGCGTTGCAGCCGGTGCCTGCCGGTCCGGCCGCGCCGGGCATCGTCGAAGACATCGCCGACGCCGCGATGATCTTCTCCAGCTCGCGGCGCAATCCTTGGGGCAGCACGCATATCCGGCGCGGCGCGCTGGCCGCGGTGATCGGTGTGGCCGTGGCGGCAACCGGTTGGTCGGTGAGCTACCGGGTCGGCACCGGTGCGCTGGCCGGGCTGCTTGCGGTCGGTGGGATCGCGGCGGCCCTGGCCGTGGCCGGCTTGCTTGTCACCACCCGCTTTCCGCGCACGGGCAGCGCGCTATCGATCACCGCGCTGGCGCCGATCGGCGCCGCGTTGGCGCTGGCGGTGCCCGGCAGCTTCGGAGCGGCGCAGCTGCTGCTGGCGGCCGCGGGCGTCAGTACGTGGTCGCTGATCACCCTGATGCTGCCCAGCGCCGAGCGGGAACGTGTGGTGGCGTCGTTCACCGCGGTGGCCGTGATCGGGGCCGGCGTCGTGCTGGCGGCCGGAGCTGAACTGCTGTGGCCGTTGCCGATGCTGAGCATCGGCTGCGGGCTGATCGTGGCGGCGCTGCTGGTCACCATCGCGGCGCCGGCGCTGTCGGCGCTGTGCGCACGGTTCCCCTTGCCGGTCATCCCGGCCCCGGGGGACCCCACCCCGTCGGCGCCGTCGTTGCGGGTGCTCGCCGACCTGCCGCGGCGGGTGCGTGTCAGCGACGCGCACCAAACCGGTTTCATCGCGGCCGCCGTGCTCCTTAGTGTCCTGGGCTCGGTGGCCATCGCGGTGCGACCCGAGGCCCTCGGTGGGGTGGGCTGGTACGTGGTGGCGGCCACCGCGGCCGCCGCCACGCTGCGCGCGAGGGTGTGGGATTCGGCGGCCTGCAAGGCGTGGCTGCTCGCGCAGCCGTATCTGGTCGCCGGGACGTTGCTGGTCTGCTACGCCGCGACCGGGCGCTACCTCGCCGCCTTCGGCGCGGTGCTGGTGCTCACCGTGCTCGCGCTGGCGTGGATCGTGGTTGCGCTGAATCCTGGTATCGCCGCTCCGGAAAGCTATTCGCTGCCGCTGCGCCGGCTGCTGGGCTTCGTCGCCGCGGGCCTGGACGCGTCGCTGATCCCCGTCATGGCCTATCTGGTCGGATTGTTCGGCTGGGTGCTCAATCGATGATGCGTGCGGCCGGATTGGGTTGCTGCACGGCGGCCCTGGCGTTGGTGATGAGCGGCTGTCCGCCGGCGCTGGCGATCGGCCCGCCGGTGGTCGACGCCGCCGCGCAACCGCCGAACGGTGCCCCGGGACCGGTGCAACCGATGGAGCAACGCGGCCCCTGCAGCATCGCCGGAGTCATTCCGGGGACCGACCCCGGCGTGCCGACACCCAGCCAGGCGATGCTGAATCTTCCCACCGCGTGGCAGTTTTCCCGAGGCGACGGTCAACTGGTGGCGGTCATCGACACCGGGGTCCGGCCGGGCCCGCGGCTGCCCAACGTCGCGCCCGGCGGTGACTTCGTGGACAGCACCGACGGCCTGACCGACTGCGATGGGCATGGCACGCTGGTCGCCGGGATCATCGCCGGCCAGCCCGGTGACGACGGCTTCTCCGGGGTCGCCCCGGCCGCGCGGGTGCTGTCCATCAGGGTGACGTCGGCCAAGTTCTCCCCGCGCAGCACCGGTGGCGATCCGACGCTGGCGCGCGCGTCGGTGGACCTCGCGGCGCTGGGCCGCGCGGTCGTCCACGCGGCCGATCTGGGCGCCCGGGTGATCAACATCTCCGCGATCATCTGCCTGCCCGCCGATCGGATGGTCGAGCAGGCCGAGCTCGGCGCGGCGATCCGGTATGCGGCGGTGGACAAGGATGCGGTGATCGTGGCCGCGGCCGGCAACCGCGGATCGGCGGGATCGGTGGCCGGCGGAACGTCCTGCGAGTCCAATCCGCTGACCGACCTGAGCAGGCCCGACGATCCGCGCAACTGGGCGGAGGTCAGGTCGGTCTCCATCC
Source organism: Mycobacterium shinjukuense (assembly GCF_010730055.1). Taxonomy (NCBI): domain Bacteria; kingdom Bacillati; phylum Actinomycetota; class Actinomycetes; order Mycobacteriales; family Mycobacteriaceae; genus Mycobacterium; species Mycobacterium shinjukuense. The sequence continues at coordinate 3,487,179 of NZ_AP022575.1, read as the reverse complement.
CGTCGTGGTGGCAGCCCTACGTGCTGTCGGTGGCTTCGCTGACACCCGATGGGCAACCGTCGACATTCACCATGGCCGGCCCGTGGGTGGGCATCGCGGCGCCCGGCGAGAACATCGCGTCGGTGAGCAACGCCGACGACGGCGCGCTGGCCAATGGCCTACCCGACGACCACCAACAGCTGGTCGCCCTCAACGGCACCAGCTACGCGGCCGGCTACGTCTCCGGGGTCGCGGCCTTGGTCCGCGGGAAGTTTCCGGGCCTGACCGCGCCGCAGGTGGTGCACCGCATCACCGCCACCGCGCACAACGGCGCCCGGGAACCGTCCAACGTCGTCGGCGCCGGAAGCCTGGACCCGGTGGCGGCCCTGACCTGGGAACTGCCCGCTTCCGAAAACCGGGTGGCACCGGCAAGGCCGGTGGCCGTGCCCCCGGCACCGGCGCCGAAGGACCCCACCCCACGAAACGTCGCCTTCGCCGGGGCCGCCGCCCTGGCCCTGCTGGTCGCGATCGCGGCGGCCGCCGTCGCGATGGCGCGCCGTAGAAAGGAGCCCGCACCGTGAGCCGAAACCGGGCAATCCCGTGGCCAGGGAGCGGTCGGATCACCCTGGCATCGTTGGCGGTGGTGCCCGCGATCATGGCCTACCCCTGGCGGTCGCCGCGTGACTACTGGCTGCTCGGCATCGCCGTCATCGTCGTGATCGCGCTCTTCGGCTGGTGGCGCGGACTGCACTTCACCACGATCCTGCGTCGCCGGTTGGCGATGATCCGCCGCGGCAGGGGTCCCCAGCCGGGATCCGTCACCCGCACCACGGCACTGCTGCGGATGGGGTCGTCGGCGCCGGACTCCCTGCCGCTGCCGCTCATCGCCGGGTATCTGAATCGCTATGGCATCCGCGCGGATTCGATCCGAATCACCCGCCGCGACAGCGCAACCGGGGAACGGCAGACGTGGATCGGCTTGACGGTGGACGCCACCGACAACCTGGCGGCGCTGCGGGCCCGTTCGGCACGGCTTCCGTTGCCCGAGACCGCCGAGGTCGCGGCGCGCCGACTTGCCGACCATCTGCGCGAAATCGGGTGGGACGCCAGCACGGTCGACCCCGCCGAACTGCCCCGGGTACTGGCGGACGACTCCCCGGAATCGCGCGAGACGTGGCGCGGGTTGCGCCACAGCGACTCGGATCATGTTGCGGCCTACCAAGTCCGGGTGGATGAGGCGTTACCGGAAACCCTGGATGCGATCCGGTCGTATCCGGCGCGCGAGACCTGGACGGCATTGGAGATCGCCGGCGCCGCGGGAACTCGGTACACCATCGCCGCCGGATGCGCGTTGCGGACCGATACCCAGCCCGGGAACGCCGCGCCACTGGCCGGTCTGACCCCGCAATACGGACGTCACCGGACGGCGCTGTTGGCGTTGGATCCGCTGAGCACCCGACGACTCGACGGGCACACCGAGGTACCCGCCGACCTGCTGACGCGGCTGCAAACAGCAGTTAGCCGAGCATGACGTCGTGCAGGAACGGGGTCATCCGCCGCAGATAATCCAACTGGCTCACGTGGATGACGTGATTGCCGGGAAACCAGTGCAGCGCGCAGCGATCCCAATGCCGCCACAACGTCACGGCATGGTCGGGTGGGGCCATTCGATCGCCGAGACCGGTGATGATCATCCGACGATGCCTGGGCAGCAGCGGCCGGTAGTTCAGCGGGCTGTGGTAGGCCAGTCCGGCGTCCAACTGCTCGCGGCTGATGTTGGCCAGGTGCAGTCCCACCCGCACCAGCGCGCTGGCCGGGAACCATTCGTCGAACAACTTCGCCGGCACGACGACGGGGCAGTTCGGGATGACGGCCTCGAGCCGGTCTTCGACCGCCGCCAGCAACGCCGACGTGTAGCCACCCAGCGATATGCCGGTCAACGCGATGCGTTCGACGCCGGTGTGGCGCAAATAGTCCACGATGGAGCGAAAGTCGTACACCGCCTGTGCCATCGACTCGGCGAAGCCGCTCAACCCGCTGGCGAAGAAGCCGAATCCGCTGAACGGCGAGAACTTTTCGGCTCGACGCCCGTGAAACGGCAAGGTGTACAACACCACGTCGTAGCCCGATCGGTAGTACCACGGCAGCGAGAAAAACAACCCGTTGACTAAATACGACGAGCCCATGAAGCCGTGGATGACGCACAGCGTCGGGCGCGGCCCGTCGTCGTGCCGCCAATGCTGCGCGCGCACGATGTTGTTGGCGGTCAGCGAGCTCCACTGCGTGCGCATGGTGGGATTCATCGCCCTGAACCCACTGGGGAAGGAGATGTTGTCGACGGTGCCGTGCGCGAGCCACTCCGCGAGCGCGTTGGCCCGTCGGGACACCACCCGGGGGAGTTCGGTCGGCGGCGGAAACGACTTCGCCGGATCGTGGTCGGCGGCCAGTTCGGCGTAGAACTTCAGGTTGTCGCGCTCGCTGCCGGAGCCGGCGCGGCGCAGGGCGTGCATGACGACGGCCGGCGCCACCGTCGTGGAGAGCAGCGACGCGGCCGCGGTGCGCAGCGCGAGATCTCCCATCGCCGAGGACTCGACGACGATGCGCTGGCGAAGCGACAGCGCGGAACGCGGGGGCAACCCCTCGGCGCCGGCGTCGGCACCGGGGACGTCGGGGATGGGCACCAGCGGATCGATCGGGTCGACCCGCCACGGCTCGAAGGCTTCCGGTTGCTCGGGCATCGCCCCGGGGACCCCCGACATCTCAGACATCACGCCGATGGTATCCCGCCGAGCTGGCCGACCGCCCGCGGATTCGTCAGCGTCGTCAATTTTTGCCGCCGTCCCGCGTTCCCCGCGGGCAAGCGCGGCCAATCGGTAATACGGTTTGTCTATGTCGCGCGACCAGCGACGGTAGCGAATCAGGAGGGCCAGCATGTGGGATCCCAATGTCTACCTGGCCTTTGCCGATCATCGCAGTCGACCCTTCCACGACCTGCTGTCGCGGGTGGGCGCCAAGAGCGCGCGCCGGGTGGTCGACCTGGGTTGCGGCCCCGGCCACCTGACCAAGTACCTGGCGCGGCGGTGGCCGGGAGCGGTGATCGAGGCCATGGACAGCTCGCCGGAGATGGTCGCCGCGGCCCGCGAACGCGGGATCGACGCCACCGTAGGTGACCTGCGAACCTGGCAGCCACGGCCGGACACCGACGTGGTGGTCAGCAACGCTGCCCTGCATTGGGTGCCGGAGCACTCCGATCTGCTGGTTCGCTGGGCCGGCGAGCTTCCGCCCGGAACGTGGATCGCGGTTCAGATCCCGGGCAACTTCGACACCCCGTCACACGCGGCGGTGCGTGCCCTGGCCCGCCGCGAACCCTACGCAAAGATCCTGCGCGACATACCCTTTCGAGTGGGAGCGGTGGTGCACTCGCCGGCGCACTACACCAACCTGCTGATGGACGCCGGCTGCAAGGTCGATGCCTGGGAGACCACCTACCTGCACCAGCTCACCGGTGAGCACCCGGTCCTGGAGTGGATCACCGGCAGCGCGCTGGTCCCGGTGCGCGAGCGACTCGACGACGCGGGCTGGGCGCGGTTTCGGGAGGAGCTCATCCCGTTGCTGGACGACGCCTACCCTCCCCGGCCCGACGGGACCACGATCTTCCCGTTCCGACGGCTGTTCATCGTCGCCGAGACCGCGCGCCGCTCACGGGGGTAGCCCACGCGTGATTTCCTCCTCGATACCGCGGTAGATCGCGATCGCCGACCTGCCGGTCGGTGTCATGCGATGGATCTGCAGGTAAGTCTCGGTGTAGCGCTGCGCGATGCGCGACCCGGCGAAATCCGACGGTATGACGTCGCCCGTGCGCTGGCGCCAATCATGGAGGCGCACAGCCAGATCGGCCGCGATCGCATCCACGCCCGCGGTGCCGGCGCCATCGCCGGCCAGCAGGTTGCTGGTCTCGGTAGGGTCGGCGCGCAGATCGTAGAGTTCCCGCTGCGGCCGGGGCGCCTGGACAAACGGCGCGACGGCCACACCGGACGGGCTTTCCTCGATGTCCCATGGCAGGTCCAGCAGCGGCCGGGGGGCGTAATTCTCGATGTAGCTGTATTCCTTTGTGCGGATCGCCCGGATGGGATCGAACGAGTCGTGATAGGTCTTGGCGGTGTACACGTAGTTGCGGACCGGTTCGGCGTGCGCGTCCGGTTCGAGCAGCGCTTCGGCATGCGACACGCCTTCGACGTCGGCGGGCACGTCCAGACCCAGCAGCCCCAGCAGGGTCGGTAGCAGGTCGACGCCGCTGAACAGGTCGTCGTAGACGCGGGGTGTCAGGCCCCGGCCGGTCGGCGGCCGGATGATCATCGCAATGCCGGTTCCGGCGTCGTACAGGGTGGATTTGGCGCGCGGGAACGCCGGGCCGTGATCGGTGAGGAACACCACCCAGGTGCTGGCATCCAGACCGGTGTCGGCGAGCGTGTCCAGTATCTGGCCGACGGCCGCGTCCGCGGTGGCGATGGACCCGTAGAAGTCGGCGATGTCCTGCCGTACCTCGGGGGTGTCGGGCAGATAGTCGGGCACCACGACGGTTTCGCGATCGGCCGGTCGATAGCGTTCGTGCGGGTAGGGCCGGTGGGTTTCGAAGAACCCCGCCGTCAGCAGGAACGGTTGCCCGGCCAGCACGGGGGCGCTGTCACGCAGCCATTCCTGGACCTTCGCCACCACGTATTCGCAGTAGGAGTTCGACACGTCGAACTCGTCGAACCCCAGCCTCCTGGGGTAGGATGTCTCATGCTGCATCCCGAAAAGAGCTGAATACCAACCAGATTCGGACAACAGCTGCGGTAGGGTGCGCACTCCGCTGCGGTATTCCCAGCCGTGGTGGGCCAGGCCGACCAGTCCGTTGCTCTGCGGGTAGCGACCGGTGAACAACGAGCCCCGCGACGGCGTGCACAGCGGCGCGGTGGCATGCGCCCTGGTGAACAGAACGCCCTCGGCGGCAAGTCGATCCAGCCGCGGGCTGCTGACGTCCGGGTGGCCGTACACGCCGAGGTACCGACCCAGGTCGTGCCAGTGCACGATCAGCACATTTTCTTTTTCGGGGTCACGGTGCCGCGCCCGCACGGCGCTGTCACCCGGTCCTGCCGTCACCGCTCCAGCTTGCCTTTCCGCCTGGCGACGAGGCCAGGCAATCGCGCCGCAGCCGCGACGATACCGGGCCGGCCCAAGCGGCCCGCGGGGTAGCTGCCAGCTGCCGAGCCCGGGCGCCGATCGCTCACGGCTGGCGATTAGCCGGGGCGGGTGTCGACGCGCACCCCAGGCCTGGGGAGCGGATCGGATGGCGGGCCTCAGTTGTCGAGGGCCAGGGCGGTGGCCAATGCACGGTTGACGCGGGTCATGGTTTCGCGGGTCAGTGCTCCGAGGTGCTCGCCGAGTTCGTCTTTGCCCAGTGTTTCGATGTTGTCGGCGTTGGCATATCCGGTGAGGGGATCGGCGTTGGATAGCGGCACCCAGGTGGGCAGGTGCCGGACGGTGGTGGTGAGCCTAATGGCCAACACATCGGCGGTGTGGCGGTTGCGGGCGTTGTTGGACACGATCAGCCAGGGTTGGGGTCCGAATCCGACGTCGCAGCGGTACACCTGTCCGCGGGCCGGTGTCATTCGGCGCCTCGTTGACGGGCGTTGCGCCGCGCGCGGGCGGCCTGGCGCTCGTCCTCGGATTCGTACGGGTAGGCGGACCAGTCACGCAAGTCTGATACCAGAAAGCGAACCCGTTAACGGTTCTATCCACTGGGATCATAATTCGACACCGGAGCGCCGAGTTGGAGCGAGTGCGGGCAAGCCGGCGCCATCGCCACTAACACTCACCGCGGGCCGCGCCAAGACCCCGCCAAGCCCGAGGTCACCGAACCAACAAAGGCCGCCGCCGAGGCCAGCTCGAGGGCCGGTCCAATTGACCTCGAGTGCCGAGCCGGTGGCCATCGTGTGCATGGGCTCGGTGCCCGTGGAGTGACCCGCCGGTGCCGGCCGCCGGTAGCGCGCCACCCGCCCCGGCCACGGATCACCATCACGGCGAATAGGTAACGCCGACCGCGCGCACGACGTACTCGGCAGGCACATCGAAGGCCAGCGATCGCCGCGGCAGCCGGGCGAGCACGTCGTCGGGGATGTCGGCCTTGAAGTGCAGCGAGAGCTCGCCGTGAAACCTCGGGTCGACCTTGGCAACGTCGAGATCAAGTCGCAGACCCGTCGGCGAAATCTCGGCCGTCGCGGCGCCGGTCTGCGGGGCGTCCCAGGGCACGTCGAGCACCCGGCCGGCCAGCTTCGGCAGCGACGACAGCGTCCCCAGTGCCCGTTGGGTGGTGAAGGCCAGCGAACCCACGTAGCTGGCGATGCTGTGTGCGGCCCGCAGGCCTGGGATCACCCCGGAGAAACGCCGGGTGACCGCGACGTACTCGGCGAGGTAGATGACCCCCTCCGCCTCGAGCTGAGCGCGCAGATCGGCGGGAAATTTGCCGATTCCGAACCATTTGCGAACGACCACCGCCATGAGGCCAGTATGGGTCCGTTTCGCCGTTGCCGCATCGATGCTGGTATCGGTTGATGGCATGATCCGCCCACGGACCGGCCCGACCGTGCTTCTCGCGGTGGCCGCGATCGTGCTCTACGCGCTGCTGTGGGTGGGAAACACTCAACACTGGGGCTGGCTGAACGACTTCGATTGGTCGTTGTTGAACGCGGCGCACGACGTTGGCATCAAACACCCGATGTGGGTGCGGTTTTGGGATGTGGTGTCCATTGTCCTGGGCCCGATCCCGCTGCGGTCGTTGGGATTGATGACCGCGGCGATTTCGCTGGTGTGGCGCCAGCTGCGAATGGCGGGGTTGTTGTTGGTTTGCCTCCCGCTCAACGGGTTCGTGACGATGGCGGCCAAGGATCTGGCTGATCGCCCGCGACCGGCGACCGCGCTGGTCGCCGCGACGTCGACGTCGTTTCCGTCCGGGCACGCGTTGCAGGGGATGGCCAGCGCGCTGGCGTTGTTGACCTTGCTGATGCCGTTGATGAAACGCCCCCCGATGCGGGTCGTTGCGGTCGCGGTGGCCGCGGTGGGCGTGCTGCTGGTCGGTATCGCCCGGGTGGCACTGAACGTGCATCACCCGTCGGACGTGATCGCCGGGTGGGCCCTGGGATATCTGTATTTCCTGGTGTGCCTGTGGGTGTTTCGGCCTGTCCCGATAACCCTGCGCTGCGCCCCGGCAACGTCACGGCGCAGTGACCCAACCGGGTCTCAACCTTAACTTGACCAAGGGGTTAATCCGGCTGACGATGAAGCGATGCGCCCACTGGTAGCTCCGCTGTGTGCTGGGATGTTGCTGGCCGGTGCGGCAACGGTGCTCGCCCCGGTGACCGCCGCGGCGGGTAACCCGTGGTTCGCGAACTCGGTTGGCAATGCCACCCAGGTGGTGTCGGTGGTCTCGACCGGCGGCTCGACCGCGACGATGGACGTCTACCAGCGCACGGCCGCGGGCTGGCGACCGCTGAAGACCGGGATTTCGACCCATGTCGGTTCGGCAGGCATGGCGCCGCAGGCCAAAAGCGGGTACCCAGCGACTCCCATGGGGGTCTACAGCCTCGACTCCGCCTTTGGCACCGCGCCCAATCCCGGAGGCGGGCTGCCCTACACCCAGGTCGGACCCAACCACTGGTGGAGCGGCGACGACCACAGTCCGACCTTCAACACCATGCAGGTATGTCAGAAGTCCCAGTGCCCGTTCAATACGGCCGAGAGTGAGAACCTGCAAATCCCGCAGTACAAGCACGCCGTGGTGATGGGCGTGAACAAGAACAAGGTTCCCGGCGGTGGTGCCGCGTTCTTCTTCCACACCACCGACGGCGGCCCCACCGCGGGCTGCGTGGCGATCGACGATGCCACGTTGGTGCAGATCATCCGTTGGCTGCGGCCCGGCGCGGTGATCGCGATCACCAAGTAGCCCGGCCAAGCCTGCCGAATGTGAACGGTACGACGGGTTTTCGGCGTGTCGCGTCGTGAGATTCACACTCGGCGCATCGGGCGGATAAGGCCTGCGTCAGGCCAGGGCGCGGCCGGGTTTCACCGTGAAGTTGAGGCCCGCCACCGACATCGTGGCCTCATAGGTGCGGTCGTAGCCGGTGGCGCTGATCCGCCAGCCGTCGGGTGTGCGCCGGTACTGGTCGCGGTAAAAGGCCGCACCGATCAGCATGAACTCGGCGTCGGCGACGATGACGCGGTCCTGCAGGTACCAGGTTCCGGTTGCGGTGTCGCCGGTCACGGTGATCTCCGGATGGCTCACCCGGTGCTCGGTGATGACGCCCGGGCCAAGCGCTGAGCGCAGGTAGTCCACCAGGTCGGTGCGGTTGGTGAAGTGCAGCTCGGCACCCAACGAGGACCCGTAGTCGCCGCGGATGTCCTCGGTGAGCGTGTCGGCGAAGTCGTCCCAGTGCTTGGTGTCCAGCGCGCGCAGGTAGCGGTATTTGACCCGCTTGATCGCTTCGATGTCGGCCAGGGCTGAGGGTGCGGCGTCGGCGAGGTTCATCACGCCATTGCAGCACGTTCGTCGCCAGCCCGGTGGCGGACCCGCGGAATGTGTCAAGATGCCGGCCGTACCACTTCGGTGACACAACCGCATCGACCGTATACCAATGGGGTTGTGACCCAACTACATACGGGTTTGCTGCGGCTATGGTTGACGCTGGCCACCGCCCGCTATCGCCGAAAGCCTGCGCTCTATGTACGACCCGCTGGGGTTGTCGATCGGAACCACCAACCTGGTCGCCGCGTGCGACGGGATTCCACCCGTCACCCGTCGTGCCGTGCTGACCCTGTATCCGCATTGCGCGCCGAAAATCGGTGTGCCGTCACAGAATCCGAACCTGACCGAGCCAGGCATGCTGATCAGCGGTTTCGTGCAGCGCATCGGAGACTCGGTCGCGCTGGTGTCCCCCGACGGGTCTGCGCACGATCCGGACCTGCTGATGGTCGAGGCGCTGGACGCGATGGTGGTCACCGCGGGCCTGGACGCGGGGTCGTCAGAGATTGCGATTGCCGTTCCCTCGTATTGGCGACCCGGGACCATACAGGCGTTGCGCAACGGGTTGCGCACGCATGTCGGCTTTGTCCGCAGCGGGTTGGCACCGAGGCTGGTCCCCGACACGGTTGCGGCGTTGACGGCGGTGAACTCCGAATGGGGCCTGCCGGTCGGCGGTGTGGTGGGGCTCCTTGATTTCGGCGGCGCCGCAACCTGCGCCACGCTGATGGACACCGGGCCAGATGTCGGCAAGTCGGACTTCGAGCCCGTCAGCGTCACGCTACGTTACCAGGAATTCTCCGGCAATCAGATCGACCAGGCGTTGCTGCTGCATGTCATCGACGAACTCGGGCACGACGACATCGATCCGGAAAGCACCACCGCGGCAGGCCAATTGGGCCGACTCAGGGAGCAATGCCGTGCGGCCAAGGAACGCTTGTCCACCGAGGCGGTCACGGAATTGGCTGTCGAGCTGCGCGGGTCGCGCTACCGCATTGAGCTGACTCGAGACACGCTGGAAGACCTGATACATGATCGGCTGACCGCCTTCATCTACGCCGTCGATGACCTGTTGGCGCGCCACAACACCAGCTGGTCCGAGCTCGCGGCGGTGGTCACCGTCGGCGGCGGCGCTAACATTCCGCTTGTCACTCAACGTCTTTCGTTTCACATCCGGCGACCCGTGCTGGCCGCCTCGCAGCCTGGCTGCGCGGCGGCCATGGGTGCGTTGCTGCTTGCCACCCGCGGACGCGAGGTCGATTTCCGCACCCGGACGTCCATCGGGCTGCTGGCGGCCGCCGGCACCGGCGTCATCGAATTGCCGGCCGGCGATGTGATGGTGATCGACTCGGACGCGCTCACCGATCGTGAGCTGGCCTGGTCGCAGACCGAGTTCCCCGGTGAGGCGCGGCTCGACGGCGATCCCTACAGCGAAGACGGCCCCTGTTGGTCGATGCGGCTGAACGTTATCGAGCCACCAAAAGCGCCGCCGTGGCGTCGGTTTCGGATATCGCAACTGCTCATCGGGCTGTCGGCCGTGGTGGCGATGACCGCCATCGGCGGCGTGGCCGTTACGTTGACGGCCGGCGAACAGCGCCCGGCTCCGCACCGAGCCCCGGTGGTGCCCAGCGTCGCACCGTTGCCGGCACCGTCCGGATCCGTCGGGCCCGGCTCCGTGGCGTCCAGCCCCCCGCCGCACGGTCCCGTCGCACCAGCTCCCACCGCGGCGCCGGTTCCCAGTGCGGCGTCCGCGCCAGCCGGCGTGGCGCCGCCGTCCTCGCCGGCGGCGCCGAGGTCGACGACCGCGAAGGCGCCCGCGGTCACGACGACGACCACCACGTCGGCGCCGACCACGACAACCACCGCCGCGCCGACAACCCCGACCACGACGACCACCGAACCGGCCACGACCGAGCCGACCACTACCACCACGTCGACGGTGCGGATGACCACCGAGTGGTTGCATGTCCCGTTGCTGCCGGTCCCGATCCCGGTACCGGTTCCGGCGAATTAGGCCCCGCAGCATCCCTTCCTGAGCCCCGACACCCCGTAATTGCTGGTCCGGCGGCTCATGTGAGCTTGATGTGAATTGAATCCGCGCGCTGTTGCACACGAGTAGCGTTGAAACCGCAAACTTCATTGCGGCCAGGCGGTTTGGCCCGAAGATTTGTCGGCGGCCCACGCGGTGCGCTCGTCTGCCCTGTGGAGGCGCGAAGTGGACATCGTACTTGGGGTATCGATGGAGCCCACGGCGGTTCGCATGGTGCTGATCGAGGGTGAGAATGCGGACGGCGCCACCGTCGAAGAAGAGATCTTCGAGATTGCGGGCTCACCCGACGGGCCCGGATCGGCGATCTTAGCCGCGGCCGCTCAGGTGATTTCCGCCGTTGTCGGAACCCGGGAAGGCGCGGCCGAGGGTGGCCACCGGTTGACCTCGATCGGGGTGACCTGGACGGAACCCACCGAGGTGTCCCCGCTGCGTGACCAGCTCGCCGCCCGCGACGTCGGGAGCGTCATGCTGGTGTCGCCGCTGCTCGCCGCGGCCGCCCTGGCCCAGACGGTGGGTTTCGCACTCGACTACCAGCACATCGCGATGCTGTTCGTCGAGGCCTCCAGCGCGACGCTGGCGGTTGTCGACGTTGCCGACGGCTCGATCGTCGATCTGCATCGGCAGCCCCTGGGCCTCGGTCACGGCCCGGATACCGCCGAACTCGCGGCGATGCTCGCCGGTTTGGACGGTCCCGGGTCGCGAGCCGACGGCGTCTTCCTGATCGGCTGCGGGGTCGACATCGTGCCGATCAAACCCGCGCTGGAGGCCGCGACGACGCTGCTGGTGACCGGTCCGGAGGAGCCCGACATGGCGCTGGCCAGGGGGGCGGCGCTGGCGTCGGCCAATGCGCCGTTGTTCGCCTCCTCCACGGCCGCCTTGGCCTATGCCCTGGATCCCGGAACCGGCGAGGTCAATCCGCGCGCGCTGAGCCCGACCTACCTCGACGTCTGCGCCCACGCCGATCTCGGCCTGGAAGCGCTGGCCTACAGCGCCCTCGATGAGGAAGCGGAGGACGGGGCGAGCCGGCGTCGGCCGTTGGCGCTGACCGGCGGGGCGATGGCCGGGATCTCGGCCATCGCGGCCGGCGTGCTGGTGGTCTCGCTGACCTCCGATGTCCGGCCGACGGCCGCCGTGCAGCCCGGCCACCGGGAAAGCATCGCCACACCGGCGAGTCAGGCACCGGTCCAACTGCCCGCCGAGCGGCCCGAGGCGCGGTTGCCGGCTCCCGGCTCGCGGCCGGCCGCGCCGGCGGCGGAGGTGGCGGCCCCGCCTCCGGTGACACCCCCGGCCGCGGTGACGCCGCCGCCCGCGGTGACGCCGCCGCCCGCGGTGGCGCAGCCGCCGCCGACCGTGCAGCCGCCGCCGCGAACAGTTGCGAATATGGCACCCGCGACCCAGCCCCGCCGGGCGCCGAGTCGCCAGCCCGCGCCCACCGCCGCGCAGCAGGCCCCGCCGGCGGCGCCGCGGACGACGCCGCCGGCCGCGGTGCCCGCACCGCCGCCCGAGCCGGTCCCGCCGCCGCAGCCCACCCCGATCATGACGATGTACCTGCACCTGCCGTTCGTCTCGATTCCGATTCCGATCTATCCGCCGGCGCCGCCCCCACCGCCGCCAGAGCCGCCGCCAGAGCCCGCGCCGGCGCCACCCGGACCGTAAAGCCCGTGGCGGATCGTGTCGCCCGCGCGCACACTGGGACGTGTCGGTACCCACCTGCGAGGAGGTCGCGTGCGCGACGACGGTCCGTTCGGATTCGACCCTGACGACTTCGATCGGGTGATCAGGGAGGGCAGCGAGGCCCTGCGCGAGGTTTTCGAGCGGATCGGCAAGTTCTTCACCGGCCCGGGCGACCGATCGGGCTGGTCGATGGTTTTCGAGGATTTGGCGCGGCGCCCGCGCCCGGCGCCGGAAACCGCCGGCGAGGCCGGTGAGGGGGTGTGGGCCATCTACACCGTGGACGACGATGGCGGCGCTCGCGTCGAGCAGGTGTATGCCACCGAACTCGACGCCCTGCGGGCGAACAAGGACAACACCGACCCCAAGCGCAAGGTCCGCTTCCTACCCTATGGCATCGCGGTCAGCGTGCTCGACGATCCCCAGGATCATCCCGACGAGCCGGCATAGCCGGCGCTGCCGTGGCGGCTCGGGCGGTCAGCCCCGCTCGACCTCGTTCGAATCGCCGGCCTTGGTGATCTTCGGCGAGCCCGAATGATAGGTGACCTCGTTGTCGAAACCGGATGCCGCGATCGTGTCGGCTTCGTCGACGGTGACCGAGTTCTGCATGCCGGACACGTCAAGGCTCGCGCAGTGGCCGGTGATGACGACCGTGTTGGAAATCCCGCTGACGCTGACGTCGCTGTCGTTGCAGGCTATCGTCTTGTGCTCGTTGACCCCGGCGACGCTGATGCTGCCGCCCGGTGGCGGTGTCGATGGCCCGGCCGTCGCCGTGCGGGTTGCGCTGCCCGGCGGGATCGGGCTGCGCGCGGTAACACCGGGCGCGGACGTGGTCGGAGTCGGTGACAGCACGACAAAATTGCTCCGGTGCACATGGCGCGCGACGTAGACGGCGACGCCCCCCACCGCCACCAGCATGCCGACGACGAAGAACGCGGCCACGATCCAGAACACCCGATTGCCCGTCGCCGATCGCGGTGTTGCCCCGGGGAACGCAGCGCCATAGCCCGCGCCGTAGGACGGCGCCGACGGCACCACCGGCGGTGGCACCGGCCCGGGCGGGGGTGGCGGGTAGGGCGGGTATCCGGAGCCGCCCGACTCCGTGCCGCCGAATTCGGACGCACGTGCGGAGTCGGCCAGCGGGCGCTCCAGGTCGCGGATCCGGGCTTCCGGGTCATCGTCGGGTTCCATGCACAGATGCTCCCACATTGACCGGTAGTTTCGGGATCGTGCCCGAGCTGTCGAATCGCCAGATCGTGTTGCGTCGCCGCCCGCGTGGGCTGGTGCGGCCGGGCGACACCGAGATGGTCACCTCGCGGGCACCCGAGCCGGCGCCCGGCGAGGCCCTGCTGCGCACCACCTACGTGGGCATCGACGCCGCCGCCCGGACCTGGCTGGACGACCAACCCGGCTACCTACCACCGGTGGGGTTGGGTGAGGTCGTTCGGGCCGCCGGGATCGGTCAGGTCGTGGAATCGCGTTGCGACGCCTACACGGTCGGCGACGTGGTCACCACGCTGACGGGTTTTCAGGAATACGTGATCATCCGCGACGACGTGTTCAGCACACCCATCCCCGGTGAAGACGACCAGCTGGCGATCATGTCGGTGTACGGCCCCACGGGTGCCACCGCCTACTTCGGGATGACCGACATCGGCCGGCCCCGGCCGGGGGAGACGGTGGTGGTCTCGGCGGCAGCCGGGGCCACCGGATCGGTGGCCGGCCAGATCGCCAAGATCGCCGGGGCGCGGGTGGTGGGCATCGCGGGCGGGCCGGAGAAGTGCCGAGTTGTGGTCGAGGACTTCGGGTTCGACGCCTGCATCGACTATCGCAACGACGACCTGCCGGCGGCCCTGAAGGAGCACTGCCCCCGGCGGGTCGACGTCTACTTCGACAACGTCGGCGGGCCGATCCTGGACGCGGTGCTGGGCCGGCTGGCCCACCGGGCACGGGTGGTGCTCTGCGGCGTCATCTCCAGTTATCTGACCGGCGAGCATCCGGGACCGGTGAACTATGTGAACCTGCTCGCCAAAACCGCGCTCATGCAGGGATTTAACGCGCTTGACCAGTGGGGCCGCTTCGACGAGGCGTTCGCCAACCTGCGTCGCTGGGAGGCCGAGGGCCGGCTGCGTCATCGCCAGACCATCTTCGAGGGCATCGAGTCGTGCGTGGACGCTCTCAACGGGCTGTTCACCGGGGCCAACATCGGCAAGATGTTGGTCAAGCTCAGCGAGCCCATCGCCCGGCCGGCATGAGGGCTCGTGGCAGCTCGACGGCATCGCCGCCCGGCTGCCCGCATTGACCTGGGCGATCTCCCGAGGCGGCATCTCCACGTTCAACGCCGTGCGCCGCGGGCTGCTATCGTCCCATGCTTATGCCCGAGATTGACCGTCGCCGAATGATCATGATGGCGGGATTCGGCGCGTTGGCGGCCGCGATCCCGGCCCCGAAAGCCCTGGCCGACCCGTCCCGGCCGGCCACTCCCGCGGGTCCGGCACCCGTGCCGGCCGCACCGGCCGCCGGGACAACCGGGGGGTTGCTGTGGCACGACGAGTTCGACGGCCCGGCCGGCTCCGCCCCCGATCCGTCGAAGTGGCAGGTGTCCAACCACCGCACGCCGATCCGCAACCCGGTGGGGTTTGATCGGCCCGAGTTTTTCGGTCAGTACCGCGACAGTCGGCAGAACGTGTTCCTGGACGGCCACTCCAACCTTGTGCTGCGCGCCACCCGGGACGGCAACAGCTACTTCGGCGGCCTGGTCCACGGCCTCTGGCGCGGCGGTATCGGCACCACCTGGGAAGCCCGAATCAAGTTCAACTGCCTGGCGCCCGGCATGTGGCCCGCGTGGTGGTTGTCTAACGACGATCCCGGCCGCAGCGGCGAAATCGACCTGATCGAGTGGTACGGCAACGGAACCTGGCCGTCCGGAACGACCGTGCACGCAAACCCGGACGGAACGGCATTCGAGACCTGCCCGATCGGCGTGGACGGCGGCTGGCACAACTGGCGTGTCCGCTGGGATCCGACCGGCATGTACTTCTGGCTCGACTATGCCGACGGCGCGCAACCATACTTCTCGGTTCCGGCGACCGGCATCGAGGATTTGAACGAGCCCATCCGCGAATGGCCGTTCAATGACCCCGACTACACGGTGTTCCCGGTGCTCAATCTCGCGGTCGGCGGCTCCGGTGGCGGCGACCCCGCCTCGGGTTCGTATCCGCAGGAGATGTTGGTCGACTGGGTGCGCGTCTTTTAGGCGAGAAGGCGGGTCGGTGTCGGGCAGCGGTCGTGCGATCGGGCGCGTGTCGTGGACCGCTGGGTGACGTCATCGTGCGCGCCGGGCGACCATAACGAACCTCCGAGACGAGCATGGAATTCTTGGTCGCCATGACCACGCACGTTCCCGACGGCACGACCGACGACGAGGTCGCAGGGGTCCGTGCCGGCGAGGCCGCCCGCTCCCGTGAGCTTGCGGCGCGGGGGCATCTGCTGCGGCTGTGGCGCCCGCCCCCGCACCGGGGCGAGTGGCGCACGCTGGGGCTATTTGCCGCCGACGACCGAAGCCAACTCGAGCGGGTGCTGTCCTCGATGCCGCCGCGGGTGTGGCGCACCGACGAGATCACCGCGCTCGGCCCCCACCCGAACGACCCAGCCGGCGCGGGCATCGCCATCCGGCCCGGCAAGGGGCCGGAGTTTGCGATCACGATGACCGTCACCGTGCCCGCGGACACCCCGGCGCACGTGGTCGAGGACGCCTATGCGCGCGAGGCCGCCCGGGTACGTGACTTGGCCGAGCGTGGACACCTGGTGCGGATGTGGGCGCTTCCGGATGGGCCGGACGGTCCGCGCACCCTCGGGCTGTGGCGCGCTCGCGATCCCGGCGAGCTGATGGCCATCCTGGACTCGCTCCCGATGTCGGGTTGGCTGACGATCGAAACCACGCCGCTGAGCCCGCATCCCAACGATCCGATCCGCGCGGTCTGATCGCGCGGGGAGCCGCAGGCCGTGATCGACGGGTCATGCAGGCTTTCGACCGCTTAGGGGGGACCAGCTGGCGGGGCGGACCTATTATTTGCCCATGCCATTGGCGGTGGGCGAGGTTTTTGCCGGATACACAATTCTGCGGGTGCTCGGTGCGGGCGCGATGGGCACGGTATATCTGGCCCAACATCCGCGGTTGCCGCGCCAAGATGCCTTGAAGGTGCTCTCGGCTGACCTGACCGCTGACCCGCAGTACCGGGCCAGGTTCGTGCGCGAGGCCGACATCGCCGCCAGCCTGTGGCATCCCAACATTGTCGGCATCCATGACCGGGGCGAGTTCGACGGCCAGTTCTGGATCTCGATGGATTATGTCGACGGCACCGATGCGGCGAGGTTATTGCACGAGCGCTACCCCGGCGGGATGCCGGTAGGCCTGGTCATGCAGATCGTCTCCGCCGTCGGGTCGGCCCTGGATCACGCGCACCAGCGCGGGCTGCTGCATCGGGACGTCAAACCGTCGAACATCCTGATCGCTGACCCGGGGTCGGAGGCACAACGGGTATTTTTGGCCGACTTCGGCATCGCCCGGCTGGTTGATGACACCGTGGGTCTGACCGCCACCAACGTTTCCATCGGCACGGTCGCCTATGCTGCGCCCGAACAGCTGATGGGTGAGCCGATCGATGGGCGCGCGGATCAGTATGCGTTGGCCTGCAGTGCTTTTCACCTGCTCGCCGGCGCGCAGCCCTACGACTATCCCAGCGCCACGGTCGTCATCACCAAGCATGTGATGGCCCCGCCGCCGGCGATCGGCCAACGCCGTCCCGAATTGGCAGTGCTAGACCCGGTGTTCGCCCGAGCGATGGCCAAAAACCCGGCCGAGCGGTTCGCCTACTGCCAGGATTTCGGTGCGCAGCTGGAACGCGTGCTTGGGTGGGGCGATGGCCCCACCCAACTCGCGCCGAGACCGGTTGCGGCGCCAGGCGCCCCAGATACCCAAATCGCCGGCATCGGGTATGCGCCGTTCCGGCCGCCACCACCACCGGCGGCGCCCGCACCCCCGGCGGCCGGCGGGCGGCCGCAGCGGCGCACCCGCGTCGTGGTCGGTGCCCTGGCGGCCGTCGCCTTATTGGTCGCGGGGGGCATCGTTGCGACCGCCAAGCTCTCCCGGCACGACCAGCCGGGCGCCACCGCAACACCGCCGGGCGTCGGGGGGCCCAGCGCGGGTCCCGAAGGCCCCTTCACCGGGACGTATCGGGGCGACTATGGTCGGGCGACGAGCATCGACGGCGCGCCTATCGACGGGGCCACGCCGTCGACGACGACGTGGGGCGTTCGCTCGGTGTGCCAACCCAGTGGGTGTGTGGCTACGGCGACGCGCTTCGGTGGGGAAACCACGATGCCGTCCACGATGGTGTTCGACGACGTCGGCGGGCGCTGGTTGGCCGTGGGTCTCAGCACGGACACGTGCGGCGACGCGCCGTCCGAATTCTGGGTTGTGTTGAACTTGCGACCGCGTCCGGACGGCACGCTGGCCGGCGAAACCAGCAAGACCAGTGCCCACGGCTGTGGGACACTCACGCCGGTGACCTTCACGCGCACCGGGGATGTCGATGCCGATCGCGTTGCCGACCCGGCAAGCCAGCCGCCGCGGGTGGTGTCGCCGGCCGAAGCGCTGCGCGGGAGGTACCACGACACGGTCACCTGGCCGGACGGGACGAAGCCCAATCACTACGACTGGGTCGTGCGCACCGATTGCCTGCGCACCGGCGATCGGTGCATGAGCTTTTTCCACGCACCGCCCGATGCTTCCAAGCCACTCGTCTTCAGCAGCAGGAGCTGGCTCATGTCCACCGTGTTGGACGGAATATGCTCGGCCGGCCGGGCGCCGGTGAACAATACCGCGGAGTTTCCGCTGCCCCAACCACCGCAGAACCCGATCGTGCTGCTCACCGGGCATGGCCATCACGAACAGACGGGGGCCTGCACCCACAGCACAAGCTTCGACGAAAAGTTCGAGCGCACCGGCGATTAGTAGCGCCGTTGGCCGCCCACACACCAACTCCGGGCGGGCAATCTGGCGGTGCTGGCGGGCAAACCCGGGCGTTGACGAGCCAACTTCTCGTGCAGCGGCAATCCCGGTGGACGATGCGCGCCATGAGCCACGCGCGCCGCGGTGGTGATATCGGCATGATGAGGTTGGTTGCTTCAAGTAGACGATGCGGTCGTCAACCGATTGCTGTGCGGCTTCGTTGAGCGCAGCGACCAGCGCTGCGGAGCCCGCGGGCTGGCGTGAAATCCGTTTAGCCGAGCCTGCGCGCCCCCGGGCGCCGGCACGAACTGAGCCGGACCACCGGCAACTTCGCCGGCCCCGCAGTAAGCGGTCAGCTAGCCTGCGGCCACTCACCGCGCGCGATGAGCACATCACGAAGCAGGTCCGCGCGATCGGTGATGATGCCGTCCACGCCCATGTCCAGCAGGGCATGCATCACCTCGGGATCGTCGACCGTCCAGGCGTGAACCTGACGCCCCGAGGCATGAACGGCCCGCACCAGGCCCGGCGTAATGACCGGTACCCGACCAACCCGCGGCGGTATCTGCAGGCAGTCGCTGTCGCGCAGAATCTGCCAGGCATACTCCCGGCTGTAGGGCGTGCTGGCCGCCAGGCACGCCAGCAACGCTCCCGTGCCCGCCGAACTGGCGACCCGCTTGGACATCAGACGCAATGCGCGTCGGCGGCGGCGATCGGAAAACGAGGTGACCAGCACGCGGTGGTGCACGTTCAACCGCTCGATGACCTCGACGGTCGGTTCGATGGCCGAGGCCGCCTTGATGTCGATGTTGACCCGGATGTGCGGCAGTGCGACGAGCAGCTCTTCCAGGGTCGGGATCGACTCGCCGGCGCCCAGATCCGCTTGGCGGACGTCCCGGTAGCGCAATTGGTCGATCGCGCCGGGGACCCCGGTCGCGCGCTTGAGCCTGCGGTCGTGCAGGATCACCGCGACGCCGTCGCGGGTGGCGCGCACGTCGGTCTCGATGTAGCGAAAGCCGAGCTTGACCGCCTCGTGGAACGCCCCCATGCTGTTCATGGGCAGCCGAAACGAGGTAAACCCCCTGTGCGCCATGGCAATCCGCCCAGACTCGCGGAGGAACTCCACGGCGCCCACGCCGCCGTCGTTCATCAGCTCAGTATCACCCCTTCGGTCAGGTCGCGCACCTGTCGATAGCGTTCGAGCACCGCGGACGCCGGGTCCGCGGCGTACTCGTGGGTCGCCGGCGGTGGCCACGCTGGTGGCCGGGCGATCCGCGTAACGCCCACGCCGCCTGCCGTGCCGCGCCCAGCGCGACGTGCTGCGCGGGGATCGGCACCAGCGCCGGCAGCCCGAACACCGTGATCGTCGCTGCCCGCCGGTGCCGACAGCGCCAGCCGGGACAGCTCGTCGTGGTCGGCCCGCAGCAGTGCGGCGGCCGTCGAGCACCCGCGCGCATCGCAGTTGGCCCACGCCGCTAACGCGGATTTCTTGGTGTAGTCGATTGCAGCCTGCACCTGGCGCAGGCCCAACCCGTAGTTTCGTCATCCGCTTCGGTCACGTCGGGTCGATGGGCGCGCATGTCTTGATCCGGCGGTCGACACCGCAGCCAATGTCAGCAACGATCACCGTTGGTCCTTCGTCGGAGCCGATGACGGGAATCGAACCCGCGTTCTCAGCTTGGGAAGCTGATGTTCTGCCATTGAACTACATCGGCGCGGTTGCCCCGAAAGGCTAGCACCCGGCGCAAGCCACGGTCATCGGGAATGGGGGTCATTCGATCACCCCCAGGCAGTACAGGATCAGGAATCCGGCGAAGAACATCACCGCCATCCATGGCCGCTCCGGCGTCTCGTGCGCCTCGACAAGCAGCTCCTCGACGACGAGCCACAGCAGCGCCGCCGCCGCGAACGCGAGCACGAGGGTGAGGACGGTATTTCCCGCGCCGCCAAGCGCGGCCGCGCCCAGCACTGCCCCCACGGCGGTGGCCAGGCTCACGAAGCCGGTGGTCACTGCCGCTCGGGCCCGGGGCACTCCGGCACCCGCCAGCCGCAACGCCACCGCCAACCCCAGGAACAGCACCTCGACCGTCAGCGCAATCGTGATGATGACCGCGGTGCGGTTGGACACCGTCGCGCCCGTGGCGACCAGCAGCCCGTCGATAAAGAGGTCGACCGCGACCACCGCAAGAAACCCGACCGGCAGTTCGCCGGTGCCGTGGCCTTCTTCGTGGCCTTCCCCGTGACCTCCCGCTTGGCGCAGTGCAACCAGCAGCGCGACGCCTGCGCCAAAGCCCACCACGATCAGCCAGAGCGGACCTCTGGCGCGCAGGTCTGGCAATACCTCGCCGGCCACGGCGGCCATGACGACGCCGGCGGCGAAATGCTGGACGCCGCTGACCAGCGCCGGTGACGGCGTGCGCACTAGGATGACCGCGGCGCCGATGATCCCGGCGAGAACGGGGAAGGCGCCCAACGAGGCGGCCGTTGCCACGGTGCTGATGCCAACCTCCCAGGGTTGATGGACGACGGCTCCTCGGGCGCTTGAACATTGTGGCGCGTCGTGACGAATGCCGCGACGATAACCCATGACGTAACGCCCAATCGACGAGGAGGGAGCGACGTGTCGCAAGTGCTGGTCACCGGGTTCGGACCGTATGGCCTGACGCCGATCAATCCGGCACAGCTCACCGCCGAGGCGCTGGATGGTCGCGTTATCGCCGGTGCAACGGTGGTCTCGCGGATCGTGCCCAACGCATTCGTCACGTCGATCGCGGCGGCTCAGCAGGCCATCGCGGAGGTTGGTCCGGAACTGGTGATCATGCTGGGCGAATACCCGGGGCGCAGCATGCTCACCGTCGAGCGGCTCGCGCAAAACATCAACGATTGCGGACGATACGGCCTCGCGGACGACGCCGGCACGGTATTGGCGGGTGAGCCGACCGACCCGGCCGGCCCGGTCGCCTACCACGCGACCGTGCCGGTCCGAGCGATGGTGCTGGCCATGCGCCGCGCCGGCGTGCCGGCTGACGTCTCTGACGCGGCGGGCACATTCGTGTGCAATCACCTCATGTATGGCGTGCTGCACCACCTCGCCCGGAAGAGCCTGCCGATTCGCGCGGGCTGGATTCATTTGCCGTGCCTGCCAAGCGTTGCCGCCTTGGATCGCAATCTCGGTGTTCCGAGCATGTCGGTGGAGACGGCGGTCGCCGGGGTGACGGCCGGCATCGAAGCTGCCCTCGGGCACGCCGCCGATATCAGCGAACCGGTTCCGTCGCGACTGCAGATCTAGGAGTGACACGCCGAACGTGCAACCATGGCGGCCTCGCCCGGCGTGTCGCCGCCACCAGTGCACGTTCGGCGCAGCCGGTGCACACTCGGCGCGGAGTCGGACCCTGGCAAACGTGCGGCCGTCTGCTTCGATCCATTTATAACGGCGGGTTTATTATTTCGTTATCTCGTCGTAAGGTGCTTGCGTGGGCCGGCACGAATTAGCCAGAGACCGACGAAAGTCGTCAGCAGTCCTGGCCGCTGTCGTCGCCCCGGCCGCCGTGTTGTTCGCCGCGGCGGGAGATGTCCAGCCATTCGCCGGTGATGACGCCACATCGGTCGCGGGTTCAGCCGCCGCCCGTGCGCCGTGCTGCGTGGAAATCGTGGCAGCGGCTCCAGCCGCGTTGTTGTTCGACATGCCCGGTGGCGCAGCACCCGAGGATGTCACCGGGGGCCAATTTGCTTCGGCATCGCGATGGCGGGTTGACACCCGATCCCAATTCCTGCCCGTTGGGGTCGCGCCGGAGCAGGGCCTCCAGGTCAGAACCATCCTGACCGCGCGCAGCATCAGCGCCGCTTTCCCCGAGATTCAGCAGATCGGCGGTGTGCGACCCGACGCGCTGCGATGGCATCCCGACGGCTTGGCGCTGGACGTGATGATTCCCAACCCCGACAGCGCCGACGGTATCGCGCTGGGCAACGAGGTCGTCGCGTTCATGTTGCGAAACGCCGCCCGATTCGGGATGCAAGACGTGATTTGGCGCGGCGTCTACTACACACCCAACGGCGCGTCGGCCAGCGGGGCCGGCCACTTCGACCACATCCATATCACCACCACCGGGGGCGGCTATCCCACCGGCGAGGAAATCTATGTCCGCTGAGCCAGCGCGGGCAACCGACCGCCCGCGGCAGATACGCTCGTCGCGTGCTGCTCTCCGACCGCGACCTTAGGGCCGAAATCTCCGCCGGGCGACTGGGCATCGAGCCGTTCGACGCCAGCCTGGTTCAGCCGTCCAGCGTCGACGTTCGTCTGGATTGTCTGTTCCGGGTGTTCAACAACACCCGCTACACCCACATCGACCCGGCGCAGCAGCAGGACGAGCTGACCAGCCTGGTGGAACCGGCCCCGGGAGAGCCGTTCGTACTGCATCCGGGCGAGTTTGTGCTCGGCTCGACGCTGGAGGTCTTCACACTGCCCGACGATCTCGCGGGACGGCTGGAGGGCAAGTCTTCTCTGGGCCGGTTGGGACTGCTGACGCATTCCACCGCGGGCTTCATCGACCCCGGCTTCAGCGGCCACATCACGCTGGAGCTGTCCAACGTCGCCAACCTGCCGATCACGCTGTGGCCCGGAATGAAGATCGGTCAGCTGTGCATCTTGAGGTTGACCAGCCCATCGGAGCGTCCCTACGGCAGCACCGGGGTCGGGTCCAAATACCAAGGTCAGCGTGGCCCCACGCCGTCGCGTTCGTATCAGAACTTCATACGGTCTCCATAGCCGCGGCCGGGCCGCTGGCGGCGTTTCGGCGGCTACCATCCGTTTCGGGCGTGTTCTCCTCCAGTTCGTGGCCAGTCAGCCCAGGGAGGGGTTGCGGACGTCGTACTCGGGGTTTCGACAGAGCCTTCGGTGGTGCGGATGGCGTTGGTTGCCGGTGACGGCGGCGCCATCATCGACGAAGACCGCTTCCGCATCGTCCGTGATACCACCAGCGTCTGCGCATCCGATCAGGTGATCGCCGCGATCCTGGGCACCGGCGAAGGCGCGGTCGAAGCCGGTCTGCGGCTGATGTCCATCGGGGTGGCCTGGACCGACGAGGCTCAGGCCACCGCGCCGCGCGACGCGCTGACCGCCCGCAAGCTCGATCGCGGTGGCGGTGGTGGTCGCGATCGCGGCGGCGGTCGTGGCGGGATCAATACCCCGTTGATCCCTGGAATCTGATTTTGCCGAGTAGCTGTCATCTGCCGTTCAGCGTCGCGATGCGGTTCGATCATCGCGGCCACCTACACACGGTGGTATGCGATGTAGCGTCATCGGCACCGGCTACCTCGGCGCCACCCACGCCGTCGGGATGGCTGAGCTGGGACACGAGGTCGTCGGGGTGGATATCGATCCGGGTAAGATCGCCAAACTCGCCGGGGGCGACATTCCGTTCTACGAGCCCGGTCTACGAAAGCTGTTGACGGACAATCTGGCTGCGGGACGACTGCGGTTCACGACCGACTACGACATGGCGGCCGACTTTGCCGACGTGCACTTCCTCGGTGTCGGCACACCGCAAAAGAAGGGTGAATACGGCGCCGACCTACGCCACGTCCACGCCGTCATCGATACGCTGGTGCCTCGGTTGACCAGGCCCTCGGTTCTCGTCGGCAAATCGACCGTGCCGGTGGGTACCGCGGCGGAACTAGGCAACCGGGCCGCTGCGCTGGCCGCCCCGGGTGTTGACGTCGAAATCGCGTGGAATCCGGAATTCCTTCGTGAAGGGTTCGCGGTGCACGACACCCTGAAACCGGATCGCATCGTGCTTGGGGTGCAGGATGATTCGGTGCGTGCCCAGGCGGCTTTGCGGGAGCTGTACGGCCCGCTGCTGGACTTGGGTGTGCCATTTCTGGTGACCGATCTGCAAACCGCTGAGCTGGTCAAGGTTTCCGCGAATGCCTTTCTAGCGACCAAGATCTCGTTCATCAATGCGATTTCGGAGGTGTGCGAGGCCGCCGGTGCCGACGTCGCCGTGTTGGCCGACGCCCTCGGATACGACCGGCGTATCGGACGCGAATGTCTCAATGCGGGTTTGGGTTTCGGCGGTGGTTGCCTGCCCAAGGACATTCGCGCGTTCATGGCGCGCGCCGGCGAGTTGGGTGCCGACCAGGCGCTGACGTTTCTGCGTGAAGTGGACAGCATCAACATGCGGCGGCGTACCCGGATGGTCGAACTGGCCACCGCCGCCTGCGGTGGTTCGCTGCTGGGCGCCAACATCGCGGTGCTCGGTGCGGCATTCAAACCCGAATCCGACGACGTGCGCGACTCGCCGGCGCTCAACGTCGCGGGCCAGCTGCAGCTCAACGGCGCCGCGGTCAACGTGTATGACCCCAAAGCCCTGGACAACGCAAACCGGCTGTTCCCCACGCTGAACTACGCCGTTTCGGTGGTTGAGGCCTGCGAGCGGGCGGACGCCGTGCTGGTGCTGACCGAATGGCCGGAGTTCGTCGATCTGGACCCCGCCGACCTGGCCGACACGGTGCGCGCCCGGGTCGTTGTCGACGGCCGCAACTGCCTTGATGTCGCCCGCTGGCGGCAGGCAGGGTGGCGGGTGTTTCGGCTGGGTGCGCGACGGCCCGTCGGGGCGACGTAGCCCGGGAAGGCGGTTGTTCCCGAGCTGGGGCCGGATTGCCCGGCTCCTCCGCGGTCCGTCGTGCGGACCGCATCGTCGCCACGCGGAGCCTCATGAGCCTCAGGAGTCACTCGAGTCGCCGGGGGCGCGGTGGGTGACTGGTGGGGCAGCAGCCGGGGCTCGCGAGCCTCGGTCGTAGGTAGGTCGGGTCGGTGCCGACAGGCTGCTCCAGGCGTCGCACCTTCGTCATCGGCCCCACATGTACCCGGAACTGACCGATGGACGAAGTGCCCGCCTACGAGCGACAGCCACGGTTGGTTGTCGCTGTTAGGCGGGCGCATCGCATATCCCTGCTGTGCCGGAATGCGTGAGGCGGGTGAGACAACAGGGGGACACTAGGGAACGTGCAGCGTGTGCGCCGCGTCGCCGGCAGCCGCGACACGCAGCGAGACCACTAGTTCGGGACCCTTCGTTCGAGGCTAGTTCGGGGCCCTGGTTCAGCGGCCACCAAGTATTATGTAGTTCCAACGAACAATGGATATCGTGTTCCAACGATCATCGGAGAATTGGCGTGGTTAGGCAATCCGGTCGCAAAGCGGCGCTGTTGGAGCAGATCGCTCGGGTAGGCAAGGCACTGGGCAATGGGCGGCGATTGCAGATCCTCGACTTGCTCGCTCAAGGTGAGCGCACGGTGGACGCGATCGCGACCGCGACCGGGATGAATCTGACCACAGCGTCGGCGAATCTGCAGGCGCTGAAGAGCGGCGGGCTGGTCGAGGCCCGCCGGGACGGGACCCGGCAGTACTACCGGCTTGCCGGAGAGGACGTGGCCAGGTTGTTCGCGCTGGTGCAATCCGTCGCCGACGCGCACCTGGCCGACGTGGCGGTGGCGGCCGCGGAGGTGCTGGGCTCGCCCGAGGATGCCATCACCCGTGAGGAGCTGCTGCGCCGACGAGACGCCGGCGAGGTCACGCTCGTCGACGTGCGACCGCACGAGGAATACCTGGCCGGTCACATCCCGGGCGCCATCAACATCCCGGTGGCCGACCTGGCCGATCGGCTCGCCGAACTGCCCGTCGATCGCGACATCGTCGCCTACTGCCGGGGCGCCTACTGCGTCATGGCCCCCGACGCGGTCCGGATCGCACGCTCGGCGGGCCGGGGGGTGAAACGCCTCGACGATGGCATGCTCGAATGGCGGTTGGCCGGACTGCCGGTCGATGAGGGCGCACCGGCCGGGGGCTGATCACGTCGGCTGCGGACCGCTGTCAACGGTGAAGCGCCGCCTACGCGGGCGAAGCCCGGGAATCAGCATGGGCACCCGGTCGCGGTACTGCCGGTATTCCTCGCCCAATGCCCGGCTCAGGTCGTGCTCTTCGATGGGCAGGGCCATCACGATGTAGCCGGTTGTCATGACCGCGAACAGCAGATGCCCGGCGCTCATCGTGGGGGTCGCCCAGAAGGCCACGAGGAAGCCCAGCATGAGCGGGTGCCGCACCAACCGATAGAGCAAGGTGGTGCGGAATTTGATGTTGGTGTAGGGCCGTTCGCGTGCCGCCAGGTAGACCTGCCGCAGCCCGAACAGGTCGAAATGGTTGATCATGAATGTCGAGCTGAGCACGACGATCCAGCCGAGCCAAAACAGCACCTGCAGCGCGAGTTTCGCCGGCGGCCAGCTGACATGCCAGATGGTTGCGGGCATCGTCCGCCATTGCCAGAACACCAGGAACAACAGCAGGCTCGCCAGCAGCACGTAGGTGCTGCGCTCGATTGTCGTCGGTACCAGGCGTGTCCATCGCTGCTTGAACGCCGGCCGTGCCATCACGCTGTGTTGCAGCGCGAATAGCGCGAGCAGCACGATATTGACCGCGACCGCCTCGGCCGTGGACGCCGCGATGCCGTTGTCGACGGTGTGCGGCACCACGAGATTCCCGACGAAACCGATCGCGTACAGGAATGCCGCGAGGAAGACCACGTAGCAGATCGCTCCGTAGCCGAGTATCAGAAACCGTCTCATGGTGTCCTCCTGGTTCTCGGATTTCTCGACTGCGTTTGCGCTCACCAGCCGTCCCGCAAGCCGCCAGTCGCGGCGGCCTGGGTCACCCGTAGCCCGACATCCATCCGGGTGACGGCCTGGTCAGGTCTACTATAGCCCCGATGGTCTACAATTCAATAGAATAATGGATAAGCCACCGGCTGGCGCGACCGCCGAATGGCCGGGGAGAGGGAAGCCAACAGTGTCCGACCGGGCGTCGGAGCTGGCCGTAGCACAGCGCGAGCACTGGCAGGACACCTACCGGGCGCACCCGGCGATGTACGGGACCGACCCGTCCGAGCCGGCCGTGTATGCGGCCGAGGTGTTCAAGGCCGATGGGGTTGGACGGGTGCTGGAGTTGGCGGCCGGTCAGGGCCGTGACACCCTGTATCTGGCTCATCGGGGCTTCGCGGTGGTGGCCACCGACTTCAGCGACGTTGCGGTCGCAGAACTGCGCCGAACGGCCCAGGTCCAGGGTGTGGCCGCGCGGGTGCGGACAATCGTCCACGACTTGCGTGCGCCCCTGCCCGTGCGGACCGGCTCGATGGACGGCGCCTTCGCCCACATGGCTTTATGTATGGCCTTGTCCACCAACGAGATCCACTCGCTCGTCGACGAGGTCCGCCGGGTGTTGAAGCCGGGCGGCAAGTTCATCTACACCGTTCGGCATACCGGCGATGCGCACTACGGAGCGGGACGGGCCCACGGCGACAACATCTTCGAGTGCGGAGGGTTCGCGGTGCACTTCTTCTCCCGCGAGCTGGTGGAGAGCCTAGCCGCGGGCTGGATACTCGAAGATGTGCACGACTTCGAAGAAGGTGAGCTGCCCCGGCGGCTATGGCGGGTCACCGCCACCAAGCCAGCGAGTCGCTAGACCGTTGCCCGGTCGCACTGTGGGGTAAGCCGTAGCTGCGCGCCATGTTTGGGGACGGTGGTGATGTTGCGGACCAGCGGGGTCTCGCGGCTGTTCGGTCCGGCGGCGGTGATGGTGAATCGGCGGAAAATCTCGCGCAGGATGACGACACCCTCGGTGAGTGCGAACCCGACGCCGAGGCACCGGCGCACGCCGCCACCAAAGGGGAGCCACGTGTTTGGTGCCACGCTGCCGTCGAGGAACCGGCTTGGACGAAACTCTGTGGGGTTGGGGTGCGCTTCCTCGTTGGCATGGGCTAGCAGGATCGACGTGTTGACCACCGTCCCGGCTGGCAGCCGCCAGCCGCCGATCTCGGTGGGGGTGGTGAGCTTTCGAGCCGTGGAAGCGATCACCGTGTGCCTGCGCATCCCTTCTTTCAGGACCGCCTCCAGGAATGCGTCGTCACCGTCGACGGCTGCCGAGACGACCTGGCCTTGGATATCGGGGGCCTGGGCGAGTTCCCACAGCGTCCAGGACAACGCCGCGGCGGTTGTCTCATGGCCGGCCAGCAGGAGGGTGATGAGCTGGTCGCGAAGTTCGGCATCGGTCAACGCGGTCGTGGACGTGTCCCTGGTTTGCAGGAGTCTGGACAACACGTCGGCACGGGCCGCAAGATCGGAAATGGCTCGGCGTGAGGCAATTTCGTGATAGAGAATGTCGTCGATCCGGTGTTGGTTGTCGAAGAAACGCTTCCATGGGTTCACGTGTTTGAGGACCGGATACGGAAGCCCGGCCAGGATCATGGGATGGATGTTGATGATGTCTTGCAGACGACTGGTCAACTCCGCCTTGACCTTTGGGTCGGTGACACCGAAAACGACGCGCAGGATGACGTCCAGGGTGAGCGCGTTCATGCAGTCAAGGGCAGTGACGTTGGCGCCGACCGGCCAGCGCGCGATGTGCTCCCGCGCAACGGATTCGATCATGTCGCGGTATCCGCGCAGCGCGGCCCGGGTGAATGCCGGCATCAGCAGTGACCGGATCCGGGAATGTTCGGCTTCGTCAGTCATCAGCACGGAGTGCTCACCCATCACAAACCCAAGGATCTGGTTGCCTTCGCCGGCGTGCAGCGTCCTCGGGTCGGCCGCGAAGATCTCTTTGATGTGTTCGGGGCGGGTATAGACCACAAGGTTGTCGGCATAGGGGGGCACCCGCAGCGAGAACACATCCCCGTACCGGCGGTGCATGGCCGGCAGGAACCATTCTCGGAACTTGAGGTACAGCACGCTTTGCACATAGCGGGGTAGCCGCGGCCCGGGTGGCAAGGTGGCCGTCACCGCGTCGCCTCGCCGAATTCCGGTGCCTGCACCCCCGGCCACGCCACATCGTGGTTGATGCACCCCCGGCGCAGCGCACGGATAAATTCCTGAGCGTCCCCGGAGACCCCTGCGAAATCCTCGGGGCCCATGACGACGTGGTGCCCACCATGTGTCTGCGCCACCACCGCTGGAGTCCGGTCAGCGGTCAGCCGCGCCACGTCGGGCGAACGCTCATTGCGGTGCACCAGGTCGAACGGCACTCCCAGAGCGCACGTCAGGTGCTGCCATTCGGGGTTGCCCCGCCATCCCCGGTGGGTGATATCACACAATGCGCACGACGTCGTCCCGCGCAGCTTGCCGAACAAATACGCCAGCTCGCCCCACAGGCCGCCGTCGCCGTTGAACACTCCGATGAAGCGGACAACCTCGTTTGCCACGGTCGCTCCTTCGTGATAAACAAATGTTTGATGTAAACGATTGTTTATCACGCTAGGATGCAGCTGTGCAACAACCACGCACAAACCGCGAGAAACTGCTGGACGGCGCTCTGGCGTGCCTGCGGGACCGCGGTTACGGCAACACCAGCTCGCGCGACATCGCGCGCGCCGCAGGGGTGAACGTCGCATCGATCAACTACCACTTCGGGAGCAAGGAGGCGCTGCTCGACGACGCGCTCGGCCGGTGCTTTTCCACCTGGAACCGCCGCGTCCAGGAGGCATTCGACCGGTCCGCAGCCGCCGGTGGGTACGGACGGATCCGGGCCGTTCTGGAGGCCACCATTGATTCGTTCGAAGAGATCCGTCCCGCCGTCTACGCGTGCGTCGAATCGTACGCGCCGGCGCTGCGCTCGGAGGTGCTGCGGGAACGCCTCGCCGCCGGATACGCCGATGTGCGGCAACATTCAGTCGAGCTGGCCCGGGCCGCTCTCGAAGGCACCGAGGTGGAACCACCCGAAAGCCTGCCGACCATTGTCTCGGTGCTGATGGCCGTCATCGATGGCCTCATGATCCAGTGGATCGCCGACCCATCCGCCACCCCGCGATCGGCCGAGGTCCTTCAAGCGCTGGCCGACATCGGCGCAGTCGTCGCGTCGCCCTGAAACGGTTCAGCAGGCGACGCCAGCCCCGCCGCGGTGTCGACGGTGGGGTCGCTGCGGCCTGTTTAACGCTGCGGGCAACGGGTAGTCCCTAGATGGGCATCAAAGCTAACGAGGGGGTATGCGATGAACCTGAAGCGGCTGGTCAGCCATGCAATGGTGGCCGGTGGCATCGGCTTCTTGAGCGCGGTCGGGCCCGGAGTAGGCGTGGCGGCCGCGGATTGGCCGGTTATCCCGCCGCCGCCGTTGCCGGATGTCAATGTGCCGCCGGTGAATGTGCCGCCGGTCAACGTGCCCGATGTGAACGTGCCGCCGGTGAATGTGCCGCCGGTCAACGTGCCCGATGTGAACGTGCCGCCGGTGAATGTGCCGCCGGTCAACGTGCCCGATGTGAACGTGCCGCCGGTGAATGTGCCGCCGGTCAACGTGCCCGATGTCAACGTGCCGCCGGTGAATGTGCCGCCGATCAACCTGCCAAATGTCAACTTCTGATAAACCGGCGAGGATCCTGAACGGTTTGAATCAAGCGCTGGCTGACATTGGCGCATTCATGTCGCGGTCGCCGTGAACCACACGGTGGACTCACACGCCGACCTGCGTGTGATGCAGACGTCGATGAAGCCCGCAGCGCGAAGCCACGCCGTGGTCTCGCCGGTGGTCGGTAGGCGATAGATCGCGGGGTCGAAACGCGCGGCGAGCGGTCTGTCATCGGATAGGGATGTCAGGACGAGTCGACCGCCTGGCCGCAATGCCCGGGCGATGTCGTGCAGGCTGGTCCGGGGATCCGGCCAGAAATAGAAGTTGTGCACGCTCAGGACCTTGTCAAGGCTGTGGTCGGCAATCGGCAGCCGAATTCCATCGCCACGACGGAGCGAGATCAGGCCGGCGGCAATGGATTTCGCGTTGTAGCGCGCGGCGACTGCCAGCATGGTCGCCGACACCTCGACACCGATGACCTCGGCGCCGGCTCCAGCCAGCAGCCCAAGGGTTCGGCCGGGGCCAAAGCCGATCTCGCAGATGCGCTCGCCCGGTGCCGGCGCCAGAAGTTCGAGGGCCACGCGGTTGACTCCGGCGGTCTCCGTTCGCCAGATCCGCCCCAACAGGCGACCGAATGCGCCCCTTGGCCTGGCGGCCTGACTCGACAGGTAACGGCGGGCGGCAGCGGTGACGGGCATAAACGACCTCCGAATCTACGGGTGCTAGTTCACATCTGCTGTCGCAGTGGCTCGAACGACAAACTCGGCGAGGGTCGCGGCGACCGCATCGTCGTTTTCGCCGGGCCGCGCGGTGGACGCGGGCTCGGGCCATGGGTCGAAGTGACGGTGCACGGCCCACAACGCGCAGAGCTCGACGATCGTCCGTGCGACCACCGGCGCTGGCCCTGGCAGGCGCAGCTGCCCGGCGCGTTGGCGGCGCAGTAGGTATGTCTGGACCGCATTGACCTGGACGTCTCGGCCGGTGCCGAACCACACCTGCGCCAGGTCGGGTAGCTCGGGGGCGCATCGGTCGACCAGTTTGAGCGCGATCCGGTGCCGGGCGAGGCGACGGTAAAGGTCCGTCACGATCCCGGCCAGCTCCGCCCGTGCGCTCGCAGGCGTGGTATCGGGCGGCAACGCCTCGTGCAGCGCCAGTGTGAGCCTCATATCGGCGACCTCGCCGGCCAGGCGATCCGACACCAACGCCGCGATCTCCCCGTCGTGAGGTGCGGCCACCGGGAGATCCGACGGTGGCGGCAGGGGTTCATGAGCGTCGCCGTAACGCACCGCCGCGGCGAAGAGCGCGGCCTTACCCTGGGCGTAGCCGTACAGCGTGCCCTTGGCCAGAGCGAGGGCGTCCGCCACGTCCTGCACCTGCGTGCGCTGGTAGCCGTGGGTGATGAACACCCGGGCCGACGCGGCGACGATCGCGGAAAATCGGTCCGCCGGAATCGTTCGGGGCACGGTCCCCATCATAATTGACCGACTCAGTCAGTCAATATCAAAGGCACGGTCTTGCGCGCGCCCCCCACTCGGGCTAATGTTCCAATTATCCATAGAATACTGTTAAGCGGACGGCCCATCATCACGTCGGCGACCGAACCGGTCGAGCAGACCGCATGGGCCGATCGACCGGAAAGCCATGTCGAGCGCAGAGGAGTCAGGTTCATGAGCAAGGCAGTTCTCATCCTGGGCGCTGGTGTCGGCGGCCTCACCACCGCTGACACCCTCCGCCAACTGCTGCCACCCGAGATCCGGATCGTCTTGGTGGACAAAGGCTTCGACGGGACACTGGGGTTGTCGCTGCTGTGGGTGCTGCGGGGCTGGCGTCAGCCCGACGAAGTCCGGGTGCGCGCCACGGCGGCCTCGCTGCCCGGTGTCGAGCTGGTCACTGCGACCGTGGGCCACATCGACATCCCGGCCCAGGCGGTGCACACCGATGCGGGCGTGATCGGCTACGACGCGTTGGTGATCGCCTTGGGCGCGACGCTGGACACCGCCGCGGTTCCCGGCCTTTCGGAGGCGCTCGATGCCGGCGTCGCCGGCCAGTTCTACACGCTCGATGGCGCGACGGGGCTGCGCGCGAAGGTCGACGAACTGGACCGCGGCCGGATCGCCGTGCTCATCGCCGGGGTGCCATTCAAGTGCCCCGCCGCGCCGTACGAGGCGGCGTTCCTGCTGGCTGCCCAACTCGGCGACCGCTTCGACAGCGAAACCGTGCGGATCGACACCTTCACGCCCGACCCACTGCCGATGCCGGTCGCCGGACCCGAGGTCGGCGAGGCCTTGGTTGCCCTGCTCAAGGATCGTGGGATCGGTTTTCATCCGCGCAAGACCATCGCCCGCGTCGATGCCGCCGAAACGACGCTGCACTTCGGCGACGGCACCGCCGAGCCGTTCGACCTTCTCGCGGTGGTTCCGCCGCACGCGCCGTCGGCCGCGGCCCGGTCGGCCGGCCTGGGCGAGGCCGGGTGGATCCCGGTGAACCCGCAGACCCTGTCCACCGGGGTCGACAACGTGTGGGCCATCGGTGACGCCACCGTGCTCACCCTGCCGAACGGCAAACCGCTGCCCAAGGCGGCGGTGTTCGCCGAAGCCCAGGCCGAAGTCGTCGCCCATCGCGTCGCTCGCCAGCTCGGCTATGACGCACCCGAGCGCTTTTTCACCGGGTGGGGCGCCTGTTACGTCGAGACCGGCGATCACCAGGCCGCCAAGGGCGAAGGCAACTTCCTGCACGCGCCCGCGCCGTCGGTGACGTTGTACCCGCCCTCACGGGCGTTCCACGACGAGAAGGTGGCACAGGAACGGGCCTGGCTTGACCGCTGGAACCGATGACCCGTCGCGAATGATCGATGACCATCCGCTCGTTGCACTACAACGAAACGACTTCGCGTTCGGGGCTCCCTGAGACATCGACAAAACCCATGGGCGCCAGACACTTTGGTGACAGCACAGGCATGAGGTCACCTGCGAAATCGGCCCGGGTGGTACAGGTGCCACGCACCGGCCCGGCGAACCGCTGGGTACGCCAACGGTTATCGCCGTTTGCCGGCTCTCACGGGTCGTCCTCGTCGTCGTCGTTGTGCAGGAGCTTCTCGGGGTGAAAGTAGGCGTTGGTTCTGGGTTGTCCGTGGTCGAGGTGGGCGGGGGGAAGCCACTCGGTGGTGCCGTCGCGGCGTTTGCGGGTGGCCCATCCGCCGGTGGTGGCCAGTTGGTGGTGGGGGCCGCAGGCTTGGGTCAGGTCGTTGATGTCGGTCTCTCGGCACTGGGAATAATCGGTCACATGGTGCACTTCGGTGAGGTAGCCGGGCACATCGCAATTGGGAAACGAGCAGCCGCGATCCTTGGCGTACAACACGATTCGCTGGGCAGGGGAGGCCAGCCGCTTGGTGTGATAGAGCGCCAGCTCGCGGCCGTGGTCGAAGATGCGCAGGTAGTGGTGGGCGTGGGCGGCCAGCCGGATCACCTCACTCATCGGCAGCAGGCTGCCCCCACCGGTGAGCGCGTGTCCGGCGCGGGCTTCCAACTCGGCCAGGCTGGTGGACACGATGATCGAGGCCGGCAGCCCGTTGTGGCGGCCCAGCTCCCCCGAGCACAGCAGGGCACGTAGCGCCGCCTGCAGCGCGTCGTGGTTTCTGTGGGCGGCGCTGCGGGTGTCGGCGTCGATGGCGGCCTGTGACGGGGTGCCGCTGAGGCAGGGGGTGGGGTCGGCGGGGTTGGCCATGCCGGGGGCGCCCAGTTTGGCCAGCACGGCATCGAGGGTGGCGCGGGCTTCGGGGGTCAGGTAGCCGGTGATCGCCGACATGCCGTCGGCGCCCTGCTTGCCGATCACGATGCCGCGGCGGCGGGCCCGGTCGGTGTCGGTGAAATTGCCGTCGGGGTTGAGGCAGTCGGCGAGTTTGGCGGCCAGCTTGTGCAGCTGATCGGGCCGAAACCGGCCACCCAGGCCGGCCAGTTCGGCTTCGGCCTTGTCCCGGGTGGGCAGATCCACCCCGCTGGGCAGCTGGTGCAGGAAGGAGCGAATGATCTGCACGTGTTGCGTGCCGAGACGCCCGGCGCGTTGGGCTTCGGCGGTGGCCGTCAACAGCGGCGGCAACACCTCTCCGGTCAGCGCGCGCCGCGGCCCCAGATCGGCGGCCTCGCCGATGCGCCGGGCTGCTTCGCCGCGGGTGATGCGCAGCCGCTCGGCCAGCGCGAACGCCAGCTTGCCGCCCAGTTCGCTCGGGTCGGCCTGGTCGGCGAGCTTGTTGATGAACGGGTGCTCGACGGCGGGTAGGCGGCGGCGCAGCGTTTCGCAGCGTTCCAGCATGGTCAGGCATTCGGGGGTGGTCAACACGTCGATGGATAGGTCCAGCGCCCGGTGAAGGGCGGCGTCGAGGGCGTCGAACACCTCGACGATCTCCTCCCGGCTACTCGAATGCATGTTCGAATACTATCACGGTTGATCGCCGCGTGCCACCTCGTACCAGGGTAAATCCGATGTTCCGCAGGTAAATTCAGTGACTGCAGGAGTTAGGTGCCCCGTCTGGCAACGCGGGGTCAGGATCGTAACCAGGACAGCCAGCAACATGAAGCCGATTTCTGACACCGCACTGGCAATCAGAGGCGCCGAGACACGCGGGATCGCGTGCGTCGAAATGGAAGCTTCCCCGCTGACCGGCCCGCCGACGCCGGACATACCGCGACCCACCACGCGCATGTAAACGCCACGAAAAATACTGAATTCGGCATTGTGACGCCCGAGCCGCGGGTTGTTGTCGTGGTCCACCGGTCGGTGCCTCTTAGCAGCGCGTTTTCGTGGCCCGTGGCAACATCGCCGCGTGCTGCGCGCGCCGCAATGTGACCGTGGTGTTAAAGCAATCGCACAGTCGCCCACAAGAGCGGGTGCGTCATTTTGGACAGCCCAAAAACCTCCCTTACCCTCAGTAAATGACCGGGCGATGGCCGTTGTTCGAGAGGAGGCGCGTTGGTTGATCTGAACCAGAATCGCCAGAGCGCAGCCGACGCCCTGCTCGGACTCAGCAAATATTTCCATCGCGGCGAAATCTCCCCGGATCATCGCGCGCTGCACAAGATCGGCGGCCGCTCAGCCGACGACTTCTACCGCGAACGGTGGGCGCATGACAAGGTGGTGCGCTCCACGCACGGGGTCAACTGCACCGGGTCGTGTTCGTGGAAGATCTACGTCAAGGACGGCGTCATCACCTGGGAGTCCCAGCAGACCGACTACCCGTCGGTCGGCGCCGACAAGCCGGAGTACGAGCCCCGCGGCTGCCCTCGCGGAGCGTCGTTCTCCTGGTACACGTATTCGCCTGCGCGCGTGCGCTATCCGTACGTTCGCGGTGTCCTGCTGCGCTACTACCGCGAGGCCAAGGAGCGACTGCACGACCCGGTGCTCGCCTGGGCGGACGTCGTCGATGATCCGGTGAAGTCGGCACGCTACAAGGCCGCGCGCGGCAAGGGCGGGTTTGTTCGGGTCGAGTGGTGGGAGGCCGCCGAGATCGCGGCGGCGGCGCACGTGCACACCATCAAACGCTACGGCCCCGACCGGGTGGCCGGATTCTCACCGATACCGGCGATGTCGATGGTCAGTCATGCCGTTGGGGCACGGTTCATTTCGCTGCTCGGCGGGTCGATGCTGTCGTTTTACGACTGGTACGCCGACCTTCCGGTGGCCTCGCCGCAGGTGTTCGGCGACCAGACCGATGTGCCCGAGTCCGCCGACTGGTTCGACGCCGGGTACCTGATCATGTGGGGCTCCAACGTTCCGGTCACCCGGACACCCGATGCGCACTACATGACCGAGGCGCGCTATCGCGGCCAGAAGGTGGTCGTGGTCTCCCCCGACTACGCCGACAACACCAAGTTCGCCGACGAATGGCTGCCGGCGCGCCCGGGTACCGATGCCGCGCTGGCGATGTCGATGGGGCACGTGATCCTCAAGGAGTTCTTCGTCGAGACGACGACGCCCTACTTCTGCGACTACGTCAAGAAGTACACGGATCTGCCGTTCCTGGTGACCCTAGCCGAGCGCGACGGCGCCTGGCTGCCCGGGAAGTTCCTGACCGCGGCCGATCTCGGCGACACCGCCGAAGGCAGCTCGTCCAAGACGGTGCTGCTCGACGCGGCGGGAAACCCGGTGGTGCCGAACGGCTCACTCGGACACCGGTTCACCGCGTCCGGCGAGGGCAAGTGGAACCTCGACCTGCAAGGCGTGGACCCGCTGCTCACCCTCTACGGCGCGCACGGCGAGCTGACCGCGGTGCAACTGCCCCGGTTCGACGGCGAGCGTCCGGGTGTGCTGACCCGCGGCGTACCTACCAAAACCATAGCCGGACAACGGGTCACAACGGTGTTCGACCTGTTGCTCGCGCAGTACGGGGTGTACCGGGACGGCCTGCCGGGCGACTGGCCCACCAGCTACGACGATGCGGCGGCACCGTATACCCCGGCGTGGCAGGAGCCGATCACCGGCGTGCCGGCCGCGGCGGCCGCCCGGATCGCGCGCGAATTCGCCGACAACGCACGCCGATCGCGTGGCCGGTCGATGATTCTGATGGGCGCCGGAACCAACCACTGGTTTCACTCCGACCAGATCTATCGGTCCTTCCTCACCCTGGTGATGCTCACCGGCTGCCAGGGCGTCAACGGCGGCGGCTGGGCGCACTACGTTGGCCAGGAGAAATGCCGACCGGTAACGGGGTGGTCGACACTGGCTTTCGGGTTGGATTGGCAACGGCCGCCGCGGCAGATGCAGGGCACGGTGTTCTGGTATCTGTCGACCGACCAGTGGCGCTACGACCGGTTCACCTCGGAGGTGATGGCCTCACCGCTGGCCGAGGGCAAATTCGCCGGCCGCACCGCGGCGGACAACATCGCGTTGGCCAGCCGGCTGGGATGGATGCCGAGTTACCCGACGTTCAATCGCAACCCGCTCGACCTGGCCGACGAGGCCATCCGGCTGGGCAAGGACCCGTCGCAACACGTTGTGGACGGCCTGAAGTCGGGCCACCTGCAGTTCGCCTGCGAGGACCCGGACGCGCCGGAGAACTTTCCGCGCTGCCTGACGGTGTGGCGGTCCAACCTGCTGGGCTCGTCGGCCAAGGGCAACGAGTACTTCCTGAAACACCTGCTGGGCACCGATTCCAACGTCGCCGCGCGTGAGCGGGATGCGGTGCGCCCGCAAGAGGTGCGCTGGCGCGCCGAGGCGCCGGTGGGCAAGCTGGACCTGCTGTTGTCGCTGGACTTCCGCAACACCAGCACCACGCTGTTCTCCGACGTCGTGCTGCCGGCCGCCACCTGGTATGAGAAGCATGACCTGTCCAGCACCGACATGCACCCGTTCGTGCACGCCTTCTCACCGGCGATCTCCCCGCCGTGGGAGACCAAGACCGACTTCGAGGCCTTCCACCGGATCGCGCGCGGGTTTTCCTGGCTCGCCGAAAAACACCTCGGCACGCGCAAAGACATCGTCGCCGTCCCGCTGCAGCATGACAGCGCCGACGCCACCGCGCAGCCCGGCGGGCGGGTGCAGGATTGGAAAGCCGGTGAGTGCGAACCGATTCCGGGCAAGACGATGCCGCGGCTGGTGGTGGTCGAACGGGACTACGCGGCGATAGCCGAGAAGATGGCGGCGCTGGGGCCGATGGTCGAGACGGTCGGCCTCACCGTCAAGGGAGTCACCACGCATCCCGACGCGGAGGTGGAATACCTGCGCGGCGTCAACGGTGCGGTGGTCAGCGGGGTGGCGGTGGGACGGCCGTCACTGGCCAAGGACACCCACGCCGCCGAGGCGATCCTGGCGTTGTCCGGGACGACGAATGGGCGCCTGGCGGTCGAGGGGTTCGAGGCGCTGCAGCGCCGCACCGGCGTCCCGCTCGCCGACCTCGCGAAGGAGAGCGAAGGGCGGCGGATCAGCTTCGCCGACACCCAATCCCGGCCGGTGCCGGTGAACACCTCACCGGAATGGTCCGGGTCGGAGACCGGGGGCCGGCGGTACTCGCCGTTCACGATCAACACCGAACGCCTCAAGCCCTGGCACACGCTGACGGGTCGCCAGCACTTCTACCTCGATCACGACTGGATGGCCGAACTGGGGGAGCAGCTGCCGATCTTCCGTCCGCCGCTGGACATGACGGCGCTGTTCGACGAGCCGGCGGTCGGGGACACCAGCGGTGGGATCACGGTGCGGTATTTGACGCCGCACTCCAAGTGGTCCATCCATTCGGCATACCAGGACAACCTGTACATGCTCACGCTTTCCCGTGGCGGGCAGGCGATTTGGATGTCGGACGTCGACGCGGCGAAGATCGGCGTCAAGGACAACGACTGGATCGAGTGCACCAACCGCAACGGTGTGGTGAACGCACGCGCGATCGTCAGCCACCGAATGCCCGAGGGCCTGGTGTTCATGTACCACGCCCAGGACAAGGCGGTGGACGTACCCCGCACCGAGAAGACCGGCAAGCGCGGCGGCATCCACAACGCGCTGACCCGGATCATGATCAAGCCGTCACACCTGATCGGAGGCTACGCTCAGCAGTCGTTCGCGCTGAACTACCACGGTCCCACCGGAAACCAGCGCGACGAGGTCACCACGATCCGGCGGCGCTCACAAGAAGTGGAGTACTGACGATGAAGGTCATGGCTCAGCTGGCGATGGTGATGAACCTCGACAAGTGCATCGGCTGCCACACCTGCAGCGTCACCTGCAAACAAGCCTGGACCAACCGCGCCGGCGTGGAGTACGCCTGGTTCAACAACGTGGAAACCCGTCCCGGCCAAGGGTATCCGCGCCAATACCAAGACCAGGAAAAATGGAAGGGCGGCTGGACGCTCAACAAGCGCGGCAAGCTGACGCTGCGGTCCGGATCGCGGCTACGCCGGCTGGTCAACATCTTCGCCAACCCGCACCTGCCCACGGTGTCGGACTACTACGACCCGTGGACCTACGACTACGAGAGCCTGCTGTCGGCGCCGGCGATGGACACCACGCCGGTGGCCCGCCCCAAGTCCCTCATCACCGGCGAAGACACCAAGGTGACCTGGGGCGCCAACTGGGACGACGACCTCGGTGGCGGGCCCGAGCAGGTGGGCCGGGATCCGTTGCTGGCCAAGGTGTCTGACAAGGTCAAGCTGGAATTCGAGCAGGCCTTCATGTTCTACCTGCCGCGCATCTGCGAGCACTGCCTCAATCCCTCGTGTGCGGCGTCGTGCCCGTCCGGCGCGATCTACAAGCGCAGCGAGGACGGCATCGTGCTGGTCGATCAGGACCGCT
Source organism: Mycobacterium shinjukuense (assembly GCF_010730055.1). Classification (NCBI taxonomy): domain Bacteria; kingdom Bacillati; phylum Actinomycetota; class Actinomycetes; order Mycobacteriales; family Mycobacteriaceae; genus Mycobacterium; species Mycobacterium shinjukuense. The sequence goes on along the minus strand of NZ_AP022575.1, from coordinate 3,447,257 downwards.
GCCGCGGCTGGCGGCAGTGCGTCACCGGCTGCCCGTACAAGAAGATCTACTTCAACCATAAGACCGGCAAGGCCGAGAAGTGCACGTTCTGCTACCCGCGCGTCGAGGTGGGCATGCCGACCGTGTGCTCGGAGACCTGCGTCGGCCGGTTGCGCTACATCGGGGTGCTGCTTTACGACGCCGACGCCGTCGCGGCCGCAGCCTCCGTGCCCAACGAAAGGGACCTGTATCCGGCGCAGCTGGGCGTGTTCTTGAACCCCCACGATCCGCGGGTGGTCGCGGAGGCCGAGCGCGCCGGGATCTCGGGCGAATGGATCGAGGCCGCGCAGCACTCGCCGGTGTACCGGCTCATCGTCGACTACCAGCTGGCGTTGCCGCTGCACCCGGAATACCGCACGCTGCCGATGGTCTGGTACATCCCGCCGCTGTCCCCGGTCGTCGACATCCTCACCGAAACCGGTCACGACGGCGAGAACTCCAACAACCTGTTCGGCGCCATCGACGCCCTTCGCGTCCCGGTCGAGTATCTGGCCGAGCTGTTCACCGCCGGTGATGTCGGCCCGGTTCGCCTTGCGCTGCAACGGCTTGCGGCGATGCGCTCGTACATGCGCGCGGCCAACCTGGGCGAGGAGTTCGACGACACGATCCCGGCCTCGGTGCGGCTGAGCGGCGACGAGATCGAAGCGATGTATCGGCTGCTGGCGATCGCCAAATACCACGACCGTTACGTGATCCCCAGCGGCGCAGGCGCGGACGCGCACCGGCTGGACGCGCTGGCCACCGGATGCAGCCTGGACGGCGACGGCGGGCCGGGGATGACGGCCTTCGACGCCGTGGTCAGCAAGTTTCACCTCACCAACGGCGACGGCGCCGCCGCACGGGACAAGCCGGTCCGGGTCAACCTGCTCAACTGGGACGGCAAGAGCACCGACGGGCTGGTGCCGACCACATGAAGATGCTGACGCTGACCCGCGGGCGCGCCGGTGAGCGTGCCGGTCTGGCCGAGCGCGACCAACGACTGGTGTGGCGCATCGCGGCGCTGCTGCTGGACTACCCCGGCGCGCAGCTGCTCGCGCTGACCGATCAACTGGCCACCGCGGCAAGGGAACTGCCCGCATCCGTGGGCGGGCCGCTGCTGGAGTTCCTGGGTGAGTTCGGCGATGCGGACCCGCTGCGGCTGGCCGCGCGCTACGTTGAGACGTTCGACATGCGTCGCAGTGCGACCCTGCACCTGACGTACTACGCCTACGGCGACACCCGCAAGCGTGGCATGGCGCTGCTGCGGTTCAAACACGCCTATCGCCAGGCCGGACTGCAGCTCGACGATGGCGAGCTACCCGATTACCTGCCGCTGGTTCTCGAGTTCGCCGCCACCATCGACCCGGGGCGGGGGGAGCGGTTACTCGGCGAGCATGTCCCGGTGCTCGAGTTGTTGAGACGGTCGCTGGCCCAGGGCGGCTCGCCGTATGCCATTGTGGTGGCCGCCGTGCTGGCGACGCTGCCGCCGATCAGCAGCGCCGACCACCGTCGCATCGCCGAGCTGGCCGCCCAGGGCCCGCCGGGCGAGGACGTCGGACTGGAACCGTTCGCGATGGATCCGCTCACGGCCGGAGGTCGTCGGTGACCAGCCTGCTGTGGATGGCCGCGCCCTACGTCGCGTTCACATCGTTTGTGCTGGGCCATATCTGGCGTTACCGCACCGATCAGTTCGGCTGGACCACCCGGTCGTCACAGATCTACGAGAGCCGGCTGCTGCAGCTGGGCAGCCCGCTGTTTCACTTCGGCCTGCTCGGCGTGTTCGGCGGCCACGTCGTCGGTCTGCTCGTTCCGCAATCATGGACGGCGGCGGTCGGAATCTCCGAGCCCGCTTACCATCTGATGGCCGTGACCATGGGCTCGCTGGCCGGGTTCGCCGTCGTGGCCGGGCTGGGAATCCTGCTGTACCGGCGGATCACGGTGTCCGCGGTGCGCAGGGCGACGACCCGTAGCGACCAGCTGATGTACCTGCTGCTGGTGGCCGCGCTGGCGACCGGGATGCTCAACACCCTGACCAACGTGTTCGCCAGCTACAACTACCGCGACACCGTGTCGCCGTGGTTCCGCAGCCTGTTTTCGCTGCATCCGGCGGCGGAGCTGATGGCCCACACACCGTGGACATTTCAGCTGCATGCGCTGATTGTCCTTGCGCTACTTGCTATCTGGCCGTACACCCGGTTGGTGCACATGTTCAGCGCGCCGGTCGGATACCTGGTGCGCCCGTACCTGGTCTACCGCAGCCAAGACCCGAAGAAGACTTCGGGCAACCGCTACGCGAAGGCCTGGGTGGCGCCCGAAGCGCCGCCCGCGCGCAGCCGCTGGGTGTGACTTTCCGACCTCACCCCCCCAACTGCTGGCTGGTGAGCAGGTTGTAGCGCGCCGGTCATCGCGGGAAGCGTCGCGGCAATAACACTTTTCTACGGTGATGGCATGCCAATACAGGTGCGCAACCACACCATCGATGACTGGGATGTCGAAGACGTCGACGCCTGGAACAACGGCGGCGCGAAGATCGCGCGCCGCAACCTGATCTGGTCCATCTTCGTTGAGCACGTCGGGTTCTCCGTCTGGTCGATCTGGTCGGTGATGGTCCTGTTCATGCCGCAGAACGTCTATCACATCGACGCCGCCGGAAAGTTCTTCCTCGTCGCGATGCCCGCGCTGGTCGGGTCGGTGCTGCGGCTGCCCTACACGTTCGCGGTGGCGAGGTTCGGCGGTCGCAACTGGACCATCTTTTCCGCGCTGGTGCTGGTGATCCCCACGGTGTTGACGCTGTATTGCATGGCCCACCCCGGCACGTCGTACACGACATTCATGATCGTGGCGGCCATCGCGGGGTTGGGCGGGGGCAACTTCGCGTCGTCGATGACCAACATCAACGCGTTCTATCCGCAGCGCCTCAAGGGGTGGGCGCTGGGCCTGAACGCCGGCGGCGGCAACATCGGCGTCGCGACCGTCCAGATCATCGGGCTGCTGGTGATCGCCGCGGTGGGCAACCGTTCCCCGCACTGGGTGTGCGCGGTATACCTGGTGCTGCTGGTGATCGCCGCGGTCGCCGCCGCGCTGTTCATGGACAACCTGACCAACCAGCGCACCGATGCCCGATCGATGATCGACGTGATGAAATACCGCGACTCGTGGCTGATCGCGCTGTTGTACATCGGCACGTTCGGGTCGTTCATCGGCTATTCGTTCGCGTTCGGCCAGGTGCTGCAGATCAGCTTTCTCGCCAACCTCAGCCACGGCGCCAAGGTGACCCCGGCGATGACGGCGCAGGCGGCCCTGCACGCCGCCCAGATCGCGTTCGTCGGGCCACTGGTGGGCTCGATCGCGCGGCCGCCGGGCGGTTGGCTGTCCGACCGCATCGGCGGCAGCAAGGTGACGCTGTACGCGTTCGCCGCGATGATCGCCGCCGCCGGCTGGCTGGTGGTGTTCGGTGAGATGGCCGACGCCGGGCATCGCGGCCTATCGGGCGGCATTTTGGCCGCCTACGTGGTCGGGTTCGTCGCACTGTTCATCCTGTCGGGAATCGGCAACGGGTCGGTGTACAAGATGATCCCGTCAATCTTCGACGCCAAGGCGCAGAGCATGGACGGTTTGAGCCGGGCCGAGAAGGCCGACTGGTCGCGCCGGATGTCGGGTGCGCTGATCGGTATCGCCGGGGCCATCGGCGCGCTCGGCGGCGTCGGCATCAACGTCGCGCTGCGGGCGTCGTATCTGTCGGCCGCCAAGTCCGCGACGGCAGCGTTCTGGGTGTTCCTGGGCTTCTACGTGTTGTGCGCGGTGGTTACCTGGTTCGTGTACGTACGGACGCCCAGCAGGGTGCGTGTCCCGACGACGGCGACGGTTGCGCAGGCCTCCGTCTCTGGGTGATATCCGCACATTCAGGCATCGCCGCTGGCGGCCGCGGGTAACCTCGCCAAAGTGGACCACGCGTCGGCATACCTTGAGCAGACCAGAGCGTTTGGGGAGCTGATCCGCACCGCCGATCAATCCACGCCGGTACCGACCTGTCCGGGCTGGAGCCTTGGGCAACTGTTTCGCCACGTCGGCCGTGGGGACCGCTGGGCGGCCCAGATCGTGCGTGATCGGCTGGACCATTTCCTCGATCCCCGCGGCGTCGAAGGGGGCAAGCCGCCACCGGATCCCGACGACGCGATCTCCTGGTTGCGCGACGGGGCGCAGCGGCTGGTCGACGCCGTCGCGCGGACGGGTGCGGACACGCCGGTGTGGACGTTCCTCGGGCGGCGACCGGCTGGCTGGTGGATCCGGCGCCGGTTGCACGAGGCGGCGGTGCACCGCGCCGACGCCGCGATCACCGTCGGGAGCGAATTCACGCTGCAACCGGACGTGGCGGCCGACGGGATCAGCGAATTCCTGGAACGCATCGTGATCCAGGCCGGCCGCGACGGTGCGGCCCTACCGCTGGAAGGCGACGACACCCTGCACCTGCACGCCACCGATCCCGGGCTCGGCGAATCGGGCGAATGGACGATCGGTGTCGATGACGGCGGGATCACCTGGTCGCACCGGCACGGTAAGGGCACCGTGGCGCTGCGTGGCGGCGCCACCGAGCTGCTGCTGGCGATGGTGCGCCGAGTCCCGGTCGCCGACACCGGGATCGAGTTGCTTGGTGACGTGGCCGTCTGGAACACATGGCTGGACCGGACCCCGCTCTAGCCGCCGCACACGGTAATTTGCACACCATGACCACATCGGAGATCGCTACCGTGCTGGCCTGGCACGACGCCCTCCATACCGCCGACATCGAGACCCTGGTGGCGTTGTCCAGTGAGGACATCGACATCGGCGACGCGCGCGGAGCCGTGCAGGGGCATGAGGCGCTACGCAGGTGGGCAGCCGCGCTCACGACGACGGCCGAGCTCGGCCGGATGTTCGTGCACGACGGCGTCGTGGTCGCCGAACAGAAGATCACCGACCGCGACGATCCCGGCGCCGTCACGACAAGCGCGTCGGCGTTCCGGGTGGTCCGCGATCACGTCACCGCGGTGTTCCGTCATCAGGACTTGGCGTCGGCGTTGGCGGCCACCGAGCTGACCGAGGCCGACGCGGTCGATTGACGTTTGAGGAGCCAGTCATGCGCGGGATCATCTTGGCCGGCGGTTCGGGCACCCGGCTGTACCCGATCACCATGGGCATCAGCAAGCAGCTGCTGCCGGTCTACGACAAACCCATGATCTACTACCCGCTGACCACCCTGATGATGGCCGGCATCCGCGACATTCAGCTGATCACCACCCCCCACGACGCACCCGGCTTTCACCGCCTGCTTGGTGACGGGGCGCACTTGGGCGTCAACATCAGCTACGCCACCCAGGAGCGGCCCGACGGTCTGGCGCAGGCATTCGTCATCGGCGCCAACCACATTGGCAACGATACGGTGGCATTGGTGTTGGGCGACAACATCTTCTACGGCCCGGGGTTGGGCACCAGCCTGCGGCGTTTCCAATCCGTCAGCGGCGGAGCCATTTTCGCGTACTGGGTGGCCAACCCGTCGGCCTATGGAGTGGTTGAATTCGGCGCCGACGGCATGGCTTTGTCGCTCGAGGAGAAACCCGCTACCCCGAAGTCACACTATGCGGTGCCGGGCCTGTACTTCTACGACAACGACGTGATCGAGATCGCCAAGGGCTTAAAGAAATCGGCGCGCGGCGAGTACGAGATCACCGAGGTTAACCAGGTCTATCTCAACCAGGGCCGGTTGGCAGTCGAGGTGCTGGCCCGCGGGACGGCGTGGCTGGACACCGGGACCTTCGATTCGCTGCTAGACGCCGCCGATTTTGTGCGCACGCTGGAACGTCGCCAAGGACTGAAGGTCAGCATTCCCGAGGAGGTGGCGTGGCGGTTGGGTTGGATCGACGACGAGCAGTTGGCGCGGCGGGCCCGCAGCCTGGTCAAGTCCGGATACGGCAGCTACCTGCTGGAATTGTTGGAACGCTAACTTCCATGGGCTGCTGCCGGTAGCGCCCCGGCTACGGCAACCCCGCCAGCCCGTCCTGTTCGGGCACCAGCCCGCCGGCCCCGCCGGCGCCGGTGCTGGGGCCGGTTCCGCCGTTGCCGCCGTTGCCGCCTTTGCCGGTTTACTCGCGAAGCCGCCGGCCGGCGTTACTGCCGGTAGCTGGCCAAGAAGTTGCCCAGCCGGTCGATGGCGGCCGCCAGATCGCGCGCCCACGGCAGGGTGACCAGGCGCAGATGATCCGGTGCCGGCCAGTTGAACCCGGTGCCCTGGGTGACCAGGATCTTTTCCGACAGCAGCAGGTCGAGGACGAGCTGTTCGTCGTCGGCGATGTCATACACCTCGGGATCCAGCCGCGGGAACGCATACAGCGCACCGGCGGGTTTGACGCACGACACCCCTGGAATCTCGTTGAGCTTGGTCCAGGCGACGTCGCGCTGCTCGAGCAGCCGGCCGCCGGGTAGCACCAGGTCCTCGATGCTCTGGTGGCCGCCGAGGGCGACCTGAATCGCATGCTGTGCCGGGACATTCGGGCACAACCGCATATTGGCCAGCAGGTTGATGCCCTCGATGAAGCTGCTGGCGTGGTCCTTGGGCCCGGTGATCGCCAGCCAGCCGGCCCGGTATCCGGCGACCCGGTATGCCTTCGACAGGCCATTGAAGGTCAGGCACAACATGTCGGGGGCAACCGAGGCCAGGCTGATGTGCTGGGCGTCGTCGTAGAGGATCTTGTCGTAGATTTCGTCGGCGAGCAGCAACAGTTGATGTTTGCGCGCCACATCGACCATCTGGCTAAGGATTTCGCGGGTGTAGACCGCGCCGGTGGGGTTGTTCGGGTTGATGACGACCAGCGCCTTGGTGCGCGCGGTGATCTTGGATTCCAGGTCGGCGATGTCGGGTTGCCAGCCTTGGGTCTCGTCGCACAGGTAATGCACGGGTGTGCCGCCGGCCAGCGACGTCGACGCCGTCCACAGCGGGTAGTCCGGAGCGGGGATCAACACCTGATCGCCGTTGTCCAGCAACGCCTGCAACGTCATGGTGATCAGCTCGGAGACCCCGTTGCCCAGGTAGACGTCGTCGACATCGAATCGGGGAAAGCCGCGGACCAGCTCGTAGCGGGTGACCACCGCACGCCGGGCCGACATGATGCCCTGCGAGTCGGAATACCCCTGCGCGTACGGCAGCGCCTGGATCATGTCGCGCATGATCACGTCAGGGGCCTCGAAGCCGAACGGCGCCGGGTTACCGATGTTGAGCTTGAGGATGCGGTGCCCTTCGGCCTCAAGGCGCGCGGCGTGCTGATGCACCGGGCCGCGGATTTCGTACAGCACATCCTGCAGCTTGGATGACTGCACGAAGGCGCGTTGCCGCTGATGGCTTGCGGTGTGCCAGTGCAGCTGGTGAGGGGTAGTCACGTCCACTATGGTGCCATCGCTGTCCACCGAAATTTGCTGACAGCTGTCAAATCGTGATCAGCGTTTGCCGGGTGGACGGGCACCGCGTGCGATGCCCAGCCCTTTCACCGGTGCGGCCGGTGCGGCCGGCGGAGCCGTTTGGCCGTCGGGTTGCGCGGCCGGCTCCGGTTGCTTTGCTTCAGGTTCTGGCTCGGCGGCCGCGGGTGCCTCGGGCTCAGTGGTCGGGGCGGCCGCTTTCTTGGCTCCGGGCCGCTTGGCGCCGGCGGCGATGCCGAGACCCTTCACCGGCGCTGCAGGTGCGGCCGGCGCTGGCGGTGTCGGCGTCTCGGCGGTCGTGGCCGCCGCCTTCTTGGCGCCGGGTCGCTTGGCGCCACCGGCGATACCCAAGCCTTTGACGGGCGCGGGTGCGGCCGGTGTGACGGCTGCCGGCGTCTCGGCTTCCTCGGCCGGTGGTGTAGCGGGTGCTTGGGCGGGCGCGCTGGGTGCGGCGGCCTTGGGCGCCGCCTTCTCGGCCTTGGCGGCCCGCTCTTCGGCCTCTCTGGCGGCCGTGCCCTTGGCCGGCAGCGTGGCCTTGTCGTGGTCGAGGGACCCCAGCAGCACCTGGGCCACGTCGAGCACCTCGACGCCGCTGCGGCCGGCCTCTTCCTGCCGGTCGTTGACACCGTCGGTGACCATCACCCGGCAGAACGGGCAGCCGGTCGCGATCGCGGCGGCGTTGGTGGCCAGCGCCTCGTCGACGCGTTCGTGGTTGATGCGCTTGCCGATGTGCTCTTCCATCCACATGCGTGCGCCGCCGGCGCCGCAGCAGAAGCTGCGCTCGGCGTGGCGTGGCATCTCGGTGAGGTTGGCGCCCGCGGCGCCGATCAGCTCGCGCGGCGCCTCGTAGACCTTGTTGTGCCGGCCCAGGTAGCACGGGTCGTGGTAGGTGATGTCTTGGGAGACCGGGGTGACCGGCACCAGCTTCTGGTCGCGCACCAGCCGGTTGAGCAGCTGGGTGTGGTGCAACACGGTGTAGTGGGCGCCCAGTTGCCGGTATTCCTTGCCGAGGGTGTTGAAGCAGTGCGGGCAGGTGACGACGATCTTGCGGTCGACGGTCTGCACACCGTCGAACAGCCCGTCTAAGGTCTCGACGGCCTGTTGGGCCAGCTGCTGGAACAGGAACTCGTTGCCGGACCGGCGCGCGGAGTCGCCGTTGCAGGTTTCCCCGGCGCCCAGCACCAGGTACTTCACCCCGGCAACGGCGAGCAGTTCCGCGACGGCCTTGGTGGTTTTCTTGGCCTTGTCGTCGTAGGCGCCCGCGCAGCCGACCCAGAACAGGTATTCGTAACCGTCGAAGCTGTCGACGTCTTGGCCGTAGACCGGGACGTCGAAGTCGACCTCGTCGATCCAGTTGGTCCGGTCGGCGGCGTTCTGCCCCCACGGGTTGCCCTTGTTCTCCAGGTTCTTGAACAGCACCGACAGCTCGGAGGGAAACTCCGACTCCATCATCACCTGGTAGCGGCGCATATCGACGATGTGGTCGACGTGTTCAATATCGACGGGGCATTGCTCGACGCAGGCGCCGCAGGTCACACACGACCACAGCACGTCGGGGTCGATCACGCCGCCTTGCTCGGCGGTGCCGACCAACGGGCGGGCCACCTGTTCGGGCCCGTGCCCGGGCACCCGGCCGAAGCCCGACTCCGGCACGTGGTGGATCTCTTTGTGCCCGGATTCGGTGTCGCCCTCCGCACCGGTCTTTTCGCCCAGAATGTAGGGCGCCTTGGCCATCCAGTGATCGCGCAGGTCCATGATGACCAGCTTGGGCGACAACGGTTTGCCGGTGTTCCAGGCCGGGCATTGCGACTGACAGCGCCCGCACTCGGTGCAGGTGGCGAAGTCGAGATTGGCCTTCCAGGTGAAGTCTTCGATCTTGCCGCGTCCGAAAACCGCGTCTTCACTGGGGTTCTCGAAATCGATCGGCTTGCCGCCGGACTCCATCGGCAGCAGCGGGCCCAACCCGTCGGGCAGTCGCTTGAACGTGACGTTGATGGGTGCCAGGAAGATGTGCAGGTGCTTGGAGTGCAGCACGATCAGCAGGAAGGCCAGCATGACCCCGATGTGCAGCATCAGCGCCACGGTCTCGACGATCTCGTTGGTGTTGTGCCCCAACGGATGCAGCAGCGCGCCCATGGCGTGCGAGAAGAACGCGCCCTTGCCGTAAGGGAATTCGTCGCCGAGGGCATTCACCGACGCGCCACGGAAGATGGCATAGGTCCAGATGACGTTGAAGATCATGAACAGGATCAGCCACGCACCGCCGAGGTGGGAACCGTAGAACCGGGACCCGCGACCGTACTCCTTGGGCTCGCTGCGCAATCGGATGATCGCGAACGTGATGATGCCGGTCAGCACGGCCAGCGCGAAGAAGTCCTGCAAGGCGCCCAGCGCGTCCCAGCGGCCGATGATCGGAAGGTGGAAGTTCGGCTGGAACAGCACCCCGTAGGCCTCGATGTAGACCGTGAGCAGGATGAAAAAGCCCCACATGGTGAAGAAGTGCGCCAAGCCCGGTAGCGACCACTTGAGCAGCCGGCGTTGTCCGAACACCTCGGCGACCTGGGTCCAGATGCGGGTTCCGAGCTGGTCGGTGCGTCCACTGGCCGGCTGGCCGGACATGATCAGCCGGTACAGCCACCAGATTCGCCGTAGGGCGAACACTCCCACCACGGCGGTCATGCCCAGGCCCAGCACCAGCCTGATGAGCGTCTGCGTGGTCACCGAAGGTCACCCCGATTCGTCGTACTCAGTGGAAGCCCTGCTCAACCTGCTCATCCTGACACCTGCGCGGCTTTCCCCGCGAGAAAGGCTGTCCTAACCTGCCGGCGGCTCTCAGCTGCGGCTCTCACCCGGTGGGGCCAGCATCGCGCGCAGCATCGACAGCATCTCCGAGCGGGAGCCGGCGCCCAGGCGGCGACGGATCCGGGCCACGTGGTGCTCCACCGTTTTCGCTGAGATGAACAGCTGGCCACCGATGTCGCGATACGGCATGCCCAACAGCAGCAATTCGGCGACTTCACGTTCTCGATCGGACAACGGCGTGCCCGGCCGTGGTTGGCGGGCCGCGGACGGACCGGTGGTCGGCGGCTGCGCGTCGGCAGGCTCGCTGGGTGTACCGCTGGGGCTCACGCTCAGCTTGAGGTCGCGGGCCAGCTGCAGCATGGCCCCGGACACCCGCGCGTCGGGTGTTTGCAGCGCGGCCTGACCGGCGAGCCGGGTCGCATCCGAGGTCAGCCCGGCCCGCGACAGGGCGCGCGCCGCCGCGGTGACCTCGTCGGCGTCGACCCGATCGGCCAGCACCCGCAGCCATGTGCGCCCGGCACCGGCCAGCGCCCGTGCCAGGGTGCTGTGGCCGGCCGCCGCGCTGAGCGCCTGGCCGTGCGGCGCCACCGATTCCGGCGAGTTGGCGAGGATCCCGGCGTGCACCCCGGCCCAATGCAGTGGAATCGACCACAGGGTGGGGTTGCCCAGCGAATCCAGCAGGGTGAACGCCTGATCCACGGTGTGTTGCAGCTGGTCCAGCTGGCGTAGCCGGGCGGCGGCGACCCACAGTTCACCCACCGGCAGCAGGGTGAACAGGTCGACCGAATGCTCGGCGAGCACGTCCCTGGCTGCGCACCAATGCTTTTGCAGCGCACCGATGTCGCCGCTGCGGCGCGCGACCGCGGTCCGCAGTGCCGCGGCCCACAACGCGTCGCGGCGGTGAAGTTCGGCGCCGGCCGCGGTGACGTCCGCGGTGGCCGACGGCAGCTGTCCGTCCTGCATTTTGATCCACCCGGACAGCAACAGGTGCCGACCCCGGAACAGCGCGTCACCGCCGGCGTGCACCGCCCGCCCGATCACACCGCGGGCGCGGACCGGGTCACCGCCGTGGATCGCGGCCAGGGTAACCAGCGCGGCCGGGCTGTCCGGAAGGACTTCGCCGATGGATTGTCCGACCGCGAGGGCCTGGCCCAGTCTTGCCATCGCTGCCGGATAGGGCTGATCAATGCTCAGCAGCAGCCCTTCGGCCAGACCGCGCGCAGCCCGTGCAGCCATCGTCGGCGGACCGGCGTCGTTGAGGCGCAGCGCGGCCCGCGCCGACGCCTGGTCCCCGGTCGCGGCGAACACGATCGCCGCCGCCGCACCCACCACCGGGTCCGAGTGCGGGCCCAGCCAGCCAAACAGCTCGGCCGCCTGACCCGTGTTGCCGTCATGGGTCGCGACGCTGGCCGCGATCCGCACCGCGGCTGCGCGGTCAGCGGAGTCCGACGAAGTGAGCAGATCGTCGGCCAGGGTCGCGGCGGCCGCACAATCACCGGTGAGCGCGAGCGCGTCGGCCAGCCGCGACGTCAATCCCTCGGCACCCGCGCCGACCGCCGCACGGTACAGCCTGGCGGCGCGGACGGAATCGGCGCGGGCGTCCGCGGCGTAACGCGCGAGGATGCCGGCCAGCCGGTCGTCGCGCAGACCGTGTTCGGCCAATCGCAGCGCGAGCTCCGGTGACACCGTGGCGATGTCGAGTTGTGAACGCAGCAGCGAGGTTTCCACCTCGTTGTGGTGGGCGTTGCCGACGATGTGGGCGACGGCCTCATGCACCGACCGCAGAAACGCCGGTGGATGGGCGGGTCCGGTGAGTCCGCTGGCGTGCGCACGATCGACCAGCCGGCGGGCGTCTGTTGCTGAGATGCCAAGTGCGGCAGCCACATCGGTGGTCCCCAACTCGGGGGTCAGCGACATGACGAGCAGCGTGTCCAGGGCGGGTTCGTCGAGTCGTCGCAACCGTTCGATCAGAGCCGTCTTGGCCGCCTGCGCCGACGGGCGCGAACCGTCGGACACCGCGTGAACGAGGAACGGCAAACCGGCCGTGCAGTCCCGCAGGTGCTCGGCCACCGGCAGCGGGCCGAGCGATATTCGCGGTCGGTCCCGTTCGACAGCCGTCGCCAGAGCCCGTAGCGCGGGGTGCTGTTCGTGGGCTTCGGCGGCCACCACCACCGTCGCGCGGGCATCGGCTACCCGCTCGGTGAGCTGAAGCAATTCGGCGTCGGACAGCAGGTGGGCGTCGTCGACGACGAACGCCGCGTCCAGCGGATCGCCGTCTCGCGGCGGGCGTGCCAGCACGTTGAGGCCGGCGCGCCGCAGCGTCTCCCGCGCGGCCGCCAACACGGTGCTTTTGCCGGTGCCAAGCCCACCGCTGATCAAGACCTTGACCGGCAGCGTCGCGGCATTCATAAGGTCCCGGATGACGCCGCGGGCGGCCGGTGGCAGTTCGCTAGCGGATGCGGTCACCGGGTCGCCGTCCTCGGCGAGCCGGGCGACGTGCTCATATCGCATTCCTCTGGGCTGACTGGGGGTCGGCGGCGGTGTCATCACGATAGCCACCCCCGCTTCCTGAACAGATCATTCCCCTAACGTCCTACCCCCTAATGGGGCCGTAGGACGGGCGGGTTTCGCACCGAATACAGACGCGGCCTGCGCCGATAGCATCGGTACCACGGGAGAGGTGCGGCCAGGAGGTGTGTCATGGCAAACTCGCTGCTCGACTTTGTCATCTCGCTGGTGCGCGATCCCGAGGCCGCCGCACGCTATGCCGCGAACCCAGCCCAGGCGATCGCTAATGCTCACCTGACGAACGTGACCAGTGCCGACGTGAACAACCTGATCCCCGTGGTGTCGGATTCGCTGTCGATGGCCGCTCCGGCCGGTGCCGCTGCCGGGGCACCAGTCGCGGATCACGGCAACGTGTGGGCCACCGGGGCGGCGGCGGCCGCGCTGGACGCGTTTTCGTCGCACACCCCGACGCCCGCCGCCCAGCACCACGGTCCGGCAAGCGGCGTGATCAACCCGCCGGGCTCGCCCGGATCCGTCGAGGTGCCTACCAATCCGCAGCCGTTGGGGACCGGTCCGCACGAGCCGTCGGTGCTGCTCACGGGGGCTGAGATGGCCGATCCGGCATTCGCTCACGGCGACGAATTCCCGACGGAGGACCCGGCGATCTGGGATCACTCGGTCATCCAGCCGCATGCCGCGGAGCCCAATCACCACGGGTTCGACATCCACGGGTGAGTCTTGCCATCCGGACACCGGTGTGGCTTCGGCATGGGCACAGCAGCCCCCGAATCTCCCCTAATCCCCTAACGCAGTGGCCTGGCCGATCCCGGTGGGCACCCGCCTTGCTGGGGGAGCTGACCCCGATTTCGGGGAGGGGCGGAATCCATAGCGTTGATGGCACAGCGCCGGTCATTTCGGCGGACAGACGATTGAAGGGAAATGAACATGACCTCGCTTGTCGACTACATCCTGAGCCTCTTTCGCAGCGAGCACGCGGCCCGGTCGTTCGTCGCCGCTCCTGGGCAGGCCATGACCAATGCCGGGCTGATCAATGTGTCGCCCGCGGAGTTCTCGTGGGTGGCGGCCAATATGGTGCCCGGTTTGGCGCTGGATCCCGGCGACCCGATCGGTGGTGTGCGGCAGGCGGTGGCCGAGCGCCACGGCCTTGCCTCGGCCTCCGACCCGGGCGTGGGGTCTACGGTTGTCGCCCAGGACGCCGGAGTGGTCGCCGGTGATGCGGGTGTGGTGGTCGGTGGTGCGGGCCTCGTCGCTGCGGAGGCGGGTGCCGGAATGGCGACCGTCGCGGCGGCTGACATCGGCGGTGGCCTCACCGGCGGCTTTGGCGCTGGGGTGCTGGGCCAAGGTGGTCTGGGCTGGCAGACCGGGGTGGTCGGTTTCTTTCCGGGCCTGGGGTTTGCCGAGGCGACTGGCGGCTTCGCCAGTCAGGTGGGTCTGGGTGCTCAGGCGGGCCTGGGTTTTGGAGTTGGCGTGCAGGCCGGAGTCGGTGCTCAGGTTGGTGCCGGGTTCGGTTTAGGTGTTGGCGCGCAAACGGGCCTGGGTGCCCAGGCCGCGCTTGGTGTCAGTGGTGGGTTCGAGGCCGGACTCGCCGCTCATGTTGGTGGCCAAGCAGCCATCGGTGGGCAGGTCGGTGCCGGGTTCGCCGGCGGGGGTGGTCTGGGTCTGAGCGGGGCGATCGGTGGGAGTGCCGCTGGAGGCATTGCTGCCGGTGTTGCTGGCCAGGCCGGCGGCGCCATCGGTGGTAGCGCCGGTGGCGCGATCGGCGCTGGTGCGGGCGTCGCCGGTCGCTTCGGCGGCAATAGCCAAATCGGTGTCGGTGGTCAGCCTGGCGGTGTTGTTGTCGGCCAGGTCGGTGCTGGCGGCCAAGCCGCCGTTGGTGCTGGCGGGCAGGCCGGTATCGGCGTGGGTGGGCAGGCCGCAGTCGGTGGCCAGGCCGGTGTCGGCGCTGCTGGCGCTGTCGGTGGTCAGGCCGGCATCGGCATCGGTGGTCAGGCCGGTGGTGCCATTGGTGGGGCGGCGGGTCTAGGCGGCCAGGTCGGTGTTGCTGCCGGTGGTGCCGTTGCCGGTCAGGCCGGTCTTGCCGGCCAAGCCGGTCTTGCGGGCCAGGCCGGTCTTGCCGGTCAGGCCGGCATCGCAGGTCAGGCCGGTCTCGTGAGCCAGGCTGGTCTTGGTCTTGTTGGCCAGACCGCGTTGGGTGGTCAGGCGGGTATTGCCGCGGGCGGTGGACTGGCTGGTGCCGGGAGTGTCGGCGGGCTGACCAACATCGGCGGCAACGCCGCGCTAGGCGCCGGCGCAAGCAGTCAGGCCGGTTTGATCGCCAGCGAAGGCGCTGCGTTGAGCGGCGCAGCTATGCCTCACGTGTCGGGCCCGCTGGCGGGTGTCGGAGTCGGCGGTCAGGCCGGGGCGGCCGACGGCGCGGGTCTTGGTATTGGCGGCGCATCTGCCGGTCACCCGCCTACTCAACCCGCGGTCATCTCCGCCGGAGCGGGTATGGGAGCCCAGGCCGCTGCGGGAGGGGGCGCAGCGGCCGGGGCTGGCGGCGGTACCGAGCTTGGTGGCCAGGCCGGGATTGGCGGCGGCACCGGCCTTGCTGGCCAGGCCGCGGCTGCCGGCGGAACGGCGGCCGGCGGCGCCGGAGCGCTCGGCGACATCCTCGGCGACGAGGGTGCCACGCTCGGCGGTGGCGGCGGCGTCAGCGGTGGTGTCACTCCGGTGGAGCACGGCCCCACCTTGCCCGGGGGCCACGGCCCCGTCATCCAGGGGGGCACGGGGGTGGGCGGCCACGTGACGCCTCCGTCGGGCGGTGCCGTCGTCCAGAGCCCGGCCGGCCATGGCGGCATGAACCCGCCGGTGATCAACGCACCGGCGCCGCACACCCCGACGCCGACCCCGGCCGCGCCCGCGCCAGTGGTTCCACCGACGGAGCACGCACCGGTCGAGCCGCCGGTCCACCATGAGCCGCCGACGGTGTCTGGCCACGAGCCGCCGGTAACCCACGAGCCGCCGGTTCACATCGAGCCACCGGCCTCGCACGGGCCGTTCGGCCTGCCCGGGTTCTGATTCGCAGAAGCCGTCCGGTGGAGGGCTAGACCCGTGCACCCGCGTCTTAGGTATCCGCGGGTAACACGCACCGCTGTACCAATGCCGCTGTCGCATCATGTTGCTAGATGCCCTGGCACCGCTCCCTTACACCGCGTTACTGGGCCGAGCCTGCTGGCACCCGAGTCACTGAATTCACTGGCGTACCATCGGATTTACCCTGTGCACGAGGTGGCGCATGTCGGCCAACCGTGATATCATTCGAACATGCATTCGAGTAGCCGGGAGGAGATCGTCGCGGTGTTCGACGCCCTCGACGCCGCCCTGGACCGGGCGCTGGACCTCTCGATCGACGTGTTGACCACCCCCGAATGCCTGACCATGCTGGAACGCTGCGAAACCCTGCGCCGCCGCCTGCCGGCGATCGAGCACCCGTTCATCAACAAGCTCGCCGACCAGGCCGACCCGAGCGAACTGGGCGGCAAACTCCCCTTTGCGCTGGCCGAGCGGTTGCGCATCACCCGCGGCGAAGCAGCCAGGCGCATCGGCGAGGCCGCCGAGCTGGGGCCGCGGCGCGCGCTGACCGGAGAGGTGTTGCCGCCGCTGCTGACCGCCACCGCCGAAGCCCAACGCGCCGGCCAGCTCGGCACGCAACACGTGCAGATCATTCGCTCCTTCCTGCACCAGCTGCCCAGCCGGGTGGACCTGCCCACCCGGGACAAGGCCGAAGCCGAACTGGCCGGCCTGGGTGGGCAGTTCCGGCCCGACCAGCTGCACAAGCTGGCCGCCAAACTCGCCGACTGCCTCAACCCCGACGGCAATTTCACCGACACCGACCGGGCCCGCCGCCGCGGCATCATCCTCGGCAAGCAAGGCGCCGACGGCATGTCGGCCATCACCGGCTACCTGACCCCCGAAGCCCGCGCCACCGTCGATGCCGTGCTGGCCAAACTGGCCGCCCCCGGCATGGCCAACCCCGCCGACCCCACCCCCTGCGTGGCCGGCACCCCGTCACAGGCCGCCATCGACGCCGACACCCGCAGCACCGCCCAGCGCAACCACGACGGCCTGCAGGCGGCGCTACGTGCCCTGCTGTGCTCGGGGGAGCTGGGCCAACACAACGGGCTGCCCGCGGCGATCATCGTGTCCACCAGCCTGGCCGAGTTGCAATCGGCTGCCGGGCACGCGCTCACCGGCGGGGGCAGCCTGCTGCCGATGAGCGAGGTGATCCGGCTGGCCGCCCACGCCCACCACTACCTGCGCATCTTTGACCACGGCCGCGAGCTGGCGCTGTATCACACCAAGCGGCTGGCCTCCCCTGCCCAGCGAATAGTCTTGTACGCCAAGGATCGCGGCTGCTCGTTTCCCAATTGCGATGTGCCGGGCTACCTCACCGAGGTGCACCATGTCACCGATTATTCCGAGTGCCGAGAGACCGACATCGACAAGCTCACTCAAGCCTGCGGCCCCCACCACAAACTGGCCACCAGCGGGGGCTGGATCACCCGCAAACGTAAAGACGGCACCACCGAGTGGCTTCCCCCCGCCCACCTCGACCACGGACAGCCACGCACCAACAGCTACTTTCACCCCGAAAAACTCCTGCACAAGGACGATGACGATGACGACCCGTGAAACCAGCACCAGCCGGTCGGAACCGGGTTTAGGGCGACTGGCCGGCAACGGTCTAGCTGGCATGCCCGTTCCCACAGCGTGTCGAGCAGGCCGACCATGAACGCGTCGCCGGCGCCGACGGTGTCTACCACCCGAACGGGCCTACTAACGGTTCACCTAAACCGGCGGGGACCGGCGGGAACCTTCATGGTCCCCGCCGGTTCGTCGGAATACCGTGATCCGAAGGACAAAGCGATCGAGAAAGTGGGGCAGCACGGTGACCCAACCCGATGACCCGCGTCGGGTCGGCGTGATCGTCGAACTGATCGACCACACCGTCGCGATCGCCAAACTCCACGACCGCACCGACCTGGTGCAGCGGTTGCGGCGGGCTCGCGAGCGCATCACCGATCCGCAGATCCGCGTGGTGATCGCGGGGCAGCTCAAACAGGGCAAGAGCCAACTGCTCAACGCGCTGCTCAACCTGCCGGTGGCGCGGGTGGGCGACGACGAGGCCACCGTGGTGATCACCGTCGTGAGCTACAGCGACCAGCCGTCGGCGCGGATCGTCGTGGCCGTCGGACCCAACGGGGAAACCGCGGCCGTCGACATCCCGGTCGACGACATCAACACCGACCTGCGTCGGGCACCGCAGGCAAATGGCCGCAACGTGTTGCGGGTCGAGATCGGCGCGCCCAGCCCGCTGTTAAGGGGCGGGTTGGTGTTCATCGATACGCCCGGTGTGGGTGGCCACGGGCAGCCCCACCTGTCGGCGACGCTGGGACTGCTACCCGATGCCGACGCTCTCTTGATGGTCAGCGACGCCAGCCAGGAATTCACCGAACCGGAGATGTGGTTCATCCGGCAGGCATCCCAGATCTGTCCGGTCGGGATGGTCGTAGCCACCAAAACCGACCTGTACCCGCACTGGCGCGAGATCGTCAACACCAATGCCGCGCACCTCCAGCGCGCCCGGGTACCGATGCCGATCATCGGAGTCTCGTCGCTGCTACGCAGCCACGCGGTCACGCTCAACGACAAGGAACTCAACGACGAATCCAATTTCCCGGCCATCGTCACGTTTCTCAGCGAGCGGGTCCTTTCCCGTGAGACCGACCGGGTGCGTGACCAGGTGCTACACGAAATACATTCAGCTGCAGCACAATTGGCAACGTCCGTCGGTTCGGAACTGTCGGCCGTCAACGACCCGGACCTCCGTGACCGGCTGGCCGCCGACTTGGAGCGGCGCAAGCGGGAAGCCCAGGACGCGCTGCAGCAGACCGCGCTGTGGCAGCAGGTGCTGGGCGACGGGTTCACCGACCTGAGCGCCGACGTCGAACACGACCTACGGGCCCGCTTGCGCGCCGTGATCGACGACGCCGAACGCCAGATCGACTCCTGTGACCCGACTCAGCATTGGGCGGAGATCGGCAACGACGTGGAGAACGCCATCGCCACCGCCGTCGGGGACAACTTCGTGTGGGCATACCAGCGTGCCGAGGCGTTGGCCGAGGACGTGGCCCGCTCGTTCGCCGACGCGGGGTTGGACTCGGTCATGTCGCCCGAGCTGAGCGCGCGTGTGATGGGCTCCGACTTCGGCCGGCTCAAGGCGTTGGCGCCGATGGAATCCAAGCCGCTGCGCAAGGGCCAGAAAATGATCATCGGCATGCGAGGCTCTTATGGCGGCGTGGTGATGATCGGGATGTTGTCATCGGTGGTCGGGCTCGGGCTGTTCAACCCGCTGTCGGTGGGGGCCGGGCTGATCCTCGGCCGGATGGCATACAAGGAGGAAAAACACAACCGATTGTTGCGGGTGCGCAACGAGGCCAAGACCAATGTGCGCCGCTTCGTCGACGAGGTCTCATTCGTGGTCGGCAAAGAATCACGCGACCGGCTCAAGACGATCCAGCGGACGCTGCGCGACCACTACCGCGAGATCGCCGACGAGATCACCCGATCGCTGAACGAGTCGCTGCAAGCCACCATCACCGCGGCCAACCTGGAAGAAGCCCAGCGCGACAACAGGGTTCGCGAACTGCAGCGACAGCGCGACATCTTGAACCAGGTGGCCGACCACCTGGACAAGCTGACCCCGCCGGTGACCCTGGGACGAGCGTGAGCACCAGCGACCGGGTCCGCGCGATCCTGCGCGGAACCATCGAGGCATACCGGGGTGAACCGGCCTACCGTCAGCGCGCCGACGTCTTCTACGAACTGGAACGCATCGGTGCGCGGCTGGGCGAGCCGATCCGCATCGCACTGGCCGGCACCCTCAAGGCGGGAAAGTCCACCCTGCTTAACGCGTTGGTCGGAGACGACATCGCCCCGACCGATGCCACCGAGGCCACCCGGATCGTGACCTGGTATCGGCATGGCCCGACCCCGAGGGTCACCGCCAACCACCCCGGCGGGCGCCGCACCAATGTGCCGATCACCCATCGCGGCGGGCTGAGCTTCGACTTGCGCCGGGTGAACCCCGACGACGTGGTCGACCTGGACGTCGAGTGGCCCGCCGAGGAGTTGGCCAGCAGCACCATCATCGACACCCCGGGGACGTCCTCGTTGACCCGCGACACCTCCGAGCGCACGCTGCGGCTGCTGGTTCCCGCCGACGGGGTGCCGCGGGTGGATGCGGTGGTGTTCTTGTTGCGCACCCTCAACGCCGCCGACATCGCGCTGCTCAAACAGATCGGTGGGTTGGTGGGCGGGTCAGCCGGAGCGCTGGGCATCATCGGCGTGGCATCCCGGGCCGACGAGATCGGCGCGGGCCGCATCGACGCGATGCTGTCGGCCAAAGACGTGGCCAAGCGGTTCACCAGCGAGCTGAACCAGACGGGCATCTGCCAGGCGGTGGTGCCGGTGTCCGGCCTACTCGCCCTGACCGCGCGCACCCTGCGGCAGGGCGAGTTCATCGCGCTGAAGAAACTGGCCAGCGCCGACCGCACCGAACTCAACAAGGCCCTGCTCAGTGTGGACCGTTTCGTGCGACCGGACAGCCCGCTACCGGTGGACGCGGGCGTCCGCGCGCAATTGCTGGAACGGTTCGGCATGTTCGGCATCCGGATCTCGATCGCCGCGCTGGCGGCCGGCGTCACCGATTCGACGGGGCTGGCCAGCGAACTGCTGGAGCGCAGCGGGCTGGTGGCGCTGCGCAACGTGATCAACCAGCAGTTCACGCAGCGGTCCGCCATGCTCAAGGCGCACACCGCACTGGTGTCCCTGCGCCGGTTTGTCGAGGCACATCCCGTCATGGCAACGCCCTACGTCATCGCCGATATCGACCCATTGCTGGCCGACACCCATGCCTTCGAAGAACTTCGGCTGTTGCGCCAATTACATTCGCGGGCAACGACATTGAATGAGGATGAAATGGTGTCGCTGCGCCGGATCATCGGCGGCTCGGGAACGGAGCCCGCCGCCCGGCTGGGCCTGAGCCCCTACGACGCGAACCCCCGCGAAGCTCAGCGCGCCGCGTTCGCCGCCGCGCAACGCTGGCGCCGCCGCGCCGCGCACCCGCTCAACGACCCGTTCACCACCAGGGCATGTCGCGCGGCGGTGCGCAGCGCCGAGGCCATGGTGGCCGAATTCGCCGCCGGCCGCTAACGGGTCAACGCGTTAGGTCCCGGGCGCCGGCGCCGCGGTGGTGGTGGGCGTGACGGGTGCGGCCGTGGTCGTCGGCCTTTGCGTGGTGGTCGGTGGTGCGGCGGTGGTCGGTGGCGACGTCGTCGTCGGCGGAGCGGTCGTGGTGGTCGGCGGGGTGGTGGTGGTCGGCGGAGCGGTCGTGGTCGTGGCGGGCTGGGTGGTGGTCGGCGGCTGCGTGGTGGAACTGAGGGGCGGCGGAGGGATCACCGTCACGGTCGGACTGTTGTTGGGCCCGGTCACGGTGATGGTTTGGGGCGGCGGCGGCGCCGGTTGCGACGAGGTGGTAGTGACCGGCTTGCTCTTGGTGGGGCCCAGGGTAAGCCCCAAGATCACGGCTAACAGCACGGCCGCGGCCGCGGCGGCCAGGCTGAACACCAGGGAACCACGTCGATACCACGGTAGATGTTCGGGATCGGCGGCGTAGCGATCGTCGTCGGAGTAGTCAAACCCCGGTACATAATCGAGAGTCGTTGCATCCCCACCATATTCGCCTGCGGCGTCGGTGTAGGGGATCGGTTCGCCGCCGGTCCCGGTGTCCTCCGACCATGCCAGCGCGCGATAGGTAGCCGATTGGGCCTGCAAACCGGCGTCGTCGACGGCCGATTCGCCGGTGGCGGCGGCCCGGTTGGCCCAGGCCGTCGGCGACATCTCGGTCGCTGGGGCCACGCCGACCATGTCGGTGGGCGCGGCGACCGCGGGGCCGGCACCGGTCGGGGCGCCCGCGGACGAGCGCGCGCCGAGCGCGGCCGCGCCGACCGCGGCGCTGTACAGCGGTTGCGCGGTGGTGAAGACGGGCACCCGCAACCGGTCCGACAGCCGTGTGGTGATCAGCGGGATGCTGGCGCCGCCGCCCACGGTCGCGATCGCGCCGAGATTGGCCGGCGCAATCCCGTTGCGCCGCAATAGTTCTTCGAAAGAGTCGACAAACCGGTCCAATGGCCCCGAGATCAGTTGGTCGAATTCGGTGCGAGACAGTCCGAGCTGCGCACCGGGACTCGGTGCCCCAACCGCGTCCGGGATGGTGGCCATTGTTGCGGCGGAAAGTTGTTCTTTGGCGCGCCGGCATGCGCCCAGCAGCCGGGTCACCGAGCCCATTCCCGTCGCGGTGCCGGCGACGTCGGGCGTGTCCGCACCGGGGGCCACCCCGACAAGGTGATTCAGCACGAGCTGATCGATCTCGTCGCCGGAGAAATCGCGGTACCGGACGGTGTGGCCGATCCGTTGATAGTTCGTCCCGGCGTCGGCCAGCGTGACGCTGGTGCCGGCGGCGCCGAAGTCGCACACGGCGACAACGCCGTCGGTCGGGAACCCCGGAATGCTGTCCAGTGCCGCGAGCGCGGCCACGGCGTCGGAGATCAAGGTCGGCGGAACGTCGTCGGGCATCAGGGTTGGCTGGCTGAGCAACGCCTGACGCAGGGCGAGAAACTGGCCCTCCGACCAGTATGCGGGAGCCGCGATGGTGACCGGCGCCCCGTAGCCGACCGTACGTGCCATCGCCGCCAGCGCCACCGCGGTGAGCGCCTCGCCGAAGTACTTGGTGCCATCGGCGGCCACCAGCGGAGCCTGGTCTGCGACCCGCTCGACAAATCCGCGCAGCACCAGGCCGGGCTCAGTCAGGTTGGGGTTCTCCTCGGGCAGGCCGACTTCGGCTGCTCGGCGGTCGAACAGCGTCAACACCGATGCGCGGCGCACCGGGTGAGCACCCGCTGGGGCGGCGACCAGGTTGGCCACCCCGATGGACAACCCGAGCGACTCGCTCATGTGCACACCCCCGGATCCTGTGGCTGGCGGTCGGCGACCGTTCCCCACCCTAGCCGCTGGATCCGAGGGAGGCTTCGGTCGTCCCGGGTGTAGCAGGGCTACGTGGGAACGCCCCGGGCGCTGGGGAATTGGTAATGGTCGGGGTGGTGGTGGTCGTCGGCGAGGTAGTGGTGGGCGCCGGCGGGGTGGTCGCCGGCGTGAGGGTGGTAGCCGTCGTGACCGTCGTCGTCACCGACGTCGGAGTGGGGCGGCCTGGGGCGAGCAGGACGACGCCCCACCCGACCAGGGCGAGGGGCTTACGCCATCCGGGCGCTTGCCGGCGATGTCTTCCGGTGGGCCGTAGCGTGCCACGGCACCGACGGTGGTGACGACGCTTGCGGCTCAGAACGTGTCAACGCGGTCGATGCTGACGAACATGCCGTGACCGGTGCTCGCGTTCTGGAAGCGGGTGCCGTCGATGGTGGCGGTGATGATCCAGCCCTGCGCGTCGTAGGTTTGGTAATCGATGGTGACGGTGGGTATGGCGCCGAGGTTTCCCAGCACCCACTGCACGGAGCCGCCCGCAGTGATGTGAACCCCGTTGGCGTGCTCGCCATCGCGAATCGGGGAGTTGGTGAATTGGGCCTCGCAGCCGACGCTCTCCTTGTTGATCTGGCAGCGCGTCTTACCGGACTTGGTTTCGATGAAGACGTAACCGTTCTCGTCGGGCGGCAGCGGGATGGCGCCGGCCGGAGCGGTCGGGCTGGCCGGGGGTGTCGGTGCCGCTGGGGAGGTGGTGAGCGGCGGCGAGATGCTCGGCCGCGGGGTCGGGACGGAGGGCTCGGTGGGCCCCGACCCCGGCGCGGCGACGGGCCTGCCGTCGATGGTGGTGCTGCATCCGACAACCAGCGCAGCACCGGCCAGCAGGGCCGCCAGTCCCCACCGCGCTTTATGCCACCACCGCACGTGCTACCCCCAAGATCTGAGACAAGGTCACATTACGCACGAGCGGGCGCAGGTTACCGCAGTGACGCGCTCTTGAAACGGGGCCGACGGAAAAGTGTTACCGCTGCACGGCAACGCCGACAAGCGGGGCGAGCGCCGGCAAGGTTGTGACCGGGGTCATGACGTTGCCTGTTGGCTGCGCTGGTTCAGCCCGTCGATGACCCAGTTGGCCCATGTCTCAGGCTCACCCGGCCAGCCTAAGCGTCCACTCATGACATGTCGACGGTGGAACGTGAGCGCGGCCTGGTCGCGATTTCAGTCCCGTGGCTCCGCTTCGACGGCGGTCACGCGGGCACGCACCACATACCAGCCGCCGATCAGGCAGGGGATGCCGATCAGCATCGCGGCGAGCATCCAGCGACCGTAGACCTCGTCGAACAGCATGAGGATCAGCACACCCGCCAGGAAGGCCAGCGTGAGGTAACCGCTGTAGGGCGACAGCGGCATCCTGAACCTCGGCCGCTGTACCTTGCCAGCCTTGGCCATCCGAAGCAGCTGCAGCTGGCACGCCACGATCGTCGCCCAGGCCACGATGACGCCCGTCGCGGCGATGTGCAGCACGATCTCGAAGGCCTGGCTGGGTTTGATGGCGTTGAGCACGATGCCGAACAGACCGATCGCACCGGTCAACAGGATCCCGCCATACGGCACACCGTTTTTCGATAGCGGCGCGGTGAACTTGGGGCCGCTGCCGTTGATCGCCATCGACCGCAGGATCCGGCCGGTGGAATACAGTCCGGCGTTCAGGCTGGACAGCGCCGCGGTGAGCACCACCAGGTTCATCAGGCTGCCGGCCCCTTCGAAGCCGACCTTGGAAAAGAAGGTCACGAACGGGCTGACGTGTTCTCGGTAGGCGGTGTAGGGGAGCAGCAAGGCCAGCAGCGCCGTCGACCCGATATAGAAGACCGCGATCCGGAACACCACCGAGTTGATCGCGCGCGGCATGATCCTTTCCGGATCGGCGGTTTCCCCGGCCGCGATGCCGACCAGCTCGACCGCGGCGTAGGCGAACACCACCCCGGCGGTGACCAGCACCAGCGGCAGCAGGCCGGCCGGCAACAGCCCCCCATGGCTGGCCCACAGTGACACCCCGGTCTCTTGACCCTCGACCTTGAAGCGCCCGGCCAGAAAGACCGTGCCGACAATCAGGAAGATCGCCAGCGCCAACACTTTGATCAACGCGGCCCAGAACTCGAGCTCACCGAAGAGCTTGACCGAGATCAGGTTCATCGACACCACGATCACCAACGCGATCAACGCCAGCGTCCACTGCGGGATGAACTGGAACGTTTTCCAGTAATGGCAGTAGTGCGCGATCGCGGTGGTGTCCACGATCCCGGTCATCGCCCAGTTCAGGAAGTACATCCAGCCCGCGGCGAAAGCGACTTTCTCGCCGAAGAATTCGCGGGCATAGGACACGAACGATCCCGACGACGGGCGGTGCAGCACCAGTTCGCCGAGCGCGCGCAGGATTAGGAAGACGAAGATGCCGCAGATGCCATAGACCAAGAACAGACCGGGTCCGGCCGCCGCGAGCCGCCCCCCGGCGCCCAGGAAGAGCCCGGTCCCGATGGCGCCGCCGAGCGCGATCATTTGCAGCTGGCGGTTATGCAGGTCCTTGTGATAGCCCGCGTCCTCGCGGCTGAGCCGCTCGGCTGCGGTGTTCACCGGTGGCATCGAGCTCCTAACGCCGTGGCCTACATCAACGCCGCGACACCGGCAAACCCGGGAACGGACTGGGTGTCAGGCTAGCGCACGGCCGCGCCACAAGTTCGGGTCAAGCCACCCGGAAACACACAGGCCGCACGGGTGCGTGCCGCGCACGCCGTGCTGCCACAACTGGCCGTATGCGCGGGGACGCGGCGTCGGGGGTTCGGAAGACGACGACCGCCTTGCCCAACTGGCCGCATGCGCGGGGACGCGGCACACCGACAAGCAGCAAACAGAGCGGATGCACTGGTACTTAAGGACGCCTGGTCAAAGGCTGCCGCGCCTGGCCAGCCAGATGCTGGCGAAGCGAAGGTCCGTCCTGGTGGCGAGGACGTCGTAGTCGCTGTCGTAGTGCAGCACTCCGACGCGGTGCCGATCCGCCAGCGCGGCGATCATGAGATCGACTGGCGGAAGGCGATGGTGCCCAGCGCGGGCGAGTTGACGTTGCGCGTCGACCGCTCGCCGCTCGACCTCGGTGTCGATGTGCAGCATCGGCAGCGCCATCAGCTCGCGCAGCAGTTCATCGTGATCATCCGCGCTGCGTGCCGAGTACCCCGCCTCGAGCAGGAATGGCAGGCACACGCCGATGAGGCGCTGCTCGAGCGCGTCAGCGATCTCCTGCGATCGCCGCTCCCGCAATGCCGGTGAAGCCAGCCGGACGAAGGCCGAATTGTCCAGCAGCAGCTGAACGCTCAGCTGCGCGCCCATCCGGTCCGACGTGCGAGTTCTGCGGCATGGACGTCGACCGGAAGGCTGCGCGATCGTACTCGGTCGGCCAGCCGCCGCCGAAGCCTGGCATCGCTATCACGCTCGGCGCGGATCGACGCGAGCTTTGTGGCGGCGCCGAGGACGACGAGCTCGCCGAGCTCAACGCGATCCGTGCCCAGCTCGCGACGTAGTTCGTCCAAGGCCGCCTGCACGGGCGGTGTCTCGGTGATCGCATGTCGGCGACGTTTTGTGGGCACGAAAGGCAGTGTAACACCAGTGCGACACCGAAGCCCGATCGCCAGGACGCTGAGGGACTTCAGCTGAGGGGGTTCCTCAAGAGGCGGGGCAAGTCGCAACACGTTATGCGCACCCGGTCGCATCCCGCGCCTGCGCGCCTACAGCGCGGTGACGAGGCGGCCCAGGGGTATCACTTTTGGTTATCGTTCTGGTTATCATGATGTTGTGACGGCCCATCCGAAGTACCCGAATGATCCTCTTGCTCTGGTATTGATTGAACTGCGCCACCCGCCGACCGAGCCGCCGGCGCCATCTGCCATCTCCATCCTGAAGGAGGCGCTGGCGCGATGGACTCCCATCCTTGAACGGGAGGAGGTGCGGCAGGTCAACCTGGAAACGGGCGAACACACCGCACACTCACAGAAGAAGCTCGTCGCCCGAGATCGCCGCACCGCGATCACCTTTCGCCCCGACGCCATGACCCTCGAAGTCACCGACTACCCCGGCTGGGAGGAGTTTCGGTCCATCGTTCACGCGATGGTCGCAGCCCGCCAGGACGCGGCTCCAGTCGATGGCTGCATTCGGATCGGTCTGCGCTACATCAACGAGATTCGGGCACCGCTGGCGGAGCCATCCGGCTGGGCGTACTGGGTGACGGAAAGTCTCCTCGGGCCTGGGACACAGCTTGCCGATCTCAAACTCACCACCACCGCGCAACAGCACGTGATTCAGTGCGACGGCCCCGAGCCCGGCGACTCCTTGACACTGAGGTACGCCGCTGCGCGCGGCGCGGTCATCCAGTCGACCCCGTTTCTCCAGCGGTTGAAAGAACCTCCGGCAGAAGGAGATTTCTTTCTCATCGATATCGACAGCGCGTGGAGCGATCCGCACAAGGGCATCCCAGCGCTCGACGCCCCCCTGGTGGACGAGGTCGCCGAAAGGCTCCACACGCCCATCGGCCCACTGTTCGAATCGCTGATAACTTCCGAGCTCCGCACAAAGGTGCTGCAACAACCTGGACAGGACTGACCATGACCATTTCGTTCTCCTGCTCGAATCTCCGCGACGACGCCACCTCTGGCAACGGTGACTACCGCCTCGACAAGCTGCCCGAAACCACCCCATCGACCTCGGTGTTCGACCGCGCCGATGTCAACTACCGCCAATTCACGGAACTCCACGGGCAAGTCCGCGACACGCGGCGGAAGGCGCACATGGCCGAGCTGGAGTCCAAGACCGTCGAGCGGGCTCGGTGCGCACCCATGCATGCGCTTGAGCAGCTCGCGGACTACGGCTTTGCCTGGCGGGACATCGCACGCGTTGTGGGAGTGAGCGTGCCCGCAATCACCAAATGGCGCAAGGGGGCTGGAGTTACCGGCGGGAACCGGTTAAAGATCGCCCGTCTGCTCGCCCTTATCGACATGCTCTCGGACCGATTCATCGACGAGCCCGCCTCCTGGCTGGAAATGCCGATCCAAGACGGGGTGGGAATCACCCGAATGGACCTCCTGGAGCGAGGTCGATATGACCTCGTATTGGCGCTGGCCAGTACCCACACCGGGGACGGCACGGTCGAGTACGTACTGAACGAGATCGATCCGGACTGGCGAGAGACCGTTGTAGACAACGTTTTCGAATCCTACGCAGCCGAGGACGGCGTGATCTCAATCAGACCCAAGCAGTAACCGTGACAGAGCTGGAGACGCCCGACGACCCAGAGTCGATATACCTTGCCCGCCTTGAGGATGTCGGAGAACACAGACCGACGTTCACGGGCGACATCTACCGACTCGGCGATGGTCGCATGGTGATGATCCTCCAGCACCCATGCGCGCTGCGGCACGGCGTTGACCTCCATCCGCGACTGCTGGTCGCTCCCGTAAGACCCGACTCGCTACGTTCCAACTGGGCTAGAGCCCCGTTCGGCACGATGCCGCTTCCGAAGCTCATCGACGGTCAGGATCACTCGGCGGACTTCATCAATCTTGAACTCATCGATTCACCAACGCTTCCGACCTGTGAGCGGATCGCGGTGCTCAGCCAGTCAGGCGTCAACTTGCTCATGCAACGGTGGGTGTACCACAGCACCCGGCACGCCGTGCCCACGCACACCTACTCCGACAGCACCATCGGCCCGTTCGATGAGGCAGACTGATCGAGGAGCGGGTGACAGATCGCGTCGACGACGGGGCCGACCCGCAGTCAGCCGAACACGAGTGCGCCTCCTGGCTGGATGAAAGAATCAGCGACCGCACTCGGCGGGCGCTGCTCAGCGACCGTCAGCACGC
This sequence comes from Mycobacterium shinjukuense, assembly GCF_010730055.1. NCBI lineage: Bacteria > Bacillati > Actinomycetota > Actinomycetes > Mycobacteriales > Mycobacteriaceae > Mycobacterium > Mycobacterium shinjukuense. The sequence continues at coordinate 3,418,482 of NZ_AP022575.1, read as the reverse complement.
CAGTTCAATACGTCGAGAAGCGCGTTCTCACAGAAAGTCGGTCAAGCTGGCGGACTGAGCAACTGCGTAGGCCCCACACCCGGTGCATCTTCCCAGCTCGCCCCCGGGAACAAGACGTCGGTGCCCGCCGTTAGCATGGGCAGCAAGTTGAGTCGGCCAGACTCAATCCTAGGTTGACAGGCCGGCGCCGTCAGGGGCAGGCTTGAGCGGGGTTGACTCAGCATAGTGCAGGTAACGAAGCTCTACATACTCAGGAGGAATCACCATGGCTCGTGCGGTCGGGATCGACCTCGGGACCACCAACTCCGTCGTCTGCGTTCTAGAGGGTGGCGATCCGGTCGTCGTCGCCAACTCCGAGGGCTCACGGACCACTCCGTCAATCGTCGCGTTCGCGCGCAATGGCGAGGTGCTGACCGGACAGCCCGCCAAGAACCAGGCGGTGACCAACGTCGACCGCACCGTGCGCTCGGTCAAGCGGCACATGGGCAGCGACTGGTCCATCGAGGTCGACGGCAAGAAATACACCGCCCCGGAGATCAGCGCGCGGATCCTGATGAAACTGAAGCGGGACGCCGAGGCCTACCTCGGTGAGGACATCACCGACGCGGTGATCACCACGCCCGCCTACTTCAACGATGCCCAGCGTCAGGCCACCAAGGACGCCGGCCAGATCGCGGGCATGAACGTGCTGCGCATCGTCAACGAGCCGACCGCGGCGGCGCTGGCCTACGGGCTGGACAAGGGCGAGAAGGAACAGACCATCCTGGTCTTCGACCTGGGCGGCGGCACCTTCGACGTCTCGCTGCTGGAGATCGGCGAGGGTGTGGTCGAGGTCCGTGCCACCAGCGGTGACAACCACCTCGGCGGCGATGACTGGGACGACCGCATCGTCAACTGGCTGGTGGACAAGTTCAAGGGCACCAGCGGAATCGACCTGACCAAGGACAAGATGGCCATGCAGCGGCTGCGCGAGGCCGCCGAGAAGGCCAAGATCGAGCTGAGCTCGAGCCAGAGCACGTCGATCAACCTGCCCTACATCACCGTCGACGCCGACAAGAACCCGTTGTTCCTCGACGAGCAGCTGACCCGGGCGGAGTTCCAGCGCATCACTCAGGATTTGCTGGACCGCACCCGCAAGCCGTTCCAGTCGGTGATCGCCGACACCGGCATCTCGGTGTCCGACATCGACCACGTGGTGCTGGTGGGTGGATCCACCCGGATGCCCGCGGTGACCGACCTGGTCAAGGAGCTCACCGGAGGCAAGGAGCCCAACAAGGGCGTCAACCCCGACGAGGTTGTCGCGGTGGGCGCGGCACTGCAGGCCGGTGTGCTCAAAGGTGAGGTGAAAGACGTTCTGCTGCTTGATGTTACGCCGCTGAGCTTGGGTATCGAGACCAAGGGTGGCGTGATGACCAGGCTCATCGAGCGCAACACCACCATCCCGACCAAACGGTCGGAGACCTTCACCACCGCCGACGACAACCAGCCGTCGGTGCAGATCCAGGTGTATCAGGGTGAGCGCGAAATCGCCGCGCACAACAAGCTGCTCGGCTCCTTCGAGCTGACCGGCATCCCGCCGGCGCCCCGCGGCATCCCGCAGATCGAGGTCACCTTCGACATCGACGCCAACGGCATCGTGCACGTCACGGCCAAGGACAAGGGCACCGGCAAGGAGAACACCATCCGGATCCAGGAGGGCTCGGGCCTGTCCAAGGAGGAGATCGACCGGATGATCAAGGATGCCGAGGCGCACGCCGAGGAGGACCGCAAGCGTCGCGAGGAGGCCGACGTCCGCAACCAGGCCGAGACCCTGGTCTACCAGACGGAGAAGTTCGTCAAGGAGCAACGTGAAGCCGAGGGTGGCTCCAAGGTGCCCGAGGACACGCTGAATAAGGTCGACGCCGCGGTGGCCAATGCCAAGACGGCACTGGGCGGCACCGACATCACCGCGATCAAGGCGGCGATGGAGAAGCTGGGCAAGGAGTCTCAGGCGCTTGGCCAGGCGATCTATGAGGCCACTCAGGCCGCGGCTGACGCCGCGGGCGCCGCCCATCCCGGTGGCGGCCCGGCGGGCTCGGCCGACGATGTGGTGGACGCGGAGGTGGTCGACGACGACCGGGAGGCCAAGTGACAGAAGGCAATCCACAGGAACAGGTAACGGTCACCGATAAGCGGCGGATCGATCCGGAGACCGGTGAAGTGCGGCACGTCCCTGCCGGCGCAGCGCCAACAGGGACGGCCGCCCCGGCGGGTCCCGCAAAATCGGCGCCCAGCGCCGACTCCGCGCTGGCGGACAAGGTCGCCGAGCTGACCGCCGACCTGCAACGGGTGCAGGCCGACTTCGCCAACTACCGCAAACGGGCGTTGCGCGACCAGCAGGCCGCGGCGGAACGGGCCAAGGCCAGTGTGGTCAGCGAATTGCTGCACGTGCTGGACGATCTCGACCGCGCGCGCAAGCACGGAGATCTGGACTCTGGGCCGCTCAAGCTGGTCGCCGACAAGCTGATGAAGGCTCTGACCGGCCTCGGGCTGAAGCCGTTCGGCGCCGAGGGCGAGGATTTCGACCCCCTGCTCCACGAGGCCGTGCACCACGAGGGCGAAGGCGGCCAGGACTCCAAGCCGGTGATCGGCACGGTCATGCGACGGGGATATCAGCTGGGCGAGCAGGTGCTGCGGAACGCATTGGTGGCCGTGGTCGACACCGTCGAGGACGACGGCACCGCCGATATCGAGGCCGCCGAGGTGATCGCCCCATCTGATACGCCCGATACGCCCGATACCCCCGGCGACACCGCGAACTCCGAGGAGCAGAACACAGAATCATAGGGACGGAGGCCACGGGACGGACGACACCACGGGACAGGTGAGGAGGTGACGCGGGATGGCCCAACGTGAATGGGTTGAGAAGGACTTCTATAAGGAGCTCGGCGTCCCCTCCGATGCCACCGACGAGCAGATCAAAAAGGCGTACCGCAAGTTGGCGTCGGAGTTTCATCCGGACAAGAACCCCGCCGGCGCCGAGCGGTTCAAGGCCGTGTCCGAGGCGTACAGCGTGTTGTCGGACGAGACCAAGAAGAAGGAGTACGACGAGACCCGTCGGCTGTTTGCCGGTGGCTTCGGGGGCGGCCGCCGGTTCGATCCGGGCGGCTTCCGCGGCTTCGGGGCGGCCGGGGACGGCGTCGAGTTCAACCTCAACGATCTGTTCGACGCCGCCAGCCGAAGCGGGGGCACCAACATCGGCGACCTGTTCGGCGGCTTGTTCGGGCGCGGCGCCAGTCCTCGTCCCAGCCGGCCGCGCCGCGGCAACGACCTGGAGACCGAGACCGAGCTGGATTTCGTGGAGGCCGCCAAGGGCGTGGCGATGCCGCTGCGGCTGACCAGTCCGGCGCCGTGCACCAACTGCCACGGCAGCGGCGCACGTCCGGGCACCAGCCCGAAGGTGTGTCCCGCCTGCAACGGTTCGGGCGTGATCAACCGCAATCAGGGCGCATTCGGCTTTTCCGAGCCCTGTACCGAGTGCCGGGGCAGCGGCTCGATCATCGAACACCCCTGTGAGCAGTGCAAGGGCACCGGCGTCACCACCCGCACCCGCACCATCAATGTGCGGATCCCGCCCGGTGTGGAGGACGGGCAGCGGATCCGGCTGGCCGGGCAGGGCGAAGCCGGGTTGCGGGGGGCTCCCTCGGGCGACCTGTATGTGACGGTGCATGTGCGGCCGGACAAGATCTTCGGCCGCGACGGCGACGACCTCACCGTGACCGTTCCGGTCAGCTTTACCGAATTGGCTTTGGGCTCAACGCTTTCGGTGCCCACACTGGACGGCACGGTGGGCGTGCGGGTGCCGAAAGGCACCGCCGACGGCCGCATATTGCGGGTGCGCGGACGAGGTGTGCCCAAACGCGGTGGCGGTAGCGGCGATTTGCTGGTCACCGTGAAGGTGGCGGTCCCGCCGAACCTGGAAGGCGCCGCCCGGGAGGCGTTGGAGGCCTACGCGGCGGCCGAGCGTGCCAGCGGGTTCAACCCCAGGGCCGGATGGGCGGGTAATCGCTAGATGGCTAAGAACCCCAAGAAGAAAGAGGAAGCCCGCACGTTTCTCATCTCGGTGGCCGCCGAGCTGGCCGGTATGCATGCGCAGACGCTGCGCACCTACGACCGGCTGGGCCTGGTCAGCCCCCGGCGCACGTCCGGTGGTGGGCGACGCTATTCACTGCACGACGTCGAGCTGCTGCGCCAGGTGCAGCGGCTCTCACAGGATGAGGGAGTCAACCTCGCCGGCATCAAGCGCATCATCGAGCTGACCAATCAGGTCGAGGCGCTGCAGGCGCGGCTGCAGGAGATGGCCGAGGAGTTGGCGGTGTTGCGCGCCAACCAGCGCCGCGAGGTCGCGGTGGTACCCAAGAGCACGGCCGTCGTCGTCTGGCAACCGCGCAAACCCCGCTGACCGCACGACGCGGCCGGCGCGGCCGCTACGGCGCGTTGTGCTGCAGGATGCCGGAGAGTTGGCTGCCGACGTTGCCGACGCCGGAGACGAACGCCGCCGTCATCAGGTTCAGGATGCTGGTGTTGTAGAAGCCCGACATGAAGTTGCCCAGGTTCGCCCAGCCCGATTCCAGGGTGCCGAAGTTTTGGAAGCCCGAGTTCCCCACGCCGCCGGCGTTGAACAGGCCGGAGGTCTCGGTGAACACGTTGCCGACGCCCGACACGGCGCCGTTGGCGGCGTTGAGGAAGCCCGATGCGCCGCCGGCGCCGGAGTTGAAGAAGCCCGACGACGGGGTAGTGCTGGTATTGAAGAATCCCGGGCTTTGCTGCCAGCCGAAGCCGAAGGTGAACGGGCCCACCGTGCCCGCGCCGGGGAAGTTGATGGGTTGCGAGATCACCATTTGCAGCGGGGTTTCCGGGTTGAGCACGCTCGGATCGATCTCGTAGGGGCCGATGTGTTCGGTCTTGACGTGGATTGGCGGGGTGGTGCCGTGCAGCACGCACCCGACGAACGGGATGTAGATGATGCAGATGGTGATTTGGATGTCGATGTCTATCGGGAATCTGGCCAGCGTGAACATGTCCTGGGTGACGGCGTTGATGGTGCCCGTGACCGGTATCTCGATGTCGCCCACAACGCTGTAATCCCACGGGATTTCGGGAATGGTGGTCTGATAGGCGAACCCGCCCAGGCCCTGGTAGTCGCCTCGCCACAGGAAGCCGTTGCTGTAGCTGCCGGAGATGAAGAAACCGGTGTCGACGTCGCCGGAGTTTCCGATGCCGGTGTTGGAGTTTCCGCTGTTGAAGTAGCCGGTGTTGTAGTCGCCGGTGTTGAAGCCGCCGGTGTTGTAGTCACCGGGGTTGAAGCTGCCCGTGTTGGTGTTGCCGGTGTTGTACAGGCCGGTGTTGACGTTGCCCGCGTTGCCGATGCCGGTGTTGACCATGCCGGTGTTGAACAAGCCGGAGTTGGTGCTGCCGGTATTGCCGATGCCAGTGTTGTATTCGCCGGAGTTTCCGATGCCCCAGTTCCCGGTGCCCGAGTTGCCGATACCGACGTTGTTGGTGCCGGAGTTGAACAGACCCACGTTGCCGGTACCGGAGTTCCAGCCGCCGAACCCGGTTTGTGCGTTGCCGGTGAGCCCGATACCGATGTTGCCGTCGCCGGTGTTGCCGAAACCGATGTTGTTGGTGCCGGTGTTGCCGAAACCGATGTTGAAGCTGCCGGTGTTGCCGAAACCGATGTTACCCAGGGCCGCCGTCATCGCCGGGCCGACGTTGCCGAAGCCCCAGTTTCCGCTGCCGACGTTGCCGCTGCCGAAGTTGGAGCTGCCGACGTTGCCGCTGCCGATGTTGAAGCTGCCGATGTTGCCGTTGCCCAGGTTGTAGCTGCCGACGTTTCCGCTGCCCAGGTTGTAGATGCCGAGATCGGCGCTGCCCAGGTTCCAGTACCCGGCGTTGGCCAAGCCCACGTTGAAGGTCGTCGCATCCGGGCCGTTCTGGAACCACCCGGCCAGGTTGGTGCCGATGTTGCTGAAGCCCGAGACGGTGGCCGGCACCGCGGTGCCCGTGTTGAGCCAACCCGAGATGGTGTTGCCGAGGTTGGCCAGCCCGGATTGCATCGACCCGTAGTTCTGGAAGCCCGAGTTTCCGACGATCCCGGTGGCGACGTTGTAGAAGCCGGAGTTGTTGCCGAAGTTCTGCAAACCCGATGCGCTGCCGGGACCCCAGTTGAGGAAGCCCGACGACGGGCCGGTGGTGGCGTTGAAGAAGCCCGGCTGCGGCGCCAGGTCGATGAGCGGCAGGTACGCGGGACCGGCGCCGGCGGTGCCGACGATGCTGATCACGGTTTGCGGGTTGAACGGACCGTAGGGCGGGGGATTGCCGATGTGGAAGGTCATCACCGCGGGTGCCGGCGGTGTGGCCCCAAAGTTGATCGTGATGGGCGTGTCCGAGGGGGCAATTTGGTTGCCGCCGTGCAGGTTGATGGGGCCCCAGGTGCTGATGACCGTGCCCTTGTACAGGACCAAGTCGAGTGAGCCTCGGGCGTCGAACACGGGAATGGTGACCGCGGGGATGGACACGGGGGTGATGCTGACGGTGATCGGGACATACACCGGGACGTCGACAGTCAGGAACGCCGGAACCCTCTCGACCGTGATGGTGTAGTTGGCCGCCAATAGGCCCTGTCGATCGGCGCGCCAGAAGAAGCCGTTGTTCATGTCGCCGGTGATGTAGCCGCCGGTGCCAAAGTCACCGGAGTTGGCCATCCCGGTGTTGTAGTCGCCGGTGTTGTGCGAGCCGGTGTTGAAGTCGCCCAGGTTGGCGATGCCGGTGTTGAAGTTGCCGATGTTGAAGAAGCCCGTGTTGAAGTCGCCCGGGTTGCCCAGGCCGGTGTTGAAGGTGCCGGCGTTGAACAGGCCCGAGTTCCAGGTACCGGTGTTGCCGATGCCGGTGTTGCCGGTGCCGGAGTTGCCGATGCCCCAGTTCCCGGTCCCCGAGTTGCCGATGCCGACGTTGCCGGTGCCCGAGTTGAACAGGCCGACGTTGAAGCTGCCCGAGTTGGTGCCGCCGAGGCCGATCTGGTTGTTGCCGGACAGGCCGATGCCGAAGCCGCCGCTGCCCATGTTGCCGATGCCGACGTTGCCGGTGCCCGAGTTGAACAGGCCGATGTTGCCGGTGCCGGAGTTGAACAACCCGGTGTTGCCGGTGCCCGAGTTGAAGAACCCGGTGTTGCCGGCGCCGGAGTTCAGCGAGCTGAACCCGGATTGGCCGTCGCCGGTGAGCCCGACGCCGACGTTGCCGTTGCCGGTGTTGAACAGGCCGATGTTGTTGTTGCCGGTGTTGGCGAACCCCTGGTTGAAGTTTCCGGCGTTGGCCAGGCCGATGTTGTTGTCGCCCAGGTTGAACAGGCCCATGTTGGCGACGCCGAAGTTCAACGGACCAAGCCCGACCTGGCCGTCGCCGGTGAGCCCGATGCCGATGTTGCCGTTGCCGGTGTTGCCGAAGCCGATGTTGCCGTCGCCGGTGTTGCCGAAGCCGACGTTGAAGTGGCCGGTGTTGCCGATGCCGATGTTGCCCAGCGCCGCCGTCAGCCCGGGCCCGGCGTTGCCGAACCCGATGTTGCCGCTGCCGATGTTGCCGGCCCCGACGTTGGAGCTGCCGACGTTGCCGACGCCGACGTTTCCGCTGCCCAGGTTGCCGCTGCCGAGGTTGACATCGCCGATGTTGGCGCTGCCCACGTTCCACCGGCCAAGGTCGGCCAGGCCGGCGTTGAGGATCACGGTTCCGTCCGGGCCGCGGAACAGGCCGGCCAGGTTGGTGCCGAGGTTGTACAGGCCCGAGCCGTTGGCCGGGGTCGACAGGTTGGCCGTGCTGGTGTTGTAGATGCCCGAGACGGTGTTGCCCAGGTTCGCCCAGCCCGACTGCAGCGAGCCGAAGTTCTGCATACCGGAGTTTCCGACGGCCGCCACGGTGCTGTTCCACAAGCCCGAATTGCTGCCGACGTTTGCGAAACCGGACGCGGTGCCGGTGCCGGTGTTGAAGAAGCCCGACGACGGGCCGGTGGTCGAGTTGCCAAAGCCGGGGGCCGGCGGGATGTCGAGCAGCACGACCCTGATGGGGCCGAGGCCGCTGCGGATGTGGATCGGTATCGAGGTGGTCGGCGAGCCGATGGTGACATCGATCACCGGCAGGGTGCCGGTGATCCTTGGAATGGTGATGGGCCCGATGCCGAAGTTGGTGATACCGAGGGCGTTGATGGTGATCCTCGGGAAGCTGAAGCCGTTGAGGGCGAGGACGCCCAGGTCGAGGTGAATGGGGATGTTGATGGGAATGTTGATGTCGAAGTTCAGGATGGGGAACTGCGGAATGCCGATTTCGGCGTGAGTGCCCCACAGTCCCTGGTAATCGCCTCGCCACAAGATGCCGTTGTTGAAGTTGCCCGCGTTGAAGGCGCCGGTGTTGACGTCGCCCGAGTTCCCCAGGCCGGTGTTGAAGTCACCGGTGTTGAAGTGGCCGGTGTTGAAGGCGCCCTGGTTGAAGCTGCCGGTGTTGGAGTTTCCGGTGTTGTAGGCGCCGGTGTTGTAGTCGCCCGGGTTGGCGAGGCCGGTGTTCGTGCTTCCGGTGTTGTAGGCGCCGGTGTTGTAGTCGCCCGGGTTGGCGAGGCCGGTGTTGGCGGTGCCGGTGTTCCACAGACCCCAGTTTCCAGTGCCCACGTTGCCGATGCCGGTGTTGCCGATGCCCGGGTTGCCGATGCCGGTGTTGCCGGTGCCCGAGTTTCCGATGCCGACGTTGCCGGTGCCCGAGTTGAACAAGCCGATGTTGTTGGTGCCCGAGTTGAACAGGCCGGTGTTGCCGCTGCCGGAGTTCCAGCCGCCGAAACCTTGCTGGCCGTTGCCGGTGAGCCCGATGCCGATGTTGTTGTTGCCGGTGTTGCCGAAGCCGATGTTGTTGCTGCCGACGTTGGCGAAGCCCTGGTTGTAGTCGCCCAGGTTCGCTAGGCCGATGTTGTAGCTGCCCAGGTTGCCCAGGCCGAGGTTGTAGCTGCCCAGGTTTGCCGGCCCGACGTTGTAGATGCCCTGGTTCCCGGAGAAGACGTTGAAGCTGCCGACGTTGCCGCCGCCGACGTTCGAGTTGCCGATATTGCCGAAGCCGACGTTGAAGTCGCCGAGGTTGCCGGAGCCGAGGTTTGCGGTGCCGATGTTGGCGAAGCCCAAGTTGAAGTTCGGGTTGTTGTTGACCAGACCGGCGATGTTGCCGCCGATGTTCCCAGCACCCGACACATTGGCCGGCGTCGCCAGGCCCAGCGTGCTGGTGTTGAGGAAGCCCGAGACGGTGTTGCCGAGGTTGGACACGCCGGAGACCAGGTCGCCGAGGTTCTTGTAGCCCGAAATTCCGGAGGCGCCCGAGGCGAGGTTGAAGAAGCCGGAACTGTTGCTGCCGACGTTGCCGAAGCCCGACACCGTGCCGGGACCGGAGTTGAGGAAGCCCGACGACGGCATGCCCGTCTGGTTCCCGAAGCCCGGGGCGGCCGGGATGTCCACGATCGGGATCTTGATGGGCAGCAGGCCGCCGCTGCCGACGATGTCGATGAGCGGCCCGGGGCCGGCGCCGATGTTGAGACCTATCGCGGGAAGGTTAATCGAGATGTTCGGGATGGTGAATCCGTTGACCTTGACGAGCTTGACACCGATGCCAACCAGAGTTGCTTCGACGGTGACACTTGGAACGTTGAAGCTCAGCACGGTGATGGTGCCCAGCGTGCCGCTGATCGGGATGTCCAGGAAGATCGGCACCCGCACGTTCACCGGGATGGCGGTGTCCGGAATGGACATGGTGTAGCTGGTGCCCCACTGGCCCTGGTTGTCGCCGCGCCACAGGAAGCCGTTGTTGTAGTTGCCGCCGTTGAAGGCGCCGGTGTTGACGTTGCCGGAGTTGGCGAAGCCGGTGTTGTAGTCGCCGGTGTTCAACCAGCCGGTGTTGTAGGCGGCCGGGTTGAAGCCGCCGGTGTTGAAGCCGCCCGCGTTGAAGCTGCCGGTGTTGTAGTGACCCGTGTTGCCGATGCCGGTGTTGACGTTGCCGGGGTTGAACAAACCGGTGTTGATGGCGCCGGTGTTGAACAGTCCGGTGTTGGTGTTGCCGGTGTTGCCGATGCCGAAGTTTCCGGTGCCGGAGTTCCCGATGCCGATGTTTCCGGTGCCCGAGTTGAACAAGCCGACGTTGTTGGTGCCCGAGTTGAGCAGGCCGCTGTTTCCGGTGCCGGAGTTCCAGTCGCCGAAGCCTTGCAGGTTGTCACCGGTCAGTCCGGTGCCGACGTTGTTGTCGCCGGTGTTCGCCAGGCCCTGGTTGAAGTCTCCAGCGTTGCCCAAGCCCTGGTTGTAGTTGCCGAAGTTGCCGAAGCCGATGTTGTAGGTGCCCAGGTTCCCCAGGCCGATGTTGTAGTCGCCCAGGTTCCCGGGGCCGACGTTGTAGTTGCCGGTGTTGCCGCTGCCGATGTTGAAGCTGCCGAGGTTTGCGAAGCCGACGTTGTTGTCTCCGACGTTGCCGAAGCCGACGTTGTTGTTTCCGACGTTGCCGAAGCCGACGTTGTTGTGGCCGACGTTGCCCAAGCCCACGTTGAACGTCGACATTCCCGGCGGCGGCACCTGGCTGAAGAAGGCGCCCGCGAGATTGCTGCCGACGTTGGAGATACCCGACACGTTGGCCGGCGTCCCGATGCCGGTGTTGTAAACGCCCGAAACGGTGTTGCCCAGGTTCGCCAGACCCGACTGCAGCGAGCCGTAGTTGTTGACGCCGGAGGCGCCGTTGGTCGCGACGTTCTGGAACCCCGAGATGTTTGCGCCGATGTTGCCAATGCCCGACACGGTTCCGGGGCCGCCGTTGAAGAAGCCCGAGGACGCGCCGGTGGTGGCGTTGAAGAAACCGGTGGCCGCCGGGATGTTGACCGGCGTCCAGTCGACCGGGCCGATGCTGGCCGTGGCGGGGATCGATATCTTTGTCGTACCGTCGGTGGCGCCGATGTTGAATGAAATCGCTGGACCGGTCGCTGTGATCGGCGGCAGGGTGACGGAGTTGATCACGCCCTCGGCCAGGGGGATCGGCCCGATCTCGATGGTGAAACCGAAGTGGACGTCGTGCAGGGTGATGCCGCTGTAGACGGTGTTGGTGAAGCTGGCGGTGATGGGGATATTGAGGGGAACCTCCACGGTCACGTGCGCGGGAATCTCGGGAACATGGAGCCGGTAGCCGGCGCCCCATAGGCCCTGCTGATCGCCGCGCCACATGAAGCCGTTGCCCATGTCGCCGGTGATGAAGGCCCCGGTGGCAATGTCGCCCTGGTTGGCAAGGCCGGTGCTGTAGTCGCCGGTGTTGTAGCCGCCGGTGTTGTAGTCACCGCGGTTGGCGACGCCGGTGTTGAAGTCGCCGGTGTTGTAGTTGCCGGTGTTGTAGTTGCCGGCGTTGGCGACGCCGGTGTTGACGTTGCCGGTGTTGAACAGGCCCGTGTTGAGGCTGCCGGTGTTGCCGATGCCGGTGTTGAGGTTGCCGGTGTTGCCGATGCCCCAGTTTCCGGTGCCCGAGTTGCCGATGCCGATGTTGTTGGTGCCGGAGTTGAACAGGCCGATGTTGCCGGTGCCCGAGTTCCAGCCGCCAAAGCCTTGCTGGTTGGTACCGGTCAGCCCGATGCCGATGTTGTTGTCGCCGGTGTTGCCGAAGCCGATGTTGTTGCTGCCGGTGTTGCCGAAGCCCTGGTTGTAGTCGCCCAAATTCCCCAGGCCGATGTTGTAGCTGCCCAGGTTTCCGAAACCGACGTTGTAGTTGCCCAGGTTTCCGGGGCCGAGATTGTAGACGCCCTGGTTTCCGGAGAAAATGTTGAAGCTGCCGACGTTGCCGCTGCCGACGTTGAAGTCGCCGATGTTTCCGCTGCCCACGTTCAACCGGCCAAGGTCGGCAAGCCCCAGGTTGAAGATCGTCCCGGAATTACTCTGGAAAACGCCGGCCAGGTCGGTGCCGATGTTGTAGAGGCCCGAGACATTGGCGGGGGTCGCGAGATTCGCCGTGCTGGTGTTGTAGAAGCCGGAAATGGTGTTGCCCAGGTTCGCCCAGCCCGATTGCAGCGAGCCGAAGTTCTGGAAGCCTGAGGTTCCAAACGCGCCCGGCACGCCGCTGTTCCAGATGCCCGAGCTGCCACTGCCGAAGTTCTGGAAGCCAGACGTGCCACCGGTGCCGGAGTTGAAGAAGCCCGATGAGGGGTTGGTGGTGGTGTTTCCGAACCCCGGGGCGGCCGGGATTCTGAGGAATACGATTTCGCGGCTTTCCAGGGCGCCGACAACGGTGATGGGCAGGGTGACCGTCGGTCCGCCGATGGTGAGCGTCACCGTCGGAGTAAAAAGTGTGGAACCACCGAGCACGACGGGGCCGAAGAAGAACAAGCCGCCCAGGTAGAAGGTCTGGGGGAAAACCACCCCAGCCATGGTGATCGGGATCGGCATGCTGTCGAAGATCCTGACCTCATGTACCGGCATGATCATCTGGTAGTTGATCGGGATGTAGGGGGTGGTGAACGACAGGTCGATGCCGATCTGGCCCTGGTTGTCAAGCGACTGGGAGAAGCCGTTGTTGAAATTGCCCGAGTTGAGCAGGCCGGTGTTGACGTTGCCGGTGTTGAAGAAGCCGGTGTTGATGTTGCCCGGGTTGTAGCTGCCCGAGTTGGTGTCGCCGATGTTGAAGTTGCCGGTGTTGGTGTCGCCCACGTTGAAGCCACCGGTGTTGTGGCTGCCCGGGTTGGCCCAGCCGGTGTTGACGGTGCCCACGTTGGCCCAGCCGGTGTTGTAGGCGCCCGCGTTGAGCAGGCCCGTGTTTCCGGTGCCCGGGTTCTCGAAGCCCCAGTTGCCGACGCCGGCGTTGAGCAGCCCCATGTTCCCGGTGCCGGAGTTGCCGATGCCGACATTGCCGGTGCCCGCGTTGAACAACCCGATGTTGTTGCTGCCCGAGTTGAACAGCCCGCTGTTGCCGATGCCCGAGTTCAGCGCACCGATGCCGACCTGGCCATCGCCGGTGAGCCCGATGCCGAAGCTGTTGCTGCCGGTGTTGGCGAACCCGATGTTGTTGTTGCCGGTGTTGGCAAAACCCTGGTTGTAGTTGCCCGCGTTCCCGAAGCCGATGTTGTAGTCGCCCAGGTTTCCGGGGCCGATGTTGTAGCTGCCCAGGTTGCCGGAACCGACGTTAAATATTCCGATATTGCCGCTGCCGAAATTGTTGCTGCCGACGTTGCCGCTGCCGAAATTATTGCTGCCGACGTTGCCGCTGCCGAGAATGTTGCCGCTGCCGATATTTCCGCTACCAAGAATGTTGTAGCTGCCGACGTTTCCGCTGCCGAGAATGTTGTAGCTGCCGATGTTCGCGTTGGCAAGAATGTTAACGGCGCCCCGGTTAGCGAGGCCCAGGTTAAAGGTCGCTGGGCCGCCGAAGAATCCCGACATGTTGCTTCCGGTGTTAAACAGACCGGAGATAAAGGCCGGCGTCGTGATGGCCACCAAGCTCGTGTTGAGGGCGCCCGAGATGGTGTTGCCCGAGTTGATCAGCCCCGATTGCAGCACGCCGGTGTTCCCCAGGCCCGAGTTGCCGACGGCCCCCAAGGACGAGTTGAAGAAGCCGGAATTGTTGGCGCCGGAGTTGACGAAGCCCGACGCGCTGCCGGCGCCGCTGTTGAAGAAGCCCGACGACGGGATGGTGGTGGAGTTCCCAAAGCCCGGGCTCCCGAAAATCAGGCCCTGGAAATCGCCCCGCCACAAGAAGCCGTTACTGAAGTTGCCGCCGATGAATGCGCCGGTGTTGACATTGCCGGTATTGGCAAGGCCGGTGTTGTAGTTGCCGCTGTTGAGGTAGCCGGTGTTGTACTTGCCCTGGTTGAAGCCGCCGGTGTTGCTGTCGCCCGGGTTGTAGCTGCCGGTGTTGTAGCTGCCCGAGTTACCGATGCCGGTGTTGGCGATGCCGGAGTTGAAAAAGCCGGTGTTGGCGTCACCCGAGTTGCCGATGCCGGTGTTGTAGCTGTTACCCGAGTTGCCGATGCCGAAGTTGCCGGTGCCCGAGTTGCCGATGCCGACGTTGTCGGTGCCCGAGTTGAACAGGCCGACGTTGCCGGCGCCCGAGTTCCAGCCGCCGAAGCCCTGCTGGTTGTTGCCGGTCAGTCCGATACCGATGTTGTTGTCGCCGGTGTTGCCGAAGCCGATGTTGTTGTTGCCGGTGTTGCCGAAGCCGATGTTGTTGCTGCCGGTGTTGCCGAAGCCGATGTTGCCCAGGGCCGCCGTCAACGCCGGGCCGACGTTGCCGAACCCGACGTTTGAGCTGCCGATGTTGCCGCTGCCGATGTTGCCGCTGCCGCGGTTTCCGGAGCCAACGTTGAAGTCGCCGACGTTGGCGTTGCCGACGTTGCCCTGACCGATGTTCGCCACGCCCAGGTTGCGGAAGGTGGTCGCGGCGGCGGCCGCGCTCGCCGGGATCGCAGCTGCCAGGCCCTGCAGCGGCTGGGTGAACGGAGTCAACCCGGAAACGGCGGCCGCGGCCCCGGCGCGGTACGCAAACATCGCGGCCACGTCCTGGGCCCACATCTGCTCGTAGAGACTCTCGGCCGCCGCGATCGCCGGGGCATTCTGTCCGAGCCAATTCGTAAACACCAGCTGCACAAACTGGGCGCGGTTGGCGGAGATGATCTCCGGAGGCACCGTCGCCGCCAGCGCCGCCTCGAACGCGGCCGCCGCCAACCGGGCCTGGGTGGCCGTCCGCTCAGCCTGGGCGGCCGCCGCGGTCAGCCACCCCAAATAGGGCGCCGCCGCGCCCGCCATCGCCGCTGCCGCCGCCCCCTGCCATGCCGAACCCGTCAGCCCCGCGGTCACCGACGAGAATGCGGTTGCGGCCGAACCCAACTCGCTGGCCAGCCCTTGCCAGGCGCCCGCCGCGTCCAGCATCGGTCCCAAACCGGCGCCCAGGTACAGCCGCGCCGAATTGATCTCCGGGGGAAGTACCGCAAAACTCATCGTCTGTCCCTAACTGGAACCCTGGCCACCACCCGCGGCGCCGCCGGTGCCATCCGCCTAGGGGCGTTCTGGCAAGGATGATTATTCAACAGATGCCCGATGCGCAATCGGGTTTGGCGTTCAAATTTCCACGAGCTCGCACTAAACGTCCAAGATCTGCCATAGCCGGGCCAGCCGGTACCTGTTGTTATCGGATGCGGAATTGAATCGGAAATGCCGATCGAAGAGGTACAGACGCGGGTACAAAATTAGCTGCATACGCAAGCAATTGAGGAAATTGCCGCTCGCCGACGGGCGGCGATTTGCGTCGAAATGCGGGCACGGTCACTACCGTGACAACGGGTCGTGCTGAATGCGTTCCGGCGGAGCGCCTTTGGCGATCAGCGCGGCCTTGGTCGCGCACACCATGGCCGGTCCGCCACAGATCAGGATCTGCCGGTCGCCCCAGCCGCCGAATTTGGTGACCGCCTCGGGCAGCCGGCCGGTCTGGGGCACGTGCAGGCCGCGCGGCGGTGTGACGTCGGGATAGTCGGCGGCCCAGGCCGGATCGCGGTCGTACTCCGACACCGGCGAGACCGACAGCCACGGATTGTGTGCCGCAATCTGCCACAGCGTGCGCAGGTCGTACAGCTCGCAGCGGTAGCGCGCGCCGAAAAACAGATGCACCCGGGGATTCACGGCGTAGCGGGCAAGATCCATGATCAGTGCGCGCAGCGGGGTCAGGCCCGTGCTACCGGCGATCATCAGCACATCGCCGCCGTCGCGGTCGACGTGCAAGCCGCCGTGCGGGCTGGACAATCGCCACCGGTCGCCCGGCCGCGTCTCGTTGACGACGGCGTTGCTGACCAGGCCGCCGGGCACCACTCGGACGTGAAATTCGATCCTGCCGTCCGGGTCGGCCGGAACGGCGGGGCTCAGGTATCGCCAGCGGTGCGGGCATTGCGGGACATGGACGTTGACGTACTGGCCGGCGTGATAGGGCAACGGGCGATCGAGCCGCAGCCGGACCACCGCGAGATCCCGGGACACCCGCACGTGCTCGGTGACGGTGCCGTCCCACCAGGCGGGCCCGTCATCGGAATCCGCGGCGCCGCTCATCACCCCGGTGATCAGGTTGAGCGACTGGTTGGCGGCCTCGTCGACGGCTGGCGTCCAAGCGGCTCCCAGATAGCCGCGCAACGTTGCGTACAGTGCCCGGCGCAATGTCTCGTACTGGGTTGGCAGCACACCGTATTTGCGGTGATCACGGCCGAGCTGGGCCAAGAAGGCCACCGGTGCCTCGGCCCGCTGGGCGACGAGCTCGCCGTACACCCAATGCAGCGCGTGCGCGAAAGCGGCTCGCTGGCCGGCCATTTCGGGCGGGAACAGGTCGCGCACCGAGACGTCGAGGGCAAACCAGTTGGCGTAGAACCGGCGGACCAGGCCGTTGGCGTCGTCGGGCGTGAAGGCGTCGTGCAGCACCCGCAACGCATCGCGGTCGTCCAGGCCCACGGCCCTCGATTCTAGGCTGGCCGTGCTAGGCCGCCGATCAGATCGCTCACGCGGTGGCCGGCCCCCGACGGCCGGCTAAAATTGAGCGGAACAGACTCAACCTTGACGGCGTTGAACAACCCGACGAGCATTTTTCCGAACGTACCCCGAATGGAGGCGTCGTGGACTCTTTCAACCCGACGACCAAGACGCAGGCGGCCTTGACGTCGGCTTTGCAGGCGGCGTCGGCCGCCGGCAACCCCGAGATCCGGCCCGCTCACCTGCTGATGGCGCTGCTGACCCAAAACGACGGGATCGCCGCACCGTTGCTGGAGGCCGTCGGTGTCGAGCCCGCCACCGTGCGCGCCGAAACCCAGCGCCTGCTCGACCGGTTGCCGCAG
The DNA here is from genome assembly GCF_010730055.1 of Mycobacterium shinjukuense. NCBI lineage: Bacteria > Bacillati > Actinomycetota > Actinomycetes > Mycobacteriales > Mycobacteriaceae > Mycobacterium > Mycobacterium shinjukuense. The sequence goes on along the minus strand of NZ_AP022575.1, from coordinate 3,401,600 downwards.
GCGACCGGGGCCAGCGCGCAGCCGCAGCTGTCCCGCGAGTCGCTGGCGGCGATCACCACCGCGCAGCACCTGGCCACCGAGCTGGACGACGAGTACGTCTCCACCGAGCACGTGATGGTCGGGCTGGCCACCGGTGACTCCGACGTCGCCAAGCTGTTGACCGGTCATGGCGCCTCGCCGCAGGCGTTGCGGGAGGCGTTCGTCAAGGTGCGCGGCAGCGCCCGGGTCACCAGCCCGGAGCCGGAGGCGACCTATCAGGCGCTGGAGAAGTACTCCACCGACCTGACCGCCCGCGCCCGCGAAGGCAAGCTCGACCCGGTCATCGGGCGCGACAACGAGATCCGCCGCGTGGTGCAGGTGCTGTCCCGTCGCACCAAGAACAATCCGGTGCTGATCGGCGAACCCGGCGTCGGCAAGACCGCGATCGTGGAAGGCCTGGCCCAGCGCATCGTGGCCGGCGACGTCCCGGAAAGCCTGCGCGACAAGACCATCATCGCGCTCGATCTGGGGTCGATGGTGGCCGGCTCCAAATACCGCGGCGAATTCGAGGAGCGCCTCAAGGCCGTCCTCGACGACATCAAGAACTCGGCCGGGCAGATCATCACGTTCATCGACGAGCTGCACACCATCGTCGGTGCCGGCGCCACCGGCGAGGGGGCGATGGACGCCGGCAACATGATCAAGCCGATGCTGGCCCGCGGCGAGCTGCGGCTGGTCGGGGCGACCACGCTGGACGAATACCGCAAGTACATCGAGAAGGACGCCGCGCTGGAGCGCCGTTTCCAACAGGTGTTCGTCGGCGAGCCGTCGGTGGAGGACACCATCGGCATCCTGCGCGGGCTCAAGGACCGCTACGAGGTGCACCACGGGGTGCGCATCACCGACTCGGCGCTGGTGGCCGCGGCCACGCTGTCCGACCGCTACATCACCGCCCGCTTCCTGCCCGACAAGGCCATCGACCTGGTCGACGAGGCGGCCAGCCGGCTGCGCATGGAGATCGACTCGCGGCCCGTGGAGATCGACGAGGTCGAGCGGCTGGTGCGCCGGCTGGAGATCGAGGAGATGGCGCTGTCCAAGGAGGAGGACGAGGCGTCCAAGGAGCGGCTGGCCAAGCTGCGCTCCGAGCTGGCCGACCAGAAAGAGAAGCTGGCCGAGCTCACCACCCGTTGGCAGAACGAGAAGAACGCGATCGAAATCGTCCGCGAGCTCAAAGGGCAGCTGGAAGCCCTGCGCGGGGAATCGGAGCGGGCCGAGCGCGACGGCGACCTGGCCAAGGCCGCCGAGCTGCGCTACGGGCGCATCCCCGAGGTGGAGAAGAAACTCGACGCGGCGCTGCCGCAGGCGCAGGCCCGTGAGCAGGTGATGCTCAAGGAGGAGGTCGGTCCCGACGACATCGCCGACGTGGTCTCGGCGTGGACCGGCATCCCGGCCGGTCGGCTGCTGGAAGGCGAGACCGCCAAGCTGCTGCGCATGGAAGACGAACTGGGCAAGCGGGTGGTCGGTCAGCGCAAGCCCGTGCAGGCCGTCTCGGATGCGGTGCGTCGCAGCCGGGCCGGGGTGTCTGACCCCAACCGGCCCACCGGGGCGTTCATGTTCCTCGGCCCCACCGGCGTCGGCAAGACCGAGCTGGCCAAGGCGCTGGCCGACTTCCTGTTTGACGACGAGCGGGCGATGGTCCGCATCGACATGAGCGAGTACGGCGAGAAGCACACCGTGGCCCGGTTGATCGGCGCCCCGCCCGGCTATGTGGGTTACGAGGCCGGCGGTCAGCTGACCGAGGCGGTGCGGCGGCGCCCCTACACGGTGGTGCTGTTCGACGAGATCGAGAAGGCGCACCCCGACGTGTTCGACGTGTTGCTGCAGGTCCTCGACGAGGGCCGGCTCACCGACGGGCACGGCCGCACGGTCGACTTCCGCAACACCATCTTGATCTTGACGTCCAATCTGGGATCGGGTGGCAGCGCCGAGCAGGTGATGGCCGCGGTGCGCGCCACGTTCAAGCCGGAGTTCATCAACCGGCTCGACGACGTGTTGATCTTCGAGGGCCTCAACCCCGAGGAGCTGGTGCAGATCGTCGACATCCAGCTGGCGCAGCTGGGCAAGCGGCTGGCGCAGCGGCGGCTGCAGCTGGAGGTGTCGCTGCCGGCCAAGCGCTGGTTGGCGCAACGCGGATTCGACCCGGTGTACGGCGCCCGGCCGCTGCGCCGGCTGGTGCAGCAGGCCATCGGGGACCGGTTGGCCAAGATGCTGCTGGCCGGCCAGGTGCACGACGGCGACACCGTGCCGGTCAACGTCAGCCCGGACGGCGACGCGCTGATCCTGGGCTGATTTGTCCGCCGAGCAGACGCAAAATCCCGCCCGCGGGGCCTCGCGCGGGCGATTTTGCGTCTGCTCGGCATCGAAGGGCCGCGACAGCAGATAGGCTATTCGGCGATGGTCCCGCTCTGGTTCACGCTATCCGCGCTGTGCTTCGTCGGTGCGGTGGTGTTGCTGTATGTCGACATCGATCGACGCCGCGGGCGCAGCAGACGCCGGAGGTCGTGGGCGCGGTCGCACGGATTCGACTACGAACGCGAATCCACCGAGATAGTCAAGCGCTGGACGCGTGGCGTGATGTCGACGGTGGGCGACGTCGCCGCCCACAACGTCGTGCTGGGCCAAATCCGCGGCGAGGCGGTGTACATCTTCGACCTCGACGAAGTCGCCACGGTGATCGCGTTGCACCGCAAGGTCGGCACCAATGTCGTGCTCGACCTGCGCCTCAAGGGTCTCAAAGAGCCTCGGGAGAGCGACATTTGGCTGCTGGGAGCGATCGGGCCGCGGATGCTGTACGCCACCAACCTGGACGCCGCCCGGCGGGCCTGCGACCGGCGCATGGTCACCTTCGCGCACACCGCACCCGACTGCGCCGAGATCATGTGGAACGAGCCGAACTGGACGTTGGTCAGCCTGCCCATCTCCAGCACGCGCGCCCAGTGGGACGAGGGGCTGCGCACCGTGCGCCAATTCAACGACCTGCTGCGGGTCTTGCCGCCGCCGCCGCAGGAGAACCCGCAGGAAACGGCGCCCCGCACCGCGGCACCGGGGCGTCCGTTGGCGCCGGCCGGTCGCACGGAGTTGCCGCCCCGGCGCCAGGTGGATCCGGCCGCGGCGGTGATCGCCGATTCGGCCCGGCGGGCGGAGCCGGTCCGCGGCGACGACGGCGTTCGGCGTCCGCCGTCAACCGGGCGCAACGGCCAGCAGGCCACGAACTACCGACCCTGACAGCACATGCCACCCAGCCCGACGACAACGTGACCGCGGTGACGCAGCTCACCCGGGCCGTGCTGCCCGGCGGGTCGAAGGGCGCCGGCGGACGTGGCCGGGTCTGACCGGGCCGAGCTGGCCGAGCTGGTGCGCCGGTTGTCGGTGGTGCCCGGCCGAGTCACGCTGTCGTCGGGCATGGAGGCGGACTATTACGTCGACCTGCGACGCGCTACCCTGCATCACCGGGCGTCCGCGTTGATCGGCCGGCTGATGCGGGAGCTCACCGCCGATTGGGATTATGCGGTGGTGGGCGGCCTGACCCTGGGCGCTGACCCGGTGGCGACGGCGATCATGCACGCGCCGGGTCGTCCGATCGACGCGTTCGTGGTCCGGAAGTCGGCGAAAACCCATGGTATGCAACGACTTATCGAGGGATCCGAGGTGTGCGGCCGGCGGGTTCTGGTGGTCGAGGACACCAGCACCACCGGCGGCTCGGCGCTGACCGCGGTGCGCGCCGTCCAAGACGCAGGCGGCGACGTGATCGGCGTGGCCACCGTCGTGGATCGCGGCACTGGGGCCGCTGAGGCCATCGAAGCGCAGGGACTGCCCTACCGAAGTGTGCTGGGCCTTGCCGATCTGGGGCTGGGCTGAGGCTGCCGGCGGAATCACGGTGCGCATTCTCATTGCGATGGTGGTAGCGGTTTCCTGCCTAGTGGGCTGCTCGGGTTCCAGTCATCCCGGTCGCATCTACGGCGCGGACACCGCCCGGTTCGGCGAATCGCTGGCCGTGCTGGGCTGGAACATGGCGGTGTCGAATCTGCGCTGGGAGGGCGACTATGTGCTCGTCGACGTCGACGCATCCCCGGCGGATCCGCGGGCGGCGCACGCCAAACCGCAGGACATTCGTTATGGCCTCTACGGTGCGCTGGCCCACCCGATGGAGTCCGCCGGCCTGGGCAGCTGCGCCGACGCGATGACCCACGGGCGCGGCATCGCCGCACCGCTGTCGGCGCCTGGCGACCGGCTCACCGGCACGGTCTGCCTGGGCCCGCTGAAGGACCGCAGCGCGGTGCGCGGTGTGTACACCTACTCGCCGCATGATCGGATCCCCGGTACCGCCGCGGCCTATGCGGCCGCGTTTCCGGTGGGGATGCTGCCGACCAACGCCAACGACACCGGCCTGGTGGTCAAGACCGCCAGCGTGTCGGCGTGGCGGGCCGACGGCACCCCGCTGAGCAAGGCGCACCTCGGGGACCCGGTGGCGTTCACCGGGAACGGCTACATGCTGCTGGGGCTGGAGGCCGACGGCCTCGCGGACCGGTATCGCGACGACTCCGCCGCCCGCGGCGGCCCGCTGATGCTGCTCGCCTCGCCGAGCCTGCCCGGCCCCGGGCTGAGCCCGGCCTGCGCGACCTACGGGTCGTCGGTGCTGATCCTGCCCGACGCGTCGCGGGACGCGGTGCGCGTCAACGCGTCGCTGTGCACGCAGGGCGAAATCAACGAGGCGCTGCTGTATGCCACGGTGGCGATCGTGGGCACGCACGCCGCGGTGTGGACGGCGCGATGAGCGGGCCGGGGCCCACCGAGTGGGGCGCACCGGGCCGCGGCGTGGGACCCTGGGCGGGCGAGCTCCCGGACGACCCGCGGTATGACCCGGTCTTGTTGCGTGACGGCGATGCTCGCAATGTTGTCGACGCCTACCGGTACTGGACCCGGGAGGCGATCATCGCCGACATCGACCGGCGGCGTCATGCGCTACACGTGGCGATCGAAAATTTCGGTCACGACGCCAATATCGGCTCGGTGGTGCGCACCGCCAACGCGTTCGCCGTGGACACCGTGCACATCGTCGGTCGCCGGCGGTGGAACCGGCGCGGCGCCATGGTGACCGACCGCTACCAGCGGTTGCGGCACCATGACAGCACCGCCGGGCTCTTTCGGTTCGCCGCGGGCGCGGGTTTGACCGTGGTCGCGGTGGACAACGTCCCCGGGGCGGCGCGGCTGGAGCGGACCAATCTGCCGCGGGACTGCCTGCTGGTGTTCGGTCAGGAAGGGCCGGGCATCAGCGACGACGCCCGCGCGGGTGCGGCGCTCACGGTGTCGATCGCCCAGTTCGGCTCGACCCGCAGCATCAACGCCGCCGTCGCCGCCGGGATCGCGATGCATGCCTGGATCCGCCAGCACGGGGACCTGTCGCGCGCTTGGTGAATCGAGTGTGTGGCGGCGTCAGCGCGGTTGCGCCGGCCTCATCTTGAACGACACCTCGAGCTTGATGCGGTAGGTGATCTTGCCGTCGGCGTCCACGGCCATGTCCTGCTCGATGACCCGAGCGACGCGGATGTCATCGACGCTGTCCCGCGCCCGCTGGACCGCCTCCGCCGCGGCATGCTCCCACGACGTGGGGCTGGTCCCGATGATGTCGATCACCTTGTACACGCTCATGGGGATACAGCGTATAGCCTCGTCAACCGGAAAAGGTCGGCCCGCCGATTCGGCCCTGATGTCGGCGGCTTTCGACGCGCGAGTGGCGCTGCGGCGCAATAATTTTCGCCATCAGCGAGTTGGATTTCGGATGCTGCTCGTGGTCTCGCTCGTTAAAGTTCGTCGGGGTCTGGGTGTTCTGACAGGCCGCTTCAGGCGTCGCAGGTTCCTCATCTGCCCCACGGGTACCTGGAATTGACCGATTTACGATGCGCCCGCCTAGCAGCGACAGCCACGGTTGTCGCTGCTGGGCGGGCACATCGCACATCCCTGCCGTGCCGGAACGCATGTGGCGAGTGCGACAACAGGGAACATGCACCGCGCGCACCGGGTCGCCATTAGCCGCGGCGCGCGGGGTCATTCTCGTTCCGGCCCATAGCGATACCGCTAGAGTCCCTTGCTGCGGCGAGCGTCGGGGTCAGCCGTGTGCGCCGGACTTGCCCTGGGCACCGAGGTCGCCGGGGTTGCCGTCGGCGCCGGTCTTGCCAGATCCGAAGAGCCCGCCTGCTCCAGCAGCACCACCCTTGCCGCCGCCGCCACCGGTCCCGCCGTCACCGCCAGTCCCGCCGGCGGCGCCGGCGCCGGTGCTGCCCGCCTGGCCGATCAATCCGCCCGCGCCGCCGGCGCCGCCATGTCCGCCATCACCGCCATCACCGCCGGTACCGCCGTCACCGCCGTCACCGCCGCGACCGCCGTCGCTGCCGAAACCGCCGAAGGATTTGGCGGTTTGACCGCCGTTGCCGCCGGTACCGCCGGCGCCGCCGACGGCACCGGCACCGCCGTCACCGCCGAGGCCGCCGAAACCGCCGGCGCCGCCGTCACCGATCAGCAGCCCGCCCCGACCACCGGCACCCCCGTTGCCGCCGTGGCCGCCGCCGCCACCAGTCGCGCCGATGCCACCGGTGCCGCCGGCGCCGCCGGCGCCGCCCTGGCCCCCACGGTTGTCCGACCCTAAGTAGCCGGGGCCGCCGTTGCCGCCGTCGCCGCCGCGCGCGCCGCCGCCGCCGGTGCCGCCGGCGCCGCCGCCACCACCGCCGCCGCCATCGCCGCCGGTGGAGAAGATACCGTTGGCGCCGCCGCCGCCATCACCCCGCCGCCGCGGCGGGGCCGCCGTCGCCGCCGCGTCCGCCGCCGCCGGCGCCGCCGCCGCCGGAGACCCCGATGCCGCCGGCGCCGCCGCCGGCGCCGCCGCCCTGCCGCCGTCGCTTTCGGCGCCACCCGCGCCACCGTCGATGCCGCCGCCGGCGGTGCCGCCGCCGGAGCTGGCGGGACGACCGTCGCCGCCGGCGCCGCCGGCGCCGGCGCCGCCACCGCCGCCGACGAAGCTGGCCACTGTGCCGTTGCCTCCCTTGCCGCCGGCGCCGCCAGGTGCGCCGTCCCCGCCGTCGCCGCCGGCGCCGCCGCCACCGCCGTTGAGCCCGCCGGCGCCGCCGTTCCCCCCGGCTTGCCCGGAGCCGCCGTCGCTGCCTGGGCCGCCGCCGAAGCCGATGCCGCCACTGAAACTGCCGTCGGAGCCGTTGGCCGCGCGGTCGCTGCCATTCCAGGTCGGTGTCGGGTTGACGCCGGCGGCACCCGCCGCGCCGGCCCCGCCGTGCCCGCCGGCCCCGCCGGTGCCGAACAGCCAGGCGTTGCCGCCGACACCACCGTTGCCGCCATCACCACCGAGCACGGTGGCGGTCCCGCCGGCGCCGCCATTTCCGCCGTTGCCGGACAATAACCCGCCTGCCCCGCCGTTGCCGCCCGCCCCGCCTGCCCACCCGTTACCGCCGGCCCCGCCGTTGCCGATCAACCCCGCAGAGCCTCCGTCGCCGCCGGCCAGGCTGCCGATGCCGCTGGTGAAGCTGTAGCCATTTCCGCCGTTGCCGTACAACAACCCGCCGGGCTGACCGTTAGGACTGGCCGCGGTCCCGTCGGCGCCGTTGCCGATCAGCGGCCGCCCCAACAACGTCTGGGTGGGCGCATTAATCACACCCAACAGGTTCTGCTCGATCGTCTGCAACGGCGACGAGTTGGCGGCCTCGGCGGTCGCGTACGCGGTTCCTGCCGCGGTCAACGCCTGCGCAAACTGGTCATGAAACGCCGCCAGCTGAGCGCCCAACAGCTGATACTGCTGGGCTCGGGTGCTGAACAACGCCGCAATCGCCGCCGACACCTCGTCAGCGGCCGCCGGCAACAACGCCGTCGTCGGACCCGCCGCCGCCGTGTTCGCCGCGGTGATCGCCGACCCAATCCCCGCCACGTTCGAGGCCGCCGCCCCGACGAGCCCCGGCGCCACAGTGACAAACGACATCGCAATCCTCCCAGCAACATCACCCGCGGCGCGCGACGCCCCGGAGAACCCTCTAGGATGTAGAATGCGCGCCCAGGCAAGGCCAGCTCAAGGGCAATCCGCCCACCGAAATGCCAAATCGATAAGGCACAGTGCACCGTGGGGCGGCACATCTCGCTGGTGTCAAGTGATCGCTGCAACACCTGACCGAGAGGTGTTGCTGCTGCATGGGTTGCTCGAGGGGGTTTCGGGGTCCGGGGCCCACCCCGAACAGACCACACTCACAGTGTGCACGTCGCGGAACCAGCCGAAACCAACCAGCACCCAAGCTGGTTGGCGCCGCTGACCCATTACGGGTCAACTCCTAGCTCAGGGCCGACGGCACTAACTCCACAGCGTGACGTGCACCTTCGGACGAAACCGCGTCACCCCGACCCCACTGCCCCGGATCATCGCCTGGATGCAGCGGGGCGTGGTGATGAAGCGGACCAGCTCGGACACCGCGGGTTGGCGGGCCGACGGCGCCAACGTCGCCGCGCACCACTGGCCGGCCCGATCCAGCCCGGGACCGGTTACATGCACCAGCCGTCCGGCGGCAAGGTCTTTGGCGACCGCGAAACCGATGGTCAGGGTCGCACCGCCGACGCGGAGCACCTCTTCCAGCGCGGCGGCGTCACTCTGGAAGATCCGCTGCTGGAACTCCGGAATTGCCAAGCCGCGCAACATCGTTGCGATCTCCCCGTCGACGCTGCCGGCCGACGGGCCCAGCATCCACCGCTGGTGCCGCAGCAGCGCCGGGGTCGGGCTGCCCACCGCCAGCGGGCTGTGCGGTGCGACCACGGTGATGATCTGGTACTTCAGGAACGGCCGCACGAAGATCGAGCCGTCGGCACCGAACCAACCTTCGCTGGCCGGGCCGATCGCGATGTCGACCGCGCGCGAGCGGATCAGGTCGCGGAATCGGCTGGTGGGATGCACGCTCAACTCGACCGAAAGGTCGTCGGCGCGCGAGGAGAACAGCTCGATCAGACCAGGTGCGGCGTGTTCGGCGAACGTGCTGGCCGCGGCGATGCGCAGCAGCCGGCGCCCGTGGGCGGCCTCGGTGACCTCGATCGCGGTTTGTTGTTGCAGGCCCAGGATTTCCACGGCGCGGCTGGCCAGCCGCAGCCCGCCGGGGGTGAACGCCAGACCGGCCGCGGTCCGGGTGAACAGCGGGTCGTCGAGTTCCTTGCGCAGGGCCGCGACGTGCATCGAGACGCCGGCGTCGGAAACACCCAGTTCCGCGGCGGCGGCCCGCACCGAGCCCAAGCGCACCACCGCCGAATAGGCCCGAAGTTGAGCCGGGGTCATGAGGATGAGCCTACTTTGGGAGGTGTGCGCGACGTGCTTGCCGAGTTGATGGCGATCTGGAGTGCCGGGGACACCGCGGGGGTGGCGACGGTGGTGCGCACGTTCCGGTCGGCGCCCCGGCAGCCGGGAGCCGCGCTGCTGGTGGCGCCGGACGGCTCGGTGAGCGGGTCGGTGTCGGGTGGTTGCGTCGAGGGCGCCGTGTACGAGCTGGCCGCCGAGGTGGCCCGGGGCGGGCCACCTCGGCGGGCGCGCTACGGGGTGGGCGACGCCGACGCGTTCGCGGTCGGGCTGACATGCGGCGGCAGCATCGACGTCTTCGTCGAATCCATCTCGCGGACCGCCTTTCCCGAGCTCGGCGAGGTGGCCGAGGACATCACCGCCCATCGGCCGGTGGCCGTCGCGACCGTCATCGCCCATCCGGACGCCCGGCGCGTCGGACGCAGGCTCGTGGTCCGGCCGGACACGGTGGCCGGGTCGCTGGGGTCGCTACGTGCCGACACCGCGGTCATCGACGACGCGCGGGGTCTGTTGGCCTCGGGGCGCACCGAGGTCCTCGAGTACGGGCCCGACGGGCAACGTCTCGGCGAGGGCATGGAGGTCTTCGTGTCCAGCTACGCCCCGCGCCCGCGGATGCTGGTGTTCGGCGCCATCGATTTCGCCGCCGCCCTGGCGCGGCAGGGCTCGTTCCTGGGCTACCGGGTCACCGTCTGCGACGCCCGCTCGGTTTTCGCCACGCCGGCACGTTTCCCGACGGCCGACGAGGTCGTCGTCGACTGGCCGCACCGCTATCTGGCCGCCCAGGCGCAGGCGGGCGCCGTCGACGAGCACACGGTGATCTGCGTGCTGACCCACGATCCGAAGTTCGACGTCCCGGTGCTCGAGGTGGCGCTGCGGCTGCCGCGGGTCGGCTATGTGGGGGCGATGGGATCGCGCCGAACGCACGACGACCGGATGGCGCGGCTCAAAGCGGCGGGGCTGACCGATGCCGAGCTGAGCCGGCTGTCCAGCCCGATCGGACTGGACCTGGGCGCCCGCACCCCGGAGGAGACCGCGGTCTCGATCGCGGCCGACATCATCGCGCGGCGTTGGGGTGGCGGCGGGCGCCCGCTGGCCGAGATGGTCGGCCGGATCCACCACGACGCGCACGAGTTAAACGATCACTTAACTCGACATTGACGGCCGTGTGGGGGCGGTTGACACTGGCCGCATGCAAGTACCTGGGCCCTTCGAATACGAACGTGCGACCAGCGTGGACCATGCCATTGGACTGCTGGATCGGCTGGGGGAGGGGGCGCGCATCGTCGCCGGCGGACACAGCCTGCTGCCGATGATGAAGCTGCGCATCGCCAACCCCGAGTACCTGGTCGACATCAACGACCTGGCGCCCGAGCTGGGCTATGTGATCACCGACCCCACCCTGGTTCGGATCGGCGCCATGACCCGACACCGCGAGTTGTTGGAGTCGGACCGCCTGGCCGCGGCGTGCCCGATCTTCCGCGACGCCGAACGGGTGATCGCCGACCCGGTGGTGCGCAACCGCGGCACCCTGGGCGGGTCGCTGTGCCAGGCGGATCCGGCCGAGGACCTGTCCACCGTGTGCACCGTGCTGGGCGCGGTGTGCCTGGTGCGCGGGCCGGCGGGCGAACGCGAGATCGCCATCGACGACTTCCTGGTTGGCCCGTACGAGACCGCGCTGGCGTCCAACGAGATCCTGATCGATGTCCGAATCCCGGTGCGGCACAACACATCCAGCGCCTACGCGAAGGTAGAGCGGCGGGTCGGCGACTGGGCGATCACCGCGGCCGGTGCGAGCCTGACACTGGACGGCAACACCGGAGAAGACACCATCGTCGCCGCCCGGGTGGGGCTGACCGCGGTGAATCCGGACCCGGCCGCGCTGGCGGAGATCTCGACAGCGCTGGTCGGCCAGCCGGCCACCGAGGCCGTCTTCGCCGAGGCGGGCCGCCTGGCCGCCCAAGCCTGCGAACCGGTGACCGACCTGCGCGGCACTGCCGAGTATAAGCGGCACCTGGCCGCCGAACTGACCATCCGAACGTTGCGCACCGCGGCCGAACGGGTGCGTAATCAGCCAGCGCCGGAAGGGAACTAAAGGCGATCGCAAGCGCGGCGAAGCCGGGCGCAGTCCCCGGCAAGCGGGCGGTGCCCCCAGGTCGCCGCCAGGTCGCCGCCAGAAAGGAGAAGCCCATGCAGGTGAACATGACCGTCAACGGCGAACCGGTCACCGCCGAGGTCGAACCCCGGATGCTGTTGGTGCATTTCCTTCGTGATCAGTTGCGGCTCACCGGAACCCACTGGGGTTGCGACACCAGCAACTGCGGAACCTGCGTGGTCGACGTCGACGGCGTCCCGGTGAAGTCCTGCACGATGCTGGCCGTGATGGCGTCCGGGCATAGCGTGCGGACCGTGGAGGGCTTGGCGGGGCCCGACGGCCAGCTCGACCCGGTGCAGGAAGGCTTCATGCGCTGCCACGGTCTGCAATGCGGTTTCTGCACACCGGGAATGATGATCACCGCGCGCATGCTGCTGGACCGCAATCCGGATCCCGACGAACAGACCATTCGGGAGGCGATCTCGGGGCAGATCTGCCGGTGCACCGGCTACACCACCATCGTGCGCTCCATCCAGTGGGCCGCACAGCACCAGACCGTTAAGGCCGAGCCATGACCACCATCGAATCTCGCCCCCCGTCACCAGAAGATCTCGCCGACAACGCCCAGAAGCCGTGCGGCTACGGCCGGATGCTGCGCAAGGAAGATCCCCGTTTCATCCGGGGCCGCGGCAGATACGTCGACGACGTCGCGCTGCCGGGCATGTTGCACCTGGCGATCTTGCGCTCGCCGTATGCCCATGCCCGCATCGTCAGCGTCGACGTGACCGCCGCGCAGGCGCATCCGAAGGTCAAGGCGGTGGTGACCGGCGCCGACCTGGCCGCCAAGGGCCTGGCCTGGATGCCGACGCTGGCCAACGACGTGCAGGCGGTGCTGGCCACCGACAAGGTCCGCTTCCAGGGCCAGGAGGTGGCGTTTGTCGTTGCCGAGGACCGGTATTCGGCGCGCGACGCGCTGGAGCTGATCGACGTCGAGTACCAGCCGCTGGATCCGGTGGTGAATGTCCGGATGGCGCTGCACCCGTCGGCGCCGGTGATCCGCACCGACCTGCAGGGCAAGACCGACAACCACTGCTTCGACTGGGAGACCGGCGACGCCGCGGCCACCGAGGCGGCGTTCGCCAAGGCCGATGTGGTGGTCACGCAGGAGATCGTCTATCCGCGGGTGCACCCGGCGCCGATGGAAACCTGTGGCGCGGTGGCCGATCTGGATCCGGTCACCGGAAAACTGACGCTGTGGACCACCAGCCAGGCGCCGCACGCGCATCGCACGCTGTACGCGCTGGTGGCCGGGTTGCCCGAACACAAGATTCGGGTGATCTCGCCCGATATCGGCGGCGGCTTCGGCAACAAGGTGCCGATCTATCCCGGCTATGTGTGCGCCATCGTCGGCTCGCTGCTGCTGGGCAAGCCGGTGAAATGGATGGAGGACCGCAGCGAAAACCTGACCTCCACCGGCTTCGCGCGGGACTACATCATGGTCGGTGAGATCGCGGCCACCAAAGGGGGCCGGATCCTGGCGATCCGGTCCACCGTACTGGCCGACCATGGCGCGTTCAACGCTCAGGCCGCGCCGGCCAAGTACCCGGCCGGGTTCTTCGGGGTGTTCACCGGCAGCTACGACATCGAGGCCGCCTACTGCCACATGACCGCGGTGTACACCAACAAGGCGCCCGGCGGGGTGGCCTACGCGTGCTCGTTCCGGATCACCGAGGCGGTGTACTTCGTCGAGCGGCTGGTGGACTGCCTGGCGTTCGAGCTGAAGATGGACCCTGCCGAGCTGCGGCTGCGAAACCTGTTGCGGCCCGAGCAATTCCCGTACCCGAGCAAGACCGGCTGGGTGTACGACTCGGGCGACTACGAAGCCACGATGCGCAAGGCCATGGACATGATCGGCTACCACGCGCTGCGGGCCGAGCAGCAGCAGCGGCGGGAGCGTGGCGAGCTGATGGGCATCGGGATGTCGTTTTTCACCGAGGCCGTCGGCGCCGGCCCGCGCAAGGACATGGACATCCTGGGTCTGGGCATGGCCGACGGTTGTGAGCTGCGCGTGCACCCGACCGGCAAAGCCGTTGTGCGGCTTTCGGTTCAGACGCAGGGCCAGGGTCACGAGACGACGTTCGCCCAGATCGTTGCCGAGGAGCTGGGGATTGCGCCGGACGACATCGAGGTGGTGCACGGCGACACCGACCAGACGCCGTTCGGGTTGGGCACCTACGGCAGCCGGTCCACGCCGGTCTCGGGAGCGGCCGCGGCCCTGGTGGCGCGCAAGGTGCGCGACAAGGCCAGGATCATCGCGTCGGGCATGCTCGAGGTCTCGGTCGCCGACTTGGAGTGGGAGAAGGGCTCATTCCACGTCAAGGGTGACCCGTCGGCCTCGGTGACCATCGCCGACATCGCGATGCGCGCGCACGGCGCCGGCGACCTGCCCGACGGCATCGAAGGCGGACTGGACGCCCAGATCTGTTACAACCCGCAGAATCTGACCTACCCCTATGGCGCGTATTTCTGTGTGGTCGACGTCGATCCGGGAACCGCGGTGGTGAAGGTGCGCCGATTTTTGGCCGTCGACGATTGCGGCACCCGGATCAACCCGATGATCATCGAGGGTCAGGTACACGGCGGCATCGTCGACGGCATTGGCATGGCGCTGATGGAGATGATCGCCTTCGACGAGGACGGCAACTGTCTGGGTGGTTCGTTGATGGACTACCTGATCCCGACCGCGCTCGAGGTTCCGCACCTAGAGACCGGCCACACCGTGACCCCGTCGCCGCACCATCCGATCGGCGCCAAGGGCATCGGCGAGTCGGCCACGGTGGGTTCCCCGCCGGCGGTGGTGAACGCGGTGGTGGATGCGTTGGCGCCGTTCGGGGTTCGGCACGTGGACATGCCGTTGACGCCGTCGCGGGTGTGGGAGGCCATGCAGGGTCGGGCCACACCGCCGATCTAGGGGCGATCTTGGGGGCGCCGATGTCCATCAGTGACCGGGCCGCGCAGCTGGTGGCCGCGCGGACACCGTTCGTGCGCGCGACCGTGGTGCGGGCCCAGCCGCCCACCTCGGCACGGCCGGGTGATGAGGCAATCCTGTTGGCGGACGGCACCATCGAGGGCTTTGTCGGCGGGCACTGTGCGCAGAACTCGGTTCGCAAGGCGGCGATGGGCGTGTTGCAGGCCGGCGAGAGTGTGCTGCTGCGCGTGCTGCCCGACGGTGACGTGCACTTTCCCGAAGCTCCCGGCGCGTGTGTGGTGGTCAACCCGTGCCTGGCCGGTGGATCCCTGGAGATCTTTCTGGCCCCGCAGCTGCCGGCCCCGCTGATCCGGATTTACGGCGAAACCCCGATCGCCGACGCGTTGATCGAGCTGTGCGGCCTGTTGGGCTACGATGCGCGACGCGACACCGATCTGGCCGACGCCGACGCCTTGCCAACTGCGGTTGTGATCGCCAGCCACGGCGGGCCCGAAGCCGACATCATCCGCGCGGCGCTGGATGGCGGGGTCGGGTATGTCGGTCTGGTGGCCAGCACGGT
Source organism: Mycobacterium shinjukuense (assembly GCF_010730055.1). Lineage (NCBI taxonomy): Bacteria > Bacillati > Actinomycetota > Actinomycetes > Mycobacteriales > Mycobacteriaceae > Mycobacterium > Mycobacterium shinjukuense. The sequence continues at coordinate 3,386,596 of NZ_AP022575.1, read as the reverse complement.
GCGCGGCGCGTCCATCCTGGATTCGCTCGACCTGTCCGACGCCGAGCGGGCCCGGGTGCACACCCCGGTCGGATTGGCCATCGGCGCCAAGACGCCGGCGGAGATCGCGGTGTCGATCGCCGCGGAACTGATCGCCACCCGCCGCGGCGGCGGACTGGGATGCCGGAAGGCGTTGGCGGGCGGGAACAGCGGCGCATGACGGCGCGCAAGGTCACCGGTGTGGTGCTTGCCGCCGGGCGCTCCACCCGGCTGGGCACGCCCAAACAGCTGCTGCCGTACCGGGATACCACGGTGCTCGGGGCCACCCTCGACGTCGCCCGGCAAGCCGGATTCGACCAGCTGATCCTCACCCTGGGCGGTGCCGCGCCGGCGGTGCGCGCCGCGGTGGCCCTGCACGGCACCGACGTGGTGGTCGTCGGGGATCTCGGCGGCGGGTGTTCGGCGTCGCTGCGCCTCGCGTTGGACCGGGTGCATCCGCGGGCCGCCGGCATCGTGCTGATGCTGGGCGACCAGCCCCAGGTGGCGCCGGCGACACTGCGACGGATCATCGCCGCCGGGCCGGCCACCGACATCATGGTGTGCCGCTACACCGACGGCATCGGGCATCCATTCTGGTTTGGCCGCACCGTGTTCGGCGAACTCACGCGGTTGCACGGCGACAAGGGGGCGTGGCAGCTGGTGCACTCCGGCCGGCATCCAGTGGGCGAGCTCGCGGTGGACGGTCCGGTGCCGCTGGACGTGGACAGCTGGGACGACTACCGGCGGCTGCTGGAATCGGTGCCGCCATGACGTTCACCGACCCCGACGACGTGATCCGCCGGTTCGACGCACAGGATTTCCTGCTGGACACCGGAACCGCGTCGGCGATCTATCTGGCGAGCACACTTGGCAGGCCGCTGCTGCTGGAGGGCGAGCCCGGCGTCGGCAAGACGACGGCGGCGAAAACCCTTGCCGCGGTGCTGGATACCACGTTGATTCGGCTGCAGTGCTACGAGGGGTTGACGGCCAGCGAGGCGCTCTACGACTGGAACTACCAACGCCAGCTGCTGTCCATCCGGCTCGCTGAGGCGCGCGGCGGCGCCGTCTCGAATATCTCCGTGGCCGATCTGTACACCGAGGCTTATCTGGTGGATCGGCCGATTCTGCGGTGCGTCCGGCATCGCGGGCAAACCCCACCGGTGCTGCTGATCGACGAGATCGACCGGGCGGACGACGAATTCGAGGCGCTGCTGCTGGAGTTTCTTGGTGAGGCCGCGGTCACCGTCCCCGAGCTGGGCACCTTCGTCGCCGAGCGTCCGCCGATAGCGGTGCTGACCTCCAACCGCAGCCGCGACCTGCATGACGCGCTGCGGCGACGCTGCCTCTACCACTGGATCGACTACCCGGAGCCGGCCCGGGCGGCCGCGATCGTCCGCCGGACGGTGCCCGGTGCCACCGGGCCGCTGATCGAGCAGGTCACCCAATTCGTCGGCAGCGCACGCGATCTCGACCTGGACAAGCCGCCCGGGGTGGCCGAGACGATCGACTGGGTCGCCGCCCTGGTGGCGCTCGGGGTGGCCGACCTGGTCGACGAGCCAGCACTGGCCAGCCTGGGGGCTCTGGCCAAGACACCCGACGATGCGACGCTGATTCGCGACGCGTTGGTCGAATACAGCCGCACCTGAAAGATGACAGGACGCCCCAGATGAAGATCGCCCACCAGTTCACCGTCAGCGCGCCGATCGAGCGGGCCTGGGACATGCTGTGCGATCTGCAGCAGGTGATCCCGTTGATGCCAGGAGCGCAGCTGATCGGCCACGAGGGCGACGACTATCTGGGCAAGGTCAAGGTCAAGGTCGGGCCGGTCACCAGCGAATTCGCCGGCAAGGTGCGTTTCGTCGAACAGGACCGCGACCGGTACCGCGCGGTCATCGACGGCCAGGGTAAGGAATCGCGGGGCACCGGCAACGCGGCCGCCACGGTCACCGCCCAGCTGCACGAGGAGGACGGGCGCACCCGCGTCACCGTCGACACCGACCTGAAGATCGTCGGCAAGCTGGCCCAGTTCGGCAGCGGAATGCTGCAGCAGGTTTCGGAGAAGTTGCTCAGCCAGTTTGTGGACTCGCTGGAGGCCGAACTCCAGGCGCAAAGCGCCGCAAGTGAACCGCGCCCGGAGGTCGCCGCCCGGCCGGCCGCACCCGGCGCCGTCCCCGAGCCCGCTGCCATCGACCTGCTGGAGCTCGCCGGTGCCAGCAAGCTCAAGAAGTACGCTGCCGTGGGGCTGGCCGTGCTGGCGGCCGTGGTGCTGGTCTGGTTGGCGCGCCGGCGACGTTGACCATGCCAACCCCGGCCCTGTTGCGGGGCGTCGACCTGGCGGCGTTCGCGGCCGCGATGGTGGCGCGCCTGCGCGGCGCCGGGGTGCTGGTGTCCGCCAGCGGCCAGGCCGGTTTCGTGCAGGCTCTGCGGCGGTTGCCGCCGCACACCCCGTCGGCGCTGTATTGGGCCACCCGGCTGACCCTGGTCAACCGCGTGGAGGAGCTGGCCGTCTTCGACGCGGTGTTCGCCTCGGTGTTCGGCAGCGTCGAGCTGGACGACCGACGCGGCCCCGGTGCGTCCCCGCCGCTCCCGGGCCCCAACACCCCCGCGGCCGGGATCGTGCACCGCGCCGGCGGCCGGTCGGGCAGCGCCGCAGCCCACACGCTGCCGTGGGCCACCCGAACCGTCGTCGCTCACGACGACGCCGACGCGCTGAGCCTGCAGCTGCCCGACGTGCTGCCGAGCCGCATCGCGGCACTGGCCGACGAACCGTTCGACCGATTCGATCCCGACGACCTGCGGCTGCTGGGCTCCTGGCTGGAGACCGCGGTGCGGCGCTGGCCCCGGCGGCGCAGCCTGCGGTTCGAGCCCAGCCCGCACGGCAAGCGCATCGACCTGCGGGCGACCATGAACGCGTCGCGGGCCACCGGCTGGGAAGCCTTGCTGCTGGCGCGGTCCCGGCCGCGCCGTCGACCGCGGCGGGTGGTGCTGGTCTGCGACGTGAGCCGGTCGATGCAGCCCTACGCCGCGATCTACCTGCATCTGATGCGGGCGGCGGCGCTGCGCCACGGCGGGATTCGCCCCGAGGTCTTCGCCTTTTCGACGTCGTTGACCCGGCTGACCGCGGTGCTGTCGCACCGCTCGGCCGAGCTGGCGCTGCAGCGGGCCAACGCGAAGGTGACCGACCGCTACGGCGGCACGTTCATCGGCCGCAGCGTGGCGGCGCTGCTGGCCCCGCCGCACGGCGCCGCGCTGCGCGGCGCGGTGGTGATCATCGCCTCCGACGGCTGGGACAGCGATCCCCCCGAGGTGCTCGACCGCGCACTGGCCAGGGTCCGTCGCCGTGCCCAAACGCTGGTCTGGCTCAACCCCCGCGCGGCGCACAGCGAATTCCAGCCGCTGGCCGGTTCCATGGCGGCGGCGCTGCCCTATTGCGATCTGTTCCTGCCGGCGCACTCGCTGACCGGCCTACGTCAGCTGCTGCTGGCGCTGGCCGGCGGTCGATAGGGCAGGATCGGCAGCTATGGATCAGGTGTGGGCGAATCGGGCCGCCAGCGCCGAAGCCGCCGTCACGCAACGGCACCTGAAGCGGCTGTGGGCGCTGCCGGGCACCCAGCTGGGGGTGGTGGCCTGGCCGCCGGCGCGCCGCGAGCGCTGGTTCGGCGACTGGCACTACTGGTGGCAGGCGCATCTGCTGGATTGCCTGCTGGACGCGCAGCTGCGCGACCCGCAGCCGCACCGGCTCACCAGGATCAAGCGGCAGGTCCGTTCGCACCGGCTACGCAACTTCTCCTGGACCAACAGCTATTACGACGACATGGCGTGGCTGGCGCTGGCGTTGGAACGGGCGGCCCGGGTGGCCGGCGTGCGGCGCCCGCGGGTGCTGGCCAAGCTCGCCGATCAGTTCGTCACGGCGTGGGCGCCCGAGGACGGCGGCGGCATACCGTGGCGCAAGCAGGACCGGTTCTTCAACGCCCCCGCCAATGGTCCGGCGGGGATCTTCCTGGCTCGCTACGACGGCTGGCTGCCGCGCGCCGCGGCGATGGCCGACTGGATCGAGCGCACGCTGATCGACCCCGAGACGCACCTGGTGTTCGACGGCATCAAGGCGGGCTCGCTGGTCCGCGCGCAGTACACCTACTGCCAGGGCGTGGTGCTCGGGCTGGAAACCGAACTTGCCGTGCGCACCGGGAACGCCGAACACGCGCGGCGCGTGCACCGGTTGGTGGCGGCCGTCAACGAGCACATGGCGCCCGCGGGTGTGCTGCGGGGCGCCGACGGCGGGGACGGCGGCCTGTTCGCCGGCATCACCGCCCGCTACCTTGCGCTGGTCGCCAGGGCGTTACCGGGAGACCGCGCCGAGGACACCGCGGCCCGCGACACCGCCCGCGCACTGGTGCTGGCCTCGGCGCGCTCGGCGTGGGACTACCGGCAAACCCTGGACGGGTTGCCGGTATTCGGCGCGTTTTGGGACCGCGCCGCCGGATTGCCCACCGCGGCGGGCAAGAGGGCGCAGTTCGTCGGGGGTGCGGTGAGCGGCTCCGAGGTCGCCGAGCGGGACCTGTCGGTGCAACTGTCCGGCTGGATGCTGATGGAGGCCGCCCACCGCGTCACGGCGTCACTCGGGTAGCACCACCGGCTCGGCCCGGGCCGACCGTCGCCGCGCCCGGTAGCCGCGCCACGCCGCGATCAGCGCCGGCAACAGCGACACGCACACGATGGCCAGGATGATCAGCTGCAGGTGCTTGTGGACAAACGCCACATTGCCCAGGAAGTAGCCGGCAACCGTGACACCGCCGCCCCACAGGATGCCGCCGACGATGTCGAAGCCCAGAAACACCGGATACCGCATGTAGGACACCCCGGCGATCACCGGGGTGAACGTTCGCACGATCGGCAGGAAGCGGGCCAGGATGATGGCCTTGGGCCCGTATTTTTCGAAGAAGGCATGCGACTCGGTCACATAGTGCTTCTTGAAGAACCGGGAGTCTTCCTTCTTGAACAGCGCGGGCCCGATCTGGCGCCCGATGAAATAGCCGGTCTGGTCACCGAGCACGGCGACCACCGCGACGGCCGGGGCCAGGATCCAGACGTCGAGCGTCCCCTGGGCGGCCAGCAACCCACCGGTGAACAACAGTGATTCGCCGGGCAGCAGGGGAAACAGCAGCCCGGTCTCGACGAAGACGATGACCAGGATCGCCGGGAGCACCGCCGAGGCGAACAACCCCTGGGGGCCGATCCAGTACATCGGGTCGAGGATGTCGGGCAGGGCCAGCACGGCGGCGCTCATGATGCTTCAACATACCGGCCCGCCCCGTGGCCCCGACACTTGCGATACTGAGGGGACCAGCCTTGCAGGAGGAGGTTTCATGCCCATCGCAACGCCCGAGGTCTACGCCGAAATGCTGGGACGTGCCAAGGAGAATTCGTACGCGTTCCCGGCCATCAACTGCACCTCCTCGGAGACCATCAACGCCGCCATCAAGGGGTTCGCCGACGCCGGCAGCGACGGGATCATCCAGTTCTCCACCGGCGGCGCCGAGTTCGGCTCCGGCCTCGGGGTCAAGGACATGGTGACCGGCGCGCTGGCCCTGGCCGAATTCACCCACGTCATCGCGGCGAAATACCCGATCAACGTCGCGCTGCACACCGACCACTGCCCCAAGGACAAGCTGGACGGCTACGTGCGGCCGCTGCTGGCGATTTCGGCCGAGCGGGTGAGCAAGGGCGCCAACCCGCTGTTTCAGTCGCACATGTGGGACGGCTCGGCGGTGCCGATCGACGAGAACCTGGTCATCGCGCAGCAGCTGCTCAAGGAGGCGGCGGCGGCCAAGATCATCCTGGAGATCGAGATCGGCGTGGTGGGCGGCGAAGAAGACGGCGTCGCCAACGAAATCAACGAAAAGCTCTACACCACCCGCGAGGACTTCGCGAAAACCATCGAGGCGCTGGGCGCCGGCGAGCACGGCAAATACCTGCTGGCGGCGACGTTCGGCAACGTGCACGGCGTCTACAAGCCCGGCAACGTCAAGCTGCGCCCCGACATCCTGGCCCAGGGGCAAAAGGTTGCCGCGGCCAAGCTCGGGTTGCCCGAGGACGCCAAGCCGTTCGACTTCGTCTTCCACGGCGGCTCGGGTTCGCTGAAATCCGAGATCGAGGAGGCGCTGCGGTATGGGGTGGTGAAGATGAACGTCGACACCGACACCCAGTACGCGTTCACCCGCCCGATCGCCGGGCACATGTTCACCAATTACGACGGGGTGCTCAAGGTCGACGGCGAGGTGGGCGTCAAGAAGGTCTACGACCCGCGCAGCTACCTCAAAAAGGCCGAAGCTTCGATGACCGAACGCGTCGTGCAGGCCTGCCACGACCTGCACTGCGCGGGAAGGTCGCTCGCCGGCTGAGCCGGCGAACAGACGCAAAGGCCCCCATTTCGTATCGAAATGGGGGCCTTTGCGTCTGTTCGCGCCGGGCTAGCCGCTGGGGGACTGGCAGATCTTCCACTGATCGTCGCGGAACTGCAGGTCGATGCTGCGGGTCGAGCGGACCTGCGGGTCGTAGGCCATGAACGTGGTGACATTGGCCTCGGCCTGCTGGCCGTTGACGACGACCTCGTCGATGCTGGCGATGACCGGATATTGTTTGGCCGCCGAAACCCGTCGATAGGTTTCCGCCCAGGAGCGCTCGTCGTACTCCACATAGCCGTCCCGGGTGGTGCCGCAGGTGATGCCGCGCAGCGCGGTCAGGTCGCCGGTCTGGATCGCGACATCAAAGCTCTGGATGGCGTGCCGCACCAGGTCCTCCTGCGAGACCTTCGAACGTTTGTCGCGGGTGAGCAGCAGCGTGCCGAAGATCGCGATCGCCGCCAGCGCCAACACGATCACCACCACCGCCAGCACCCAGCCCCAATTGCGGTGTCCGGACATCGCCGCCTTCGCTGCTCCAGGCCGTGGCGGAATCGATTGCGGCACAGCGGTTTTCAGTGGAATTGTGGGCGGCGGTGGCGGTGGCACGCTGGGCGCCGGGTGGGTGTGCAAGACCTCGGTGGCGGCCTCCGGGGCGGTGGCGATGACCTGGGTCTCTTTGGCGTCGAAGCCGGGCGCGGTGAAGCGCCGTTCGCGCGCAGGTTTCGCGGCCTCGGGCGGGCTCTCCGGATCGGGCGTGCTGATCACCACGGTCTCGGTCTCGGCGTCGTGGGGTATCGGCGAGGAACTTTCCGGCGGGTGGACGCCGGGGTCTGTGGTCCGCTCGCTTGCCGGTACGTTCCTGCGGTCAGCGCCGTCGCGGTCGGGCTCGGGTGCGTTGGGCATGAGTGGAGCTTAGCGACCCGGCCGCCGCGGCGCGGATTGCAGAATAGAAGCCATGACACCGATGGGTGATCTCCTGGGACCCGATCCGATCCTGCTGCCCGGCGACAGCGAAGCCGAAGCCGAGCTGCTGGCCAACGAAAACCCGAGCATCGTCGCCGCCGCGCATCCGTCGGCCTCGGTGGTCTGGGCGGTGCTCGCCGAGCAGGCGCTGACCGACGACCAGGCCGTCACGGCCTACGCGTACGCCCGCACCGGCTACCACCGGGGCCTGGACCAACTGCGCCGCAACGGGTGGAAGGGCTTCGGCCCGGTGCCGTATGCCCACCAGCCCAACCGGGGCTTCCTGCGCTGTGTTGCGGCGCTGGCCCGGGCCGCCGACGCGATCGGCGAGACCGACGAATACACCCGCTGCCTGGATCTGCTCGACGATTGCGACCCGGCGGCCCGCCCGGCGCTGGGGTTGTGAGCTGTGAGTGGCGGGTGTTTCCCGCGCGGGGGTTCTGAGCTGATGGCCAGCAGCAAGCGGCCCCAAATCCGCCCCGGGTGGTGCGCGACGACAGTTGGTCTTATTCGCTTACCGAGCCTGCCAGCAGCCCAACAATGTAGTGCCAGTACAACCAGTCTGCGACGGCGGGAAGCTGGACTCGCGGGGCTGCCGCGGCGTGCGCGTGATGCAACGCCAGTTCTCGGGCGTGGGTGGCGTAGCTGCGGAACGCCCGCAGGTGCGCGGCCTCGCGGCCGCTGGCGTTGCTGAGCAGCGGTGCTATCAGCTCGAACCACAAGACATCTCGCTTGTCTTCCGGTGGATTGCCAGCAGCCGGCGCTGGCGGCAACAGGTCTGTCAACCGCATGTCACTGGTTGCAGCAAGCTGGGCCGCGGCCATCGGATCCACCACCTCCAGCCGAGACCGGCCGGTCATCATGCCGTTTTCCGGGATATCGTCGGATTCCAGCACAATCTTGGCCGCGCCCGGATCGGACTTGGCTAACTGTTCCGCGGTGCCGATCACGGCCCGCAGCTTGAGGTCGTGGTGGGCCGCCCAGCCTTGTACGGCGATCAGCGGGTAGGTCGCCCAGCGAGCCCTCTCGTCGACCGGGATCGCCTGGTCGGCGCTGGCCAGCTTAACCCCGATGGGCAAACGCACCTGTTCCGGGATGTAGGCCAGCCCGTAACTGTTGGCTACCACGATGTCCCCGTCGGTGGTCACCGCGGTGATCCAGTAGAACTCTAGATCGGCATCGGTGGCATTGTCGGGTGCGTTCAACGCCGCGGCAATGCGCCGCGCCAGCCGCAGTGGATCGTTGGCACTGCCCTGACGTGAGGTGGCGGCTGCTATCGCGTCCCGAGTTGCCCGCGCCGCCGAAACCGGGACCATCGGCACTGACGCACCCGCATCCGTCGATCCGCTGTGGTCGTGTTGTTCGGTCGGATCGGGCGACCTCTTGGCCGCGGGAGGCGGGGTTCGCGCCGACGCCGGCCGGGTGGCCCCCGGCGCCGGCCCCGTCGAGGTGCCTAGCGGGGCCCGCTCAGCGGTAGTACCCGCCCCACTACCCGCACCCTGCGCGACGTTCCAAGGCTGCAGTCCCAGATCACCGCCGCTGCCTTGGCTGGTGTGCTTGTACCACTGCGACTGATCATCCGGCGCCGCCAGCTCGGGGGGTTGGCCAGTCGCTCGAGCCGGCGCCACGCGAACTGCGTTCGGCGGCATCGGGGATCGCGACGGTAGCGACGGTTGCGGTGTCACCGCAGCCCCTCCCGGGCCGTGGTCGGGCATGCCGGCATCCGGGAGCGGCTCTGCCGTCGACGGTGCCGGGCGACCCGGAGCTCTCGACCCGTTCCATGGTGCGGACTGAGCCAGCGGGTTAGGCGTGCCCACAGGGGTTGCCGGCGGTACCGGCTTCTGCCCGGGAGAAATCGGCGGGGGGCTGGTCGACAGCACCCCCTCGTCATCGAGTGCCGATGTGGTCAGCGGAGGTGTCCTTCGGTTGAGCAGATGTTGCACCGCATTCTTCGCCGGCTTCCAGGTCTTGGATGTCGAGATCCGCTCGGCGGTAGCAGCGACCACGTCGAGATTCATCCCGTGCACCCGGCTGACCAACTTGTTGATCGCTTCCTTGCGCTCGACTGGGTCCAGGCCGGGATCATTCTGTAGCGCTTCGATCTTGCGTTGAGCGGCCTCAACATTATCCGTGATATCCGATTTGGCTTGCACGCTCAATCCGCCGATCGTGTTGTGCCAGGAAATTACGGCGGCAAGATCGTCTTGCAGCGTCATCAACTGGTCGATGTGCGCACTGAGCTTGTCGTTGGCGGCGTCGGCGGCCCCACCCGACCACAGCCCCCCGCTGAACACCTGCCCCCGCTGCTGCTGACAGGTTGCCAGCACCTCGCTGACCCGCTGCAAAACCTGGCTGAACTCCTGCGCCCGGTCGTAGAAGATGTCCTCATTGACCCCCGGCCACCCACCCGGATCGAGCATCCGCTCGACGTACTCACCCGTCGGCCTCGCTATGCCCATCGCTTAGTCGCTTCCACACATCTGAGACGGCGCACCGACCACCGGCGTCGGGTAGCCGGTGGCGCCTACCAGATAGGCGGGGATCGGGCCCGCCGGCGCATTGGTGTCGCCCTGCGCGGGTTCGTCTCCCGAGTTCCGTGGCCCCGGTTGGTCGTCGTCGTGACCTGCCTCGGCGTCGGGGTCCGGCGCCGGTTGGTCGCCGTTGCCGCTCGTGTCGTCGGGCCTGGTGGCGTCCACCGTTTGTCCTTGCTCCACAGGCGGTTGGCCTGCGCTGGTGATGTCCTGGGTGAGCTGCGCCGGCCCGGCACCGGTTTCGCCCGGGCTCTGCGCGGCCCCTTGCGCGCACTGAACGATGCTGGCCTCAATCGGGGAGATCTGCTCGATCGCCGTCGGCAAACCGAGCTGTGTTGCGGTCTCTCCCAACTGTGGCAGGTTAGCTGTCTGACCAAGCTGTGACGCGATTTCCATTGGCGTGGTTGTTAATTGGCCGAGCTGGGTGGCTAACTGTTCGAGCTGGTTGAACCTGTCACCCAGCGTTTGGTCGAGTTCGGCGTACATGGCACCCGCTGTGGCGATGCTGGAACCCGTCTGGATGAGGGCCGCCTTGACGGCCGACATCCTTTCGATGGCTGGTGCCTCGATGTCTGGCATGGTCGCATTGATCGCCGCCGCGGCCGCGTCCGTTCCAGCCGCGGTAACGGGCGGCGGAACCGACGGAAAGGTGAGACCTCCCAGGATGATTCCCGCGTTGCTCAGCCCCGCGGGATCCACGGCTAGTTCCTTGGCCATCGCTCAATCTCCTTGGTTATTTCGCCCGCCGGCAAACTTTTGCCGGACGCCCACATCCGTGGCTGAGTGGACCGTGATCGCCAGCCCGCGGTCAGAACGGAAGTCGTCAAGCGACGAAGTGCAGGAATGGCGAGATCGCCGTTGAACTCGCCAAGCTCCTACCGCGCCGTGCTATGCGAACATTGCCGTCACGTTGCCCTCGGTCGATTGCATCGCCTGACCGGCCTCACTGATGGTGCGCGCCAGGTTCTGCAGGGCGTTGTTGAGCTCGGTAGCGGTGGCGTCCCACTTCTGCTGAACGCCCTGGTAGGCCTCCGAACCGCTACCGCCCCAGGCCGCCGCCAGCTTGGTCAGCGACTGCTTGCCCTCGTCGAGCAGGGAATGAATGGACGTGACGTTTCCCTGAATTGCGCTTGCCGCGGCCTCAATGCCCGCGAAATTCCACTGCTGTTCTGTCATGTCTGTGCTCCGTTTCTTTGTGGTTGGGGAATTAGAAGCCCATTTGCGAGGACAGTGCCTGCTGCTGTTCCTCGTCGGCCTTGGAGTATTGGACGCCGGCCTGACGAATATTCGCCGAAATTTCGTCGAGTTCCTGCTTCTGCTTGTTGGCCGCCTCTTGGAAGCGCACCACCGCGGCCTGGGCGGCCGTGCCCGCGGCACCGCGCCACTGGCTCTGCAACGAAGCCGCCGTCGACTCCACCTGGTCGATCTGGGTCTTCAGGTCGCCGGAGATCCGCTCGAAGTTACCTGCTTCCTGCGCGAGGGTAGCGGCATCGGTCTTCATCTCTGCCATGCTGGACTACTTTCTCTTTTTACTTTTCCTCGCCAAAATGTTGGCAAGTCTTCCGGCCCGGGTGGCCGGGAAGCCTGTCGCTATCGCGGGCGTTCACCAGTCGTCCTGGTCGTCGAACAGCTCGTGATCGTTTTTCTCGTGAGCCCCAGTGGGCGGCGGAGAAGCCGCCGGTGTCTGCTTGGACGAGGCCCCGGAGTGTGCGCCGCGGCCCATCGCACCTATTGGCACAGCGCCACCCGCTGCCGGCGACGGGGTAGCGGTCGCCGATGCCGCCGGTACAGCAGGCGCGGGACGATCGATCAACCCCGCCATCAGCGGCGTGCGGGCCAACGTTCCGGCCGCACCGGGTAGCGCGTCTGCCCGGAGCAGGCCCGCACCCATGCTGGGACCGGATCCACCCGCCAACGGGTGGCTCGACAACGGGCTGGCTCCGATCAGGCCTAGCTGGGCGGTCTCATCGTCGGCTAGCCCGCTGCCCGCGCTGGACATGCCGGCCGTCGGATTGAACAGCGATGTCAGCTGTTGTAGCGGCGCGGTCAGCTGCTGCAGCGGCGCCGTCATCCCACCCACCTGGCTGAGGGCCTGCGTAACCCCCTGCGGCAACTGGCCAAAGGGGATCGCCCCCGCGTTGGCTGCCATCGCCCCGAACTTCCCGGCAAGCCCGGCGGCCAGGGTCTGGCCCGCGTCGGGAGCAAGGATCGCCGGCATCGGCTCAACCCTGTCGAAACGGGTATTAACCGCGGTCTCCGCCTGGTAGATGTCCATCGCCTGGGCGGCCTGATTCCACATGCGGACGAAATAGTCCATCTCGTTGAAAGCGATCGGCACTGTGTTGATACCGAAGAAATTCGTGGCCGTAAGAACGACATGTGTGACATGGTTGGCGGCGATCTCCGGCAACGAAGGCATCGTGGACACCGCCTCGGTGTACGCCGCTGCCTGTGCGGTTGCCCGCTGGGCGCGCAGCTTTGCCTGCGCTGCCACGGTTCGGAGCCACGCCAGCATCGGCGAGGCCGCGGCGATCGCACGTTCGCTGCTGTCACCGGTCCACGCCTGGCTGAGGGCGCACAGGCGTGCGGACAACTCGCCGGCCTGGTTGTCCAGGGCCGCCGCCAGCGCCTCCCACCCCGCGGAGGCAACCAGCATTGGCTCCGGACCCGCTCCGGCCATCAATCGCGCGGCGTTGAGCTCCGGTGGCATTGCGTGCCACAGCATGATCGGTCCCCTTGCTTGCTCGATGCGAAGTGTCTACCCAAATGTGTTGGCGGCGTCGGTGTCGACTTGCCCATAGATGCTGGCTATGGCCTGAAGCGCTTCGCCCGCCCGCTTGAGTTCTTCTTGCGCCAGTGCGTGGATCGCCAACAGCTGGGCGCCCTCTGAGGCGAATACCGTCGCCGCCTGCGCTGAGACCTCGTCTGCTCCCGCGGGCGCCAGCCCGGTTACCGAGGTCAGCGCCGTCGCGCCCGTTGCCAGGCCGCTGATAGCGATATCGCTTACTTGTGTGCCAATGTCGGCAACCGTGGGCTGGTAAGACATTTGCTGCATCTAGGTATCTCTCCGGAAATTCGCGTGTTGAACGGTCAACTCCGCCGTGGCGGGACTACTGTCCGAGTGGCGTTGGGAGCGCTTCTGCGGAGGTTCGACGGGGGATGCGGGGATTCCCGCAGCGCCGTTTGGTGACACCGAAATTCCAGGCCCGGGGTTTGGCGGCGTCAATCGGTGACCGCGGGTGATGATCGCAGTGAGCCGTTTCGTCATCGTCACCGTGTTCCGGGGGGCTCGGCGGGAAATCTGCGGGGGCTAGGGTCAGCGGGCAGCGTGTCGTGCTCAAGCAAGGCGGCGTCCTTGGACAGCACCGGTCCTTCGACCAGGAATCGAACGACCTCCCAAGGCGCGGTCTTGGGCGAATTCAATCCCAGCGCGTTCGCGGTTTCCTCGTTCGGAATCCCGTAGCGCACCCCTTGCGGGTCGATGTAGTATGCGGCTTCACCGTGTCGGGGATCCGGGGACTGCAGTGTGACGTACTTGCCGGAGTTTGTGAAAACTGTTGCCGTCCCTTGGATTTGCTTGATACCTGCGGCCATGGCTGACGGCGGTATCGGCAAATGCCGGCCGGTGAGCACCGTTATCTTCGGCGATTGATCGGCGGGTGTGTGTTCCCACGTCCAGCACAGCGTGGGCTCCTCGGTCGCGGATGTGAGCTTGAGCGGTTCGTCGGGCAAGGGGGAGGCGTACACCTGTTCCGGGAACTTGACCACCAGACTGGATTCCACCATCGGGGGCTCAAGCAGGCCGTGTGACTCGACGTCGCGCAGCGCGTCAGCGGTGGTGGGACTCACCCGCGCGATGCCGTCGGGCAGCACCACAAAGTTCTGCGGCCCGCGTTCGGTGTAGATCTGAAAAACCGACCCGATCACAAGATCGTCGGGCAGCCCAAGAGAGTTGGGCGCACCCTGGGCGGGCATCGGCGGCAGCTGCCAGGCCCCGCCGTCGGGTAGCGCGTTGAACAGAGCTTCAGATATCGGTATCGGTTTGGCGGTCTCGGCTATCCCCACTGCGGAGGTGAGGGCCCGGTCGCCGAGATCCAAAGCGTGCCGGCCTTCCGGGGTGACTACCCATACTTTGCCCTGGTGGGATACCAGAACCGCCTCATCGGACCGGATCGGATCTATCGCGGCATCGGGGACCAGCGGCATGGACACCACCACCGTCTCCAGCGCGGGAGCATCGCTGGCGGCGGCGGTGACGGTATCGCACAGTGCCCAGACCGACGAGGTCTCTGATGACACCGGCGTGGCGTACGGGGCACCGGGGATGCCGATGGTCTGGCCTTTGGGCATGCCATTCAGGTCTGCGGAGGCGACGGCCATGGGGTTGGCCGGATTGCCCAGTACCAGCCGTGCCGAGGTCAGGTTGTAGACCGGATGTAGCTGCCCGGAGAGGATCACATAAAGCTGGTTGGTCGAGCGGTCAGCGACAAGGGTGGCGTCGCCAAGATTGCCCTTCGGGTTGAGGTAGGCCAACAACCCGGCGCCAATCACGAGCATCAGCGCAACGACGATCCCCAGCGTGGTTGACCGGCTATAGAACTGTAGCGGGTCGTCGAACATCCGGGTGTCCCGGAGCACGATGGCATGTTCGAGCCGGCGAAGCAGAAAGCGCCAGCCGCTGACCTGGATCCTGGTGGTAAGTCGGAAACTCGCCATGGTTCACGCGCTGATGTTGAGGTGTCTAGGCACGGCGGCCAGCTCTGCTGCCGCGCCCGCACCGTTGTGGCCCAATGTCCCGCGAGTGACCAAGAATTCTGCTCCGCCGTCTGCCCCGGCGCGCGTGTATCGGTCGGTGCCGCCAACCTGCTGTGCCGGCCTGCGGCGCGCGCTTAGGTGATCAACCGTCGTCATGGGTGTATCGCTTTGCAAATACTTCCGCTTGCGCCGCGGCGGCCTGTTCGGGCGTCGGCAGATCGAGATGCTGTTCGATAAAGTCGCGCAATTGAGAGCTGTATTCTGAATGCGTTTCGGGGACGTTTTCAAGCATGAAAGTGTATTGGGCAGACTGCGCCTTTAGTCGGGCAAGTTCCGCAAGGACAAGTATCTCGTCTTCAAGCTCCGACTCAGTCATGTCGGTCACTTTCTCGGACAGCTCGACCTCGCGGATGGCGCCGCCCATGAGCGCTGACACCGACACCGTCCCGGCGGGGTTGGTCACCGTGAACAGCCGGGGCTCCAACTCCTTGGTTTCCTGCTGGGTCGGCGGACATAGTGCGTCGAGGTCGATTTCGCTGTCCGTGGGGTCCTCGACGGGCGCGTACGCCTCAGGCGCATCGAACTCCGAATCCTGGCTGCTCTGGTGGTCGGCGACCAGGAAATCCAGGTCGGCTGAATCGTCGTCGCTGTGGTGGTCGGCGACTAGAAAATCCAGATCGGCCATATCCGCACCGCCGCCGGTGCCGAAGAAATGTGGGTCGGAGGAGAAGTCGCCGTCGTCGTCTCCGAACCCATGTGCACCGTGCGGGGTAGTCATCGTCGCGAACACCGCGACGCTTTCGAGCTGACAGCGGCGTGGTTTGACTTCGACGGTGCGGTATTAGCAAGAACGTGTCCCTGCGTTCGCGCATGTTGAATTGATAGCTGGGTCATGTGTGCACTCCAGGGCCTCAAGGTGGGCGGTCGCCGGCGGAATGGGGCCTCGGCGACCTATGTGTTCGAGTTGACCAAGACTCTGGCGGGCGGGATTTCGGCAAGCATTGGGGAGAAGTGAAATTCGCTGGTAGCAGCCGCGGGCCGGCCTGGTGATCGGCGACAGCATCGTTGCTATCGCGTGACCATCGCCACCGACGGCGCGCGACCGCACCACCCGTCCTGGGCCTGAATCTATTGATGGATTCTGGCCAAGCCAGGTGCGCTCACGTCCAGGTCATGACAGTGCGGCCCAGGTCATGACAGTGCAAGGTGGCCACAGTAGTTGCCCTAGCCCGAACGTTGGTGTTTGTCGCCATCCGACAATCGCGGTCTAACTGAGTATTCGGGACTCCGCGTCGGGCGTGCGCTGGCTGCGTCGAGTGTGCACTGGTGGCGGCGACACGCCGGGCGATGCCGCCATGGTTACACGTTCGGTGGGTGAGGATCGCCGATCACGTGGCCCAACCCGACTGGCGCCGTTCGGGACGGCCGAAGCTGTTCGACGCCGAGCTGGTATGCCTGGCCATGCCCCAGGTGCTGCTCGGCGCCCGCAGCGAACATCATTGGCTGCGAACGTGTTCGGCCGACCTGGCAGCCATTCCGCCACCTGCCGAAACAGCCCGGCTACCACCCGCGGGTCACGGCGGCGGCACCGCTCTGGTCTGCCAGGCCATGTGGTATCTGGCCAGCCAGTGCCCATCGTGGGCCGAAGATCTCAGGTTCGCTCGGTCGACGCCACCCCGGTGCCGTGCGGCTGCATGCCGGGAGACGGTGAAGCGTTCCGATCTGGCCGGGTGGGCGAACTACGGCTGCTGCGCCGCGAACTCCCGCCGGTTTTGGGGGTTGAAGCGGTATCTGATCAGCACGGCGGAGGGGATGCCGGTCGGTCGCTTGGCGTCTGACCGACCCGAAGCTCGGCGAAATATAGATCGCCGCAGAGCTGTTCGGGCATGCCCGTCACCTCGGGGCGCTGGGCGCGAAGGTGGTCGTGCAAGGACCAGCTCGATCTCGAACGCCACAGCGGGCGCACACCCAAAGGCGGCTACATCCGTGTCGCCCAACCCCTGCTTGCCCTCGCCGGTGTGATCTGACACAACTACACGATCAACAGCCCAGTCAAACTAGTCACCGTTCGCCTACGACCACCGACCAGGTTGGCAATGACTCACCCAGGTTTGCGCCACGGTGACTCGAGGGTGGTGCGACCAGCACACTTCATGATTGCCAAATACCTGCACAAGACACGCACATCACCGTTGCTGGTGGGCGACTGAAACGGTACTGGGGTCGTCGTACGGTGTTCTGCGGTCATCGCAAGGTGTCCTAGTGACGTGCGGGCCCGTCGGAAGGCGGTGCGGCCCGGACTCCGCAAAGCAGCACCGGAACCGTGAGCCTGCGGTCCTCAACGATCCGCGGGAACACCACCGGCTCGAAAGGATGCCAGGGAATGACTCCCGCAGGCCCAGGTCTTGCTGGCCTAGTACCGCGACCTGTCGCCGCCACACAAACGACCTACGGGATGATCATTGGGCAAGTGTTGGTCGTTGTCGCGACCATGCTGGCGTTGGACGGGGTTGATCAAGAGAGGGGGGAGAGGTTCGGCAGCGGCTGGAAGAAGTTCAGCGACATTGCTCAACAGTTGCCGGACTTGCCGCACGCTGTGTGGCAAGGTTCTGCATCAGATGCCTTCGGCGCCAAGAGCAATAGTCTGCGGGAGCTGGTCGAGCAAATGGCTGACACCGACAGGCGCATGGAACATCTCTTGGACAAGCACGCGGACACGGTCTTCGACGCGCGAAGTGTGTTGGGATTCTTCATCGGTCTGCTCATCATATGCGGGGTAGTTGCCGTTCAGCTTGAGAGGCAGGGCGAGTTTACTGCGTCCCTCGCGTTACAGCTAACGGTGTCTGGCGTCGCGCTTGCTGTGTGTATACCCGTCCAAGCGGTATTGATCGACCATTCGGTGCATACCGCATCGTTGATGGGTGAGGAGATCAGCCACTACCACCGGGTGTCGGCGAACGCGGGTTCGATCGGTGGGCCGACGGGTCCGACCGCACAGTCGGCCGCGGTGGGCCCGGCAAACGCTGACGCCGTCGTGGCCGGGCCGGCCGTCTCAGGCGGTGTGGCGGATCGTTGGGGGGTGTCGCCGCTGTCACCGCAGCCTTTCGGCACCACACCACCCCCCGCGGCCGGGGTGGGCGGTGCGGGCCTGCCGGTGAGCCCGGCCGCATCGGTAAGGACTGCAGCGCGGCCGGGCGCTACCCCGCAGACCTCCACCCGGGTCGTCGGTGAGCAGACCGCGCGGCCCGCCCGCGCCGCAGACCACGACAATGACGTCGACGACAACGACTGGGCCGCCGCCGATGGGGCCGGTGCCGGGCGGGCGCCTAACGACCCAATCCGCACGACCGGAGACGCTGAGCGCACCGCGGACATGAATCACACCGGCTATCACCCATCTGCAGAAACGAGCCTGAAAGGCACCGAAAGGAAAGGGAACTAGGTATGAGTCATTTGGTCGTCAATCCAGCACACGTGTCGAAGCTGGCACACAAACAAGACGATGTGGCCGACCAAATCGGATCGGCGACGCGGGTGACCAACGGTATCGGCCACGATGTCTGGGTTGCCCACGGCGTGGCCAGTGCCTACTCCAATCGTGCTGTGGACAAGGCCGAATCCGCGCGCCGCGCCGCGGGTGAGGCCCTGCAAGCCGCCGCCAAAGGTCTGGCCGCAAACCTGCGCACCGCCGCCGCGGCGTATCACCGCACCGACCAACACCACGCCGGCAAGCTTGACGACCAGCTGCGCTGATCGGTTAAGTCCCTTGCTTTCCGGTCGATCATCGACCGGGGTGGCTAGCTCGTGCCGACCCCTGCGGAGTGGTCAAGGCGTACAGACGGGGCGTTTTCGGGTGCGCTACAAGGACCGCGACCGCGTCGGTGCGGTGGCCTACCTGTGGCCGCCTACGACGTGTACCGCGCGCAGGTTGTTCGGCCGCTGTGAGGCCCCGCGATCCCCACAAGCGTGGGCACGCTGGTGGGTCGAAGGCTTGCTTGAGCCGTGTGCGGGAAAACTCGCTCGCTCGGTCTGGGGGGCCCGGCAGGGGTTACTCCGACTGCTCCATGGAGAACTTCCGGCACGACAGGCCGGACGGATGTATTGCTGGCGAACGGGTGGTCTTACGACGGTGACTGACGCTAAAGTCTGCTTCGATCCAGCTGCTATCAGCGCGGCGCAAAACACAGGCGACGGGCATCGCCGCTACGAGTGTATTTCACGATCGCCCCATCCTTGCTAAACGCCGCTCGACTTCTGTAAACACCTACACCTGCGGCTGCGACAAGAGGGATTTTGCGTCGCCAAACCGCTCGCTGTCGCCGAGCCGCAGCGCGCACAATATTATGCTGTAAAAGTCCGAAACAACGATGAAAGCTGAGGATATGCACGATGTCAAATCCGCGGGACCCAACTCTGGAAAATCCGGATCTTACGCCTATTCCACAACAGTACGATGAAATAAACGCGTGGATCAACCTCCCGCCCAGCGACGCGCCGTCCGATCCTGGATTGGATTGGAAGATGATTCATCGAATATTTCCAACTCGCAGAGGTCGTGGCAAATCGCCGGATGGTTCTGAAGACCGACAAATAGGTTCCGATGAGCCAGTTACTGAAGAATCCAGCTCGTCTTTCGCTACGGAATCGAGTGAGGAGTGGGCTGAAGGGCAAGCTCAACCTGATGAAGGGCAAGTTCAAACTGATGGAGAGTCCAACGACGGTAAAGCGGAAGTGGAACCCGATGAGCCTGGGGACGGTTCGCTGGAAAAATCCGCCACGGATTCTGTTGAGAACTATGCTGCCAACACCGAGCAGGACAAAATAGAGCCGGCTAAAGGTGACCAGCCGGATAAGTGGTCTGATGCCTTCATTATTTATACGGCGATAATGATGATTACCGCGATGACGTTGTTGGATGGGTTCGGCGACGAGAACGGCGCAAGGTTCGGCAGCGGTTCGGCGAAACTGGGCCGCATCGCTGACCAGTTGCCGGCGGCCTCGGCCCACCACGGGTGGCAAGGCCTGGCCGCCGAAGCCTACGACGCCCAAAACACCGGTCTGCGGGAATTGATCACACAGATGGCCGAGGCCGACAAGCGCATCCAGCACCTGGTCCAAGACCACGCCGACCAGATCACCCACACGCGCATTGCCCTGGGCACCAGCATCGGGTTTTTGACCGTCTGCGCCCTGGTGGCCGAAGCCCTGCAGCGTCTGGGGCTGCTGAGCCTGTCGCTTAAATACCAAATCCTGGTCTGCACCCCCGTGCTGATCACCTGCGCCACCATGCAGGCAGTGTTGGTCGAGCATTCCCAACAGACCGCATCATCGATCCGTGAGGCCACCCACCGCTACCAGCGGGTGAGCGCGGCCGCCGGCGCCGCATCGTCGCCCGGGAACCGGCAGCACACCACCGTGAAACCAACCGACGCCGGCGCGGGCCGGCCAAGGAATGCGACCCCGCGGGTGGACCCCGAGGACCGCGCGATCACCAGCGGCGCCAAGGCCGCGGGTCGGGTGGCGCCGCGGCCCCGGCGCAGGGATGGTGCGGGGGTACATACCGCGGTCGGGGTGGGTGGTGTGGGCCTGCCGCTGCGCCCGGTGGCGGCGGGCATCGCTGCCCAGCCGGCCCGACCGGAGCGACCGGCGTGGGCGCGCCCGGCTGCCCCACCGACGCCCGCGGCGGCGGGTGAGCCCGCGCCCGCGGCCGCCCGCACCCGCGGTGATGACCACGACGTCGAGCACCGCGACCGGGCCGGCGCCGGCGGCCACCGGGGTGGGCGGGCACCCGTCAACCCCGGCCCGTCAACCGGCCAGGCCGAACCGGCCGGCGAGGCCGAACACACCCGGCAAACCGGACAACACCCCTAAGTCACGCAATTGACCGACACCATATATCACAGCACCGGGCGGTTACGTGGCCCAGTTTCCAACTGCCGAAAGGACACCCACGATGCCAACCACGCCCCCTCCTCAGATGCCTTGGGAGGATCCTACGACGATAAATAATCAAGTTCCGGGTGCACCTGATGATCCACCGGACTTTGACATAGACTTTTCCTCCGATACTCCACCGCCTTCAGACGAAGATTCTAGCGGTCCGGATAGCGATAGCCTCGCCGAACATACGACATATGACAATGTCACGGACCCCGAAGTAGATTTGCCAGTCAGTAACGAGGAAATGATTGGATTAGCTGCACAACAGGAGAATCCAAATTTCCAACCAGGTTCCCCCGTTACTTCTGATACTCACGTTTACTTTCTTCCCGACGATCCTCCTGCTGATAGCGAGGGTACTGAACATGATCTAACTGATAGCAGATTTCCTGACCTTGACGATCCTGCTGACGGCGAGACGCTTCCTGGTGAAAATCCACGCAACGACGGTAAGGATGAACTGCCAGAAGATGAAATCGACGATTTCAAGTCCGATTCCGATGAACCGCTGGAACGGAAACCTAAAGAAGTTGAAAGTCAGAGCAAAAACGAGAACGGAGGTGGCGAAGCTCAACCTGATGAAGGGCAAGTTCAAACTGATGGAGAGTCCAACGACGGTAAAGCGGAAGTGGAACCCGATGAGCCTGGGGACGGTTCGCTGGAAAAATCCGCCACGGATTCTGTTGAGAACTATGCTGCCAACACCGAGCAGGACAAAATAGAGCCGGCTAAAGGTGACCAGCCGGATAAGTGGTCTGATGCCTTCATTATTTATACGGCGATAATGATGATTACCGCGATGACGTTGTTGGATGGGTTCGGCGACGAGAACGGCGCAAGGTTCGGCAGCGGTTCGGCGAAACTGGGCCGCATCGCTGACCAGTTGCCGGCGGCCTCGGCCCACCACGGGTGGCAAGGCCTGGCCGCCGAAGCCTACGACGCCCAAAACACCGGTCTGCGGGAATTGATCACACAGATGGCCGAGGCCGACAAGCGCATCCAGCACCTGGTCCAAGACCACGCCGACCAGATCACCCACACGCGCATTGCCCTGGGCACCAGCATCGGGTTTTTGACCGTCTGCGCCCTGGTGGCCGAAGCCCTGCAGCGTCTGGGGCTGCTGAGCCTGTCGCTTAAATACCAAATCCTGGTCTGCACCCCCGTGCTGATCACCTGCGCCACCATGCAGGCAGTGTTGGTCGAGCATTCCCAACAGACCGCATCATCGATCCGTGAGGCCACCCACCGCTACCAGCGGGTGAGCGCGTCGCCGGCGCCGCATCGTCGCCCGGGAACCGGCAGCACACCACCGTGAAACCAACCGACGCCGGCGCGGGCCGGCCAAGGAATGCGACCCCGCGGGTGGACCCCGAGGACCGCGCGATCACCAGCGGCGCCAGGCCGGGCCGCTCGGCCCTGGCCACGGCCGAGCAGAAGGTCCGCCGCCGCGGCGGCAGGCTGCGACACCACACCCCATCACCGGGATCA
Organism: Mycobacterium shinjukuense; assembly: GCF_010730055.1. Classification (NCBI taxonomy): domain Bacteria; kingdom Bacillati; phylum Actinomycetota; class Actinomycetes; order Mycobacteriales; family Mycobacteriaceae; genus Mycobacterium; species Mycobacterium shinjukuense. Next base: position 3,364,497 of record NZ_AP022575.1, on the reverse strand, counting down.
GCGATGCGGACCCGCCGCCACGCCCGCTGGCACCGGGCATCCCAACGCAACCACCCCAACCGGGCCCACAGCCTCAGACGCGACCCGCCACAAACTCACCCACCCCCGTTTCCCCGGACCAACAGCCACCCACAACCACCCGCCGCCGGGGCCACGACACCCACACCGACCACCCCAACCAGCCCACCCCCGGCGGCCACCGGTCCGGCCGGGCACCCATCGACACCATCCAGACAACCGGCGAGGCGCAGCGCACCCGCAGACCAGGTGGTGACTGAAAGAAGGGTCGGACACCGACCACTGTCGACTGCCACGGTCATGGGGCCGGTTTGACCCGAGTTTTGCCACCATGATGGGACCACCCTTTTGCCAGTAATGGGACCACCCGGCGTGTCGTGCCGGGTGGTCGCCACGTTGGTGTCTTCGGATCGATCCATGTCGGTAGATGTGGAGGTCCGGAATGGCGTTTCGGGAGGTTGATGTGATCGAGGTTCGTGAGATCCTGCGAGGCTGGCTGCTGGGGAAGGGGCAGTGCAGGGTGGCCCGGCACGCGGGGGTGGATCGCAAGACGGTGGCCCGATACGTGGATGCGGCGGTCGAGGCCGGTTTAGACCGCGACGGTGGCCAGGAGCAGCTGACCGATGAGCTGATCGGGCAGGTGGTGGAGGCGGTGCGCCCGGACCGCCCGAACGGTCATGGTGTGGCGTGGGAATCCCTTGAAAACCAACGTGATCAGATCACCAAGTGGGTCGGCGACGGGTTGACCGTGGTGAAGATCGGTGATCTGCTCGCCAGGCAGGGGGTTATGGTGCCGCATCGCACGTTGCACCGGTTCTGTGTGGAGCGCACCGACTACCAGGGCCGCGGCCGGCGCGCGACGGTGCCGGTGGCAGATGGCGAGCCTGGGGTGGAGTGCCAAATCGACTTCGCTCGGATGGGGTTGATCTTCGACCCGCAGGCCGGGCGGCGCCGGGTGGCGCACGCGCTGATCTTCACCGCGGTGTACTCGCGGCACATGTTCGTGTGGTTGACGTTTTCCCAAACTGGAGGCGAACATCGCCGGGTGCGAGGCGGCGTGGCGGTTCTTCGGCGGGGTCTTCAAGGTGCTGATCCCCGACAATATGACACCTGTTGTGCCCAAGTCAGATTCACTCAATCCACAGTTCAGTGTGGGCTGGCTGGAGTATGGGCAGGCGCGCGGATTTGTCACCGACCCCGCGCGGGTGGCTCACCCTCAGGACAAACCCCGGGTGGAGCGGGTGTTGCAGTATGTGCGCGGCAACTTCTTCGCCGGGGAGCAGTTCATCGATTTGGCCGACGCGCAGGGCCGCGCCGAGCTTTGGTGTGCGGACAAGGCCGGGTTGCGCATCCACGGCACCACCCGCGCGCAGCCGGCGGTGGTGTTCGCCGAACACGAGGCGGCGGCGCTGCTGCCCGCGCCCGACCGGGTCTATCGGATGCCGATCTACACCGAGGTCAAAGTTCATCGCGATTACCACGTCCAGGTGGATCGAGCTCTGTACAGCATCCCGGAACACCTTCTCGGGCAACGTATTCAGGCCTGTGCGGACGACGAGCTGGTCAAGCTGTTTCAAGACCCACCCGCGCCAGCAGCCGGGTGGCCGCTCGACGGATCCGGCCGACTTGCCCGCGGAGAAGACCGCCTACGCCATGCGTGACCTTGCCCGGCTGATCAGCACGGCTGCGCTGCACGGGGCCAACGTCGGCGTCTACGCCGAGCGGCTGCTCGACCACGAGCTGCCCTGGACGAAGATGCGGCAGGTCTATCGGCTGCTCGGGCTGGTGAAGCGCTACGGCGCCGGGCCGGTGGACACCGCGTGCGGGCGGGCGCTGGACCTCGATGTTGTCTCGGTGGCGAAGATCGCCGCGATGCTGGAAAAGGCCACCGAGAACGGCCCCGCCCCCGCACCACGCGCGGCCAGCGGTGGCCCGGCGCCGGCGCGGTTCGCACGCGACCCTGCAGAGTATCGGGTCAGGCCGCACTGGTTGACCGTGATCGACGGCGGCGACGCCGCAACAGGGGCGGACAAGTGACGAAAACCATTATCTGTGAACCGATCTCACCCGATCTGAAAAGGGTGATGCGCCAGCTCAAGTTGGGTCGGATGCTGGACACGCTGCCCGAGCGGCTCACCCTGGCCCGCCAGCAGCATCTGTCGCACGTGGCGTTCCTCGAGCTGGTCCTCGCCGACGAGGTCACCCGCCGCGACACCAGCTCGGCCACTCGCCGGGCACGTGCCGCCGGACTCGACCCGGCCATGCGCCTTGACACCTGGGACGAGTCCGCCGCCATCCGCTACGACCGGGCGCTGTGGGCAGAGCTGACCAGCCTGCGGTTCCTCGACGGGCCCCACGGCGCCTGCGTGCTGGGTGCCGTCGGGGTCGGCAAAACACATCTGGCCACCGCGCTGGGCCATATCGCCATCCGCCGCCGGGTCCCCACCCTGATGCTGCGCGCGGACGCGATGTTCAAGCGGCTCAAGGCATCCCGGCTCGATAACAGCACCGAAGCCGAGATGCGCCGGCTCGCCCAAGTGCGGCTGCTGATCATCGATGACTTCGCCCTGCAGCCGATGGACGCCACCGAGACCGCCGACTTTTACGAGCTTGTCGTGGCCCGCCATCACAAGGCGTCGACCGTTACGACGTCGAACCGAACGCCCGATGAGTGGCTGACCATGATGAGCGACCCGCTGCTGGCCCAATCGGCAGTCGACAGGCTCACCTCAACCGCGCACGAGCTCGTCATCGAAGGCGAGTCCTACCGGCGACGGCAGAAACCCTTACGTTTGACAACCCAGCACGAAGGAGAACACCATGCTCCCTGAGCCGATCAGGTGGTCCCATGCCACTGGCAAAAGGCTGGTCCCATCATCGTGGCAAATGACAACTAACCCGGCATCTCCGCCACATCCTGCGGTCACGGCCGCTCATCTATCTGCGGTCTCAGTCGCCGCGATCGCCGATGCGTTGTGCCCCAACACATTCGACAGCACCAGCGACACCAGTTGAGCCCGAATCGCCGACACCATCGCTGATGCGTTGTGGCCGCGTGGGCTGCCTCATATACCGCGGATGCCGCCTTCGGTCTGTCGCGACCGCACGTCCGGCCCGCGCTGTTGATGCGTTGAACCGATTCACAAACGGCGCGGCCGCGTCCGCCGCCGCACCCTGCCACCACCCATCCGCCACGTCAGCGGTCACCGGCGAAAATGGAAGCCCCCCGCCGCACCCGGCTCGGCAGCCGTTTGCTCCTCCGCCGCCGCCAACACCGAGACCCGATCCCGCCTGGGAAAACATTTGCCGAGTCAATCTCGGGCGGCCACACCATGGAAGTGGTCGGTGTCCGACCCTTCTTTCAGTCACCACCTGGTCTGCGGGTGCGCTGCGCCTCGCCGGTTGTCTGGATGGTGTCGATGGGTGCCCGGCCGGACCGGTGGCCGCCGGGGGTGGGCTGGTTGGGGTGGTCGGTGTGGGTGTCGTGGCCCCGGCGGCGGGTGGTTGTGGGTGGCTGTTGGTCCGGGGAAACGGGGGTGGGTGAGTTTGTGGCGGGTCGCGTCTGAGGCTGTGGGCCCGGTTGGGGTGGTTGCGTTGGGATGCCCGGTGCCAGCGGGCGTGGCGGCGGGTCCGCATCGCTGATCCCGGTGATGGGGTGTGGTGTCGCAGCCTGCCGCCGCGGCGGCGGACCTTCTGCTCGGCCGTGGCCAGGGCCGAGCGGCCCGGCCTTGGCGCCGCTGGTGATCGCGCGGTCCTCGGGGTCCACCCGCGGGGTCGCATTCCTTGGCCGGCCCGCGCCGGCGTCGGTTGGTTTCACGGTGGTGTGCTGCCGGTTCCCGGGCGACGATGCGGCGCCGGCGGCCGCGCTCACCCGCTGGTAGCGGTGGGTGGCCTCACGGATCGATGATGCGGTCTGTTGGGAATGCTCGACCAACACTGCCTGCATGGTGGCGCAGGTGATCAGCACGGGGGTGCAGACCAGGATTTGGTATTTAAGCGACAGGCTCAGCAGCCCCAGACGCTGCAGGGCTTCGGCCACCAGGGCGCAGACGGTCAAAAACCCGATGCTGGTGCCCAGGGCAATGCGCGTGTGGGTGATCTGGTCGGCGTGGTCTTGGACCAGGTGCTGGATGCGCTTGTCGGCCTCGGCCATCTGTGTGATCAATTCCCGCAGACCGGTGTTTTGGGCGTCGTAGGCTTCGGCGGCCAGGCCTTGCCACCCGTGGTGGGCCGAGGCCGCCGGCAACTGGTCAGCGATGCGGCCCAGTTTCGCCGAACCGCTGCCGAACCTTGCGCCGTTCTCGTCGCCGAACCCATCCAACAACGTCATCGCGGTAATCATCATTATCGCCGTATAAATAATGAAGGCATCAGACCACTTATCCGGCTGGTCACCTTTAGCCGGCTCTATTTTGTCCTGCTCGGTGTTGGCAGCATAGTTCTCAACAGAATCCGTGGCGGATTTTTCCAGCGAACCGTCCCCAGGCTCATCGGGTTCCACTTCCGCTTTACCGTCGTTGGACTCTCCATCAGTTTGAACTTGCCCTTCATCAGGTTGAGCTTCGCCACCTCCGTTCTCGTTTTTGCTCTGACTTTCAACTTCTTTAGGTTTCCGTTCCAGCGGTTCTTCATCGGAATCGGACTTGAAATCATCTTCTTTATCCTCATCTTCTTTATCTTGCGAAAAAGAACTGCCTTCGGTCGTGTCGTCGGATCCAGTCCCAGTTTCATCCCTACGCCCAAAAAATTGGTTTGGGTCAAATTTCTTTTGCTGGTATTCTTCGGCCAGGGATCCCGTATCACCCCATTCTGTGAACCCCGTTCTGTGGTGAATATAATATTCGCCTCCGTATTCTGTAGCAAATGATTGAGGCCCATCTTCACCAGTTGTGGATACCATAGAATATGATGAATCAGGAGTTGTATCATCTTGTTGTTGTCCAGGATCCGGTTGTCCAGGACCCGTATCAGCACTACTACCTGAGGGCGTTGACATTGCGGTCCTTTCTGGTTGCTGTGATATTGGTCCTTACTGACGTTACTGGTGCCTCCCGGTCTGGTGACACAAACGTCTGACTCTGACCGTCTTCCCGGGGCAAGGCGCGTGTGAGTGACCTGTTATGCGTGCGCTTTCACCAGATGCTGCATACGCTGATCGATAGGGGCCGTCCGAGTAGCCAGGCCTGTGGGCAGCATAGTTCTCAAGAGAATTCTGGCCCCGCCACTTGCTCTTGCAGGCGTCGTACGCCTGCGATGCTATACCCTGCGCCTTCAACAGAATCCGTGGCGGATTTTTCCGGCGAATCGACCCCAGGCTCATCGGGTTCCACTTCCGCTTTACCGTTGAACTCTCGATCAGTTTGAACTTGCTCTTCATCAGGTTGAGCTTCGCCACCTCCGTTCTCGTTTTTGCTCTGACTTTCAACTTCTTTAGGTTTCCGTTCCAGCGGTTCATCGGAATCGGACTTGAAATCGTCGATTTCATCTTCTGGCAGTTCATCCTTACCGTCGTTGCGTGGATTTTCACCAGGAAGCGTCTCGCCGTCAGCAGGATCGTCAAGGTCAAGAAATCTGCTATCAGTTAGATCATGTTCAGTACCCTCGCTATCAGCAGGATCGTCGGGAAGAAAGTAAACGTGAGTATCAGAAGTAACGGGGGAACCTGGTTGGAAATTTGGATTCTCCTGTTGTGCAGCTAATCCAATCATGTCGGAGTCCAGCCCAGATCCTGACGACGTGATTTCTGACGGCGTGTCGGTTACAGTGTCCGTAGAATTCCTGGGATCAATGATCTTACCTGCCACCATTTGGGTCTCCTAGTCGTTGGTTCGGTTGATTTCGGGATATCGGTTGAGCCATGCTTCTGCGTGCTAAATAGATCGGTGGGGCCTGGTGTGTTCAGTGGTTTGGCGAGTCGGGGCAAAATAGCGCGTCGAGCGGCAGATTGTGTGGTGCGATGGTGAAGGTGATGCCAAGGTCAGCGAGCAGGAATGGCACCGGTTTGGAGGTCACCGAGCTGCCGCGGTCGGCATGGACTGTCAACTGGTCGGGGCCGATACCGTGCTTGGCGAGAGTTTGGCGGATCGGCACCACCTCGGCCAGCGCGGCTGATTCGTGGCTGGCGACCATCCACCCCACGACGAACCGCGGAGAGATGTCCAAGATCACGTCAAGGCAGTATTAGGTCAATTCGCCGGGCCATGCATGGCGAAAAGGCCGCGACTTTAGCCCGATCCGCGAACTGCTCATGGGTCTCTGCCGTGCCGCACCGGGTGGGCCGGCTGAGCTTCCCCAACCGCGGTCTCGAGGCTGAACACCGCCGCTTGCCGCCGCTTGCTCGATCGCGACGTCGAGCGGATGCGAAACGCATCCTGACCGATTCCCTTCGGCAACAGGAGCAAGCCTTGGCCAGTGGTGACCGCAGCACTGACGCGACGAAAAGAGGAGTGCGCTGCACCGTTGCACAGTGCTGCCGGGGCTATGAATCGATGCCTGCGGCTAAACCAAGCCCTCCTTTCCTTGGACCATCTTCCCGGTCTTTGTTAGGGGTGTTGTCCGGTTTGCCGGGTGTGTTCGGCCTCGCCGGCCGGTTCGGCCTGGCCGGTTGACGGGCCGGGGTTGACGGGTGCCCGCCCACCCCGGTGGCCGCCGGCGCCGGCCCGGTCGCGGTGCTCGACGTCGTGGTCATCACCGCGGGTGCGGGCGGCCGCGGGCGCGGGCTCACCCGCCGCGATGCTGGGAGCCGTCAAGCCAAGCGAGTCGAGTCACCGCCTGACGATAGAGTCTGTGCTTTCGGCAGGCATTCGGCATTGATGAAGTGCACTGGTCGAAACGCTCGTGTGGAGCACGACCACGATACCGAGGCGTTAGTGACCGGGCCCCACCGCCACGACAGTTGCGCACCGAAGCGTGCGTGCCGGCGCCGGCGACAACACCCCACAGCGGAGTCTCCAACGAGCAAGCGGAGCCGTCAGCTTGCTGGGCTTCCGGGTGCCACGCACGTGCCGCTCTTGGGGCGGTTGCGGACTACGGGACGGCGTCGTCAAACGGCCTTCTCGAATGCCCCCGACGCGCGGAGCCCGGTCTTGTGGTCGCGGATTTCACTATTGCCGAATACCTGCCGAAAGACCGCCCGCCACGGTCGGCGTGGTGTGCCCATATCACCCAGCTGTCGGGCTCGGCGGAACGGTCGATGGCGATCATACGGTGAGCTACCGCTATTGCGATGCGCTATTAAGCCTCGGGGCTGCAACCGTCGGCGGCGAGACTCGGGTGCTCGCATTCACAACTCGGAAGGCCCGAGTTGGCCAACTGGCCGCCAGAACATCACATCAGCTAGAGAGCTAGAAAGGACACCGCAATGGAATACCACTCCGGCAGTTCCGCTTCATCCGACGACGAGGGTGAGGGCGAAAATCCCGATTCTTCCGTGAGCTCTGGTACTTCATCGTTTACAAACTCAGAAGATTATACACCTGTTACAGCCTCCACTCCTACATCTACAACATCACCAACTTCGGAGGCATTCTCCGCAACGACCATTTCGACAGATGGGCTGCCAGACCTTAATGTCACACTTTCGCCCAACTCCCGAATTATAGTGCATACCGGCGACGATTGGTACCGTGTATATGACGGGAATGGCAACATCATAGAAGAGGGTGATACCGGATCCCTGAAGCTCGACTATGCTCGGCAGCAGCAGTACCGGTTAGACGGACCCGACTCCGACGACACGACCGAAGGCAGTTCTTTTTCGCAAGATAAAGAAGATGAGGATAAAGAAGATGATTTCAAGTCCGATTCCGATGAAGAACCGCTGGAACGGAAACCTAAAGAAGTTGAAAGTCAGAGCAAAAACGAGAACGGAGGTGGCGAAGCTCAACCTGATGAAGGGCAAGTTCAAACTGATGGAGAGTCCAACGACGGTAAAGCGGAAGTGGAACCCGATGAGCCTGGGGACGGTTCGCTGGAAAAATCCGCCACGGATTCTGTTGAGAACTATGCTGCCAACACCGAGCAGGACAAAATAGAGCCGGCTAAAGGTGACCAGCCGGATAAGTGGTCTGATGCCTTCATTATTTATACGGCGATAATGATGATTACCGCGATGACGTTGTTGGATGGGTTCGGCGACGAGAACGGCGCAAGGTTCGGCAGCGGTTCGGCGAAACTGGGCCGCATCGCTGACCAGTTGCCGGCGGCCTCGGCCCACCACGGGTGGCAAGGCCTGGCCGCCGAAGCCTACGACGCCCAAAACACCGGTCTGCGGGAATTGATCACACAGATGGCCGAGGCCGACAAGCGCATCCAGCACCTGGTCCAAGACCACGCCGACCAGATCACCCACACGCGCATTGCCCTGGGCACCAGCATCGGGTTTTTGACCGTCTGCGCCCTGGTGGCCGAAGCCCTGCAGCGTCTGGGGCTGCTGAGCCTGTCGCTTAAATACCAAATCCTGGTCTGCACCCCCGTGCTGATCACCTGCGCCACCATGCAGGCAGTGTTGGTCGAGCATTCCCAACAGACCGCATCATCGATCCGTGAGGCCACCCACCGCTACCAGCGGGTGAGCGCGGCCGCCGGCGCCGCATCGTCGCCCGGGAACCGGCAGCACACCACCGTGAAACCAACCGACGCCGGCGCGGGCCGGCCAAGGAATGCGACCCGCGGGTGGACCCCGAGGACCGCGCGATCACCAGCGGCGCCAAGGCCGCGGGTCGGGTGGCGCCGCGGCCCCGGCGCAGGGATGGTGCGGGGGTACATACCGCGGTCGGGGTGGGTGGGTGGGCCCGCTGCGCCCGGTGGCGGCGGGCATCGCTGCCCAGCCGGCCCGACCGGAGCGACCGGCGTGGGCGCGCCCGGCTGCCCCACCGACGCCCGCGGCGGCGGGTGAGCCCGCGCCCGCGGCCGCCCGCACCCGCGGTGATGACCACGACGTCGAGCACCGCGACCGGGCCGGCGCCGGCGGCCACCGGGGTGGGCGGGCACCCGTCAACCCCGGCCCGTCAACCGGCCAGGCCGAACCGGCCGGCGAGGCCGAACACACCCGGCAAACCGGACAACACCCCGGCCAACACCGATCGGCGGCACCCGACCACCGAGCACCGCGGCACTCATCCGTCCAAGGCACTTCAGAGGCTGTTGCACCCCTGCCCGGGCCGTGAAGAGGCCCTTGCCTTCCAAGCCAACCGACCCATGACTAGCGACCAAGGGTCGCTAGGTCCGACACCGAGCCACTGTTGCGTTAGTGTTAGTGGGCCAGCTGGCTCACTGCCCTATTTGCTGGCCATGTAGGGACCCTATGACCGTGATGGAATGCAGCCCTGCTCGCCTGGCGGGTGGGAACACACGCCGGACACGTACCCAGGTTGGCGGGCGACGTTGACGCGGCCAGCGCATTTCACGATCGCCGCATACTTGCCGAACCGATCTTGGCCTATACATGCTTGAGGTTCAACACACCAGCGGCACACGCCAGCGGCTTAAGAACCGTACACAACAGCCGGTGGTGATAGCGCCGCCACGGTACCGGCGCACGGCGAGGCCGGCTAATTGTAATTGGGTAATTGTAATTGAGAAGAGTTGGGCATGATGAATTTCACGATCTTGCCGCCAGAGATCAACTCGGCTCGGATGTTCGCCGGCGCGGGGTCGGGTCCGATGCTGGCCGCGGCGGCGGCGTGGGACGCTTTGGCTGGGGAGCTGGATTCGGCGGCGGTCTCGTTCTCGTCGGTCACTGCCGGCTTGGCCGAAGGGTCGTGGCAGGGTGCGGCGGCGATGGCGATGGCGCGCGCGGCAGCTCCATATGTGAGTTGGCTGAACACATCGGCGGCGCTGGCAGCGGGTGCGGCTGCGCAGGCGAAGGCCACGGCTGCGGTGTTCGAGGCGGCCCGGGCGGCCACGGCGCACCCGGGTGCGGTGGCAGCGAATCGGACCCAGCTGGTGTCGCTGGTGGTGTCGAATCTGTTGGGGCAGAACGCTCCGGCGATCGCGGCGGCGGAGGCAGAGTATGAGCAGCTGTGGGCTCAGGATGTCGCCGCGATGTCGGGTTATCACGCGAAGGCATCGGCGGTGGTCGCGCAGCTGTCGCCCTGGGAGGGTGCGTTGAAAGCACTAGTCGGTGCGGCCGGGTGGTCAGGTCCGCACGCCGTGGCGGCCAACTCGGTGTTGGCCGCGGCTAACCCGCTTGGGCGGAGTGTTGCGGCTTTGTTGACGCTAGGCAACATCGGGATCGGGAATGTGGGTCTTGGGAACATCGGCAGCTTCAATCTGGGCGGCGGGAATACTGGCGATTTCAATTTCGGCGGCGGCAACATCGGCAGCTTCAATCTGGGCGGCGGGAACACCGGCAGCATAAACCTGGGCGGTGGCAACGTTGGTTTGGCAAACCTGGGCAGTGGAAACAACGGTAATACCAACTTCGGTTTCGGTAACTTTGGTAATATCAATCTGGGCGGCGGCAACGGCGGGTCCGGAAACTTCGGGTTCGGGAACAGACTCGGCGACGCAAATTTGGGCAGCGGGAATGTCGGCAGTTCCAACGTCGGTAGCGGAAACAACGGTTCCTTCAACTGGGGTGGCGGAAACGATGGCAACGGCAACGTCGGGTTTGGAAATTCCGGCAACAGTAACATTGGATTTGGCAACCACGGAAACAACAACATTGGTTTCGGGCTCACCGGAAATAATATGGTAGGAATTGGCGGATTGAACTCGGGCGTCGGGAATCTCGGCTTCGGAAACTCAGGTAGCAACAACATCGGATTCTTCAACTCGGGCGACAATAACGTCGGCTTCTTTAACTCGGGCGACAATAACTTCGGCTTTTCGAACTCGGGCTCCGTCAATACCGGCGGCTGGAATGGGGGCGCTATCAACACCGGCTTTGGGAACGGCGGCGAACGTAATGTAGGATTCGGCAACTCGGGCATCGAAAATATGGGTAGCGGTAATTCGGGCATCGGTAACGTGGGATTCGCGAACTCGGGTTGGCGCAACACCGGCAGCTTCAATTCGGGTGGCGCACTTTCGGCGGATGGTGCAAATACGGGAAGCTTCAACTCGGGTAATTTCAACACGGGTTTCTTTAACTCGGGTAACACCAATACGGGCCTTTTCAATGCGGGCAGCGTGAACACCGGCATCGGAAGCTCAATAACCCAAATCGGTTCGATCTCGGGCTTCGGAAACACTGGTACAAACGTTTCAGGATTTTTCAACTCCGGCACCGGTACCTCAGGGTTTCACAACACGACCATGGGCGTCGGTTTCGGCTCCGGCATCATGAATTCCGGCGACCACGTTGCGGGTATCAGCAACTCCGGCAGCTTCAATAGAGGTTTGGTCAACACCGGCATCGGCGGTACGGGCTTCTTTAATACCGGTAGCGGTAACGCCGGTGTGGCCAACGCCGGCACCAACAGCTCGGGGGGCTTCAACAGGGGGAATGACCAGTCGGGTTTCTTCGGTCAACCGTAAAGTGCCGACACCATTTCTGGGGTACAGCTGGGTCGCGATGAGGCGCCGCACGAGGGCTTTCCCGGTGCGCGCACGTGGGCCGATGAGGAGATGCGGGTGCGCACATTGGTAAAGGCCATGGCAGCCGTGACTGCTGCGCTACTTGGAGCGGTGACTGGTGCGGGTGTTGGGGCGCCGCCGGCGGCGGGTGCGCCCAAAACCGGACAACCGCCCGCCGATTTTGCATCATGGATCGAGGGCGAGATGCATAGTGCGCAGATTCCAGGTGCTTCGGTCGCGGTCGTGAAGAACTATCGTGTCGAGTGGGCGGCGGGATTCGGTCTGGCCGATGTTCACACGGGGCGGAAAGTGAACACCGACACGCCGTTTCAGATTGCTTCGGTGAGCAAGCCAATCGCGGCCATCGCGATCATCGAGTCGTTTTTTGACCACGGTGTGTCGCTGACTGCACCGTTTGCGCCGATCCGTTTCCCCGATGGCAGTATGTGGACGGTGCCGAATACGTATTCACGGCCGGTCACCGCGCAGGGGTTGCTGTCGCACACGGCGGGGATCGCCGCTTTTCATTACTCGGGTTTGGAGCCCGGTCAGGTCCTGCCGACGCTTGCCCAGGAACTCAATGGTCAGCCGCCGGCAACCACACCGCCGATCACGGTGGCCACCGAGCCGGGGACGCGGTGGGAGTATGCGCCCGGCGGCTACACGATGTTGCAGGCGGCGGTAGAGCAGCAGAACGACTGGCGCCCGTTTGAGCGGATCGTGGACGAGTATGTGCTGGACAAGATCCCAGGGCTGCGCAACAGTAGCTTCGCGGCCCCACCGAGTGCGGCGCTCGCCGACAGGCTTGCGGTGCCTTACTTGCCCGACGGGTCGGCGCTACCCGGCGGTGCGCGGGTGTTCACTGCTAAGGCATCGGGGAGCATGGTCAGTACACCGATCGACATGGCACGCATCATGATCGCGTTCCAGGAAGCGCTGGCCGGCTGGCCCTCACCGATACCCGGCTCCGTGGCTCGCGCAATGATGACGCGCCAGCCCGCCAGGATGCCCGACGGGCACTGTTTGTCCACCGCTGAACCGAACACTGCCGCGTGTATTGCCCCCTGGGGGCTAGGTTTTGACGTCAATATGGATGCGACGTTCATGGACCACATCCCCGACGATCGGCCGACCGGGGACTGGTTTGGGCACTCCGGATTCAATTCGGGATACCTGAGTTTTTTCTTGGCCAGCAAGACCGGTGGCAACGGACTTGTGGTGATGATCAACGCAGCACCGGCGGACATGGCGACCTCGGATATTCCCGAGCTGCCGTTCGTCACCGAAGTGATCAAACGTATAGCGAACGACCAGAATTGGCGGAACTGATTCCAGCCGAACGGTTGGGTGCCGCGGGAGTCTACTCGAACGTGAGAGTCTGGCGCGCCATGTAATGGGATAGCCGATGCGGAGTCGAGGCAACGAAAGTCGTTTCTCGGCGAGGTCTTCAGGAACATCACGCGCACCGTCGCCACTGCGTTCACACCGGACAGCGCCGACAAGCGAGCCGCCATGACCGTTGCCGCAGTTGCCACATCCCCGATGGTCCGACCTGGTGGGTCCCTGCATCTCGGCAAGCGACAGGTAGCGGCCCCACCGCACCCGCCCGACCACCCGCACCGGGCCGCTGACGCGTCGAAGGGCGCTGGGCTGCCCGGGCACGCTGGCCCAGCGGGCCGCCCATACCGCCGTGGCCAGTGGATTTCATGGTTGCCGCACGTTCGCTCCAAGCTCGCACTGCACCGTGTCGGCCGGGTCATACGCAATGCCGCGATACATGGCTTGAGAGCATTCCAGATAACGGGCTCTGTATTTCAGGAGCGCGAATGACGGCGACAAGTTGTGGATCGCTAACCCCGGCTGGCTTGGGTTTCGACGCGTGTTCCGGGAGCGCGAGTCGAACGGGCTCGTCAGGCTGTGAGATGGGCGGGGCAGGTGGGTTTCCCGGTGCCGGTCGGGCCGCTGAGTCCCGCCCGTGCTCGCACGGCCGGTGACGGCTGTGGACCGGCGTGCCGTCTTTTGGTGACGGGTGCTGCAGCGCTAAGGAGGATTATTCGACATGACGAAATCGCACACCCTGGTTGTAAGCACACAGGAACTTGTGGCCAGAGCCGCCGAGCTGGAGGCCCCAGCACCGGGGCGACCACACGGAGGCCCCAAGGCGACGTGCCACGTGGCGGCGGCCTACAAAGCGAACCTAGCGTTGACGCTGAACATCAAGGCGGTGCAGACGTATCTCGACGCGGGCGAAGGGGAGCGGCGGCGCCTGGCGCAGGCGCTGCGGAACGCGGCCAAAGCCTACGGGCACGTGGACGACAATGCCGCGCAGGCAGTGAATGGCCAGGGTCCGGTGTCGGCGGTGACGACCAACGCAGCCGATGGGAACGCGGGTTTCGTAGCGTTGCCCTACGCCGACGTCACCAAGGCCGAGCACGCGTTGGCCAACGCCGGCGCATCGGAATACCTGCCGTGGGAGGAGGCGGTAACGAGGGTCCACCATGATGACCAGGGCGCGTCGTTGGGCAGGACAGCGGATGCGTGGAGGGCCTACCGGCTAGTGCTGGAAGAAATCTCCCAGCGGTTGCGGCCCTTTGAACACTGGACAGGCGATGCGGCCACGGCTGCTCAGGCGGCCTTTGATGAACATCGGCAATGGCTAGACGAGATGGCTCAATTGTGCGACCAGCTGGCCAGCCAGGCCCAAGCTCTCAAGTCGGCACAACAAACCCTCGTCGACCACCATCCCGACGAAAAAGACGTCAAGCATTACAGATCCGAGAAGCGCGCCATCTTTCCCCCCGTGGCCGGCCAAAGTGATTGGCCTCACATGCCCAAACCACGAGCTTTTGAAAGCAGGCATCACTACGTGAAGCGCTTGTACCGGCACTTTCAACACAAGTCGGAGCACGCGCTGGCCAATTACGCCCAGATGACGGCTCTCTCGACCATCCAGCCATCGTTGCCCCCCAGTGCTCAGGGCAGCATCTCGGGAAGTTCGCCCTCGGGCCCGTTGGCGGAGCCCACCCCTGCTGTACTACCCCCCGACGTTCCTGACGGTCCGGATCTCGGGCCTCCTTCTGGATTGTCCGGCGCGGACGGGTTGCCCGAGACGCCCACGCTGCCTGCCGGACAGCCGGCGTCACCGAGCGGCGCGGGGCCGGTTCGTCCGCCAACCGGTGCGCGGTCGGCGAGTGGCGCGACACTCCCGACGCTAAAGCCGGCGTCGCTTGGGGGTGGCGGGGCTGGCGGGGGTGGGGGCGTGCCGCGGGTGCCGCTGGAGGCTGCGCCCTTACTGTCCGGGGGGGACGGTGAGCCTGGGGCACGGCAAATTGCGGGTCGTGACCTCGCGGGCCTTGGCCGGGTGAACCCAGCCGCGAGCGGGGCGATGGGCGGTGGTGGCATGGGCGTCGCGCCGATCGGCCACGGCGGTCAGGATCAGGCCGCTCGCAAGGGCAAGCGCGGGTTGGGGGGTGAGGAACCGCTGTATACCGAGGACCGGCCGCACAGCGAGTCCGTCATCGGGCAGCGGCGGCGTAGGGAGGTCGCGGAGAGCAAAGACACAAAGGAGCGAGCAGACGCGCCCGCGGCTGGCTGATGCCACCCGGCACGCCGCACCGGGTCACAACCACACGCCCCAGAAGCGGGTCAGCGTGTTGCCCGCGGCGGCCAGCCAGTGGTCCACACCGGACAGCTCGAAGAGCCAGTACACCATGCCGAACAACCACCGGTTCAGCGCCGGCGTCAGGAACAGGAACAGCAGGAACACCAGGCCGAACTGCTTGGCCGGCGCCAGCGCGCGCTGCGTCTGGGGACTCAGGTGGGGTTCCAGCGCGTCGTAACCGTCCAGGCCCGGAATGGGCAACAGGTTCAACACCACCGCGGTGAGCTGCAGGAAACCCAGAAACGCCACCCCGGCCCACAACACCGCGTGCGCCGGCTGGTACAACAGCCGGGTTGCCGCCAGCAGCAGCACGGCCAGCAGCAGGTTCATCGCCGCTCCGGCCACGCTGACCAGCGTTCGGCGGGTGGTGCTCATGAACCCGGTCTGCACATACACCGCGCCCCCGGGAAGGCCGATTCCGCCCAGCGCGATGAACAGCATCGGCAGGCCCAGCGACAGCATGGGATGGCTGTAGCGCCGCGGGTCCAGCGAGAGATAGCCGCGCAGGGCGACATCGTGGTCGCCGAATCGCCAGGCGGTGAACGCGTGACCGAACTCGTGCAGGCACAGCGACACCAGCCAGCCGGCGATCACCATGACGAACACCCCGGCGTAGGCCAGCGGCTGCACCGTCTCCCCGGCCAGCCAGGCCAGCGCGCCCCCGACGGCCGTCACACCGACCAGGCCCAGAAAGATCGGGCTGGGTCGCACCGACTCGCGCCTGCCCATGTTCCTCACCGGTCGAAAGCTACCGGACCAGCAGCCAGCCCTCGACGTTGCGGTAAAACGTCGATCGCCGCACCGGGCGGGGTGCCGGGACGCCGTCACGCACCACCACGGCGCCGGTGGTGCCCAGCTGGGCGGCGCGCCCGGCGATCCACCCGCGCCACCGGCGCTCGCGTACCGAGGCCCGCAGACCGGGCAGAGCCAACGTCGGCTCGACGCACACCCCGGCCACATCGCCATCGAACAGCACGGTGTCGTCAACGACGGCCTCGCCATGGATCAGGGCCTGCTCGTTGGCCGGTAGCCAACGAGCGCGGCCCACGATCACCGATCCGGTCTCGTCGCGGATCAGCGGCACCCGCCGAGCGGCCCCATGCCGCGCGTGCCGCGCCGCCCGGCGCCCGGTCGGCAACCCGTAGATCCGGGTCGCGGCGGTGCGCCGGCGCGGGGCGTAGCCCACCTCGACGTCGAGCCGGTCGGTGCGCAACAGCCGGCTCAGCACGGTGGCCAGGTCGGCATCGCCGCCGACCACCACGACCCGCCGGTATGGGTCCAGCGCGGCATCGATCGTGGCCGGATCGTCGGCTCGGTGGGTGGGCAGGCCGGTCAACGCGGCGGGCAGGGGCCGATCGCCGAACAGCAAGACCGCGGTGCTGGGTGCGTTCTCGGCCGTATACATGACAGCTCCTCGCAACCTGCTGAGTAGGGTAGGTCACCGGCTGGACCACAATAAGCGGGCACAACCCGCGAGAGCAGGTGGGAGCGCGTGATGCCGGCAATCGTCCTCATCGGCGCCCAGTGGGGCGACGAGGGCAAGGGTAAGGCCACCGATCTGCTCGGTGGGCGGGTGCAGTGGGTGGTGCGCTATCAGGGCGGCAACAACGCCGGCCACACCGTGGTCCTGCCGACCGGTGAGAACTTCGCGTTGCACCTCATCCCGTCGGGGGTGCTGACGCCCGGCGTCACCAACGTGATCGGCAACGGCGTGGTGATCGACCCCGGCGTGCTGCTCGGCGAACTGCGGGGCCTGAAAGACCGGGGGGTCGACACCTCCAGGCTGTTGATCTCCGCGGACGCACACCTGCTGATGCCCTACCACGTCGCCATCGACAAGGTCACCGAGCGCTACATGGGCACCAAGAAGATCGGCACCACCGGCCGCGGCATCGGGCCCTGCTACCAGGACAAGGTCGCGCGCATGGGGATCCGGGTAGCCGATGTCCTGGACCCGGATCAGCTGGCCCACAAGGTCGAGGCCGCGCTGGAGTTCAAGAACCAGGTGCTGGTCAAGATCTACAACCGCAAGGCGCTGGATCCGGGGCAGGTGGTCGACGCGCTGCTGGAGCAGGCGCAAGGTTTCCGGCACCGCATCGCCGACACCCGGCTGCTGCTCAACAACGCGTTGGACGCCGGCGAAACGGTGTTGCTGGAAGGCTCGCAGGGCACCCTGCTCGACGTCGACCACGGCACCTACCCGTATGTGACATCGTCGAATCCGACCGCCGGCGGGGCGGCCGTGGGTTCGGGCATCGGTCCCACCCGGATCCACACGGTGCTGGGGATCCTCAAGGCCTACACCACCCGGGTGGGCTCCGGCCCGTTTCCCACCGAGCTGTTCGACGAGCATGGCGAGTACTTGTCCAAGACCGGCGGCGAGTTCGGGGTGACCACCGGCCGGCGCCGGCGCTGCGGCTGGTTCGACGCCGTCATCGCGCGCTACGCCACCCGGGTCAACGGCATCACCGACTTTTTCCTGACCAAGCTCGACGTGCTTTCCAGCCTGGAAACGGTGCCGGTGTGCGTCGGCTACCGGATCGACGGCAGGCTCACCCGGGAGATGCCGATGACCCAAAGCGACCTGTGCCGCGCCCAACCGGTGTACGACGAGCTGCCGGGCTGGTGGGAAGACATCTCCGGGGCCCGGGATTTCGACGACCTGCCCGCCAAGGCGCGTGACTATGTGTTGCGGCTGGAAGAGCTTGCCGGAGCACCGGTTTCGTGCATCGGGGTCGGCCCCGGACGGGATCAGACCATCGTGCGCCGCGACGTCCTGCGGGACCGCGCGTGACCCACTATTCCTCGCTGGGCCCCCAAGACATCGATCCCGAATACCAACACCACGGCGGTTTCCCGGAATACGGCCCGGCCAGTCCGGGTGAGGGTTTCGGCCGGTTCGTGGCGACGATGCGCCGGCTACAGGATCTGGCGGTGTCGGCAGATCCCGGCGACGCGGTGTGGGACGAGGCGGCCGAGCGCGCCGCGGCCCTGGTCGAGCTGCTGGGCCCGTTCCAAGCCGAGGAAGGCAAGGCGCCGGCCGGGCGGACCCCGGGCCTGCCCGGCATGGGCAGCCTGTTGCTGCCGCCGTGGACGCTGACCCGCTACGACCCCGACGGTGTCGAGATGACGGGATCCTTTAGTCGGTTTCATGTCGGCGGCAACTCCGCGGTGCACGGCGGTGTGCTGCCGCTGCTGTTCGACCACATCTTCGGCATGATCTCGCACGCCGCCGGACGCCCGATCAGCCGGACCGCCTTCCTGCACGTCGATTACCGCAAGATCACCCCGATCGACGCGGCGCTGGTGATCCGGGGCCGGGTCACCGGCATCGAGGGCCGCAAGGCGTTCGTGGCGGCGGAGTTGGTCGACGGCGACGAGACGCTGCTGGCCGAGGGCAACGGCCTGATGGTGCGGCTACTGCCCGGCCAGCCGTGAGGGCCGGGCGGCTCTAATGGTTGGCGTTCGGGTTCGGCGGTACGACGATGATGGTCGCCCCGGGGATGGCCGCCAGGGTCGCCGCGAGATTCGCCACGACGCCGGGCGGCAAGCCCGGCGGTAGGCCCGCGATGCCCGCCCCGGCGGCGGCCGCGGGGATCGTGGGCGAGGTCGCCGCGGGCCGGGTGGCCGCCGCGCCGCCCCCGCTGCCGCCGCCGGCCGTCGGGGCGGCCGCCGCGGGGGTCGGAGACGACGAGGCGCCCCGGGCGGCAAGACCGGCCAGGCTGGTCCCGGCCAACCCCGCGGCCGCCATCCCGGTGTAGGCACCCTCGGAACCGTCGGTCATGAACATCGGAGTCGTTCCCGGGAACATCGCGGCGACCTGGCGCACCGCCGGCGGCAGCAGCCAGCTCTGCGGCACCGACAGCCCGCCGATGTTGGTGGCATGGCCGCTCAGCGCGGCGATCGGGGGCTGGGGCGGGGTGAACACCCGGCCCGGCAGCGGCGTGGGGCCCCGTCCCCGGCTGGGGCCGGGGACGTACGGACTTGATCCGCCACCGGCTTCCTCTTCCGCTTCCGCCGATTCCGGGCCGAATGGGTACTTCTCCCACTCGTCGACCTCGTCGTGGCGGTAGATCTCGATCAGTTGCGCCGTCTGCACGCCCAGGCTGGAGGCCGCGACGGCCACGGCCGCGGCCACCAGAAGGTCAAGCTCCCCCAGTGGGGTCGGCAGGTCCACCAGGTCGGGTAGGTTCACGGCCGCCGCGGACGGTGCGGCCGCCGCGGCCAGCGCCGTGGCGTCGGCCGCCGGCTCGGCCCCGGTGGTGGTCGGCGGCGGCGGGGTGAAGGGTGTCAGCTGCGACGCGGCTTCCGAGCTGCCTGCGTAGCCCTCCATGGCGACGATGTCCTGCGCCCACATTTCGCCATAGTCGGCTTCGCTGGCCGCGATCGCCGGCGTGTTCTGTCCGAACACGTTGGTCCGCACCAGGGAAACCATGGTGTTGCGGTTGGCCGCGATCGCCGCCGGGGGCACCGTCGTCGCGTACGCCACCTCGTAGGCGTTCGCCGCGGCCAGGGCCTGGGCGGCGGCCTGCTCGGCCTGAGCGGCGGTGGTCCTCATCCACGCCACGTAGGGGGCGGCCGCCGCCGCCATCGACATCGACGAGGGGCCCAGCCATTCCTGGCCGGTGAGCCCGGAGATCACCGCAGCGTACGAGGCGGCCGTCGAATTCAGTTCGTTGGCCAGCCGCTCCCAGGCCGCGGCCGCTTGCATCAGCGGAGCCGAGCCGGGCCCGGAATAGATTCTGGCCGAATTGATTTCCGGTGGTAGCGCGGCAAAGTCGGTGGCAACCACGGCTATTGCCCTCCCAGGCCGGCCGCGGCGGTGTTGGCGGCCTCGGTCGCCGCGTACGAGCACCCGCAGGACGACAGCACGGCGACGAACTGGTCGTGAATCGCCGTGGCCCGCGCGCTGACCAATTGATACAGCCGGGCGTGGATGGCGAACCGCACCGCCGTCACCGCGGACACCTCGTCGGCGGCAGCGGGAACCACGGCGGTTGTCAGCGAGGCCGCCGCGGCGTTCAGCGCATCCATTGCCGAGCCGATGCTTGCCAAGTCGCGGGCGGCGGTGTTCAGCATCTCTGGCTGTGTCGTCACGTAGGACATGGACTTTTCCCCAACGCCACCGTCCGGTCCGCGAAGCGCCCTCCGCCGCCGAGTAGGGTTTTCGGTGCGCGGATCCAGCCACTCACTCCCGCCCCACCTCCTCATGGCCACGTTGAACAGGCAGCTATCAGCAGAGTCGCACAAAAATTCAGAGAATGAGTGCAGACGCGTCTTTCTCGTCGCCGGGCGGCCGGCGGTGCGGGGCCGCCGCGTTGGCGCCGGCCGATCCTGCCGCTGCGCGGCCCTATCCTTGAGCGGCGGGACAACAACCATGCGAAGGGGTGGGCCGGTGACGGACAACGCGCCACGGGTGCTCCTGCTGGGTGCCGGCGAACCGGGTTGGGAGCTGGCGGTCGCGCTGCAACACCTGGGCGCGGAGGTGATCGTCGCAGACGGGCACCGCGAGGCGCCCGCGCACCGGGTCGCTGACCAGTCATTGGTGGTCAACCTGACCGATGCCGATGAGCTGGCCGCCGTGTTCGCCCGACTGCACCCGGATTTCGTGGTGACGCTCACCGAAGCGGTCGCCGTGGATGCCCTGGACACGGTGAGCGCGGTGCCCAGCGCCCGCAGCCTACGGTTGACCATCGATCGGGAGGGCCTGCGCCGGCTGGCGGCCGACCAGCTCGGCCTGCCCACCGCGCCGTTCTGGTTCGTCGAATCGCTCGCCGACCTTGCGGCGGTCGCCGCCCACGCGGGCTTCCCGTTGCTGGTCAAACCGGTCGCCCGGGCGCCTGGGCGGGGGCAGTCGGTGGTCGCCGGGCCCGACGGCCTCGAACGCGCCTGGCGCCATGCCGCCGGGCAGGAACCCGCCGGCACGCGCCAGCGGGTGTGGGCCGAGACGGTGGTCGAGGTCGAGTTTCTGGTCACGCTGATCGTGGTGTGCAGCCAGTGCCCGATCGGACCGGTCATCGAGTTCTGCGCGCCCATCGCTCATCGCGACGCCGACGGCGGTGACCTGGAATCCTGGCAACCGCTGCGGTTGACCACGGCCGCGCTGGACGCGGCCAAGTCGATCGCCGCACGCATCGTCAAGGCGCTCGGCGGCCGCGGCGTGTTCAGCGTCGAATTGATGGTCAACGGCGACGAGGTGTACTTCGCCGACGTCTCGGCGCTGCCCACCGAACGCGCCTGGGTGACCCTGCGCACCCAGCGGCTTTCGGTGTTCGAGCTGCAGGCCCGGGCGATCCTGGGGTTGGCGGTGGACACCCTGATGGTGTCGCCGGGCGCGGCCCGGATGCTGAGTCCGGGCCGTGATTCGGCACCGACCGCCGAGGCGCTGACCGCGGCGCTGGGCGTGCCGGAAAGCGATGTCCGGATGTTCGACCGGGGCGGCCCCGGCGCGCCCGCGGGCACAACCGGCAGGCTGGGCGTGGCGCTGGCCACCGCGGCGGATGTGGCGACCGCGCGCGACCGTGCCCACGACGTCGCGGCGCGGCTGAATATGCGAGACTCACGCGGGTGAGCTACGCGGGAGACATCACGCCGCTGGAGGCCTGGAAAATGCTCAGCGACAACCCCCAGGCGGTGCTGGTCGATGTGCGCACCAAGGCCGAATGGCGGTTCGTCGGGGTGCCGGACCTGTCCAGCCTGGGCCGTGACGTGATCTACATCGAGTGGGACACCTTCGAGGGCGGGCGCAACGAGCGCTTCGTGGCCGAACTTCGGGAGCGGATCCCACCCGTTGACGCCGGCCAGGGCGACCGGCCGGTGGTGTTCATGTGTCGTTCCGGCAACCGCTCCATCGGCGCCGCCGAGGCCGCCACGGCGGCCGGCATCACGCCGGCCTACAACGTGCTGGACGGTTTTGAAGGGCACCTTGACGCCCAGGGGCATCGCGGCACAGGCGGCTGGCGGGCGATCGGATTGCCCTGGACCCAGGGATGAGCACCCCCGGCGAGTCGGTCCGCACGCCCAAGGCGCTGCCCGACGGGGTCGGCCCGGCCACCCTCGGGGTGCGCGGCGGGCTGTTGCGGTCGGGGTTCGACGAGACGGCCGAGGCGATGTACCTGACCTCCGGCTACGTCTACCCGTCGGCGGCCGTTGCCGAGCGGTCGTTTGCCGGGGAGCTGGACCACTTTGTGTATTCGCGCTACGGCAATCCGACGGTGACCATGTTTGAGGAACGGCTGCGCCTGATCGAGGGCGCCCCGGCGGCCTTCGGCACCGCCAGCGGGATGGCGGCGGTGTTCGTCTCGCTGGGCGCGCTGCTGGCCGCCGGTGACCGGTTGGTCGCTGCCCGCAGCCTGTTCGGTTCGTGCTTCGTGGTGTGCAACGAGATCCTGCCGCGCTGGGGTGTGCAGACC
This sequence comes from Mycobacterium shinjukuense, assembly GCF_010730055.1. NCBI lineage: Bacteria > Bacillati > Actinomycetota > Actinomycetes > Mycobacteriales > Mycobacteriaceae > Mycobacterium > Mycobacterium shinjukuense. The sequence goes on along the minus strand of NZ_AP022575.1, from coordinate 3,341,886 downwards.
GTCTTCGTCGACGGCGACGACCTGTCGCAATGGGAGCGGGCGCTGTCGGTGCCCACGCAGGCGGTGTTCTTCGAGACGCCGTCGAACCCGATGCAGTCGCTGGTGGACATCGCGGCGGTCACCGAGCTGGCGCACGCCGCGGGCGCAAAGGTAGTGCTGGACAACGTTTTTGCCACGCCATTGTTGCAGCGGGGTTTTCCGTTGGGGGTTGACGTGGTGGTGTACTCCGGTACCAAACACATCGATGGGCAGGGCCGGGTGCTCGGTGGCGCGATCCTCGGCGACAGGGAGTACATCGACGGTCCGGTGCAGAAGCTGATGCGGCACACCGGCCCGGCGATGAGCGCCTTCAATGCCTGGGTGCTGCTGAAAGGCCTTGAAACGCTGGCGATTAGGGTCGAACACTGCAATTCCTCGGCGCAGCGGATCGCGGAGTTCCTACAAGGGCATCCGGCGGTGCGGTGGGTGCGTTACCCGTTTCTGCCGTCACACCCGCAATACGACCTGGCCAAGCGCCAGATGACCGGGGGCGGAACCGTCGTCACCTTCGCGCTCGACTGCGCCGACGACGTCGCCAAGCGGCGGGCCTTCCAGGTGCTCGACAAGATGCGGCTGATCGACATCTCCAACAACCTCGGCGACGCCAAATCGCTGGTGACGCACCCGGCCACCACCACCCACCGGGCGATGGGCCCGGAGGGGCGCGCCGCGATCGGCCTGGGTGACGGCGTGATCCGCATCTCCGTCGGGCTGGAAGGCACCGACGACCTGATCGCCGATATCGACCAGGCGTTGAGCTAGCCGGCTGCCTGTTTCTCGGCCTCTTCTGCGCGTTCGGCCGCCGCCAGCGCTCCTTGCGCTTGGGCCTCCATCCACTGCGTCACCACTCTGGCGTAGATCATCTGGCTGGTGATGGCCATCTGTCCGCGAGTACGGCCCATGAACGAGATCCCCCAGGCGAAGATCGCCGCGATCCGGTTGCGGTGGCCGACCAGGTAGTACAGATGCAGCACTAACCACGCGAGCCAGGCGAAGTACCCGGCGAACTCCAGCTTGCCGACCTGCGCGACGGCGCTGTGCCGTGAGATCGTGGCCATGCTGCCCTTGTCGAAGTACTTGAAGGGCTTGCGGCTGGCCGGATCGTCATGGCCTTTCACCGCGTGCTTGATCACCGTGGTGGCGTAGCGGGCGCCCTGGATCGCGCCCTGCGCCACCCCGGGCACGCCGGGCACCGACATCAGATCACCGACGACGAAGACGTACGGGTGTCCCTTGACGGTGAGGTCGGGCTCGACGATCACCCGTCCGGCCCGGTCGGTTTCGGTGCCGTCGGACTGCTCGGCGATCATCTTGCCCAGCGGGTTGGCCTGCACGCCGGCCGCCCACACCTTGCACGCGCATTCGATGCGGCGCTGTGTGCCGTCCTTTTCCCTGATGGTGATGCCCTTGTAGTCGACCGCGGTCACCATCGCGTTGAGCTGCACCTCGACGTCCATCTTCGCCAGCCGCTTTTGCGCCTTGAGGCCCAACTTGGGGCCCATCGGCGGCAGCACCTGGGGTGCGGCGTCCAGCAGGATCACCCGGCATTCGCTGGGGGTGATGGTGCGAAACGCCCCGGCCAGGGTGCGCTCGGCGAGTTCGACGATCTGTCCGGCGACCTCGACGCCGGTCGGTCCGGCCCCGACCACCACGAAGGTCAGCCGGCGTTCCCGCTCGGCATGGTCGGTGGTGACCTCGGCGGCTTCGAATGCGCCCAGGATGCGGCCGCGCAGCTCCAGGGCGTCGTCGATGGTCTTCATGCCGGGTGCGAAGGTGGCGAATTCGTCTTTGCCGAAGTAGGACTGCTGTGCGCCGGCGGCCACGATGAGGCTGTCGTACGGCGTCACCGTCTCCATGTCCATCAACTTCGACGTGACGGTCTTGGCCTTCAGGTCGATCGCGTTGACCTCACCGAGCAACACCCGCACGTTTTTTTGCCGACGCAGGATCAGCCTGGTGGTCGGGGCGATGTCGCCCTCGGACAAGATCCCGGTGGCCACCTGATACAGCAATGGCTGGAATAGGTGGGTCGTAGTCTTCGAGATCAGCGTGATGTCGACATCGGCCCGCTTGAGCGCCTTGGCCGCGTTCAGGCCGCCGAACCCGCTCCCGATGATGACCACGCGATGGCGCCCGCCGACAGCCGCGGGTTCGCCGGATGAGAGCGTCATGGTCCTCCTTCAGTCTGGTCGCTGTGGCGCAGCTACACAGTACGACTCCCCTCATCGCAACGGCGCAACTTTTTGTGGGCCTTGTGGGCCTTGTGGGCCGTCGGCAGGGTCGGGCATTGTCATCAATGGCGGCCAGGTGCACCTCTCCGACGGCTCGACATCGCCGGCCGCCGACACGGCCTGCCGATCGATGGTCAACCGCACCTGCGGCTTCGGCGACATGCCACGGCCAGGCCCTTCGCACGTCGGGTGTGCAACTCCATCAGCGACTCGAACGCATCGCGGAAGTCCCGAACGAAGTCGGCCAATTGCCGCAGCTAATCCGGGGTTCATTTCGGCATCCGTGGCGACGACGCTCTAGCCGACCACCGACGACCCGGTCGGCAGACACGCGGTTAGCATGTTCGCTCCGAGCGAACATGCATTCGACTGGCGGCCTGGCTTATGCCGGTCGGGTTTAGGTAGACTCGAACGCATGTTCGACCAAAGGCTGCATGAGCACTTCGAGCCGTCGGATACCCGACGTCGCGGGGGTTGATCGAGCGGATGCGCGCCGCCGGGTGTGCCGAGGCGCAGGCGGCGGCGGCGCGGCTGGCGGCGATCGGGGAGTTGTTTGAGCTGCGTCGGGTCGAGCGCGGGGAGTGCGCAGACTGGGCGGTGGATACCTGGGCGGCGGTGGCCGCCGAGGTGGCTTGAGCTTTTTCAAGGCGTTTCGGACCGGTTTGGCGCTGGCCGGCAGCTACCTGCACTATGCGCGGGCGATGCGGGAGCGGCTGCCGAAAGTTGCCGAGGTGTTTGCCGCCGGGGAGATCGATTATCGGATGCTTCAGACGCTGGTGTATCGCACCGATTTGATCACCGACGCGGCGGTGTTGGCGCGGGTGGATGCCGAGCTGGCGCTGCGGGTGCGGGGTTGGCCGTCGATGACCCGGGGCAGGCTGGCCGCCGCAATCGATCGGATCGTGGCGGTGGCCGACCCCGATGCGGTGCGCCGGGTGCGTGAGCGGGCCCGCGATCGGGAGGTGTCGATCTGGAATTCTGGGGACGGCATGGGCGAGGTGTATGCCCAGCTGTATGCCACCGACGCCCAAGCCCTGGATGCGCGGCTGAACGCCTTGGTGGCCACGGTGTGTGCCGGTGATCCGCGCAGCACAGATCAGCGCCGCGCCGACGCGCTGGGCGCGCTGGCGGCCGGGGCGGATCGGCTGGCCTGCCGCTGCGACAATCCCGACTGTGCCGCCGAGGGGCGCCCGGTGTCGGCGGTGGTGATTCATGTGGTGGCCGAGCAGGCCAGCGTCAAGGGCCACGGCCAGGCGCCGGCAGCGTTGCTGGGCGGCGACGCGCTGATCCCGGCCGAGTTGGTGGCCGAGTTGGCCAAGACCGCCGGGCTGCAGCCGATCCCGGTCCCCGGCCGGGACCGAGCCGGGTTATCGGCCCTCGGCGAAGCTGGCGGCGTTTGTGCGGGCCCGGGATCTGACCTGTCGGGCGCCCGGTTGCGACCGCCCGGCCACCCAGTGCGACCTGGATCACACCATCGCGTTCGCCGACGGTGGGCCCACCCACGCGTCCAACCTCAAATGCCTGTGCCGTCTTCATCATTTGCTGGCCACCTTCTGTGGCTGGCGCGCCCAGCAACTGCCCGACGGCACGGTGATTTGGACGCTGCCGGGTAACCAGACCTACGTCACCACCCCGGGCAGCGCGCTGCTGTTCCCGGCGCTGTGCACCCCCACCGGTGACCCGCCCGCACCCGAGCCGGCCCGCGCCGACCGCCGCGGGCAGCGCACCGCGATGATGCCGCGCCGGGCCAGCACCCGCACCCAAAACCGCGCCCACCACATCACCACCGAACGCCACCGCAACCACCAAGCCCGCCAGCGCGCCCACGTGGTCACCCAAACCGCCACAACCGCCCCCGAGACCCACGACCAGCCGCCCGATCCCGACGACGACCCGCCGCCCTTCTAGGGGCTGGAGCGACCACGCACCTGCCCGACGACACGGGTATTAGGCAAAGGCACAGGGTCCTGATGTTGTTGTATTTCAATGCAATTCAGTTAGGCCCGAGCCCATGGCTCGTCCGGATGGCCGGTTAGCGTGATGTGTATGCCCCTCCTGCTCCATCCCGTTTCCTTGTATCGTCAAGTTCGTCGTTTGGCGCTGTTGCGACAGGAAGGCGTCGATCATGCACGCACTGAGGTTCGTCGGCTTGGCGATATTGGCGGCGATCGCTCCAATCGCGGTCCTCATCGGAAGTAGCCCAGCGCATGCCGATACCGATATTGGTCAACCGTGCTCGCCGGAAGGCGCGAAACTCTGGGGGAACCCCGGCCCGATATATTGCGAGCGCACGGCGGACGGGCAACTGCAATGGGTGTCCATTCCTGCTTGGGCATTGTGTGTGGCGTTCTGCGATCGGCCTGGCGGGCCATAGGGGGCCCACCAGCGGACCCCCACGGTCCGCCGGCCTGCTAGCCCGGCCATGAGCTCGCGGTGGTTCGGTAGTTCGCGTTGGGCGCACTGCAGAAGTCCGAGGCTGTGCCGGCCAGCAAGACGAAATAGCCCTCTTCGCCGCGGCGGGTGTCGGCGAACGGCGGGTAGGTCCAACCGCTGTTGCACATCGAAGTCGGCGTGCCCGCCGTGGCCTTCCGCCAACCGGACTTGACGCAGGCCTTGAGGGCGTCGACGTCGGAAACGGTGCTCTTGGCGACGACCAGCATCGCGCCTCCCCATTGCCCGTCGGTTCGCCGGTAGGCGCGCGCTCCGAAGCCGGCCCCCGAGCCGGCTGTGTTCTGTTGGCAGCCCAACACCCGCTGCAGCGGCAAGAACACCGACGCCACATCGCGGTCCGCGACAGCGGCTGCGGCCGTGATGAATTGAGCCGCGTCCGAGCCGTCAACCTCCTGGACGGTGGGATTGCCGAAGCTAAACAGCTGCTGTGAGATCCGCTGTCGCAGCGCGGCGTCACCGCCGCCGATGACCGGTCCGCTGCCGCTGGATGTCATCGGGGGCAGCGCGCCGGTGGGTTCCGCACCCGCGGTGGGCGCGGCGGCCAGCACGGCCAGGGACAAACCGCACGCGGCGACACCGACAACGCGGGCAATGACTCCCATGGCTACCTACCTCCCCGGCGGCATGGGTGGGGCGTCGTTCGGCGCTACCTCGGCACCGATCTTGCGAAATAGTATGTCGGCCTGGTTGCGGTAGTTGCCCTGGTCATCGAAGGCCTCGGGGGCGTAGGTGACCGCGACCGCCACCGCGACCCGTTGCGACGGCAGATAGGCTTCCACCGCGGCGTAACCGGCGAACATGGGATTTTGCAGCAGCCAATGGCCGGATATGACGATCCCGAGACCATAGGTGTAGCCGTCGTTCTGCTCGAAGCAGGTGGGGCAGCCCGGCTGGGCGCGGGTCTTGCCGCGCAGCTCGGTGGACACCATCTTCTTGTACGAATCCGCCGAGAGCAGCCTGCCCGACCCGATCCCCACCGCGGTGGCCTCCATGTCGTAGATGGTGGTGGTTTGGATGGCGCCGCGGGTGATGGTCCACGACGGATTCCAGAAGGTCGATTCCTCGTAAAACGGCGTGCCGGCAGGAATTTTCAAGGCCGCTCGGCGCTCGGAGGTGAATGCATGCAAGGCGGGCTCGGGGATGGCGGGGGTATCGGAGTTGGCGGTGGCCGTGAGGCCCAGGGGGGAAAGGACCTTGCGCTGCAGCAGGGTTGGCATGTCTTGGCCGGCGGCCTTCTCCAACGCCAGCCCCAGCAAGAGGTAATTGGTGTGCGCGTAGTTCCAGTTGGTGCCCGGGTCGTAAAGCAGTGGCCGTGAAGAGATTTGATCGAGTAACTCTTGTGTTGTCCACTGCCGGAACGGATTAGCGTAAAGCTCGGCATCAAACGCCTCGTTGCCGAGGACGTAGTCGGGGTAGCCGGATGTCATCTGCGCTAGTTGACCCAGCGTGACCCGGTCGGCGTGCGGAAAGTCGGGAAGCCACCTGGACAGCTTGTCGTCCAGGCGCAGCTTTTTTTCGTCGACCAGTTTGAGCAACAGCGTCGCGACATAGGAGATTGCGACCGCGCCGTTGCGAAAGTGCATGGCGGTGGTGGCCGGCACGCCGGTCATCGAGTCGCCGACGGCCCGCGTCACGACCTCCTTGCCGGCCACGGTGACCCGGACCAGCACCGCCTTCAGATGCGCTTGCGTCATGAAGTCACGCACAATCCGGATGACCGCGTCGGCCTTGGCCCCGTTGTTGGTCGGCGACGAAGCCGGCCCGGTGCGGGGTGGGACGCAGCCGGCCAGCAGCCCGAGAGCCAGGACCGAACACCCGAGGCGCCGCAAGACGGGCATGCGACGGTCCTACCGGAAGGCGGCCAAGCCCGTGAAGGCCTGACCGAGCACCAGCTGATGCATCTCGGGCGTGCCCTCGTAGGTGAGCACCGACTCCAGGTTGACCATGTGCCGGATGACCGGGTACTCCAGCGATATCCCGTTGCCGCCCAGGATCGTTCGAGCGGTCCGGCAGATTTTGAGCGCTTCCCGGGTGTTGTTGAGCTTGCCGAAGCTGACCTGATCGGGGCGCAGGCCCACCCTGTCCTTGAGGCGCCCCAGATGCAACGACAGCAGCTGACCCTTGTGCAGTTCCACGGCCATGTCGACGAGCTTGGCCTGGGTCAGCTGGAAGCCGGCGATCGGACGTCCGAACTGGGTGCGCTGTGTCGCGTAGTCGAGCGCGCACTGCCAGGCCGACCTGGCCGCGCCCATCGCTCCCCAGACGATCCCGTAGCGCGCCTCCGACAGGCATGCCAGCGGCGCCCTGAGGCCGGTCGCGTCGGGCAGCATGGCGTCGGCGGGCAGCCGGACATTGTCGAGCACCAGCTCGCTGGTGATCGACGCCCGCAGCGACAGCTTGTGGTGGATGGTGTTGGCGGTGAAACCCGGGGTGTCGGTGGGCACGATGAATCCGCGGATTCCGTCGTCGGTGGCGGCCCACACGATCGCCACGTCGGCGACCGAGCCGTTGGTGATCCACATCTTGCCCCCGGTGATCACCCAGTCCGGACCATCGCGTCGCGCCCGGGTTTTCATCGCGGCCGGGTCGGAGCCGACGTCGGGCTCGGTGAGCCCGAAGCAGCCGAGCAGGTCACCGGTGGCCATGCCGGGCAGCCACTGGCGCTGTTGCTCGTCGGAGCCAAAGCTCGCGATGGCGAACATCGCCAGCGAACCCTGCACCGACACCAGCGACCGGATGCCGGAGTCGGCGGCCTCCAGCTCCCGGCAGGCCAGGCCATAGTGCACCGCCGACGCGCCGCCACAGCCGTGGCCGTGCAGCTGCATTCCTAGCAGTCCGAGTTCGCCGAACTGTTTGGCCAAATCGCGCGCGACCGGTAGGTCGCCGTCCTCGAACCACGCCGCGACGTGCGGGGTGACGTGTTCGGCGCAGAACCGCCTGACGGTGTCGCGGACGGCGATCTCGTCGCTGGATAGCGACGCGTCCAGTCCCAGCGGGTCGTCGCGGTCAAGGGTGGGTGGTGTCGGGGTGCTCATCACTCAATACTGCCTTGGCCCGGTAGCCTCGCGGCATGCGACCACGGCGCGCGCTGGCGGGGCTGGCCGCCGACGTCGTCGCCGTGCTGGTGTTCTGCGCGGTGGGACGTCGCAGCCACGCCGAAGGACTGAGCGTCACCGGCCTGGCGGCTACGGCATGGCCATTTCTCACCGGGACCGGTGTGGGTTGGGTGCTGGCTCGCGGCTGGCGGCGGCCGACCGCCCTTGCCCCCACCGGGGTGATCGTGTGGCTGTGCACCATCGTGGTCGGCATGGTGTTACGCAAGGTCGGTTCGGCGGGTGTGGCCGCGAGTTTCGTCGTGGTCGCGTCCGCGGTCACCGCGGTGCTGCTGCTGGGTTGGAGAGCCGCCGTTGCGCTGATGGCACCGCACCGCGCGGACGGCTGAGAAGGCCAAATGTGGTCGGGGTGTTCGCCGACCCCGGGATTTCCGACGTCCGCCTCCGTGCCCTCGAAGTCTCAGTACCGAGCCAGATTTCACGGTCGAGACCCCAACCTACAGGTCAGCTCGGTGCCACCGCGATCGTGATGTTGGCGCAGGTATGGGCCGCGACCTGTCGAGCTACGACCCGGGCCGTGCCGCTACTGCAGCAGCGCTGCGCGTTCCGCACTGAGCGCAGTGGTGCGACGAGGCCCGAGCACCTGGGGTTGTCGGGCTAGCCGATCCACCCGGCGTGGCCACCAGAACCAGCGGCCGAGCATGGTCGCAAGTGCGGGCATCATAAAAGACCGCACGATGAGTGTGTCGAACAATAGTCCGATCATGATCGTGGTGCCGATCTGGCCGACCACGCGTAGGTCGCTGGTCACCATGGAGCCCATGGTGAAAGCAAAGACCAGGCCGGCGGTGGTGACGACTTTGCCCGTGTAGGCCATGGATCGGATCATGCCGGTTTTGAGGCCGGCTGCGATTTCCTCTTGGAAGCGGGCGACGAGGAGCAAGTTGTAGTCGGATCCGACGGCCAGCATGACGATGATGGCCATCGGCAGCACCAGCCAGTGCAGCGGCATATGCAGGATGTGCTGCCAGATGAGGACCGATAGGCCAAAGGCTGACCCCAGCGAGAGAGCGACGGTACCGACGATGACCGCGGAGGCGACCGGGCTTCTGGTGATGCCCAGCATGATGATGAAGATCAGGCACAAGGCGGCGACGACGGCGATCATCACGTCATACACCGTGCCCTCGTGTATGTCTTTGTACATGGATGCGGTGCCGGCCAGATAGATGTTCGCGGCTTGCAGGGGTGTGCCCTTCACGGCCTCATCGGCGCTTTCGATGATGGGGTCGATGTGGGAGATGCCTTCGGCGCTGGCGGGATCGCCCTTGTGGGTGATGATGAAACGGGCCGAGGTGCCGTCGGGGGACAGGAAAAGTTTCAGACCCCGCTGGAAGTCGGGGTTTTGGAAGGCCTCAGGTGGAAGGTAGAACGAGTCGTCATTGTTGGCCGCGTCGAATGTCCGACCCATCACGGTGGCGTTGCGCGACATGTCCTCCGTTTGTGTGACCAATCCAGAGAATGCGCTGGTCAATGTTTGGGCAAGCCCTTTGACGGTTTGCATGGTGGCGATCGTGGGGTCCAGTTGGGCGAGTAGTTGCCGCTGTACGGTGTCCATGCGTTCGGTGTCGTCGGTGAGGTTGGCAAGGTCCTCGGTGAGCTTGTCGACGTTATCCATGCTGTCCAACAAGGAGCGCATCGACCAGCAGATGGGAATGTCGAAGCAGTGGCGCTCCCAGTACGTGAAACCTCGAAGGGGGCGCCAGAAGTCGTCGAAATCGGCGATTCGATCGCGTAGTTCGTTGGCGTTGTCTCGCATCTGCCTGGTATGAGCGTTCATATCATGGGTGGCATCGGTTAGCTGTCGCGTCAGCTCCTGGGTTCGCTGGGTGATGTCGATCATGCGTTGCAGTTGATCGGTAAGGGTGGATAGATCAGCCACACGGTCCTTGAGGTTCTGCAGGTTTTCGATGGTCATCGCGCTGTGCATGCTGATCTGAAACGGGATCGACGAGTGGTCGATCGGAGCGCCCAACGGTCTGGTAATGCTTTGCACCCGCGCGATCCCGGGAGTGTGGAAGACGCCTTTGGCGATCCTGTCCAGGATGAGCATGTCTGTCGGGTTACGCAGGTCGTGATCGGCCTCGACCATCAGGACCTCCGGTTCCATGCGGGCCTGCGGAAAGTGACGGTCTGAGGCGAGGTAACCGATGTTGGATGGCGCCGCGCTGGGGATGTAGTAGCGCTCGTTGTAGTTGGTCTGGTATTTCGGCAGGGCGAGCAGTCCGATCAGCGTTGCCAGCATGGTGGCGGCCAGGACTGGGCCTGGCCATCGCACGACAACGGTGCCGATCCGACGCCAACGCCGTGCCAATGTCTCTCGTTTGGGGTCGAACACCCCGACTCGGCTGGCGGTGGCGAAGATGGCAGGCGCCAGGGTGAGCGAGGCCAAGATCACCACAAACAATCCGATCGAGCATGGCGATGCCAGGGTCTGGAAGTAGGGAAGCCGGGTGAAGCTCAGGCAGTACATCGCTCCGGCCACGGTCAGGCCGGAACCCAGAACCACGTGGGCCGTCCCGCCAAACATGGTGTAGTACGCGGCTTCTCGGTCCTGGCCGGTGATACGCGCCTCCTGATAACGACCGGCCAGAAAGATGATGTAGTCGGTCGAGGCCGCTATCGTCAGCGCTACCAGGACGTTGACGGTGAATGTTGATAGGCCCATGACATCGTTGGTGGCAAGCGTGGAGATGATGCCACGGACGGTGAGCAGCTCGATCCCGATGGTCAGTAGCATGACGAGAACGGTCGACAGTGAGCGATAGGTGAGCAGCAGCATGATCGCGATCACCGCAATGCTGATGCCGGTAATCGTGTGAAGGCTGCGGTCGCCGTACACAACTCGATCGGCGCCGAGTGGACCGGGACCTGTCACGTAAGCCTTGATCCCCGGCGGCGGCGGCACGCTTTCCACGATGCGTTGCACGGCGGCAACAGACTCGTTGGCGCGGGCGCCGCCCTGATCACCGGAGAGGTTCAGCTGGACATACGCTGCCTTGCCGTCGGCGCTCTGCGAACCGGCCGCGGTCAGTGGATCACCCCAGAAGTTTTCGATGTGTTGGACGTGGGTGGTGTCCTGTGACAGCTTGGCGACCAGCGTGTCATAAAATCGGTGAGCGTCATCACCTAGCTTCTCTTGGCCCTCCAGCAGCACCATTGCAGTGGTGTCAGAATCGAACTGCTGAAAGTCCTTGCCGATGCGCTTCATGGCGATCAGCGACGGAGCGTCGTGGGGGCCTAATGCCACCGAGTGCTTCCTGGCGACCGACTGTAGTTGCGGCGCAACGGTGTTGACGACAATGGTCAGCGCCACCCAAAACAGAATGATGGGTACTGCCAACCTGCGGATCGTTCGCGCGGCGGCAAACAGGTGTCCGGCTGGATGTTCGGTCCTCACGCGGATTTCACCAGGCAACTGGTGTGAGCGCGGTAAGCATTCACAACGCGCTCATCGCGGACCACGCCATTGACGGTGATGCGACAACCTAGGGTCTCGCTGTTGCCGCGCGCCACCACGTTGGCGACCACCGCGGTCATGGTGGTCACGATGGGGAACGACCACGGTATCGCTACATCAACGACCTCTTGCGGCTGGGCATCGGCATCCAGGTAATTGATGCTGGCGATCGTCCCCGGCGGGCCGAAGACCTCGTAAAGGACATGTTTTGGGTTAAACGCGATGATCGGGTCGAGGTTGCCGGTGTCGGGCATATGTTGATGTGAGCCAAACACCGAGTGCAGTCGCGTCACCGTGACGGCCCCGACCCCGGCAACGAGCACCATCATGATTGGGATCCAGATGCGTCTGATGACGTCGATCATTGAACTCCATAGTTAGGCCAAATCGACAGCAATGCGTTGGGTAGTTTGCCATAGTTGTTCAGCTGAGCGCGCACACGCCTCTCGCGTGTGGCCGTATTGACTTCTCATGGTTGATACCGGGGTGGTGGGACAACTGGCACCGCGGAAAGGACGTCCTGATGTCGGGTAGGCGCGGCAAGTACACCCCCGAGCTTCGGGAGGGCCGCCCGCCTGGCGATCGAGACCGGCCGGTTGGCGCACGTGACCGCCCAGATGGGTGTCGGCGAATGAGCCGGTCGACTTTGACGACCGACTCACACAAACGGCACAAGCCGCTTGACCTGTGTCCACCAAACGCGGCATCAAGCCTACGGCCTGGCTTATCAATTGATGCGACCCTGGACCGCCGACTGTCCAAACCGTCAACACCGTATCACGATTTGGTAACGTCTGAGGGCCGCTTTCACATGGGCCCACTATGCTAACGCGTGGCTTCCTAGGCGATCCGCTCGTCTCAGACTCCCCAATGACCAAGGGATGCGATGTCGCATTTGCTTACACAGCGCGAATTGATGGCGATGGCGGCGGCGGATTTGCTCGGAATTGGTGTATGGGCAATCCATCTGGGGCAGCGCTTCCGGTGGCTAGCGGCAAGGTTTAGGGCGGGTGGGTAGCAGAACCATCCGCTGAGCACAGCGGGGCGGCTGCGGCGAACAGGCGGTTCGTGCAGCCGCTGAATGGCGACCCGGGTTTTCTTTTAAGCGCAGCAACGAGCAAGGCCTCTCGAAAATGAGGGGAAAGACCAACGATGAAAAGGATGTGACGTCTCATGTCTTTCATTTCCACATTCCTCGACCGATCGCACACGACCCCTTGCGATGACGCCTTTATATTTGTCGATTATGATACAGAAGGCGGAGACCAAGTCGACCAGATCACTTGGCGAGAACTAAATGCGAAAATTGTCGCCGTATCGGCATATTTGGAGAATCACGACGTGCATGCCCAACCCCAAAGAGTCGCCGCGATATCCGCTCCACAGGGTCTGGACTATGTCGTAGGTTTTTTAGGGGCACTATGTGCCGGGTGGATTCCAGTTCCGCTGCCAGAACCGCGGGGCAGCCTACAAGACAAGCGGACGGTGCTGGCGCTGACCGATTGCGCTGCGGACGTGGTGCTTACCACGTCGTCAGCGGAAGAACCGATCAGGGATCTAATGGGTGCTCATGGGCTCAACGTAACTATGCCGATAATACCGCTGGATACATTAGCGGAGTCATGTGCACCACCAAGCGCCGGAAGCGGCTGGGCCGATTACAAACCGGCCGAACAAGGTTGCTATCTGCAATACACTTCCGGTTCAACAGGACGTCCGCGCGGCGCGGTCATATCTCTCGATAATGCAGTCGCAAACCTGGAGCAGATACGGCGGAGCTTTTTCCGGGACGAGGACGGAAGTACCAACTTCCCGGGTTCGACCGTTTCATGGTTGCCCTTATATCATGACATGGGGTTGGTAACAGGAATCTTGATCCCCATCTTCTGTGGATGTCCGTCCATTTTGATGAGCCCCGCGGCGTTCATTCGTAAACCGGTAAGGTGGATACAACTCCTTGCACAGCGGCCAGCACCCCTCACTGCAGCGCCAAATTTTGCCTTCGATCTAGCCGCCAATAAGGTCGCCGAAAGCGATATGAAGGGATTGGACCTTGCCCATGTATCCACCATAGTCAATGGATCAGAGCGGGTGCGATCCAATACCATTGAGAAGTTCTTGGATCGCTTTTGCCCTTATAATTTGAATCCGGCAGCGGTAAAGCCAGCCTATGGGATGGCAGAAGCGGTCGCGTATGTGGCAACCACGAGGCCGAGGTCGGCTCCGGTATTCACGGAATTCGACACGCAAAGCTTGGCTCGAGGACGGGCCGAGCTTAAGAATGACGACACAGAATGTACCACGCGTTTGATGCGCTACCACTGCTCGGGCAATGAACCATTGATTCGAATTGTGGATCCCGATTCGAATACCGAGCTCGCACCGGGTCGTATCGGCGAGATTTGGGTGAATGGAAAAAATACCTCAGGGGGATACTACAAGGCAGATGGCGTTTCGAATAGAGATAGATTCCATGCCGCCATACGGGAGGCCTCTGCGGGGATGCCTAAATCGCCCTGGATGCGGACGGGCGACCTGGGATTTCTCCTTGGCGAAGACTTCTATATCGTTGGCCGCATTAAGGATTTAATAATCCAAGATGGCGTAAACCATTACCCTGAAGATATAGAAAACACGGTGAATCAATTTACCGGCGGCCGAGTCGCCGCGTTCTCAATACCCGATGACAGCGGGGAACGGTTGGTGGTTGTGGCTGAGATAAAGACCGAGAACGCCGCCGATGAATCGAGCGAGTTGTCCAGGATGTCAAAACAAGTTAGAGCGGCAATATCAAGATTACATGGTCTGCGCTTATCGGACTTTCTCTTAGTACCGTCCGGAGCACTTCCCAGGACCACCAGCGGCAAGATAAGTCGAGCCGCATGTTCAAGGCTATACCGGGCGGATGAATTTGGCCGCATAGAGGTCAAGCAGTGATGGGCAAACGGCTTTCTGCCGCTAGGCTCGAAAGTTGGTTTACGGAATACCTCGCTAGTCGTATCGGATGCTGTCCGAACGAGATCGATCTCGATGTCCCGCTGCGGGACCTTGGCCTGGCATCAGCCGATGTGCTGGCGATTCCAGGGGACCTCGCCGAGTCGTTTGGACATCGCGTGTCGGATTTGGCCGTTTGGGATAACCCGAGCGCGGCGGATTTGATTCAGAGCGTTGTCGGCGGGGGTGCGGTTGACTCCGGTTCCGGCAGATATGGCGAGGGGGATGTGCATAAGGGGGATTTGGCAGACGAACCGATTGCAGTGGTAGGGGTGGCGTGCAGGCTTCCTGGAGAGGTTCACGGACCCGACGAACTATGGAGGTTCCTCGCCGAGAAGCGGACGAGCATAACGGCCTACCCAGATGGACGGTGGCCGACCGGGAAGGACCATGGCGGCTTTGTAAATTGCATACAGGACTTCGATAACGAGTTCTTTGGCATCCCGGCAGATGAGGCTGCGCGAATGGATCCACAGCAGCGTTTGCTCCTGGAGGTTTCATGGGAAGCTTTCGAACGCGCTGCAATTGTTCCCAGCAAATTGAGACTTTCACGGACCGGAGTATTCGTGGGGGTCTCATCGAACGATTATCTGAGGTTCTTGTGGACTGACGGAAGACGGCGCAGCACTATTTGGGACAATACGGGAGGTTCGTCAAGTATCATTGCGAACAGACTCTCGTATTTCCTGGACCTTCGTGGCCCGTCTCTTGTTGTTGACACCGCGTGTTCCTCATCCCTGGTGGCCGTGCATTTGGCTTGTCGAAGTCTGGCCAATCGGGAATGCGATCTCGCTCTTGCGTCGGGAACAAACATCCTCATCTCGCCGGAGCCATGGGACGGGTTCAGGGAGGCAGGGGTGTTGTCGCCGACAGCTCGGTGTCGAGCATTCGATAAGTCCGCTGACGGGATGGTTCGCGGTGAAGGGTGCGGCGTTGTTGTGCTGGAGCGGCTTGGTGATGCACGCAGAGCCGGCCGGTCGGTGTTGGCGATCCTCGCGGGCTCGGCGATTAATCAGGACGGGAAGTCCAACGGTATTATGGCGCCCAATCCCGGGGCACAGATCGCTGTCCTTGACAGTGCCTGCAAAAGTGCTCGCGTCGACCCATCGGAAATTGGGTATGTCGAGGCCCACGGCACCGGAACCGTGCTGGGAGATCGGATCGAGGCGCATGCCTTGGGGAAGGTGTATGGCCGCAGAAGATCAGCGGCCGCACCGCTGATGCTGGGAAGCATCAAGCCGAATATCGGACATCTGGAGGGCGCCGCTGGAATAGCCGGATTAATTAAAGCGGTGTTGATGGTCCAGCGTGGCTTCATGGTTCCGAGCGGGGGGTTTGCTGAACCACATCCAGATATTCCGTTCGACGAGTTGGGCCTGGAAGTGGCCAGCGAATTTCGTGAGTGGCCGGCGGTGTCGGGTCGGCCTCGGCGGGCTGGGGTGTCGTCGTTTGGTGTGAGCGGGACTAATGCGCATGTGATTGTTGAGCAGGTGGATCTGGTTGGGGGGGATGCGGTTTCGGGTGAAGAGGATGGTGGTGGTGTGGGTTTGGTGGGTGGGGGTGCTGATGGTGGTGTGGTGCCGTGGGTGATTTCGGGTAAGACGGCGTCGGCGTTGGCTGCTCAGGCGGGTCGGCTGGAGCGGTATGTGCGGGCTCGGCCGGAGCTGGATGCCGTTGATGTGGGGTATTCGTTGGTGACGACTCGGTCGGTGTTTGACCATCGGGCGGTGGTGGTGGGTGATGGCCGTGACGAGTTGCTGGCTGGGTTGGTTGGGGTGGCTGATGGGCGACCGGATGCCGCGGTGATCTGCGGCGGTGCCGTGCCGACCGGCAAGACGGTCGTGGTGTTTCCTGGTCAGGGTGCGCAGTGGTTGGGCATGGGTGGGCAACTGTATGCTCGGTACCCGGTCTTCGCCCAAGCCTTCGATGCCGTTGTGGATGAGTTGGATCGGCATCTGCGTTGTCGGTTACGGGAAGTTATGTGGGGTGACGACGAACATCTTTTGAACACAACTGAATTCGCTCAGCCATCGCTGTTTGCGGTGGAGGTTGCGTTGTTTCGGTTGCTGGAATTCTGGGGTGTGCGACCCGATTTCGTGATGGGCCATTCGGTGGGCGAGTTGACCGCTGCGCACGTCGCTGGATCGCTTTGTTTGCAGGACGCGGCGATGCTGGTGGCCGCGCGGGGACGTTTGATGCAGGCGTTGCCGGCCGGCGGCGCCATGGTTGCGGTGCAGGCCAGCGAAGACGAGGTACGGCCGATGCTGGGCCACGATGTCAGCATCGCGGCGGTCAACGGTCCGGCTTCGGTGGTGATTTCTGGTGCCCGGGACACGGTAAACGGGATCGCGGGTCGACTGCGTGAGCGGGGCCGCCGAATCCACGCGCTTGCGGTCTCTCATGCCTTCCACTCGCCGCTGATGGAGCCGATGATCGCCGAATTCCGCGCTGTTGCAGCCGAAGTGACCGCCGGCCGACCCAGCATCGGGGTCATTTCCAACGTCACCGGGCAGTTGGTGGCCGATGACTTCGCCTCAACCGATTACTGGGCTGGGCATATCCGGGCGGCGGTGCGGTTCGCCGACAGTGTTCGTTATGCCAACTGCGCCGGCGCCAATCGTTTCATCGAAGTCGGACCCAGTGGTGGCCTGACGTCGTTGATCGAGGAGACACTGGCCGACGCCCAGATCGCATTGGTGCCAACGCTGCGCAAAGACCGTCCCGAACCGGCCAGCGTCACCGCAGCGGCGGCCCATGCCTTCGTCTGGGGTGCGGGCCTGGATTGGGTTGCGGTATTTGCCGGACTCAACGCCAAGCGGGTGGAATTGCCGACCTATGCCTTTCAGCATCAAAAGTTCTGGCTAGCGCCCGCTCGACCGGTTAGCGACCTCGCCGCCGAGCAGACCCTGCCGAGAATGAATCACCCTTGGCGGTAGAAGATCGGCTCAACCACCCACATGCGCACCGGTACCGCCGCCTTGGTCCATTCCGCATTTGCCGACCGGCTAGCCGGCTTGTCCGCCGACCAGCGGCTTGCCGTAACGATCCAAATGGTATGTGAGCACACCGCGGCGGTGCTGGGTCGAGGTGATGCCGCTGATGTGGATTCCGTTGAGGCGTTTACCGATGCGGGACTAAATTCACTAAGCGCAGTCGAATTACGCAACCGGCTCAAAGCCGTCACCGGTGCCACGCTACCGACCACGGCCGTGTTCGACCACCCCACCCCCACCGAGCTGGCCCGGCACCTCCTTTCACACCTAGACGGCACCGCCCGCCCCGCCCCCGCGGTAGCGGAGCGCGGGCGGGTAAGTACCGGTGAGCCAATTGCGGTGGTGGGGATGGGGTGTCGCTACCCCGGTGGTGTGGTGTCGGCGGCGGATCTGTGGGAGCTGGTGGCTTCTGGTCGTGACGCGATCGGTGAATTTCCGACGGATCGGGGATGGGACATTGAGACGTTGTTCGACCCTGATCCCGATGCCGTGGGCAAGTGCTATACCCGGCATGGTGGGTTTATCCGGGATGCGGCCATGTTCGATGCCGAGTTTTTTGGGATCTCCCGGGCTGAGGCGTTGGCGATGGACCCCCAGCAGCGGCTATTGCTGGAGACTTCATGGCAAGCGTTGGAAACGGCGGGCATTGATCCGCTATCTCTGCGTGGCAGCGCGACCGGGGTGTTTATCGGCATTTACGGCGACGGTTATGGCGTAGGTACAGCCCAGGCCCAGTGGTATGCCGACACCGGCCACATCACGAGCGTGGCATCCGGGCGCATCGCCTACAAGCTAGGTTTGGCCGGTCCAGCGCTGTCTGTCGATACAGCGTGTTCGTCATCCCTGGTGGCGCTGCATTTAGCGGCGCAATCGCTACGGGCAGGAGAGTGCGATTTGGCTTTGGCGGGTGGGTCAACTGTGTTGGCTACGCCATCGGTGTTTATCGGATTCAGTCGCCAGCGTGGCCTGTCGAGGGACGGACGCTGTAAGGCATTCGCTGACGCTGCGGACGGGACCGGCTTCTCGGAAGGTGTCGGAGTGCTGGTGTTGCAGCGACTCGGTGATGCCTGCCGCTTAGGTCGGCCGGTATTGGCGGTGCTGGCGGGGTCGGCAGTGAACCAGGACGGAGCCTCGAACGGGCTGACTGCCCCGAGCGGGCCGGCTCAACAACGAGTGATCACCGCGGCGTTGGCGGATGCCGGGATCACGGGCGCAGATGTCGATGTGGTGGAGGCTCATGGCACCGGCACAAGGCTGGGGGATCCGATCGAGGCCGAAGCCTTATTGGCCACCTACGGTCGAGCTCACACCCCGGATGCACCATTGTGGTTGGGCTCGATCAAATCGAATATTGGGCATTCTCAGGCTGCCGCAGGGGTGGCGGGAGTGATCAAGATGATTGAGGCAATGCGACACCAGGTGCTGCCGGCAACGTTGCATGTTGATCGGCCGTCCTCGCATGTGGATTGGTCGTCGGGGACGGTGCGGTTGCTTACCGAAGCCAGAGCGTGGCCGGCGGTGTCGGGTCGGCCTCGGCGGGCTGGGGTGTCGTCGTTTGGTGTGAGCGGGACTAATGCGCATGTGATTGTTGAGCAGGTGGATCTGGTTGGGGGGGATGCGGTTTCGGGTGAAGAGGATGGTGGTGGTGTGGGTTTGGTGGGTGGGGGTGCTGATGGTGGTGTGGTGCCGTGGGTGATTTCGGGTAAGACGGCGTCGGCGTTGGCTGCTCAGGCGGGTCGGCTGGAGCGGTATGTGCGGGCTCGGCCGGAGCTGGATGCCGTTGATGTGGGGTATTCGTTGGTGACGACTCGGTCGGTGTTTGACCATCGGGCGGTGGTGGTGGGTGATGGCCGTGACGAGTTGCTGGCTGGGTTGGTTGGGGTGGCTGATGGGCGACCGGATGCCGCGGTGATCTGCGGCGGTGCCGTGCCGACCGGCAAGACGGTCGTGGTGTTTCCTGGTCAGGGTGCGCAGTGGTTGGGCATGGGTGGGCAACTGTATGCTCGGTACCCGGTCTTCGCCCAAGCCTTCGATGCCGTTGTGGATGAGTTGGATCGGCATCTGCGTTGTCGGTTACGGGAAGTTATGTGGGGTGACGACGAACATCTTTTGAACACAACTGAATTCGCTCAGCCATCGCTGTTTGCGGTGGAGGTTGCGTTGTTTCGGTTGCTGGAATTCTGGGGTGTGCGACCCGATTTCGTGATGGGCCATTCGGTGGGCGAGTTGACCGCTGCGCACGTCGCTGGATCGCTTTGTTTGCAGGACGCGGCGATGCTGGTGGCCGCGCGGGGACGTTTGATGCAGGCGTTGCCGGCCGGCGGCGCCATGGTTGCGGTGCAGGCCAGCGAAGACGAGGTACGGCCGATGCTGGGCCACGATGTCAGCATCGCGGCGGTCAACGGTCCGGCTTCGGTGGTGATTTCTGGTGCCCGGGACACGGTAAACGGGATCGCGGGTCGACTGCGTGAGCGGGGCCGCCGAATCCACGCGCTTGCGGTCTCTCATGCCTTCCACTCGCCGCTGATGGAGCCGATGATCGCCGAATTCCGCGCTGTTGCAGCCGAAGTGACCGCCGGCCGACCCAGCATCGGGGTCATTTCCAACGTCACCGGGCAGTTGGTGGCCGATGACTTCGCCTCAACCGATTACTGGGCTGGGCATATCCGGGCGGCGGTGCGGTTCGCCGACAGTGTTCGTTATGCCAACTGCGCCGGCGCCAATCGTTTCATCGAAGTCGGACCCAGTGGTGGCCTGACGTCGTTGATCGAGGAGACACTGGCCGACGCCCAGATCGCATTGGTGCCAACGCTGCGCAAAGACCGTCCCGAACCGGCCAGCGTCACCGCAGCGGCGGCCCATGCCTTCGTCTGGGGTGCGGGCCTGGATTGGGTTGCGGTATTTGCCGGACTCAACGCCAAGCGGGTGGAATTGCCGACCTATGCCTTTCAGCATCAAAAGTTCTGGCTAGCGCCCGCTCGACCGGTTAGCGACCTCGCCGCCGAGCAGACCCCTGCCGAGAATGAATCACCCTTGGCGGTAGAAGATCCCGGCTCAACCACCCACATGCGCACCGGTACCGCCGCCTTGGTCCATTCCGCATTTGCCGACCGGCTAGCCGGCTTGTCCGCCGACCAGCGGCTTGCCGTAACGATCCAAATGGTATGTGAGCACACCGCGGCGGTGCTGGGTCGAGGTGATGCCGCTGATGTGGATTCCGTTGAGGCGTTTACCGATGCGGGACTAAATTCACTAAGCGCAGTCGAATTACGCAACCGGCTCAAAGCCGTCACCGGTGCCACGCTACCGACCACGGCCGTGTTCGACCACCCCACCCCCACCGAGCTGGCCCGGCACCTCCTTTCACACCTAGACGGCACCGCCCGCCCCGCCCCCGCGGTAGCGGAGCAACCGGAGGGCGGGATCGATGCGCTCGCGGACCTATTTCTCCAGACTTGCGACTCGGGGTTCGACGAGGACGGCTGGAGGATTGTTGCGCTAGCGTCGAAAATGCGAGAGCGCATGACAATACCAGTTCGGAACAACGACCTGAAAGACGTCAGTTGCCTGGCGGATGGTTCATCGAACGTGATTGTGGTTTGCATCCCCACTCTGACCGTTCTATCCGATATACATGAATATAGAGACCTGGCGAATGCGTTGGCGGGTTCGCATTCGATCTATTCACTTCCGCTTCCCGGGTTCGATCCGGACGACGCGCTGCCGCGCGATGCCGATGTTGTTCTTGAAAGCCTGTCTCGGTCAATCCTTGATGGGCTAGGCAACAGCGAACACCTTGTGCTCGCTGGTTATTCTTCGGGTGGAGTGTTGGCCTACGCCCTGAGCTGCCACCTTGCTGAAAAATACCAGAGGAGGCCTCTTGGCGTTGCACTGATCGACACCTATCTGCCAAGTCAGCTCGCAGGCACGACCGTGGATCGCGGGTTCGGCATCAACGAAACTGGACGCTACCTTTCCCGGAAGGTGATCCAAGTCGCCAGGACATTAAACCAGGTAAATACAACCCGACTCACCGCCGCGGCCGCTTATGCCTCCATCTTTCGCGCATGGAAACCAAGTGCAGCAGCGGTTCCGGTTCTTAACATCGTGGCGAAAGACGGAATAGGTGATTTCCAAAGCGTTGGCGCGGAACGGGTCAATTCATGGCCAACGGTTGCCGACACGGTCTCACATACTCTTGTTGAGGTTGCGGGAGATCATTTCGAAATGATCACCACGTCGAGAGAGTCGACGGCTGCGGTAATTCGCGGTTGGATTTCCGGCTTAAACAGGCGTGTTCGTCAAACTGGAGCCGCTGCGGGCGATCCGGCTCAATGATTCAGCGCTCGGTTCGTGCGATTGCTTCTTCGGTGGCCTGGCGAATTGGTCCACACCACAGGTCGCCGTGGCCAGGGGCCAGGACCTCGGTTTCCAGCAGGGATAGCGCACCAAGACTGCGGATGCACTGTTGTTGGTGGTGGTTGAACACCCTCGGCAGCAGTTGCGGCCCTCGGTTCCGCAACATCGGATGGCCGGTGATCAGCGCGTCGCCGCTGGCCAGCACACCATCGACCAGATACGAGCTATGCCCACTAGTGTGTCCCGGGGTGAAAATGGCCAGCGGGCGACCGGGTAGCCCAGCGGCTACCTCGGTGGTCAGCGGCTGGGCGGTGGGGATGCCGCTGCGGGTCAGGCCGCCGCGGCGAAGCAGCTGAATGCCCCACGCCGCCGTGCGGGGCCGCCAACTGCGCAGCGCCACATCGAGGATCGACGCCTGCTCCAGGTATTCGCGTTTGGCGTGGCCCACCTCGTCCGCATGGCAATACACCGGCGTGCCGTGCTCGCGGGCGAACCAGATCGCCGAGCCCAGGTGGTCGATGTGCGCGTGGGTCAGCAGGATGGCCCGCACGTCGCCGGGTTCATGGCCCAGCGCGCGCAGCGAGGCCAGCACCTCCTGGCGGTCGCCGGGGTAGCCGGCGTCGATCAGCATGACGCCGGTGTGGTCGGTGACCAGCACCCAGTTGACCGCGTGCCCGCGGGCCAGATGCACCCTGTCGGTGACCCGAACCAGCTCAGCCATGCCCGCGAGTGTAGGAGCGATCGCGAGCGCGGCGAAGCCGGGCGCGGCGGGTCGCGACCGTGAGCGCCGGAGCGATCGCGAGCGCGGCGAAGCCGGGCGCGCGGGTCCGTGACCCTCGGATAGGAGTAGAAAAGACGGGTGGCTGAACTGAAGCTGGGTTACAAGGCATCTGCAGAACAATTCGCACCGCGCGAGCTCGTCGAACTGGCCGTCGCCGCCGAAGCCCACGGCATGGACAGCGCCACCGTCAGTGACCATTTCCAGCCGTGGCGGCACCGGGGCGGGCATGCCCCGTTTTCGCTGTCCTGGATGACCGCCGTCGGCGAACGGACCAAGCGGCTGCTGCTGGGCACCTCGGTGCTGACCCCGACTTTCCGGTACAACCCTGCCGTGATTGCCCAGGCCTTCGCCACCATGGGTTGCCTATATCCCAACCGCGTCTTCCTCGGAGTGGGCACCGG
Organism: Mycobacterium shinjukuense; assembly: GCF_010730055.1. NCBI lineage: Bacteria > Bacillati > Actinomycetota > Actinomycetes > Mycobacteriales > Mycobacteriaceae > Mycobacterium > Mycobacterium shinjukuense. The sequence goes on along the minus strand of NZ_AP022575.1, from coordinate 3,319,064 downwards.
AGAGGCGCTCAACGAGATCGCCACCGGCTACCAGGGTGCCTGGCCGGAGTTCAAGGAACGGTTCGCCCGGCTGCGCGAATCGGTGCGGCTGATGCGGGAGCTGTGGCGCGGCGATCGGGTGGACTTCGACGGAGAGTACTACCGGCTCAAGGGTGCCTCGATCTACGACGTGCCCGAGGGCGGCGTGCCGGTCTACATCGCCGCGGGCGGGCCGGCGGTGGCCAAATACGCCGGACGCGCCGGCGACGGCTTCATCTGCACGTCCGGCAAGGGCGCGGAGCTGTACACCGAGAAGTTGCTGCCCGCGGTCCGCGACGGCGCCGCGGCCGCCGGCCGATCCGTCAACGACATCGACAAGATGATCGAGATCAAGATCTCCTACGACCCCGACCCCGAGCTGGCCCTGAACAACACCCGGTTCTGGGCGCCGCTGTCGCTGACCGCTGAGCAGAAGCACAGTATCGACGATCCGATCGAAATGGAGCGGGCCGCCGACGCGCTGCCGATCGAGCAGATCGCCAAGCGCTGGATTGTGGCCTGCGACCCCGACGAAGCCGTGGAAGCGGTGGGCCAGTATGTGACGTGGGGCCTCAACCACCTGGTGTTCCACGCACCCGGACATGACCAGCGCCGCTTCCTGGAGCTCTTCGAAAAGGATCTCGCGCCGCGGCTGCGGCGGCTGGGCTGACGTGCCCCCGTCCAGCATCTACATCACCGCGCCGGAGGCGGAGACCGGCAAGTCGACGATCGCGCTGGGGATCCTGCACCGGTTGACCGCGACGGTGGCCAAAGTCGGTGTGTTCCGGCCGATCACGCGGACATCTGGTGGCAACGACCGGGACTACATCCTGGAGCTGCTGCTGGAGCACGCCACCGCGGGGCTGCCCTACCGGCGCTGCGTTGGGGTGACCTATCAGCAGCTGCACGACGACGGCGACGCCGCGATCGCCAGCATCGTCGAGGCCTATCACGCGATGGCGCAGGGGTGTGACGCCGTGGTGATCGTCGGCAGCGACTACACCGACGTAACCAGCCCAGCGGAGCTTTCGGTCAACGCCCGGATCGCGGTCAACCTCGGCGCGCCGGTGCTGCTGACGGTGCGTGCCAAGGACCGCACCCCCGATCAGGTCGCCAGCGTCGTTGCGATTTGTTTGGCGGAGCTGTCCGCCCAGCGGGCGCACGTCGCGGCAGTAGTAGCCAATCGCTGCGCGCCCGCGCAGATGGCCGCCACGACCGAGGCGCTGCGGACATTCACCCCTCGCGGCTACGTGCTGCCCGAGGAACCGCTGCTGTGCGCGCCGACGGTGGCCGAGCTCACCGCGGCCGTGCACGGCACCGTGGTCAGCGGGGACGTCGCGCTGGCGGGGCGCGAGGTGATGGACGTGCTGGTCGCCGGGATGACCGCCGACCACGTGCTGGAGCGGCTGCGCGACGGCATGGCGGTGATCGCCCCGGGCGACCGTTCCGACGTGGTGCTCGCCGTCACCAGCGCCCATGCGGCGCAAGGGTTTCCGTCGCTGTCATGCCTGGTCCTCAATGGCGGGTTCGAGCTGCATCCGTCGATCGCCGCCCTGGTGTCGGGTCTGCGGTTGCGGCTGCCCATCATCACCACCGCGTTGGGGACCTTCGACACCGCCAGCGCGGCCGCCGCGGCCCGCGGCCGGGTGACGGCCGCCTCGCATCGCAAGATCGACACCGCGCTGGACCTGATGGAGCGCCACGTCGACATCGCCGACCTGTTGGCGCAGCTGGCGATCCCGATCCCCACCGTCACCACCCCGCAGATGTTCACCCATCGGCTGCAGCAGCGGGCGCGCTCGGATCGCCAACACATCGTCTTACCCGAAGGCGATGATGACCGCATCCTGGCATCCGCCGGGCGCCTGCTGCAGCGCGGCATCGCGGACCTGACGATCCTGGGCGACGAAGGCCAAGTCCGTTCGCGCGCGGCCGAACTCGGTGTCGACCTGGACGGCGCCACGGTCACCGACCCACGCACCAGCGAACTGCTGAACCGCTTCGCGGACCAGTATGCCCAGTTACGCAAGGCAAGGGGCGTCACCGTCGAACAGGCCCGCGAAATCATGCACGACGCCACGTATTTCGGCACCATGCTGGTCTACAATTCCCATGTCGACGGCATGGTGTCCGGTGCTGCTCACAGCACGGCACACACGGTGCGTCCGGCGCTGGAGATCATCAGGACCGTTGCGGGCGTTTCCACGGTGTCCAGCGTTTTCCTGATGTGCCTGCCGGATCGGGTGCTGGTATACGGCGACTGCGCGATCATCCCCAACCCGAAACCGGAACAGCTCGCCGATATCGCCATCTGTTCGGCGCGCACCGCCGCACAGTTCGGCATCGAACCCCGAGTGGCCATGCTGTCCTACTCCACCGGCGTTTCCGGGACCGGAGCCGACGTGGACAAGGTCAGGGCGGCAACCGAATTGGTGCGTTCGCGGGATCCGCAGCTGCCGGTGGAGGGCCCCATCCAATACGACGCCGCGGTCGAGCCCTCGGTGGCGGTCGCCAAGCTGGGTGATTCGCCGGTAGCCGGCCGGGCCACGGTGCTGATCTTCCCCGACCTCAACACCGGCAACAACACCTACAAGGCGGTGCAACGCTCCGCCGGGGCGATTGCGATCGGCCCGGTGTTACAAGGCTTGCGCAAGCCGGTGAATGACCTGTCCCGGGGTGCGCTGGTGGAAGACATCGTCAACACCGTTGCCATCACCGCCATTCAGGCGCAGGGCAGCCATGAATAACGCCGTGCTGGTGATCAACTCCGGCTCGTCGTCGCTGAAGTTCCAGCTCGTCGACGCCGACTCCGGCGTCGCGCGGGCCGCCGGAAATGTCGAGCGGATCGGGGAGCCGTGGTCGGCGGTGGCCGACCACGAGCAGGCGCTGCGGCGCGCCTTCGACATGCTGGCCACCGACGGGATCGACCTGCAGGCCTGCGGGCTGGTCGCGGTCGGGCATCGGGTGGTCCACGGCGGCATGGAATTTCATCAGCCGACACCGCTGGACGACACGGTGATCGGCAAGCTCGAGCGGCTGTCCGCGCTGGCCCCGCTGCACAATCCGCCCGCGGTGCTGGGCATCAGGGTGGCGCGCAGACTGCTACCCGACGTCGCGCACATCGCGGTGTTCGACACCGCCTTCTTCCACGACCTGCCGCCGGCGGCGGCCACCTACGCCATCGACCGGGAGCTGGCCCAGACCTGGCGGATCCGCCGGTACGGCTTTCACGGCTGCTCGCACCGCTACGTCAGCGAGCGGGCCGCCGCGTTCCTGGGCCGGCCGCGCGATGGCCTGAATCAGATTGTGCTGCATCTGGGTAACGGCGCGTCGGCGTCGGCGATCGCCGCCGGCCGGCCGGTCGACACGTCGATGGGCCTGACCCCGCTGGAGGGTTTGGTGATGGGGACCCGCAGCGGCGACCTGGACCCGGGCGTCATCGGCTACCTGTGGCGCACCGCCAAGATGGGCGTGGACGATATCGAGGCGATGCTCAATCAACGGTCCGGGGTGTTGGGCCTGGCCGGCGAGCGTGACTTCCGGCGGCTTCGCGCGATGATCGAATCAGGCGACCCAGCAGCGCAATTGGCCTACGACGTGTTCATTCACCGGTTGCGCAGGTACCTCGGCGGCTACCTGGCCGTGTTGGGCCACACCGACGTGGTGAGCTTCACCGCGGGGATCGGCGAACACGACCCGGCGGTGCGCCGGGACGCGTTGACCGGGATGGCCGAACTGGGAATCCGGTTCGACGAGGACCGGAACCTCGCCGCGTCCGACGGCGAGTCCGACGGCGTGCGCCGGATTTCCACGGACGACTCACCGATCACCGTGCTGGTGGTGCCGACCAACGAGGAACTGGTCATCGCCCGCGACTGCGTGAGTGTGCTGGGTGGGTATCGTCGAGCGTGAACCACACGACGGCCCGCCGGCGTGTCGCGTCGTGCGATTCACACCCGGCGCCAGCTAGAACGTGCTGGTGGGCCGCACCTTGTTGGCCATGTCCACCAACGTGTAGCGGTGCCGCTGGGTGGGCGCCACCCGGGCCAAACTACGCAGCGACGCCTCCACACCGAGCCGCAGCCCGTGATCGGTGAACGGGAAACCGAGGATGTGGTTGGTGCTGGCCTTGTTATCTTTCAGCCAGTCCATCGCGCCGCCGAGCACCAGCGCGCGGATCTGTAGCACACGCGGTTCGGTGGGCGGCAGCGCCTCCACTCGGCGGGCGGCGTCACGGATCTGCTCCTCGGTGATTTCGCTGGTCGACCGGCCGGACAGCAAGGTCACCGCACTGGTCAGTCGTGCGGTGGTGAAATGCCTGGAGGTCGGCGGCACTTCGTCGAGCGTCCGCACCGCCCCGACCCGATCGCCTTGGGCGGACTGGCTTCTGGCCAGCCCGAAGGCCGCCGAGATCACGCCATCGTTGGTGCGCCACACCGTCTGGTAGAACTTGTGCTCGTCGGTGGCGCCGGCCAGCTCGGCGGTGGCGGCCAGCGCCAGCTTGGGCGCCAGCTCGCCGGGGAAGGTGTCCAACACCTCGGTGAAATCCTTGGTGGCCGAGTCGAAGTCACCGGTCAGCAGCTCGGCCACGGCGCGGTACCAGACCAAACGCCAGCGCCATCCCACCCGCTCGGCGAGATCGTCGAGCTTGCGGGTGGCCTTGGCGACATCACCCAGATCCAGCAGCGCGCGCACCTCCATCAGCGGCAGCTCGATGGACTCCGACAGGTCGACACCGTCGGCGTCGAGCGCGCCGTGGCGGGCCGCGCGCAGCGAGTCCAGCGTCTGCACCGGCTGCGAGAGCACGGTGGCCTGCAGCACCGGGGCGGCCACGTCGGTCGGATCGACCAGCGGCACCGACAACGCGGTCACGATCTCCTTGGCGGTCAGCTTCTCCGAGTGCACCTTGCCGTCCAAGTACACGTCGGTGTGTGCCACCAGCAGATCCACCCCGAACGTCGAGCGGCTGGGGCTGAAAATCGTGGACAGCCCGGGCCGCGGCACCCCGGTATCCTGGGCGACCACTTCCCGCAACACCCCCAGCAGCTGTCCGGACATCTCTTCGGCGCTGGTGAACCGTCGACGGGGATCGGGGTCGGTCGCCCGGCGTAGCAACCGGCCGTAGGAGTCGTAGGTGGTCAGCACCGGGTCGTCGTCGGGCAGCCCGTCCACGTAGCGACCGTCGCGGGTAGGCAGGTTCAGGGTGAGGGCCGCCAGCGTGCGGCCCACGGTGTAGATGTCGGTGGCCACCGTCGGGCCGGTTCGCACGATCTCCGGCGCCTGGAAGCCGGGGGTGCCGTAGAGGTAGCCGAACGAGTTGATCCGCGACACCGCACCCAGGTCGATCAGCTTGAGCTGCTCCTCGGTGAGCATGATGTTCTCCGGCTTCAGGTCGTTGTAGACCAGGCCCATCGAGTGCAGGTAGCCCAGCGCGGGCAGGATTTCCAGCAGGTAGGCGATCGCCTCCGCGACCGGCAGTTTTTCGGCTTTCCCGTTTTTGCGGCCCCGTTTGAGCGATTTCCCGCCGACGTACTCCATCACGATGTAGCCGACCGGATCCCCGTGCCGGTCGGTGTGCTCGACAAAGTTGAAGATCTGCACGATCGCCGGGTGCACCACCTCGGCCAGAAATTGCCGTTCGGCCATCGCGATCGCCTGCGCCTCGGCGTCACCGGAGTGCACCAGGCCCTTGAGCACCACCGGGCGGTCGTTGACGTTGTGGTCCAGGGCGAGGTAGACCCAGCCCAGCCCGCCGTGCGCGATGCAGCCCTTGACCTCGTACTGGCCGGCGATGACGTCACCGGGACTCAGCTGCGGCAGGAACGAGTAGGGACTGCCGCAGTAGGGGCACCAGCCCTCCGAGGTCGCCGCCGCTTCCGACCCGGACCGGCCGACCGGTCGTCCACAGTTCCAGCAGAACCGCTTGGACTCCGGAACCACCGGGTCGGTCATCAGGGCTTGCAGCGGATCGATGTCCGGCACCCGCGGGATCTCCACCAAACCGCCAGCCAGCCGTCGGACCGGCTGCAGCACTCGGGTAGCGGTCGTCAGCGCCTCTGGCGGCTCGCCACCCTTGGTGCCTATGGAGACAAACGGGAACTCGTCGTCCTCGAAATCGGGGCGGAAGACCGCCTGGGTGGCCTCGGCCCGGTTGGTCGCCGCCGTCGTCGTCTGCGCCTCCGCCGGCTGGGTGCCGGGGCCGTCCTCGGGGCCCGAGCATTCGGCCTGCGACGCTTTCGGCGTGGGCTTGCCCATCAGTCCACGTACCTCGGCTGGGGCGGGAGGGGCGCCGGGCCCAGAACCGTCAACCACTTGCGGTACAACGCGTTCCAGGTGCCGTCGCCGCGGATGCGTTCCAGTGTGCCGTTGACGAACCTCACCAGCCCGGTGTTGTCCAGGTTGATCCCGATGCCGTACGGCTGGGTGGCCATGTTCGGCCCCACGATGTGTACGTAGGGGTCCTCCTCCACCAGCCCGGCCAGGATGGAGTCGTCGGTGCTGATGGCGTCGATCTGACGCTGCTGCAGCGCGACCAGGCAGTCGGCCCAGTTCACCACCGACACGACTATCGGCGGCGGCGCGATCTCGCGGACCCGACGCAGCGACGTGGTGCCCCGCGCCACGCAGACTCGCTTGCCGGACAGGTCGGACACGTTGGCGATCGCCGAGTCACGCGGAGCGAGGATGCGCTGGTTGGCGTCCAGATACACGGTGGAGAAGTTCACCAGCTTGCGGCGCTCGCAGGTGATGGTCATGGTCTTGACCACGATGTCAACCTGTGACAGCTGCAGCGCGGTGATGCGTTCGGCGGCCGACAAGATCCGGTACTCGACGTGCGACGGGTCGCCGAAGATGTCGCGCGCCACCTCGCCGGCGATGTCGACGTCGAAGCCGGTGATCTCCCCAGTGATCGGGTCGCGGAAGCTGAACAGGTTGCTGCCGATGTCGAGCCCGACGATGAGCCGGCCGCGGTCGCGGATGTATGCCACCGCGGCATCGGCTTCGGCCCTGTCGGCGAACGGGCGCAGGCTGGCCGTCGGGTTGCAGTCCTGGCTGGTCGGGTCCGGCGGCAGCGGGGGCTGCACCGGCATTTCCTCCATACCGACCGGGGTGGGCCTCGGCAGCGTCGGCGTCACTTCCGTTTTCAGCGGCTCGGGGTGCCCGCACCCGGCGAGCGCGATCGCCGTCACCAGGACGGCGGACCAGCGTCGCACTCGGCGCCGCATCATCGATACTCTTTCAGCCGCGGCCACAGGCCGAGGGCGACCGCGATGGCCGCACCCAGGCTGAGCACCACGCCGCCCACCTGGGCGCCGGCCAGTCCGCGGTGCGCGTTGAGGATGTCGTTGCGCAGCCGGTTACGGCTCTGCTCCATCACCTTGGTCAGCGCCGCGTCGAGCTGGTCGAACGCTGGGGTGGCGTCGTCGGCGCCCTTACCCAGCGCAACCTGGGTGGCGGCGCGATAGTTGCCCACCGACATGTACGAGTTGATCCGGTCGTTGGCGTGCTGCCAGCGGACCAGCAGCTGGCCGGCGCCCTGCAGGTCGGGTTTGTCAACGGCGTCGTGGCGGGACATGTACGCGTCGAGTTGTTGGTGCATGGTTGCGATGCGTTGATGGAAGGACTGCTTGCGGACCTCCTCGTCGCCGCGGCGGATCAGCGACAGCGTCTCGTCGGCCCGTGCCTGCTGAGCGGTGATCGCCAGGTTGGTGATGGTCTTGAGCGACTCGGCCGCGGTGTCTTTGGCGCTGCGACTTGCGGTCGTCGAAATGGTCAACGCGATCCCGACCCACACCACCATCACGGTGATGGCCAGCGCGCCCACGACCAGACCGGGGTTGATGCGTCGTCGGGTCCGTTGGGCGAGCCAGCGGTGCGCGAACGCGCCGAAGACGACGGTGGTGGCGACGACGAGGATCACCGGAGCCGGGATCTGGGTGGAGGCCGTGGTCTCGGTGTCCACCCGGGCGGAGGTGGCCTGGTAGAGCCGCTGCGCGTCGGGCAGGATCGTCGACTGCATCAGCCCGGAGGCCTCCGACAGGTATGACGACCCCACCGGGTTACCCGCCCGGTTGTTGGTCCGCGCGATCTCCACCAACCCGGTGTAGACCGCCAATTCGGCGTTGATCCGGCCCAGCAACGGCACCAACGATTCGTCGGTCAGCCCGCTGGACGCCCGGGTGACGGCCACCGCGGCAGCGGTGATGGCCTGCTCGTAGCGCAGCCGCACGGCGCTCGGTTCGGTCGGGGCGATGAATGCGGTAGCCGCCGCGGCGTCGGCCACCGACAGCGCGGTGTAGAGCTGTCCGGCCGCGAACGACAGCGGCTCGGTGTCCCTGAGCACGGTGGTCAACACCTGTTGACGGTGGGTGATGGTGGTCGAGGTGGCGAACGCGCTGGCAACGCCCAGGGAGGCCAGCACGATGCCGATGGTCAGGATGCGGCCGGGCGTCGTCGAGATGAACCACCAGCGGGGATGGGCCGGTTCGCCGGGTAAACCCGATCCCAGCGGCTCGGTCGACGGATGCGCCAGCTCAACCGTCACGTTTGCGCCGTCCTCATCTTTCGGCCAACTTGCCAACCTCTATAAGCGAATTCTAAGAGCATGTCCCGATCGATGGGGGGAGGCTTGGCAGATAACCTTGGGCTGGGCCTGCATATCCTGAATTCGTGCGGGGCGACGGCGACGGATGGGTGGTCTCCGAGGGCGGCGTGCACTATTGGGGCAAATACGGTGCCGCCGGACTGCTGCTTCGGGCCCCGCGGCAGGACGGCACGCCCGCGGTGTTACTGCAGCACCGGGCGGCCTGGAGCCATCAGGGCGGCACCTGGGGTTTGCCCGGGGGCGCCCGCGACAGCCACGAGACCCCAGAGCAGACGGCGGTGCGCGAAGCGTGCGAGGAGGCCGGTCTGGCCGCCGAGCGTTTTACGGTGCGCGCCTCGGTGGTCACCGCCGAGGTTTCCGGGCGCGGCGGTCGGCAGTGGACCTATACCACGGTGGTCGCCGACGCCGGTGAGTTGCTGGACACCGTGCCCAACCGGGAAAGCACCGAGCTGCGCTGGGTCGCCGAGGTCGAGGTCGCCGAGTTGCCGCTGCATCCGGGGTTCGCCGCCAGCTGGCGACGGCTGCGCACGGCGCCGGCGACGGTGCCGCTGAGCCACGCCGACGAACGGCGTCGGGGCCTGCCGCGGACCGTGGAGATCGAGGCGGGAGTGTTCGTCTGGTGCATGCCGGGCGACGCGGATCAGCGGCCGTCGCGGTTGAGCCACCGGATCAGCACGCTGCTGCAAGCGCCGTCCTGAGCCGCTGGGCGGCCGCCCGCGGGTCGCCGGCCGCCGTGATCGCGCGCACCACCACGATTCGGCGGGCGCCGGCCTGCAGCACCTGCGGCAGCCGCTGCGCGTCGATACCGCCGATGGCAAACCACGGTTTGTCGCCGGCGAGGCCGGCGGCCGTGGCGACCAAGTCCAGCCCCGGCGCCGGGCGGCCCGGCTTGGTCGGGGTGGGCCAACAGGGTCCGACGCAGAAGTAGTCGCAGTCACCCGTCACGGCCGCCGCCACCTGGGCGCGGTCGTGGGTGGACTGGCCGATCAGCACGCCCGGCCCGACGATCTCGCGTGCCACCCGCCACGGCAGGTCACGCTGACCCAGGTGCAGCACGTCGGCGCCGGCCGCGCGGGCGATGTCGGCGCGGTCGTTGACCGCGAACAGCGCGCCGTGCCGGCGCGTCGCGTCGGCGAGGATCTCGCAGGCGGCCAGCTCGTCGCGGGCCTCCAGCGGGCCGAAGCGCTGCTCACCGGGCGAGCCCTTGTCCCGCAGTTGGATGATGTCGACCCCGCCGGCCAGGGCGGCGTCGGCGAACTCGGCCAGATCACCGCGTTCCCGGCGGGCGTCGGTGCACAGATACAGCCTGGCCGCTGCCAGCCGGGAAACAGAACCGTGCACACCGCGACGTTAGCGCGCTAGCGTGGACGCTGAAGACACACGGGAGTCCCGGGAACGGGGGCTGAGAGTGGGCGCGCCTGCCCTTACCGTTGAACCTGATCCGGATCATGCCGGCGAAGGGAGCAAGGGATGCCCAACACGCTGGCCGTCATCGGCGGCGGCGTCATCGGGTTGTCGGTGGCCCGCCGGGCGGCGCAAGCCGGCTGGTCGGTGCGGGTGCACCGCAGCGGCGAGCGGGGCGCGTCCTGGGTTGCCGCCGGCATGCTGACCCCGCACAGCGAGGGCTGGCCCGGTGAGGAACGGCTGTTGCGGCTGGGCGTGGAATCCCTGCGGCTGTGGCGCGAGGGCGGCTTTACCGACGGGCTGGGTCCGCGGGTGATCACCGCGCGCGAGTCGCTGGTGGTGGCCGTCGACCGGGCCGATGTCGCGGACCTGCGTACCGTCGCGGACTGGTTGTCCGCGCAGGGCCACCCGGTGATCTGGGAGTCGGCCGCTCGAGACGTCGAACCCCTGCTGGCACAAGGTATCCGGCACGGCTTCCGGGCGCCGACCGAACTGGCGGTGGACAACCGCGCCGTGTTGGACGCGCTCAGCCGGGAGTGCGAACGGCTTGGGGTCCGATGGGCGGCGCCGGTGACCGACCTGTCCGACGCGCACGGCGACGCGGTGGTGATCGCCAACGGCGTTGACGCCCCCGCCCTGTGGCCCGGCCTGCCGGTGCGCCCGGTGAAGGGCGAGGTGCTGCGGCTGCGCTGGCGCAAAGGGTGTCTGCCGTTGCCGCAGCGGGTAATTCGTGCCCGGGTGCACGGGCGACAGGTTTATCTGGTGCCCCGACCCGACGGTGTGGTAGTGGGTGCCACCCAGTACGAACACGGCCGCGACATCGCCCCGGTCGTCTCCGGGGTGCGCGACCTGCTCGACGACGCGTGCGCGGTGCTGCCTGCGTTGGGCGAGTACGAGCTGGCTGAGTGCGCCGCCGGGCTGCGCCCGATGACGCCCGACAACCTGCCCATCGTGCGGCGTCTGGACGCTCGGACCCTGGTGGCCGCCGGGCACGGCCGATCGGGTTTCCTGTTGGCGCCGTGGACCGCCGAACAGATTGTGTCCGAACTTGTTCCGGTCGGAGCGCACCGATGATCGTGGTGGTCAACGAGCAACGGGTCCAGGTCGACGAACAGACCACCGTGGCCGGGCTGCTGGCGTCGCTGGGTTTCCCGGACCGGGGCATTGCGGTGGCACTGGACGACTCGGTGCTGCCACGATCTGGCTGGGCGACAAGGCTTTCCGAAGGTGCCCGACTCGAGGTGGTGACGGCGGTGCAGGGTGGTTGAGTCGAAGCTGACCATCGCCGACCGCAGCTTCAGCTCGCGGCTGATCATGGGCACCGGCGGAGCGAGCAACCTGAGGGTGCTGGAGGAGGCGTTGATCGCTTCGGGTACCGAGCTGACCACGGTGGCGATTCGCCGGGTCGACGCCGACGGCGGAACCGGACTACTGGATCTGCTCAACCGGCTGGGCATCACACCGCTGCCCAATACCGCCGGTTGCCGCAGCGCGGCCGAGGCAGTGCTGACCGCGCAACTGGCTCGGGAGGCGCTGAACACCGACTGGGTCAAGCTGGAGGTGATCGCCGACGAACGCACGCTGCTACCCGATGCGGTCGAATTGGTCAGGGCGGCAGAGCAATTGGTGGACGATGGGTTCGTCGTGCTGCCGTACACCAACGACGACCCGGCGCTGGCCCGCCGGCTGGAGGACGCCGGGTGCGCCGCGGTGATGCCGCTGGGCTCACCGATCGGCACGGGCCTGGGGATCAGCAACCCGCACAACATCGAGATGATCGTCGCTCGTGCCGGCGTGCCGGTGGTGTTGGACGCGGGCATCGGCACCGCCAGCGACGCTGCGCTGGCGATGGAGTTGGGCTGTGATGCCGTGCTGTTGGCCAGCGCGGTGACGAGGGCCGCCGACCCGCCGGTGATGGCGGCTGCGATGGCCGCCGCCGTCACCGCGGGGTATCTGGCGCGCCGGGCCGGGCGTATCCCCAAACGCTTTTGGGCGCAAGCCTCCAGCCCGGCGACGATGCGGGCCGGGAAGCGGCCCGCTGAGGAGCTGGGCAATTGAGCCCCAGCCCGGCGACGATGCGGGCCGGGAAGCGGCCCGCTGAGGAGCTGGGCAATTGAGCCCCAGCCCGGCGACGATGCGGGCCGGGAAGCGTCAGCCGTTGGTCCGCCACCACCGGTAGAGGGCGTCGACGTCGTTGTTGGCTGCGCGGATGTAGCTCAGGACGTTCTTGGCGTCGGTGGTCCAGATGATCTCGGCGGCACCCTGATAGGTCCCGCAGGCCACCTGCCCGGCGGTGGCGCCGGAACTGCCCTGACGCCATGTGGTCGGCGATTGGCCGCTGTCCCCACAAGCGGTCAGGGTCTCGTCTTTGATGCTGGCTTTGAAGGAGCCTTTCAAATCGTCGGCGTTGGCGAAAAGGATGTACTTGCCTTGCACGGGTCCGGCCGAGTCGGGGCTGTGCCCGCAAGAAAGCACGGCTAATTCACCGTTGGTGATCGTCTGGGGGGTGCAGTTGTTGAGCCCGTAGCCCTTCGATAGCGACGCGGCCAGCGTGTCGATATCTGCCGATGTGCCGGTGGGGTCCGCGGTCGCGGTGGCGGTGCCCAGCCAGGCGAAGCTACCCATGATCGCTGCAACCGTGGCGGTTCGCAGTGTGTTGGTGCGGTGAGACATCGATGACTCCTTACGGCCGTGCGGTTGCGCCGACTCCACGGAGTCTATTTGTGGAGCTCACCGAAGAACAGGGCCTGCTGCTCGACCCGCGGGGCGCGGCCATGGTCTTACTGGGTAACACGTGATGGTGAAACATTGACAATGCCAGGCTGTTTCATCCACAGCTGAGCGAGTGCGTGCCGCCCGGCGGGACGGGTCGATGCGCGCAACCGGGATTTTCCGATTCGAGTGGTGCCGACGCGCACGCCGCTCGGGTGGGGTAGGCACCGCTGCACGTCAGCTCACGTTCATCGGGAGAGTCGATGACACAACCACCACCGCCCGGTTATCCGCCGCAGCAGTCGCTCGCCGGGCAAGCACCGAACAACCACCTGGTGTGATCCATTCTGGTGACGTTGTTCTGCTGTCTTCCGCTGGGGATCGTCGCGATCGTCAAGTCCAGCCAGGTCAACGGGTTGTGGGCACGGGGCCGTGACGCCGAGGCGCGGGCGTCCGCCGATAGTGCCACGAAGTTCGTGACCTGGTCGGCGGTCATTGGCGTTGTCGTCTACGTCATCTACGGCATCTTGATGGCGGTGGGCGCGGTGAACGTCGACAGGTCGACCACGGCGATGGTCGCGACGATGGTTTAAGGGGTTCTCGAGGGTTCGAGGGGTTGCGCCGATGGTGACCCGCCCAGGGTCGGTGCCGCGCAGTCTGAATGCGCCGCTGGTGGTGGCCGCGGCCGCGACGCTGATGTGCGCCGCCATCTGGGTGGCGGATCCGACAACCCCGAACGGCCCGCTGCCGACCTGCCCCACCAAGGCTCTGTTGGGAATCGACTGCCCAGGATGTGGCAGCCTGCGAATGCTGCACAGCCTGATGCACGGCGATCTGCTGGCGGCCGCCAAGGTTTAACGCGCTGGGCCTGGCGGCGGTGGCGCTGTTGGTGTGGGCCTACCTGGCGTGGACTTATGGGCGCCTGGTGGGCCGGTGCATCGGGAGTTGGCAGCACCGCCGCGGGGCGCCCGCGGTGGCACTGTCACTGACGGTGACCTGGTTTGTGGTGCGCAACATTCCGATCGCGCCGTTCACCGCGTTGTTCGTCTGATCGCCGCGGCGGCCGAGGTCATCGGCGGACGGCCCCGGTGGTCAGTGGGCGCGGCAGCGCAGCCGCGGTTTAGTCTGGGCGCGATGCTGCGCAAGTCGAGGTCCATGCCGGCCGTGCTGGCCGTGGTCACGGTCGTTGCCGTGCTGCTGGTGGGCTGTGTCCGGTGGTCGAGTCGGTCGCGGCCCGTTGCCAGCGACCCCGCCGCGGCCGAGTTCGCGGCCACGCTGCGCGGCAAGGTGACCACCGACGCGATGATGGCTCACCTGTCGAAGTTGCAGGAGATCGCCGACGCAAACAGCGGCACCCGGGCGGTGGGCACCCCAGGCTATGAGGCCAGCGTCGACTATGTGGTCAACACGCTGCGCAACAGCGGTTTTGACGTCCAAACCCCAGAATTTTCCGCCCGGGTGTTTCAGGCCGAGAAGGGGTCGGTGGCGGTCGGTGGCCTGACCGCCGAAGCGCACGCGCTGGAGTACAGCCTGGGCACCCCGCCCGACGGGGTGACCGGACCTCTAGTGCTGGCGCCGGCCGACGACAGCCCGGGCTGCTCCGCGTCGGACTACGACAACCTGCCGGTGAAAGGCGCGGTCGTGCTGGTGGATCGCGGCAACTGCCAGTTCGCGCAGAAGGAGGACGCGGCGGCGCAGGTGGGTGCGGTGGCGCTGATCATCGTCGACAATGTCGACGAGCAGTCGATGGGGGGCACCCTGGGAGCCAACACCGACGTCAAGATCCCGGTGGTGAGCGTCACCAAATCGGTGGGACTGCAACTGCGCCCACAGCGCGGACCGGCAACCGTCAAGCTCACCGCGAGCACCAAGAGTTTCAAGGCCCGCAACGTCATCGCGCAAACCAAGACGGGGTCGCCCACCAACGTGGTGATGGCCGGCGCACACCTGGACAGCGTGCCCGAGGGGCCGGGCATCAACGACAACGGCTCCGGGGTGGCCGCGGTTCTGGAAACCGCGGTGCGGCTGGGGAACTCGCCACGCGTGCGCAACGCGGTACGGTTCGGCTTCTGGGGTGCGGAGGAACTCGGGCTGATCGGATCTCGCAACTACGTCGAGTCGCTGAACATCGAAGCGCTCAAAAGCATTGCGCTGTACCTGAACTTCGACATGCTGGCATCGCCCAACCCGGGCTACTTCACCTACGACGGAGACCAGTCGCTGCCACTGGACGCTCGTGGCCAGCCGGTGGTTCCGGAAGGCTCGGCCGGTATCGAGCGCACGTTCGTGGCCTACTTGAAGTCGGTCGGCAAGACCGCCCAGGACACCTCGTTCGACGGCCGCTCCGACTATGACGGGTTCGCCCTGGCGGGCATCCCGTCGGGTGGGTTGTTCTCCGGCGCGGAGGTCAAGAAGTCGCCGGAGCAGGCCAAGCTGTGGGGCGGCACCGCCGACGAGCCGTTCGATCCCAATTACCACCAAAAAACCGACACCCTGGACCATATTGACCGGGTCGCGCTGGATATCAACGGCGGCGGTGTGGCCTACGCCGTGGGCCTGTACGCGCAAGATCTCACCGGCCGCAACGGCGTTCCGGGCATCGACGATCGCACACGCCACGTGCTCGTGAAGCCATGAGGCGGTCGGTGACGCGGGGGCTGGGCGCGACCCTGGTGCTGGGCTGTCTGTTGGCCGGATGTTCGGCGCCCCGGCCGCAACCGCCCGCCGCCGCGCCGGACCTGGGTCGTTCGCTGGCCGCGAAGGTGACCGCGGATGCGATGTTGAGCCACCTGCGCGCGCTGCAGGAGATCGCCAACGCCAACAACGGAAACCGCGCGGCGGGCACGGCGGGCTACGACGCCAGCGTCGAGTATCTGGTGAAAGCGTTGCGCGGCAGTGGTTTCGAGGTGTCCACACCGCAGTTCGAGCGGTTGTCCACCGCGTCGCCGGGTAAGCCGGCGGTGACAATCGCCGGCCGCAGCTACCCCGTCGATCAGGCGTCGCTGCTGGTTCGGACGCCACCCGGTGGTCTGACCGGCCCGGTGGCTGCACCCGCACGACCGGCCGGGTGCTCCCCGGGTGATTACCCCTCGGTGCTGCCGTCGGGCGCGATCGCGGTGGTCGACGATACCCGCTGTTCGGTGGTCGACAAACAAGACAGCGCGCTGGCCAGGGGCGCGGCGGCGCTGATCGTGGTCAGCGAGCCCGGTACTCAAGGCGCCCCTGCCGGGTTGTTTACTCCCGGCTACTACCACCGGCTGACGGTGCCGGTCGCGGTGGTCGGCGCCAACGGCGGCGCTGCGCTGGCACGCGCCACCGGCCCGGTGCGCCTGGTGCTGGACGCCGAGAATGTCACGATCACGTCGCGAAACGTGGTGGCCCAGACCAAGACTGGCGCGCCCAACGAGGTGGTGGTGGTCGGCGCGCATCTGGACAGTCCGGGTAACAGTCCGGGCATCAACGACGGCGGCTCGGGGGTGGCGGCGGTGCTGGAAACCGCGTTGCAGCTGGGCCCGTTGCCACCGGTGACCAACGCGGTTCGATTCGTGTTCTTCGGCGCCGAGGAGGACGGCCTGCACGGCGCGCTGGACTACGTCTTCGGCCTGAACACCGATCAGCTCAACGACATCGCGCTGTATCTGAATTTCGACATGCTGGGATCGCCGAACGCGGGGTTCTTCACCGATGATGGCGACCAGTCCGGTCCGGCCGGCCCCGGTGTGGCGCCCGCGGATGTGCCGGAGGGTTCGGCCGGCATCGAGCGCACGCTGGCCGGCTATCTGAACCTGGCCGGCAAGCGCCCCGCCGACATGCCGCTGCACACCCGGGCCGACTACCATCCCTTTCTGGTCGCGGGCGTGCCGGTCGGAGGCCTGACCACCGGCGCGTCGCAGACGAAAACCACTGTGCAGGCGCGACTTTGGGGCGGCCAGGCCGGTGTCGCGTTCGACCCCAACTACCAGAGCGTGCGCGACACGGTGGCCAACATCAACCGGGAAGCGTTGGCGATCATGGGCGCGGGGGTCGCCTTCGCGGTGGGCAGCTATGCCGAGTCGATCACCGGCCCTAACGGCGTCACACCCCATGACAAGCGCCATCGCACGCGGATGTCGTAGCGGGCGGGCCGCCATGCACAGGCGGCACGGGTTGCCGGCCGATCTAGAATTGGGGTTTCTTGGTGGCAGGTCGGTGGGATGGGGTTGGTCAAATGAATAACCGCGGGCGGAATCGACGTCACGTGCGGCGGGGGCGCTCGCGCACGGTCCTTGCGTCGGTGCGGGCGGCGACGGCCTGCCTGGGCGTGGCCGTGGTGGTGGCTGGCTGTACCACCATCGTCGAGGGCCGCGGGCTGTCGGTTCTCAACGACCCGTTCCGGGTTGGCGGTCTGCCGGCCACCAACGGTCCCAGCGGGGCCAGGCCCAACGGGCCGGCCCCGACGGGCAAGGTGATCAACACCAACAACGGGCCGATCGACAAGCTGTCGTTGTTGTCGGTCAACGACATCGAGGAGTACTGGAAGGCGGTCTACGGCGAAGCGCTGAAGGGCACCTTCAGGCCGGTCGACAAGCTGGTGTCCTACGACTCCACCGACCCCAACAGCCCGATCGTCTGCTACAACGACACCTACCAGCTGGTCAACGCCTTCTTCACCGCCCGCTGCAACATGATCGCCTGGGATCGTGGGGTGTTCATGGCCGTCGCGCAGAAATTTTTCGGCGACATGGCCGTCAACGGTGTGTTGGCCCACGAATACGGCCACGCGCTGCAGATTATGGCGAGGCTGGTCACCAAGAAGGACCCCACCATCGTTCGCGAGCAGCAAGCCGACTGCTTCGCGGGGGTCTATCTGTGGTGGGTGGCCGAAGGCAAGTCGCCGCGGTTCACGCTGAGCACCGCGGACGGGCTCGACCATGTGCTCGCCGGGATCATCACCACCCGAGACCCCGTGATGGAGGCCGACGCGGAGAACGACGACGAGCACGGCTCGGCGTTGGACCGGATCAGCGCCTTTCAGATGGGCTTCATCAGCGGCACCCCGGCCTGTGCGGCGATCAACAAGGCCGAGATTGAACAGCGCCGCGGTGACCTGCCGACCACGTTGCGCGTCGATCCCAGCGGAAACCCGGAGACCGGTGAGGTCGCGATCGACGAAGACACCTTGACGACGCTGATGGAGTTGATGGGCAAGATCTTCTCGCCCAAGAATCCGCCGACGTTGACCTATCAGCAGACCGGTTGCCGCGACGCCAAGGCCAGCCCGCCGGCGTCCTACTGCCCGGCCACCAACACCATCGCGGTCGACCTGGCCGCCCTGGCGGCGCTGGGCAAGGTCGCCGGGCCCGAGGAAGACAGCCTGCCCCAAGGCGACGACACCGCCCTGTCGGTCGTGATGTCGAGGTACGCGCTGGCGGTCCAACATGAACGCGGCCTGGCGATGCAAAGCCCGTGGACGGCGCTACGGACGGCATGCCTGACCGGTGTCGGCCACCGCAAGATGGCCGAGCCCATCGAACTGCCGTCCGGTCAGGAACTCGTCCTGACCGCGGGTGATCTCGACGAGGCGGTGTCCGGGCTGCTCACCAACCACATGGTGGCCAGTGACGCCGACGGCATCAGCGTGCCCGCCGGCTTCACCCGGATAGCCGCGTTCCGCGCCGGGGTGACCGGCGACATGGACGGGTGCTACTCGCGCTATCCGGGATAGCGGTCGACCGGCACCTTAGCCGATGCGGGTGCCTCGACCGGCCCGGAGACCGGTGGTTTGGGCAGCGCAGGTTCTCCGGCTGGAAGCCTCGCGGGCCGTGGCTTGGCGGGCACGCGAAGAGGTCCGACGGCAAGTTGGCCAGGTATCACTGGGCCCTCGGATGGCCGATCTTTCTATCGGGGACACGGGCGCACCGGCGGCGAATTCCATGCCGGTCTTGGGATCGAGCCAGCGCACCGCGATTCGCGCCGACTCACCGCGTTCAGCGCCGACTGCGGCCTCAACCTACTCGAAGGCCCCTAAAACACCAGGCCAGGCCACGGGCGCGCACGTCGGCCACGGATCGCGTTCGTTGCCGTTGTTGGTGAACGGCACGGCCAGATTGACCCCAATCAGCCAATCTATGTCTCGTAGAGCTTTCGGTAGGCTTCACGCGCACAAGCACGCAATTCTTCATCATCCAGGCCGTGCACGTCTCTACGTAATTCGGGGTCCGCAACGTAGTCATCGACGTCAAAGAACAGCCCCTCAAGAACATTAAACTCGGGACCAGGAAATTGATCTTTACCGTGTTTAAATAATGCAAGGTAAGAAGATTCGAAATGTTGAGCAGATATCTCGCGGTTGATGAAGCTCGAGATCAACTCTCTGTACTTTGCGGTCATACGTCTGACCGCTGCACTAGAGGATGACATCAGTCACCACCCCCTAACGCCCCTTTGTTTACTACATTTTCAATTTGTGCAGGACTTAACTCGAACGCTGAAACAAATTTTCCGTCGGTAGTCTGAATGACGCACAACCTGGAGTTTGGGTTGTAGTTGAGGATAGCAGGTACATGCAGATACCACATGTGCATGTCATGCACATGTGGTAGGTTGTGGCTATGGCAGTTGCGATTCAGATCAAAGATGTCCCCGAAGAAGTTCGCGACGCGCTCGCCGCCCGCGCCGAGGCGCGCGGCCAGTCCACCCAAACGTATCTGCGATCGCTGTTGGAACGGGAGTACCAGGCTCAACGCAACCGGCAGCTCTTGGAGGCGTTGGCTAGTCATCGCAGCCTTACCATGACAGCCGAGGAAGTGGCGGCCGCCATCCGCGCCGACCGCGACTGATGAGTTCCGCCCGTGATCGTGGTGGACGCAGCCGTGCTGGTCTTGGCGCTCACGAGCGGCACTCCCCAAGGCGACGCCGCACGCACGACACTAATCGGCGACGACAGCTGGCTTGCGCCCGCCCACATGCCGGGCGAGGTGCTGCGCACCCTGCACAAAGCCGTACTGCGCGGCCAATTGGCGCCCGAAGATGCCGAGGCCGCCGTCGAGACCGCCACCGCACTCACCATTGAATACGTGCTCCCCGATGCACTGCTCCTGCGTGCCGCCTGGGCCTGGCGGCACAACATCTCGATCTACGACGGCTTGTATGTCGCCGTCGCTGCCGAACGCTCCGCCTCCGTGATCACCACCGACACCCGCTTGGCCGATGCCACTGATCAGCTCGGTATCCCCGTCACAATCACCTTGCTCTAGGCGCGCAGCGGGCAAACCCGCACCACAACCGCCGGCGGCAGGCCCCGCACCGCCCGAGGAGCCACCCCCGTTTTAGGCAACCCGGTCCTGTTTCTGACCGTTGTGCACCCAGACCACCAGGAAACCGGTGACCAGTAGCCATCCCATGGCAACGGCCGGGATCGCCCAGGCCCGTCGCACCAACAGCGCCGTGTCACACCGCGTCACCAAGGCACCGCTGTTGGCCTGATGGGCCTGGGTGAGGTCGGAGCGCAAACCGTTGCCGCAGGTGACCTTGATGCCATACATGTCGTATTGATCCAGGTAAACCGGGAAATACAGGGCCGCCAACCCCAGCAGCGCCAGCAGCAGGCCCGCGATCCCGATGTACATCTGCCGGTGACTCACAGCTTCTCCCCTGCTGATGTGAATGGTGAATTCGGGCAGATGCTGCGTTCCTGCCACCAAATTTCAACCCCGAGTGCCGATGATGTTAAGCCAGATTCTGCCGCTTCGATAGTCGGCCGGGCTAGGGTGAGGCGGTGTCGACGATCAGCGCCGCACCCGGCGCATCCGCAGCCGCTGGCTTTCGCCGGCGGCCCAAGGACCGAAAGGCGCAGATCGCCCGCGTGTCCGCCGAGGCCTTCAGCGCGCAGGGCTATCACGCCGTCAGCATGGAAACCATCGCGGCCAGGGTGGGGGTCTCGGCCGCCGCGCTGTACCGGCACTATGCGGGCAAGTACGACCTGTTCCGCGGCGCCGTGCTGGGGCTGAGTCAGCAACTTGTCGACGGCACCGAGCTGGACGAATCCGCCGACCCGGCCACCCTGCTGGACCGGTTGGTCGGCGCCCTCGTCGACGTCACCCTGGACAACCGCGCTTGCGGCGGCTTGTATCGCTGGCAGGCCCGGTATCTGCGCGCCGAGGATCAGGCCACGCTATCCGGTCAGCTGAAACTGGTGAACCGGCGAATTCAAAAGCCGCTCATGGTGATTCGGCCGTCGTTGGCGCCCAGGCAGCGGTGGCTGCTGTCGGCGGGGGTGCTCAGCGTGATCGGCAGCGTGGTCGATCACACGGAGCGCTTACCGGCCGACGAGATCCGCGCTCTGCTGAGCGCGGCCGCCTGGGCGATCCTTGCCGCCGAGCTGCCGATGCCCGGGGACGTTGTTGCCCGTCCCGGGTCGTGGCGGATCTTCGCCGAGGATGCCGGCGTCTACGAGGCGTTGCTGCACGCGGCGATGGCCTTGTTCAACGACCGCGGCTATTCGGCGACCAGCATGGCGCAGATCGCCTCGGCTGCCGGAATACCGGTGTCCGGGATCTATCGCTACTTTTCCGGCAAGTGTGAAATCCTGGCGACCGGCCTGCGGCGCGCCGCCGACCGGATTTCCGGCCAGCTGTCACCGGTGCTGGGTGCGTTGACCGAACCCGGTCAGGCGTTGACGTTGCTGATCGATGCCTACGTGGCAACGTCTTTCGCCAACCCCGAACTGTTAGCCGTCTACTACACCGAACGGGTCAACCTGACACCCGCCGACCGGATGGTGCTGCACAACGTGCAGCTGTCGACGGTCGATTCGTGGGTGCGGCTGCTGACTGCCGCGCGGCCGTCGCTGACGCCGGCGCAGGCGCGGTTTTTGGTGCCTGCCGCGATGGCGTTGGTGGTCGATCTGGGGCGGATGGTGAGCCCGCAGGATTCGGCGTACGCCCAGGCGTGTGTGCGAAAGCTGATGCAGGTCACGCTGTTTGGCTGCGAATCAGCTGCAACGCCGCCGCGACCGCCAGGCCGGCGACGTCAAGGGTCTTCGAGCCCAAGTCGTGTCGGGCGCCGGTGATCTCGACGATCTGGGTGGGCGCGGGAATCAGCGCCGCGGCGGCGTGTAGCTCGGCGATTGTGCCGAAGGGATCGGAGGTGGCGTGGGTGAACACCGTGGGCACGGTGATGTCGGGTAGGTGCTCGGTGCGGGGCCGCTGCGGCTTGCCGGGTGGGTGCAGCGGGTAGGAGAACAACGTCAATGCGTCGACGGGTGCGTGTTTGACGGCCACCACCATGGAGGTTTGGCGGCCGCCGTAGGAGTGGCCGCCGGCGATCAGCGGGCCGTCGGCAAGGCCGCGGCACAGTCGGATCGCCTCGACGATGCCGGCACGGTCGGTATCCCCCGAGCCGGACGGTGGTCCGGTGGGCCGGCGCCGTCGGTAGGGCAGGTTGTATCGCACGGCCAGCCAGCCGTGCCGCGCCCACTCGTGGCAAACCTGGTGCAACAGGGGGGATTCCCGGCTGCCGCCGGCGCCGTGGGTGAGCACCACCACCCCTTGGGGAGCCCCGGCTGGCCGGTGGGCGATGCCCGCGATCTCATCGAGGTTCATCACAGCCGGAACAGGGGGGAGACGGGGCCGTGGCCGTGGCCCAACGGATAGCCGGCGCGCAGGCACTGGGTCACCCACCGTTTCCCGAAGCCGACCGCGTCGGGCACGCTGAACCCGTGCGCGAGCGCGCAGGCCACCGCCGAGGCCAGCGTGTCCCCGCCGCCGTGGTCGTTGCCGGTGGGCAGCCGCGGCGCGGCGAACTCGTAGCAGTCGGCACCGTCATAGAGCAGGTCGCGGCTGGTGTCCGAGGAGCGCAGGTGTCCACCCTTGACCAGCACCCACCGCGGGCCCAGCGCGTGCAGGGCGGTGGCCGCCGCGCGCTGCGAGTCGGCGTCGACCACGTCGATGCCGACCAGTTGGGCCACCTCGTCGAGGTTGGGTGTGACCAGGGTGGCCAACGGAAACAGGTGGGTGCACAGGGTTTCTAGGGCGGCGGCCGGCAGCAGCGCATCTCCGTGCATGGACACGCACACCGGGTCGACGACCAGCGGCACGCTCAGGTCGAGTCGGCGCCAGGTGGCGGCCACGGTGGCGACGATGCTGGCCGAGGCGAGCATCCCGGTCTTGGCGGCCTGGATGCCGATGTCGGTGACCACCGCCTCGATCTGGCCGGCCACCACATCGTCAGGAACTTCGTGAATACCCTTGACGCCCACCGTGTTCTGCACGGTCACCGCGGTGACCGCCACGCAGGCATGCACCCCCAGCAGCGCCATGGTGCGCAGGTCGGCCTGGATGCCGGCGCCACCCCCGGAGTCCGATCCGGCGATGGTCAGCACCCGCAACGGGGTGGTACCCGGCGGCGGTAGCGGCAGCAACGTCACGGGGTGATCGGCAGATACACCCGGCTGCCGTGCTCGGCGAACTCGCGGGACTTTTCGGCCATGGCCGCTTCGATCGCTTCCTGGCTGTCGAGTCCATGCGCGGCGGCGTAGTCGCGGACATCCTGGGTGATGCGCATGGAGCAGAACTTGGGCCCGCACATCGAGCAGAAGTGCGCGGTCTTGGCCGGCTCGGCGGGCAGGGTTTCGTCGTGGAATTCCCGCGCGGTGTCGGGGTCCAGCGCCAGCGCGAACTGGTCGTTCCAGCGGAACTCGAACCGCGCCGTGGACAGCGCGTCGTCGCGCTGCTGCGCGCGGGGATGACCCTTGGCCAAATCCGCGGAGTGCGCGGCGATCTTGTAGGCGATCACCCCGTCCTTGACGTCCTTGCGGTCGGGCAGCCCGAGGTGCTCCTTGGGGGTGACATAGCACAGCATCGCGGTGCCGGCCGCGGCGATGATGGCCGCCCCGATCGCCGAGGTGATGTGGTCATAGGCCGGGGCGATGTCGGTGGCCAGCGGACCCAGCGTGTAAAACGGGGCCTCTTGGCACAGCTGCTCTTCCAGGCGCACGTTTTCGACGATCTTGTGCATCGGGATGTGCCCGGGGCCCTCGATCATCACCTGGGCGCCGCGGGCTTTGGCGATCCTGGTGAGCTCGCCCAGGGTGCGCAGCTCGGCGAACTGCGCGGCGTCGTTGGCATCGGCGATCGACCCCGGCCGCAGCCCATCACCGAGGGAGAAGGTGACGTCGTAGCGGGCGAAGATGTCGGCCAGCTCCTCAAAGTGGGTGTACAGAAACGACTCCCGATGATGGGCCAAACACCAGGCGGCCATGATCGACCCCCCGCGGGACACGATGCCGGTGACCCGTTTGGCGGTCAGCGGCACATACCGCAGCAGCACCCCGGCGTGCACCGTCATGTAGTCCACACCCTGCTCGCACTGCTCGATCACGGTGTCGCGGTAGATCTCCCAGGACAGCTTGGCCGGATCCCCCTTGACCTTCTCCAGCGCCTGATAAATCGGCACCGTGCCCACCGGCACCGGCGAATTACGCAGGATCCATTCCCGGGTTTCGTGGATATCCTTGCCGGTGGACAGGTCCATCACGGTGTCGGCCCCCCAGCGGGTGGCCCACACCATCTTGTCGACCTCCTCGGCGATCGAGGACGTCACCGCCGAATTGCCGATGTTGGCGTTGACCTTGACCGCAAACGCCTTGCCGATGATCATCGGCTCGCTCTCGGGATGGTGGTGGTTGGCCGGGATCACCGCGCGCCCGCGGGCCACCTCGTCGCGCACCAGCTCGGCGGGCAGGCCCTCGCGGGCGGCGACGAACGCCATCTCGGCGGTGATCTCCCCGGCGCGGGCCCGCTGCAGCTGGGTGCCCCGATCGCGGACCACCCCGGGCCGGGGTGGCAGCCCGGCGGTCAGGTCGATCACCGCGTCCGCCTCGGTGTAGGGCCCGGAGGTGTCATACAGGTCGAAGTGATCCCCGGTGGACAGCTGCACCCGCCGAAACGGCACCCGCAGGCCGGGGAATCCGTCGAGGTCGCGGTAGATCTTGGCGCTGCCGGCGATCGGGCCGGTGGTCACCGACGGTTGAACGGTCACGGTCA
The DNA here is from genome assembly GCF_010730055.1 of Mycobacterium shinjukuense. NCBI lineage: Bacteria > Bacillati > Actinomycetota > Actinomycetes > Mycobacteriales > Mycobacteriaceae > Mycobacterium > Mycobacterium shinjukuense. The sequence goes on along the minus strand of NZ_AP022575.1, from coordinate 3,294,302 downwards.
TGGTCATCTCCCTACGCCGGCATTACCCGGTCAGGTTCAGACGGTCGACGGCCCCAGCCGTCCTCTCAGCACGCTCGGCGCGCGCTCCCGCGTGGATTGGTTGGACGGTATTCGATTGCCCGGCTCCTGCTCGAATCGCGCCGCGATTCGCATCGTCGCCGGGCACCACCCACGCTAGCGCAACGCGCGGGCGCGGCGCGTACGGCCGGGCAAGCGGTGTCAGCCCGGCGTTCCGGGTGCGCCGGGGGCACCGGACAGCAGCCCGCGGCCGCCGCCGCTGCCGCCGCCCCCACCAGTGCCCACGGGGGTGCCGGCCCCGCCCTTGCCGCCGTCGCCGCCGTTGCCCCCGTTGCCGATCAACCCGACGGCGTTGCCGCCATGACCGCCGCTGCCGCCCTTACCGCCGGGATCTATATCACCCTCGCCGCCGTCCCCGCCGGTCCCGCCGACCCCACCGTTACCGAACAGCGCCCCACCGGCCCCGCCGTTGCCGCCGTTCCCGCCGTCACCGCCGTCACCGCCGGCGGCGCCGCCTTGGCTGCCGGTGCCGCCGGCGCCGCCGGCCCCGCCGCTGCCGATCAGCCTGGCTGCTCCGCCGTCACCGCCGGCGCCACCGAATCCACCAGTAGCAAATTGATTGGTGCTAGCGCCGTTTCCGCCGGCCCCACCCGCGCCGCCGCCGCCGATGAGCCCACCGATGCCGCCGCGTCCGCCGCCGCCGCCGTTCCCACCAGCCGCCGCAAAGCCGCCGAAACCGCCGTTCCCGCCGTTCCCGCCAGCGCCGCCGTCTCCGTACAACAGCCCGGCGTCACCGCCGGCACCGCCGGTTCCGCCGTCCCTTGAGCACGGCCGGTCCCGCCGGCCCCGCCGGCACCGATCAGCCAGGCCTTGCCGCCGCGACCGCCGGCCCCACCGCCCCCACCGCCGTCGCCCTCCCCGCCGTTCCCGCCGGCTCCGCCGTTGCCGTACAGCAGCCCGCCGCTGCCTCCGGCCCCGCCGGCCCCGCCCGCGGCTAGGAAGCCGGTCCCGCCGGCACCCCCCGGCCCGCCATGACCGAACAGCCACCCCCCGGCCCCGCCCGCACCCCCAGGCGCCCCGGCCCCGCCGGCACCACCGGCCCCGCCGTTGCCGATCAGCCCGGCCGCGCCACCGTTGCCGCCGGCCACCCCGGCGGTGGTGCTGGTGCCGCCGTTGCCGCCGTTGCCGTATAGCAACCCCCCGGGCCCGCCGTCTTGTCCCGGCCCGCCGTTGGCGCCGTCACCGATCAGCGGACGTCCTAGCAGCGCCTGGGTGGGCGCGTTGATCAGCGCCAGAAGGTCCTGCTCCAGGCTTTGGGCCGCCGAGGCGTTGACCGCCTCGGCGGCCGCATACGAGCGCGCCGCCGCGGTCAACGCTCGTCCGAACTGCGCATGAAAAGCCGACATCTGGGCGCTGAGCGCCTGATAGGCCTGTCCGTGCGCGCCGAACAGCGCCGCGATCGCCGCCGACACCTCATCGGCGCCCGCGGCCAGCACCCCGGTGGTCTCGGCCGCCGCCGCCGCGTTGGCCGCATCGAGCGCCGACCCAATGCTTGCCAGATCCGCAGCCGTCGCTACCACCAACTCCGGCACGACGCTCACAAATGACATCGCATACCTCCACCAGAACCCCCAGCACTCGCCGGTAAGTCTAGTAATCGCGTCACCGGCACAATCCCAAAACGGCACCAAAAGGGGGTGCCTGGTTTACCGTGGCACGGGCGTTCGACGCGGAACGTTGCCCCGGGGGTTGGCGAACTGTTGGGTGTCGAGTGTATTTGAGTGTGCGTTAGTGTGTTCTAATGGGTGCTGTGAATTTGGCGGATTGGGCGGCGTCGGTGGGGGTGAATCGGCATACCGCCTATCGGTGGTTTCGGGAGGGGGCGTTGCCGGTGCCCGCCGAGCGGGTGGGTCGGTTGATTCTGGTGCGCACGACGCCGGCGGGCGATGCCGCGGCGGGTGGTGTGGTGATCTATGCCCGGGTGTCCAGCCATGATCAGCGCGCCGATTTGGATCGCCAGGTGGCCCGGTTGAGGGCGTGGGCCACCGAGCAGGATCTGACGGTGGGGCTGGGGGTACCACCCGCTTGCGGGGGAGTCGTTACCGAGGTCGGGTCGGGTCTGAATGGCAAACGCCCGAAGTTGCGCCGGATGTTGTCGGACCCGGATGCGAAGGTGATCGTTGTGGAGCATCGTGACCGGTTGGCCCGTTTCGGGGTGGAGCACCTCGAAGCGGTGCTTGCGGCTCAGGGCCGCCGAATCGTGGTGGCCGATCCTGGCGAGACCACCGATGATCTGGTGCGCGACATGATCGAGGTGCTCACGTCGATGTGTGCGCGGCTTTATGGGCGCCGCGGAGCCCGTAATCGCGCGATGCGCGCGCTTGCCGCGGCCAAACGGAACCCGGGTGAGGTCGCATGATCGTCGGGATGCGCACCCAGGCGCAGGCCGCAAAGGTGGCCGCGGCCACTGGCGGCGCGCATCTGGCGGGTAAGCCGAAACCCGATGGCGCGCCGAGGTTGTCGCGGTATGTCGATGTGGGTGCCGATTTTGAGGCGCACCGCAGCGCAGTGGAGTCGGTGTCGGTGCTGTTCGAGCTGTTCGATGGTGACGCCGAGGGCTACGCCGCGACGGGTTCACCCGGCGCGCCGTTGTCCACCGGGTGGATGGTGACGGCGGCGAAGTTCGAGGTCGAGTGGCCCGCCGAGCCGGATCGAGCGGGGTTGGTGCGCTCGCATTTCGGCGCGCGACGTAAAGCGTTTAACTGGGGCCTGGCCAAAGTGAAAGCCGACCTGGGCGCTAAAGCTGTTGACCCGGGCCATCAGTCGCTGTGCTGGGATCTGGGTGCACTGCGGTGGGCGTGGAACCGCGCCAAGGATGGGGTCGCGCCGTGGTGGGCCGCCAATTCCAAGGAGGCCTACTTGTCGGGGCTGGCTGATCTGGCGCGGGCGCTGAACAATTGGTCGGCCAGCCGCAACGGCACACGGCGAGGTCGCCGTGTGGGGTTTCTGCGCTTCAAATCCGCGCGCCGCGACCCCGGCCGGGTGCGCTTCACCACCGGAACCATGCGCGTTGAGGACGATCGGCGCACCATCACCGTGCCGGTAATCGGCGGGCTGCGATCCAGGAGAACACCCGCCGTGTGCAGCGCCACCTGGCCAGCGGGCGTGCCCGCATTCTGAACATGACGCTCTCGGCGCGCTGGGGCCGGTTGTTCGTCTCTATCGGCTACGCGCTGCGCCCCGGCCACCGAGCGCACGGTGGCCCGGCCCACGGTGCGCGCCGGTGTCGATCTGGGGGTGCGCACGTTGGCCACGGTGGCCACCGTCGACACCCGCACCGGGGAGCAGACCATTACCGATATCCGAATCCGGCCCCACTGAAAGCCACGCTTGCTGCGCGGCGGCGGGCCGGGCGCCAGCTTTCCGCCGCATCCGCGGATCGCGTGGCCATCGGGCAGCGAAAGCCAAGCTGACCCGGCTGGATCGCCGGTGTGTGAATCTGCGGCGAAGCCGCCCATCAGCTCACCACCGAGCTGGCGGGCCGCTATGGCCACCTCGTGGTCGAAGACCTCGACGTGGCCGCGATGAAACGCAGTATGGGCCGGCGCGCCTATCGGCGTGCCGTCTGCGATGCGGCGATGGGTGCGATCCGGCCGATGTTGGCCTACAAGACCGCCCGTTGCGGCGCGGTGCTCACGGTGGCGGATCGCTGGTTTGCGTCCAGCCAGATCCATCACGGCTGCACCGCGCCGGACGGCGCCCCGTGCCGGCTGATCGGCAAATGGCGCATCGACAAGTTGCTGGTGTGTCCGCACACCGGCGATGTCGTCGACCGCGATCGCAACGCCGCGCTGAATCTCCGTGACTGGCCGGATTACGCCAGTTGTGGTCCAGTCGGGACCACGGCCCCATCGGTACCCGGGCCAACCGAATCGGTTGGTACAGGCCATGGCGCGGACACCGGAACATCCGGTGCCGGCGGAGCATCCGTAAGACCCCGCCCATGCGGGGCCGGACGCCGCGAGGCCAAAACCCCAACCCCGCAAGGGAACGCCGCATGAGCGTGTCACTAAAACACACTCAACGGCAACGGTATGCCGCGCTGAAGCTGGCCGTGATCAACGCCGCGGGGTAATCATCGTCGATTCGCGGCGGTGGTCTTCGTCGCAAGCGCCGACGTGAACGCGGCACCGACTGCCGTCAGCAACGGCGGGCCGCCTGGACGGTCGGGCGGTGGGGGCCCGCCACAGCCAAGTGCCGCAATCCGATCGAGTGACCGAGCCGCACCGCAGGCTCGACATGCGACCTTAAGCCTCTTCCATCGCCTCGCCGAGCTCCTCCAAAAACCGGTTGTGTTGGTTGGTCGCCAGGATGTGCCCGGCGGCGATCACCAGGGCGACCGGCCAGTCGATGAGTTCGAAGGCGGCCAGGACGGCCAGACCGCCGTAGTAGGCCAGCTGCTCCGGTCGCGGCACCCCCACCTGACCTACCACCGGTAGGTTCACGGCGAAGGTCTCGCCCTCCCGGATTTTCTGCACGGCTTCGCGCTGGGACGTTGCCCGTCGCGCCTTCTTTTCCGCCATCATTTGCCTTTCAGTAACGAAGGGTTTGCCGCTGGGCAGCCTGGTGCGGTCACCGTCGCACGTATGACGAGGACCGACGCCCAGGCCGATCCCCTAGTTTCGTCGATTGCTTGGTTGCTGACCGTGCCATTGCGGGAGCTTTACGCGTTGCTGTGGCGCGTCGGGGTGGTCGAGGTCCACGGGACGGAACCCGCGGCGCACCGCCGCCCGGCGGGGAAACCTCCGTCTTCGGCGGCTCGGCGCCGGACGTGTCCCGATCCCTCAGCACACGCGTCGCAATGGCCACCGCGATGGTCGCGGCAGTCGCGGACCCTAGACCCTGGGCCCAGCCCAGCGGTCCGAGCGGGGTGCAGCCGAGCAGCTGGCTGACCACCGGAATGCTGATCAAGACCCCCACCAAGCCCAGGGAACCCAGCGCGGTCAGCACCACCATCGGCGCCTGGGACTCCAGCAGGGTCTGGCCCAATTCGGCGGCCACCAGCGCGACCAGAGCCACGGTGGACGCGTGTTGCGGCCAGCCGGTGACCCCGGCCATCGCCCACGCCGCCGTCGCCGCCGCCGCCGTGGTGACGCCGCGGATGGCCACCGCATGCCACAGCGCGGGCTGATCCGCGCCGCGCAGGGTGGGGTCTACGGTGCCGCGCGGCTTGCTGACCGCAAGGGCCGCGGCCGGCAGCGCGTCGGTCAGCGTGTTCACCAGCAGCAGCTGGCGGGTGTTCAGCGGCGAGGTGCCGGTGATCGCGCTGCCGATGATCGCAAAGATCACCTCACCGGCATTGCCGCCCAGCAGCACCGACACCGCGGCCTGCACCCGCCGCCAGAGCTGGCGTCCCTCTTCGATGGCCTCCAACAGCGCATCGATGCGGCCGTCGACCAGCACGACGTCGGCCACCAAGTGCGCCGGGTCGCTGCCGCGGGCCACCACGCCGACACCGACCGTGGCGGCTCGGATAGCGGCGGCGTCATTGGCTCCGTCGCCGACCATCACGGTCCGCACACCGGCATTCTCCAGCGTCTGAACGACCTGGACCTTATTTTCCGGTGTCATCCGGGCAAAGATCACCCGCTCGGTCACGACGCGCTCTTGGTCCTTGCGCGACAACGAGTCCCATTCGGCGCCGCTGATCACCTGATCGGCGGTCACCGGCAGGCCCAGCTCCTCGGCGATGGCCTTGGCGGTGACCGGATGATCACCGGTGATCAGCTTGATGCCCACCCGTTGCTGCCGCAGATTCGCCAGCAGGCCCGCCGATTCCGGGCGCGGGGTGTCCGACAGCCCCAGGAACCCGGCCAGGGTCAGCCCGGCGGTGCAGAAGTCGGCGATGTCATCGGGGTTGTCCCGGATCGCCTCGGCCTGCAGCGGGCTCAGCCGGCGCCGGGCCACGGCGATCACCCGTAACCCGCCGGCGGCCAGCGCGGCAACGGCACCGTCCATCGCCGTGACGTCCCCGCACGCGGCCAGCACCACCTCCGGTGCGCCCTTGACGGTCAGCTCGGTACCGGTCACCGACGCCGAAAACGACCTGCCGGAGCGGAACGGCAGGTGCGCACTGGGGCTGGAATCGTTGCCGGTGGCGACGGCGCCCGCGGCCGCGGCGGCCTCGACAATGGCGACATCGGTGGCGTGCACCTGGGGGCCGCCATTGGTCACCGGTGCGGCGTGCGCGGCGCAGCGCAGCACCTCGACGTCGGAATAGCCCGCCGCCGGGTGCACCCGCGCCACCCGCAGCCGGTTCTCCGAGAGCGTTCCGGTCTTGTCGAAGCACACCACCTCGATACGGCCGAGCGCCTCCACCGAACGCGGAATGCGAACCAGCGCACCGAATTTCGTCAAACGCCGGGCCGACGCCGCCTGGGCCAGCGTGGCCACCAGCGGCATGCCTTCGGGAACCGCGGCCACCGCGATGGCGATGGCGCTGGACACCGCGTGGCGCATCCCGATGCGGCGGACCAGCCCGAGCGCGCCGACGAGCGCGCCGCCGGTCACGCTGACGGGCAGCGCCTGCCCGGTGAGCTGGCCGAGCTGATGTTGTAGGCCGATGTCCGAGGACAGCTCGGCGGAGATCAGATCGGCGGCACGCCGCTGCTGGGTGTCGGCGCCGACCGCGGTCACCAGGGCGACCACCGTGCCGGCCACCACGGTGGTCCCGGCGAACACCATGCAGCGACGCTCGGCCAGCGGCGCGCCCGGGGTGGCCTCGACCTGTTTCTCCACCGACAGCGACTCGCCGGTGAGGGTCGACTCGTCGACCTCGACGTCGACCTCCTCGATGACTCGGGCGTCGGCGGGCACCACCTCATGGGTGCGCACCTCGATGACATCACCGGGCCGCAGGTGCGCGGCGTCGACACGGGCGTAGGCCCGCTCACCGCCGGGACCGCTGACCACCTTGCGGGCCGGCGGAATCTGCTGCGCCAGTAGGTAGTGCAACCGTTTCTCGGCGCGCAGCCGCTGGGCGGCGGCCAGGATCGAGTTGCTGGTCAGCACCGTCCCGACCAGCACCGCATCGACGGGGGAGCCGAGCACCGCACTGGCGGCCGAGCCCAGCGCCATCACCGGGGTCAGCGGGTCGGACAATTCGGCTCGGACGGCCTTGGCGAGCTGCCAAACCGCGTGCACCGGGCCGCCGGCCGGCACCCGTGGGCCCGGTGCCGCCTCCTCGGGCTGCGCGGGCGTCTCGGAGTCGGGCGGCGGCAATGCCTTGCGGACTTGCTCGACGGACATGGCATGCCATTCGTGGCTGGCGGCCGGGCGCGGCGTCTCGGCCCCGATCACCCCGCGTGCCAGCAGGTATCCCGAGAGCAGCCCGGCCGCCGCGCCGGCGGTAACCGGGCCCGGCCCGCGGCCGCGGACACCGGGAATCATCAACAGCGAGCCCATAGCCGTTGCGCCAGCCGATATTCCGACGCCCCGCTGGGTCGCGGTCTTGGCGGCCGGCAGCGCGTGCAGTATCCGCCAGGCCGCCTTGAGATCGGGCAACAACAGGTCGGCTTGCCAGGGTGGGGGGCCGTGCCGCGGGATCACACCCAGCGCCAGGTCGGCGGACCACATCGCTTGCGCGCCAGACGATGACAGTACGGCCACGGTGCGGCCCGCCCGCTGCAGGCCGGCCACCGCGCGGGCCAGGGCCCTGTCCAGCGCCCCGTGCGTCGCGGTCTTCAGCGGCCGGATGTCGTCGAACGCGGGTCGCAGCTCGTCCAGCGAGTCGTCGGCGACCGTGACCAGTTCCGCCCCGCTGCGGTGTGCCTCGGCCACCACCGCCGAGGCCAGCGGGTCGTGCGTGGGAAGAAACAGCGCCTCGACCCGGGACTCCGGCCGACCGCGCCAGCTGCCGGGCACCGGGCGCCAGCCCGGGCGCACGCCGGTGCTCTCCAGCGCGAGCTGGGCGCGCTGCCAGGCGTCGGACAGCTCGGCGTCGGCGGCCCCGCGGATGCCTGCCACCCGCAACCGGTCGGTGCACAACACCCGCGGGTCGATGACGATCGCGTCGACGCGGTGCAGCCGGCGCAGGCTCTCCGGCCGCAGCGGCAGCACCGCGTGCCGCTCGGCCAATCCTCGGCCCAGCGTGGCGGCGAAGGCCTCGGGTGTGGTCCGGCTGGCCTTGGGGGCGGTCACCAGCGCCGCGGTGGCGGCCATGTTCAGGTTGCGGGTGCCGGCACCGATCAGCCCGGCGCTGAGCGCCTGGATGAGGGCGAGACGAGCGGCGTTGCGCTCGACGGACCCGGCGGCCGGCGGCGGCCGCTGCGCATGTGTGGCCGGTTGGTCGGCATGCCGCGCCAACTCCGGTTCATGGTGCTGCCAGGCTCGCGCCTGGGCGCGGCATTCGGCCGCCTTCAGCGACTGCATCGTCAGACCCACCGACAACGACGCCGGCGACAGCGCGAGGGTGTTAGCGGCCGCCACCGCCAGCGTCAACACCGTGTCCGTGGCGGATATGCCGATCCGGTCCTCAAGTAGCCGACGCAGCCTGGGCTGATAGTCCACCAGCGAAATGCCGGCCACCACAGTGATCGGCAATCGGGGCAAGCGCAGCGCTCGACCGGCCAGCGCTATGCCCAGCCCGGCCGCGTTGGCGGCCACGGTGAGCGCTCGTGTCGCCAGCACCACACCATCGCCGGGCAGGCTGGCCGCGTCGGTCTGTTGGTCTGGGCGGCGGCGCTTTTCGGCCTTTTCGGCGTTCTCGACGGTGCGGCACAGATCACGCAGCGAGGTGTCCGGCCGGTCAGATTCGACGACGACGCGCGACAACGGATGGTTCAGGCTGGCCGACGTGACGCCGGGGTGGGAGCGGACCTCCTCGAGCACGGTGCGCCCGAGTTCTGGGTGGCCGTCAAGGCCGCGCACCTCGATCCAGGCGCGGGTCTCGCCACGCCAACAGTGCCGGCCGAGTGTCTCGCGGGACAGCTCACCGGATACCGCCTTGGCCAGGGCCCCGGCGACGGCCGCGGCGGTGGTGATCGATGCGTTGGTGAGCGCGGTGGTGGCCTGCAGGCCCGCAACGATCGCACGCGACGGCAACGACCGTCGTATGGATGTGGCGATATTCAACGGCCGACAGCGGTCCCGGTCAGTTGGTGCTGCGCAACGCGGTGGTGCCGGCCCGTCGGCCAGCGGTCTTCTTGGCCGCGGACTTGGTCGGGGCTTTCTGCGGCGCGGCCTTCGCCGGCGCCGGCTCTTCCTTGGTGGGTAACGGCGTGAGCTTCGCCGTCGGCGCCGGCTCGGACTCCTCGGGTTTGCGGGTCAGCCGGTGCAACACCAACGCTCCGCCGCCGACGGCCAGCAGGATCGGCCACTCGACCAACCCGGTGACGCCCAGCGCGCCCAACGCCAGCACGGCAGCCGCCGTCGACTTGCTGCCCGAGCCGATGCCACGCTGAATGCCCTCCGCGGCTCCCTTCACACCCCCGACAACACCGTTCACCGCCGCGCCACCAACAGCGCCGGCGGTCGCTGTGGTCGCCGCCGCAGCACGATTCACTGTTCGACCCACGGTGCGGACCGCTCCGCCGACGACACTCATGATGACTCCCTGGCCCAGACTACTTGTTAATCAAAACGGTTTAACTATTGTTCTACACCCGTTAACCGCGCACTGCATGGCGTCATGGGGATTCTGGCTAGCTTCAAAAATGCCCGCGCCGCCACGTTGCACACGCGAACCTAACGAGTGCTGCCGCAGCCCTACCCTACGCGCATATCGGCTGCAGATCGACCAGCACCGGCGCGTGATCACTGGGTGCCTTGCCTTTGCGCTCCTCGCGGACGATCTGCGCGTCGATCACCCGGGCGGCCAAGGCCGGCGACGCGAGGATGAAATCGATGCGCATGCCCTGCTTCTTCGGAAACCGCAGCTGGGTGTAGTCCCAGTAGGTGTACACCCCGGGCCCGGGAGTGAAAGGCCTTACCACGTCGGTGAATTGGGCGTCGACGAGGGCGTTGAACGCGTTGCGCTCCGGTTCGGAGACGTGCGTGCAACCCCGGTAGAACTCCGTGCTCCACACGTCTTCATCGGTCGGGGCAATGTTCCAGTCCCCGGCTAGCGCGATCGCGGCGGTGGGATCGTCACGCAGCCAGCCTTCGGCCGTATCACGCAGCGCGGCAAGCCAATCCAGTTTGTAGGCGTAGTGGGGGTCGTCGAGGGCGCGGCCGTTGGGCACATACAGGCTCCACACCCGCACACCGCCGCAGGTGGCACCCAGGGCGCGCGCTTCGGTCGTGGCGGCCACCTCCGGCCTGCTGCTCCAGCGGGGCTGACCGTCAAACCCGGCTTGTACGTCGTCCAGGCCGATGCGAGATGCGATCGCCACCCCGTTCCACTGATCGAAGCCCACGTGGGCGACCTCATAGCCGAGTTCAAACAGCGGCAGGGCGGGAAACTGGCTGTCCGCGCACTTGGTCTCCTGCATCGCCAGCACGTCGACCTCGGCGCGCGCGAGCCAGTCCAGGACGCGGTCCAGGCGGGTGCGAATGGAATTCACGTTCCAGGTGGCCAGCCGCAGCTGGGGGTACCGCCCGCTTGCGGCGGACGGCGATCGCAAGGGCGGCGAAGCCGGGCGCGGCGGCTCGCCGCCATCGACCGTGCCGTCGGGCATGGCTAGAGGTTATCGCGGGGTACGCCAGGCGCCGTCGGCCCTGCGATGGTGCCGTCGGGAACCCAGCGACTCGGCCAGCGCGGTCCCGTCCGCGTGGTGCGTATAAGCCCCGGGTGGCCCCACGCCCCGGGCCAACAACGCGCCGCCTGGCCGGCGCTGCTGGTCGTGGTCGGCGGCCCGCGGCGCCGTCACCCGGGTTCCGAGGCCCGGCCAGGAGACATTCAGTGTCCGAACGGATCGGGTCCCTCACCCGGCAGCCAGGACAGTCCGGGTACGCCCCACCCGCGCGCCTTGACGGCCCGTTTCGCCGCGCGCGCGTGCCGACCGATGAGCCGATCCAGGTAGAGGAATCCATCCAGGTGTCCGGTTTCGTGTTGCAGCATGCGCGCGAACAGGCCGGTGCCCTCGATGGCGATCGGGCTGCCGTCGGCGTCGAGCCCGGTGACCCGGGCCCACTTGGCGCGGCCGGTGGGGAAGGACTCGCCGGGAACCGACAAGCATCCCTCGTCGTCGTTGGTCGGGTCCGGCATCGTCTCGGGGATTTCGGAGGTTTCCAAGATCGGGTTGATGACCACACCGCGGCGGCGGGTGGTCTGTCCGCGGTCCTCGGCGCAGTCGTAGACGAAGAGGCGCAGTCCGTACCCAATCTGATTGGCGGCCAGGCCGACCCCGTTGGCGGCGTCCATGGTGTCGTACATGGTGGTGATGAGGTCGCCCAGATCCGCCGGGAGCGACCCGTCGGCGGCCACCGGCACCGGCGTCGTCGGAGTGTGCAGCACCGGGTCTCCCACGATGCGGATGGGTACGACTGCCATGGTCGGCTAGCTTATGCCTGCCGACGATGCGCGCCGCGTCGCGGCGTGGGGTGGGGGCACCACCCGCTTGCGGGGGAGAGGCGGGCGTTCGGGCCATGGCTGTGTTTGTCACTTCCGCCACAGTCGCCTCTGCCGGGGAGGATGTTCGTTGTGCCCGCCTTGGAGCGACACCGTGTGGGTGTCGCCGGGGGAAATCGTGGCCGGTGGCGACTTGTCGCTACGAGGTGGGCGCATCGAGTGCCTACCGGCCCAGAGACGCATGTGGCAGCTGTGACCAGCGTGACACAGTTGGCCCGTGGTGTGCCCGCCAGGCATGGCAATCGGCCGAGCCGGTGCCGTCGGCCGCTTGGCCAGCGAGCACGCCGTCGCCGCAGTGGCAACGCCGTCGCGCCGGGCGATCCGGGCAAGTCGGCCGACTCGCGGGTCTGGATTACCGCTCGAGGGTTTCAAGCGTGGTTCAATATTCGCGCAAAACATGCCATCACGTAAGCCAAGTCACTCGAGACAAGTTGGGAATTCGCCGGAAGGGTCCAGGGGAAGCGATATGGACAGCGCCATGGCGCGGACAAATCGAGCGGGGGACGACTCTGAAATCACCGATGGGCTGACGCGTCGCGAACACGACATCCTGGCATTCGAACGTCAATGGTGGAAGTTCGCCGGTGTCAAGGAAGAAGCCATCAAAGAGTTGTTCTCGATGTCAGCGACGCGGTATTACCAGGTGCTTAACGCGCTGGTGGACCGGCCCGAGGCGCTGGCCGCCGACCCGATGCTGGTCAAGCGGTTGCGCCGGTTGCGGGCCAGCCGCCAAAAGGCACGGGCCGCGCGCCGCCTCGGCTTCGAGGTGACCTGACCCCCGTCGGCCGCCCCACCCGATCCCACTGTCTTTGTCGGTGCTGGCCTTCTTCTGGCTACAGTGGGCTCGATGAGTGAGCGTGTCCCCGACTCTTCGGGCCTTCCGCTGCGCGCCATGGTGATGGTGCTGTTGTTCCTCGGTGTCATTTTTTTGCTGCTCGGCTGGCAGGCGATGGGCTCGTCGGGGCAGTCCGACGAGGACTCCGCGACGGTGTCCACGCTAACCACCACCACGGCGCCGACCTCGACCAGCGTCAAACCCGCCGCCACCCAGGCGGAGGTGCGGGTCTACAACATCTCCGGGAAAGAGGGTGTCGCCGGGCGCGCCGCCGACCAACTCAAGGCCGCCGGTTTCCGGGTCACCGAAGTGGGGAACCTCTCGCTGGCGGACGTGTCGGCCACCACGGTCTACTATTCCGACGCCGAAGGTGAGCAGGCCACCGCCGATGCGATCGGCCAGAAACTCGGCGCCCCGGTCGAACGCCGCATCTCGGCACTGTTGGACCAGCCGCCCGGGGTTATCGTCGTGGTGACCGGCTGAGCCGGTTGCGGCACCGGTCGGTTCGACGCACGGCGCCGCCAGGTTAGGCTCTCGCTATGCCTATGCCCGCCGATACCCGCACCGTCGCAGCCGTCGCCACCTCGGCACTGTCGCTGGCTGCGTGCGCCGCACTGATCACCGCGTGCTCGTCGCCCCAACACGCGTCGACGATACCGGGTACCACGCCGTCGGTCTGGACCGGATCGCCTGCGCCGTCGGGAACCTCGGGGGAACACGAGGAGGCGTCGCCCACCGCGCAAAGCCTGCTGACCACCCTTAAGGCACCCGACGGTACCCAGGTCGCGACCGCCAAGTTCGAATTCGCCAACGGGTTCGCCACCATCACGATCGCGACCACCGGCACCGGAAAACTCACGCCCGGCTTCCACGGGGTGCACCTGCACGAGGTGGGCAAGTGCGAACCCAACTCCGTTGCCCCGACCGGCGGCGCGCCCGGCGACTTCCTGTCCGCCGGCGGCCACTTCCACGTGCCCGGGCACCGGGCCACTCCCGCCAGCGGCGACCTGACCTCACTGCAGGTGCGCACAGACGGCTCGGCGACGCTGGTGACCACGACGGACGCATTCACCATGGCCGACCTGCTGGCCGGTACCAAGACGGCGATCATCATTCATGCCGGCGCCGACAACTTCGCCAACATCCCGCCGGATCGCTACACCCAGGTCAACGGCACACCGGGTCCGGACGAGATCACGATGACCACCGGTGACGCCGGCAAGCGGGTGGCCTGCGGTGTCATCGGTTCCGGCTAGCACGCCGGCTAACCGGGCGGCCGCGCGCATCGACTTCGCCCGCTCGCCCCGGCCGACCGTCGGCGTCGAGTGGGAGTTCGCGCTCGTCGATGCCCAGACCCGCGACCTGAGCAACGAAGCCACCGCGGTGATCGCCGAGATCGGCGAAAACCCACGCGTGCACAAGGAGTTGCTGCGCAACACCGTCGAGATCGTCAGCGGTATCTGCGACTGCACCGCCGCAGCGATGGCGGATTTGCGCGACACCCTCGAGTCCGCGCGCCAGATCGTCCGGGCCCGCGGGATGGAGCTGTTCTGCGCCGGGACGCACCCGTTCGCGAAGTGGTCGGCCCAAAAGCTGACCGACGCACCGCGTTACGCCGAGCTGATCAAACGCACCCAGTGGTGGGGCCGGCAGATGCTGATCTGGGGCGTGCATGTGCACGTCGGGATCTCGTCGGCCAACAAGGTGATGCCGATCATCTCGTCGATGCTCAACTATTACCCCCATCTGCTGGCGCTGTCGGCGTCGTCGCCGTGGTGGGCCGGTGAGGACACCGGATATGCCAGCAATCGGGCGATGATGTTTCAGCAGTTGCCCACCGCCGGGTTGCCGTTCCAGTTCCAGACGTGGGCGGAGTTCGAAGGTTTCGTCTACGACCAGAAGAAAACCGGCATCATTGACCACATGGACGAAATCCGTTGGGACATAAGGCCATCACCGCATCTGGGCACCGTCGAGGTGCGGGTCTGCGACGGCGTCTCCAACCTGCGGGAGCTGGGCGCGCTGGTCGCGTTGACGCATTGCCTGGTGGTCGACCTGGACCGGCGGCTGGACGCCGGGGAGACGCTGCCGACGATGCCGCCCTGGCATGTGCAAGAGAACAAATGGCGCGCCGCCCGATACGGTTTGGACGCGGTCGTCATCCTCGACGCCGACAGCAACGAGCGACTGGTCACCGAGGATCTCGACGACGTGCTGACTCGGCTGGAGCCGGTCGCCAAGTCGCTGGATTGCTCCGAGGAGCTGGCCGCGGTGTCCGACATCCCCCGAATCGGCGCCTCGTACCAGCGGCAGCGCCGGGTCGCCGAGGAGCATGACGGCGACCTGCGCGCGGTCGTCGACGCGCTGGTTGCCGAGCTGGACAGCTAGGCATGCCGGCCGAACCCGCCGCGCTGGCCATGTTCCCGCTTGAGTCGACGCTGCTGCCCAACGAAGATCTGTCGCTGCCCAGTTCCGGGACATCGAAGACCGCATGATGGCGTTGTTCGGGAGAGTCGCGGCCGCCCGGCACGCTCGGTTGCCCGGCCGCGACGCTGTGCTGGGCAACAGCGGGTCGGCGGCCGGCACCGCCGGGCAGCGCCTGTACGGGCTGGCGTCGCGGATTCCCATGGGACCCGCCGATCGCTACGCCGTGCTGTCGGCGCCGTCGGCGGCCACTCGGCTGGCGGCCCTGAGCGAGGCGCTGGACTCGGTGACCGCGCTGGTGGAGTTCCAGCTGCCGACCTGACCGGGTGCGCGGGGACGGTCACAAGACCTTGGCGGCGAACGCGCGCAGCGACTGCACCTGCAGCGGATCCAGCGACGGGCGCACGGTTTCGCGCGCCGAAGCCAGGTCGGCCGCGGTGACATCGGCGGCGTCGATCGACCGGCGCATCGCGGCGAGGGCGGCCTCCCGCAGCAGCGCCACACAGTCGGCACCGCTGTAACCGTCCAGGCCGGCCGCCACCTCGTCCAAATCCACATCGGCGGCCAGCGGGATGGACCTGCCCGCGGTGCGCAGGATTTCCCGGCGGGCCGCAGCGTCGGGCGGTTCGACGAACACCAGCCGTTCCAGCCGGCCCGGGCGCAGCAGCGCCGGGTCGATCAGATCGGGCCGGTTGGTTGCGCCCAGGACGACCACGTCCCGCAGCGGGTCGATGCCGTCCAGCTCGGTCAGCAGCGCGGCCACCACCCGATCGGAAACCCCCGAGTCGAAGCTCTGCCCGCGCCGCGGCGCCAGCGCGTCCACCTCGTCGAGAAACACCAGCGACGGCGCCGAATCGCGGGCCCTGCCAAAGAGTTCACGCACCGCCTTTTCCGAGCTGCCCACCCACTTGTCCATCAGCTCGGAGCCCTTGACCGCGTGCACGCTGAGCTGCCCGGTGCTGGCCAGCGCGCGGACCACATACGTCTTGCCGCAGCCCGGCGGGCCGTACAGCAGCACCCCGCGTGGCGGGTCCACCCCCAACCGGGCGAAGGTGTCCGGGTGCTGTAGCGGCCACAGCAACGTCTCGGTCAAGGCCTGTTTGGCCGCGGCCATGTCACCGACATCGTCGAGCGAGACGCTGCCCACGTTGACTTCCTCGCTGCCCGTCCGGGACAGTGGCCGGATCACCGAGAGCGCACCGAGCAGGTCGTCCTGGCTGAGCCGTGGCGGTTGGCCGTCCGCGCTGGCCCGCGACGCGGCCCGCAGCGCCGCCTCGCGCATCAGCGCCGCCAGGTCGGCAACAACGAAACCCGGTGTGCGGGAGGCAATCTCGTCGAAGTTGAGCTCGCCGGTGGGCACCGGCTTCAGCAGCGCCTCCAGCAGCGCCTTGCGGGTGGCGGCATCGGGCAGCGGCAGACCGAGCTCCCGGTCGCACAGGTCGGGCGCGCGCAGCCGGGAATCGAGCTGGTCGGGTCGCGCGGAGGTGGCGATCAGCGCGACGCCGTCGGTGGCCACCGCCCGACGCAGCTCGGTGAGGATGAGCGCGGCCACCGGCTCCGCGGACTCCGGCAGCAAGGCGTCGACGTCGGTGATCAGCAGCACCCCGCCGCCCTCCCGACCTGACCCGCGGACCGTCGTCACCGCCGACGTCACGGTCTTGAGCCGGTCGTCGGCGGCCAGCGCGCCCACCGCCGGCCCGTCCAGCTCGACCAGCCTGCGGCCGGCGCACACCGCGCGCACCAAAGTCACCTTGCCCACGCCGGCCGGACCCGACACCAGCACACCCAGGTTGGTGCCCGCACCCAAGGCCTTCAGCAGATGCGGCTCGTCGAGGGCAAGCTTGAGCCATTCGGTGAGCTTGGCGGCCTGCGGCTGGGCGCCCTTGAGCTCCTCGACCTGAATCTCCGGGCTGGCCACGCCGACCGGCCCGGACGGGGCCTGGCAGGAGATGCCGGCGCCCCAGCTGACCAGCGAGTTCGGCTGGACACTGACCGGTCCCGGTGGGTCGACGCCGGTGACGGTGAGAAGCTCGGAGGTCCAGCTGATCCCGACGGCGGAGGCCAACGCGCGGCTGGCGGCCGATGTCGAGGTGCCGGGGCCCAGGTCGCGGGGCAGCAGCGACACCGCGTCACCGACCGTCATGACCTTGCCGAGCAGCGCCTGCCGCAGGGTAGCCGGCGACAGCGACTGGGTGGCCAGCACCGAACCGCTGAGCGTCACCGAGCGTGCGCCGTAGACGGTGACCGCGCTGACGATCACCGCGCTACCCTCCCGCAGCCCGGCGTTGGACAGCGTCACGTCGTCCAGCAACGCGGTGCCGACCGGGATGTCCTGGGCCGCCATGCCCGCGACCGCCGCCGTGGTGCGAGACCCGGTGAGCGACACCGCGTCCCACTCGCGGATGCCGAGGGCGGCGATGGCGCTGGGGTGCAACCGGACGACGCCGCGGCGCGAGTCGACGGCCGAGGTGTTCAGCCGGGCGGTGAGGGTGAGTTGGCGGGCCGGGTCGGGGTGGGTCACGGCCGCCCGCCCGGCTTGCGCAGCCCCAGCCGCGCCATCGACCGGCGGTGTGGGTGTGCCCGGCGGATCGCGCGCCGCGCGGCGCGCCGCTGCTTGGGTTTGTCGGCCCACACCTCGGGGTGTCGCGCCAGCCAGCGCTTGCTGCGCACCGCGAACGGGATATGGCAGACGTAGGCGATGATGATCACCCAGATCAAGATGTAGGGCGCCAGCACCGCGGCCGCCGCGAAAATCGCCAGCACCGCCAGCAGCGCAGCGGCCAGGTTCGGCGGCACCGACACGGTGTGGATCTTCTTCATCGGGATCGCGCTGACCATGAGGATCGACGTCCCCGTCACCCAGATGCACAGGAACCACACCGAGGTCCACCAGCCCTCGCCGAACTGCAATTTGAGGGCCAGCAGCCCGATCATCGAGACGGCGCCCGCCGGCGCGGGCATGCCGACGAAGAATTCCCGGGCGTAGGCGGGCTGGGTGCCGTCGTCCTGCAGCGCGTTGTACCGCGCCAACCGCAGCACCACGCACACCGCGTACAGCAGCACCACCATCCAACCGACCGGCCATGTCGACAACATCGTCACGTAGAGCACCAGCGCGGGTGTCACCCCGAAGTTCACCGCGTCGGCCAGCGAGTCGATCTCGGCGCCCATCCGCGACTGGGCGTCCAGGATGCGGGCCACCCGGCCGTCCAGTCCGTCGAGGATGGCGGCCACCACGATCAGCGCCATCGCGGTCACCGGCTTTTGCTCGAGGGCAAACTTGATCGAGGTCAATCCCGCGCAGATGGACACCACCGTCATCGCGCTGGGCAGGATCTGCAGGTTCACCGCCCGCCGGCCGCGGGGCTTGTTGATCATGGCAGCTCAGCCAGCACGGTCTCGCCGGCGAGTGCCCGTTGGCCGACCAGCACCAGCGGTTCCGCTCCCGGCGGCAGGTAGGTGTCCAACCGCGAGCCGAACCGGATCAGGCCGTAGCTGTCGCCGATCGATAGCTTGTCCCCGACGTGGGCGTCGCACACGATGCGGCGCGCCACCAGCCCGGCGATCTGCACGGCGACCACCTCGGCGCCGCCGGTCGTCCGGATGCGCACGCTGGTGCGCTCGTTGTCGGTGCTCGCCGAGGCCAGATCCGCCGACCCGAAGCGGCCCGGCCGGTGTTGCACGGCGATCACCTCCCCGCTGACCGGGGCGCGTTGCACGTGGGCATCCCAGATCGACAGGAAGATGCTCACGCGGGGCAGCGCAGCAGCACCCATGCTCAGCTCGGCGGGCGGGGCCGCGGTGTCGACGACGCAGATCACGCCGTCGGCGGGCGCGACGATGACGCCCGGCCTGGCGGGCGGTACCCGCCGGGGGTGGCGGAAGAAGCCCGCGCAGGCACCCGCCGCCAGCAGGCCCGCCGTGCGCAGCGACCGGCAGCGGTATCCGACGGCGGCGACAGCCAGGCCCGCGGTGATGAACGGGCGCCCGGCCGGGTGAATCGGGGGAATCGTGGACCGCACCAGCGTTAGTAGGTGCTGCGGGCTGAGGGTCTGGTCCGGAGAGGACGGCCCGGAGGGGCGGGGGCGTCGTGCCACGCGGCCATCTTACGGAGCGCCGCGGCGGCGGGTGGGCGCACGCCAATCCGGCCGTATCGGCTTGGTGAACGCCCAGCCCTTGGGTCACGTCAGATCCCAGACTTCCACCCGCGCTCCGGCGGGCACCGCCACGACGTCCTCGGGAATGTCCAGCAGGCAGTTGGCCCACGCCAGCCAGCGCAGATGGTGCGACGCCGGCGGTCCATAGCCGGTGACCGAGCCGGTAGCCGGGTCGAACACGCCGCGCTGGAACTGCCGCTTCCCCGGCGGTGACGTCAAACCTTCGGCCAGTACCGCGCTGCGGTGCGTGCGGTGCGGCCGCGGCAGCCCCATCGCGGTGCGCAGTGCTGGCCGGATGAACACCTCGAATGACACCAGCGCGCTGACCGGGTTGCCCGGAAGGGCGACAATCGGGGTGCGGTCGATGGTTCCCGCCCCTTGGGGTTTACCGGGCTGCATGGCGACGTTGACGAATTCGACCGAGCCGTCGCGCAGGGCTTCCTTGACAACTTCGTAGGCGCCGGCGCTGACGCCACCGGTGGTGATGATGAGGTCGGCCGCACCGGAATGGGCGTTCAGCACGCGGCGGAACTCGTCGACGTCGTCGCCGGTCATCGGCGCCTCGACGACATCGGCGCCGGCTTCGCGCACCGCGGCGGCCAGCATCACGGCGTTGGACTCGTAGATCTGGCCCCACTTCAGCGGCCTTCCGGGCTGGACGAGCTCGGCTCCGGTGGACATGACGAGCACCCGCTGCCGCGGGAACACCGGCAGCTCGGTCAGCCCCAACGCCGCGGCCAGCCCAAGCGTTGCGGGAGTGACGGGCTGCCCGCGCCGCAGCACGGTCATGCCCGCGCCGACGTCCTCGCCGGCGCGACGGATATGCTGACCGGGTTTGGCGGAAACTCGGATGGTCACGGTATGCAACCCCGCGTCGGTGGCCTCGACCGGCACCACCGCCGTCGCGCCGGCGGGCACGGCGGCGCCGGTCATGATCCGATGCGCGGTGCCCGGTTGCAGCGTCAGGTCGTCGGTGCGGCCGGCCGGGATGTCCTCGGCGACCGGTAACGACACCGGGCGCTCGCCCGATGCCTGCGCCACGTCGTCGGCGAGCACGGCGTAGCCGTCCATCGCGGAGTTGTCGAACGTCGGTAATGGCACCGCCGCGACGACGTCGTCGGCCAGCGCCAGCCCCGCCGCGTCGGTGAGCGGGAGCTTGACCGCGGGGCGGGGCTGAATCAGCTGTGCGACGACGCGCTGATGTTCGTGGACGGAACGCACCCGGCCATTATGCGGGTGCAGCCTCGCGATCACACCGGACAGACGACGCCGGTCAACTCCTCGGACACCCGCCAGAGCCGCAATTGCAGCTGCTCGTCGTGTGACTGCTTGCTGGAATGTCGGTCGACCTCGCGGTGCGCAGCCAGGCGATCAGCCCTCCGGTGGAGCGGAATCGTTATCCCACCGGATCGGTGATCCGGAACCCGATCGCCGCAGCCACTGACTTCATCGTCGTGTCGTGCGTGACGACGGCGAGGTCCTCGAGGCCGGAGCGCAACGCCGACGCGAGGTGAATGGCGTCGAGTGTGCGGATATGAGGGATGATTGCTTCCGCCTCCTGCAATACGGCGTGGTCGAGCGGGATCGTGTCGACGTAGTCCAGAACCTGGTCGCGGACGGTGACGGGCAAGCTCTCCCGCCGAAGGACCCGAGTGATCTCGGTTCTGAGGATGCGCGAGGAAACGACGCGATCATCGTCTCGCCCGGTCGTGCTGTCGAACCATTGGGCCGCTGACGACGAATGGCCCAGAACGATGCGTACCGCGACGGAGCTGTCGAGATAGTAGTACGTCACCACGGGCCCTTTTCTTCGTTGAGCAGCTCATCGATTGTCGATGCCGTGGTGAGGTCATGCCGGGCGATTGTGCGAGTCTGTGCGGGCCCACTGGCTTTCCGGGGAATGAGCGTGGCCGACGAGACGGCAGGAACGATCGTTCCGATCCGATGGTTGTGGCGGGTCAGCACGTATGGCTCGCCCCCTTCGAGGTCGGCGATCATGGCAGCGGGGTTCTGGCGCAGCTCACCGACGGAGATCGACTTCATGGGGCCAGAGTACAAGAAAATTGTCTACTGTTGTCTACCCTATTCGTTGTGGGCACGCGCGGCCGGCCCGCGAGCAGGCGCACACCGAATCCTCGGCTCGACCCCGCCCGTCCGATTACCTGATACCGCAACGCCGGTAATCGTGGCCCGGAGAATCTGCCACGCATCTGGTAGCGCGAACTCGATGCCGCAGACCGAAGGTGATCGTTAGGTGGCCCGCGTCAACGACCACGCCGTGAAGAACTCGGTGCCGCCGCCCATATCCGAATTGAACGATCCTTCGGCACGGTCGCCCGATCGGCGGATCGTGCCCTGTCCACCAGCGATGTCAAACGCCCGCTGCGGGAGTTCGGGGTGCGCCCAGGTGATTGCGAAGCTGTCCGAGCTGACGTTGCCCTTCAGGACCAGCTCGCCGGCGACAACCGTGCCCGGGCAGCTGGTTTCGACCAGGGTCAGCGTAGCCTTGCCGGCCAGCGCGTCGTCCTTTCCCGAAAAGGTGACGTCGCCGTCCCACACCGCGTAGCAGATCGGGCCATAGTGCCCCTCGATATGCACGGTTCCGCCCCAGTGCGACGCAGCATCGCCGTCGGGTGTGCCGGTGGTGGTCGCGCGCACTATGCATCTCGGGTCGAGGGTCGTGGTGGGCGTAGCACCAGGCGGCAAAGTCATTGTGGTCGGGCAATCCGGTTCCGCGGTGTCCGGGGCACCGCACGCGGCGATGCTGGTCAGCAGCAGCGTCGCCGCGAGCCAATGCCAGTGTCGACTCATAGCGCCTCCCGGGCCACGGATGTCGGTTCTCGTATCGGGCACCAGCCCAAACGATAGCGGAGACCCCGATCACCGCGTTGCCGCGTCGCCCTGGGTGGCCGACAGACGGTCCCCGATCAGGTGGTCATGGTCGGCGACGACCTGCACAACGACGTGCTGGCTGCTCAGGCGGTCGGGATGACGGGCGTGCTGGTGCGCACCGGCAAGTTCCGCCAGGACACGCTCGACCGCTGGACCGCCGACCCGGCCGCTGCGAAGCCGGATCATGTCGTCGACTCGGTGGCGGATCTGCCGGAGTTCCTTGAGCTGGGCTGATCCCACGGGATGCATCGTCGCCGGGCGGGGCCTGATGGCCCGGCTCCTCCTCACCCCGCTACGCGGGCTGCATCGTCGCCGGGCGCCTTGCACTCGGCATAGGCGAGTGCTAAGAATGACGTTGGCACTCGCCACCGGCGAGTGCTAGGTCGGGACGGTGAGACTGGGCCGTGTCGTCGCGGACGATGGCTGCTTGGTCGTCCGTCGCGGGCACTGCGCCCGGCCAGCGTAAGTAACGGGGTTGTCGGCACCCGGTGACCCCAGTTTCATTCCCAATCCGGAGGAATCACTTCGCAATGGCCAAGACAATTGCGTACGACGAAGAGGCCCGCCGCGGCCTGGAGCGGGGTCTGAACGCCCTCGCCGACGCGGTCAAGGTGACGTTGGGCCCTAAGGGCCGCAACGTCGTGCTGGAGAAGAAGTGGGGTGCCCCCACGATCACCAACGATGGCGTGTCCATCGCCAAGGAGATCGAGCTGGAGGACCCGTACGAGAAGATCGGCGCCGAGCTGGTCAAGGAGGTCGCCAAGAAGACCGACGACGTCGCCGGCGACGGCACCACCACCGCCACGGTGTTGGCCCAGGCGCTGGTCCGGGAGGGCCTGCGCAACGTCGCGGCCGGTGCCAACCCGCTCGGTCTCAAGCGCGGCATCGAGAAGGCGGTGGAGAAGGTCACCGAGACCCTGCTCAAGGGCGCCAAGGAGGTCGAGACCAAGGAGCAGATCGCGGCCACCGCGGCCATCTCCGCCGGCGACCAGTCGATCGGTGACCTGATCGCCGAGGCGATGGACAAGGTCGGCAACGAGGGCGTCATCACCGTCGAGGAGTCCAACACCTTCGGCCTGCAACTCGAGCTCACCGAGGGCATGCGGTTCGACAAGGGCTACATCTCGGGGTACTTCGTCACCGACCCCGAGCGGCAGGAGGCGGTCCTGGAGGACCCCTACATCCTGCTGGTCAGCTCCAAAGTGTCCACCGTCAAGGACCTGTTGCCGCTGCTGGAGAAGGTCATCCAGGCCGGCAAGCCGCTGCTGATCATCGCCGAGGACGTCGAGGGCGAGGCGCTATCCACGCTGGTGGTCAACAAGATCCGCGGCACCTTCAAGTCGGTGGCCGTCAAGGCCCCCGGCTTCGGCGACCGCCGCAAGGCGATGCTGCAGGACATGGCCATCCTCACCGGTGGTCAAGTCATCAGCGAAGAGGTCGGGCTGACGCTGGAAAACACCGACCTGAGCCTGCTCGGCAAGGCCCGCAAGGTCGTGGTCACCAAGGACGAGACCACCATCGTCGAGGGAGCGGGTGACACCGACGCCATCGCCGGGCGGGTGGCCCAGATCCGTCAGGAGATCGAGAACAGCGACTCCGACTATGACCGCGAGAAGCTGCAGGAGCGACTGGCCAAGCTGGCCGGCGGCGTTGCGGTGATCAAGGCCGGCGCCGCCACCGAGGTGGAGCTCAAAGAGCGCAAACACCGCATCGAGGACGCGGTGCGCAACGCCAAAGCAGCCGTCGAGGAGGGCATCGTCGCCGGCGGCGGTGTCACGCTGCTGCAGGCGGCTCCGGCGCTCGACGAGCTCAAGCTCGAGGGCGACGAGGCCACCGGGGCCAACATCGTCAAGGTCGCGCTGGAGGCCCCGCTGAAGCAGATCGCGTTCAACTCCGGCCTGGAGCCCGGTGTGGTGGCCGAGAAGGTGCGTAACCTGCCGGCGGGCCACGGGCTCAACGCCCAGACCGGTGTTTACGAGGATCTGTTGGCCGCCGGCGTTGCCGACCCGGTCAAGGTGACCCGCTCGGCGCTGCAGAACGCGGCGTCCATCGCGGGGCTGTTCCTGACTACCGAGGCGGTGGTGGCCGACAAGCCGGAGAAGGAGAAGGCCTCCGTTCCCGGTGGTGGCGACATGGGCGGCATGGACTTCTAGTCCGAAGTTCCCCGTCCATCACCCGCGAAAGAGCCCGGTCCCGTTGTGGGCCGGGCTCTTTGGCGTGCGACGGTTAGGCCGGCCCCGCTGGCTCGCTGAACACCACGCAGTCGTGCAGACAGCCCCTGGCCGCCGCGGGCGAGTCGGGGTCCGCCTCCCGGTGCAGCAGCGCACGGGTGGGCACCACGGCGCACCGCGCGGTCTCGTCGTCGGCGTCGGGCTCGGCCTGGGCTCGGCCGTCGACGATCAGTGAGTAGCCGCCCGGCTCGGGCGGTGGCCACAGCAGGGTGACCTCGATGCGGTCGGCGAGGTTCTGGCGAGTGCGGCCCCCGATGAGCCCAACATCGAGCATGGCCCGGGGCCCGTCCGGACCGGCGGGCAGATCACGCAGCACCGGTCGCACCGTCACCGTGTGCACCCGGTAGGCGTCATCGACGGTGATCAGGTAGGCGAACGGGTAGTCGGTCACGGCTGCGGCCAGTCGCTTGAGGTCGACCCGCTTCCCGGTCTTGGCGCCCTTGCCGGTCATGAGCTTCCAGCATAGGGCGCGGCTAGTCCGAACGGATCGGCAGCCTGATCACCGTAGCGGACTCGTCGGGCTCGCGGTCACTGGACGGGTAGAAGTTCGACTTCGGGATGCCCGAGCCGGGGGTCGGCGGGTTAGCCGGATTGGCCGGGTTACCAATGGGCCCGTCACGGGTGGCGTTACGGACACTCGACTCGTTGCTGCCCGAATTGAAGAAGCCGGTGTAGCCGGCACCGCGCAGCGCCGCGTTGGCGCCCGGGCCACCGCCCGCGCCGGCCGCGTTGCCGCCGGCCACGTCGCCGCCGCCAGTCACCGCGGCGGCCGGGGCGGCGACGGGCGGGGTGGCCGATCCCGCGCCCAGGGCGTTGACCAGCCCGGGGTTGAAGCCGCCCGTTCCCGCCAGGGCCGAGCCGAGGATGCCCGAGGTCGCCACGCTCAACCCGCCGGTGGCGTAGCGGGCGGAATCGACCAAGCCGGCGTCCATGCTCACCGCGCCGGCCATGCCGTGAATCCCCGAGTTCCAGAAGCCGGCGTAGCCGGTGCCGGCATTGCCGAAGCCGGTGTTAACGCTCCCCGAGTTCCCGAACCCGGCGTTGAGGCTGCCCGAATTGCCGATGCCGATGTTTCCGCTGCCGGAGTTGAAGAAGCCGATGTTACCGGTGCCCGAGTTCCCGAAGCCGATGTTTCCGCTGCCGGAGTTGAAGCCGCCGAAGCCGATCTGATTGTTACCGGTAATCCCAACCCCGATGTCGCCGCTGCCGCTAATGCCCAACCCGAGGTTGGTGTTGCCGAGGTTGCCGAAGCCGAAGTTGCTGCTGCCGGTGTTGCCGCCACCGATGTTGCCACTGCCGGTGTTTCCGGTACCGATGTTGCTATTGCCGGTGTTTCCGACACCGAAGTTGTTGTTGCCGATGTTGTTGATGCCGATGTTGCCGCTGCCGACGTTGCCGAAGCCCAGGTTGAAGGTGCCGTTCTTGCCGATGTCGATGCCGAGGTTTCGCAGCACCTGCTGCCAGGGCGCCAGTTGGGCAGCGGCCGCCGACGCACCCGCGTGGTAGGCCGCCATCGCCGACACGTCCAACGCCCACATCTGCTCGTACGCGGCCTCGATGTCCATGATCGCCGGCGTGTTGAACCCCAAAAAGTTCGTGGCCGCCAGCACCTGGAGCAGTCCGCGGTTGGCCGCCACCACCGCCGGCTGCACCGTGGCCGCCAGGGCTGCCTCGAACGCCGACGCCGTGGCCGCGGCCTGGATGGCCGCCTGTTCCGCCTGAGCCGCCGCCGCCGTGAGCCACGCCATGTACTGGGTGGCGACGGCCATCATCGCCGCCGCCGACGGACCCAGCCAGGAACCACTGGTCAGTTCGGACGTCACCGAGCTGAACGACGCCACCGACGACGCCAACTCCTCGGCCAAGCCGTTCCAGGCTGCGGCCGCGGCAAGTAGCGGTCCCGCCCCGGGACCGGCGAACATCAGTGCCGAGTTGATTTCTGGCGGCAACCACGCGAAATGCGGGTTTGTCACCAACCCAAACTACCTGCCAGCGCCCGTCGGCGTGGCCATATCCGAGATCGAAATCCCGCCTTTTCCGGAGGCCGTCCGGCGCCTCCAGCGGCCCAGGCCGGAGCGGGGGAACTACGATCGGTGGGCACGCGTAGGGTCGCCGGTATGGCAGGCAACGCCGCGGCCGCCCGGGAACTGCTGCACGACGCGTTCACCCGATTGATCGAGCACGTCGACGAACTCACCGACGGCCTGACCGAGGAGCTGTCCAACTACCGGCCGACCCCGACTGCCAACACCATCGCGTGGTTGCTGTGGCACAGCGCCCGGGTCCAGGACGTCCAGGTGGCCCACATCGCCGGGGTCGAGCAGGCCTGGACCCGAGACGGCTGGGTGGACCGGTTCGGGCTGGACCTGCCCCGCGATGACACCGGCTACGGACACGGTGCCGACCAGGTGGCGAAGGTGCGAGCACCCGCCGACCTGTTGTCCGGCTACTACCATGCCGTCCACGATCTCACCTGTGAGTATGTCGCCGGGGTAACCGCCGAGGAGCTATCCCGCATCGTGGACACCAGCTGGGATCCGCCGGTGACCGCCAGCGTGCGGTTGGTCAGCATCATCGACGACTGCGCCCAACACCTCGGCCAGGCCGCCTACCTGCGGGGGATCGCGCAGTAGGTTTGAGGCGTGCGAGCGGTTGTCACGGTGGTGCTCTGGTGGTTCACCACGGTCGCGCTGGCGGTGGCGATCCCGGCGGCGTGGGCGCAGACCAACATCGTCGACGAGGACGGGTATGCCACGCTGGCCCGGAAAGCGGCGGGCGATCCGGCTTTGCAGTCGGCGATGGCGTCCGAGCTCGCCACCCGGGCGATGGCGCTGATCACCGATCGCCACGGGCCGCGCTACCCGATCGACAGTTCGGCGGTGCACGCCGCCGCCGCCGCGTTCACCGCCGGCCCCTCGTTTCCACCACTGTTCGCCCAGGTCAACCGGGCCGCGCACGCCTGGTTGTTCAGCGCTTCGCCCCCGGGCGGCACGGGTGCTCAGTGGTTGGTCGACCTGGCGCCGCTGCTCAACGACGATTCGCTGCGGCAGATGTTGAGCGGCTACCAGGTGCAGGCGCCCGCGACGCTGACGGTTCCGCTGACGGTCTCGGCACCGCAACCGCTGCGGCCGGGACAGCTGAGGCAGGTCGGTGTCTGGGGCCCCTGGGTGAGCATCGGCGCGGCGGCCGTCGCCGGTGTGTGCGGGCTGTTGACGCTGGTGGCCACGCGCCGCCGCGGCCGCGCGCTGACCAGCCTGGGTGTCTCGGCGCTGCTCGTCGGTGCCGGCGGGTGGGCCGTTATCGAGGTCGGCGGTCGGTATGTGGACGACGCACTCAACCACACCGCCGGTGACATCCGCCGGATGGCCGACGTGCTGGTTGGCCACGCCGAGGACGGTATGCACCTCTGGCTCAGCCTGACCCTGGTGGCCGGCGCGGCCCTGGTGATGCTGGGTGTGCTGGTCGCAGCGCTGGGAAGCCTGGTGAGCGTGCGGGGCAGGGGCGGCAGGACATCGTGAGCCCGGCCGCCATCAGATCTCACGAGCCTCAGCAGTCTCGTTAGTCACTGGGGGAGGTGATGGTCCCCCCAACCCTGATGGCGCTTAACCCAACGGCAGCTCGGCCAGGATCGGGCTGGTCGGCCGCGGCGATCCGGTGCCGGGTTCCACGGTGAACGCCAGCGCGGTCGAGTTTCCGAGGTTGGGCAGCGTCGCTTTCGTCGAGGGCGTCACCGCGGCGGTGCCCATGGTTCCCGCCGACGTGGGGCCACTGGACCCGATCAACCACATCTGATAGACGGTGCCCGGCGACGGCGGCGGCACATTGTTCATCACCAGCACACCCGCGTTGCGGTCGCGGGAGAACATCACCGTGGCCGTGCCGGTGCCCAGGGGCCGCGAGACCGTCCGCACATCCGGGGCCGCCAGGATCTGCTCGGCGACCGTCGGCGGCGTCGTTGGCCGGGTCAGCACCCCCAGACCGAACGCCCCCAGCCCCACAACGATCGCCGCCGCGGAAGCCAAAACCGCTGCACGCCACCGCGACTGGCGACCACCGCGCGGCTTGACGGCATCCAGGACGGCGTCTCGCAGGTGTGCCGGCGGTTCGGCGATGGTCGCCGCCGAGACCACCGCCATGGTCTGGCGCACCGCACGAACTTCGTCGTCGAAAGCCGCGGCGACCGGTGCCGGCGCCGCGGCGACCAGCCGGTCGATCTCGGCCCGCTCCGCCTCGGACACGGCGTCCAGGGCATATGGCGTGGCCAGCTGCAGCAGCTCGAAGTGGGTGGGCTCAGTCATGAGCGCTCCGCATCGTCGCCGGCGCGGTCATGGCACGCCCAGGCAGTTGCGCAGGCCGCGCAGCGCGTCTCGCATGCGCGATTTGATCGTCGACACGTTGGTGGCCAACCGCTGCGACACCTCGACATACGTCAGCCCGCCGTAGTAGGCCAGCTCGATGCATTCCCGCTGCGCATCGGTCAAACCGTCGAGGCATTCGGTCACCCGGCGCCGCTCGTCGCCGGCGATCGCCGACTCGGCGACCACGTCGCTGGCCGGGTCGGCGGTGGCCGCGGCGTAGCGCGATTCCCGCTGGCTGCCGGCTTGCTCGCGGCGCACCCGGTCGACGGCGCGCCGGTGTGCCATGGTCAGCAGCCAGGCCAGCGCGGAACCCTTGGCGGCGTCGAACTCCGCCGCGTTGCGCCACACCTCCAGATAGATCTCCTGGGTGGTTTCTTCGCTGTAGCCGGTATCCCGCAACACCCTGCTCACCAGCCCGTACACCCTGGACTTGGTGTGATCGTAGAACTCGGCGAACGCGGCATCGTCGCGCCGCGCGACCCGGCGCAGCACGGCGTCCAGGTCGCTGCTCACCCGCGGCGGTCCGGTCATCGACCGGTAGCCTATCGCCCGCGCGGGCCGCGGCCGACACGCCGGTGGTCATTGACGTGCCGATCTGGGTGGCCGGGGCACGAAATAGGCTGTCCGCTTTTGGTATTCGGCGAAGCCTGGACGGCCCTTCATGTACTTCTCGGTGAGTCGGGCCCCGCTCACGTCCACCAGGAAGTGGGTCATCACCAGCGGCGAGACCACGGTGGCCAACGGCACCCAGCCGGTGACCGTGATCAGCCACAGC
Organism: Mycobacterium shinjukuense; assembly: GCF_010730055.1. NCBI lineage: Bacteria > Bacillati > Actinomycetota > Actinomycetes > Mycobacteriales > Mycobacteriaceae > Mycobacterium > Mycobacterium shinjukuense. Next base: position 3,265,043 of record NZ_AP022575.1, on the reverse strand, counting down.
CCCCACCAGATGCACGCGTCGCCGAAGTAATTGGGATGGCGGGTCCAGGCCCACAGGCCGCGGTCCATGATGGTTCCTCGATTGGCCGGGTCGGCCTTGAATGCCCGCAACTGCCAGTCCCCGACCGCCTCGAAGATGAGACCGACCAGCCACAGCGCCACACCCACCCCGGCGATCGGCCACAACCGCTTGGGTGTCGGTCCGGTGACCGCCGACAACTGCAGCGGAAACGAGATGAACAGCGTCAAGAAGCCCTGCAGCACGAAGACCTTGAGCACCACCTGCCAGACCGTGGCACCGCGCAGCAGGTCGGTGTAGCGGGGATCCTCACCCTTGCCGGCCGTCTTGCGGGCGATGTGCCAGCTCAGCCGCAGACCCCAGATCGACACCAGCGCCAGCAGCAGCCAGCGGCGGACCGGGTCGCCGTTGCCGAGCGCCGCGCACACTGAAGCCACCCCCACGAAGCCCACACCCCATGCCACGTCGACCACGTTGTAGCGGCCCAGCCTGTGGCCGATCACAAACGCGACCGAATGCACCACGGCCAGCGTCAAGGCCGAAGCGCCCGATACCACCGCGATGTTCACCGGTCGTCCTTACGCTCGAATGTCCACTGGTAGACGTCCAGATAGCCCGACCGGAATCCGGCCTCCGAATACGCCAGATACAGTTCCCACATCCGTCCGAACACCTCGTCGAAGCCCAACAGCGCCAACGCATCTCGGCGTTGCAGAAACCGCTCCCGCCACAGTCGCAAGGTTTCGGCGTAGTGCGGCCGCAGCGAGGCCGTGTCCACCGTGCGCAAACCGGTGCGGCGCTCGGTGATGCCGGCGATGGCCTCGGTTGACGGTAGCAGTCCGCCGGGGAAGATGTACTTCTGTATCCAGGTGTGGGTGTTGCGGGTGGCCAGCATGCGGTCGTGCGGCATGGTGATCGCCTGGATCGCCACCCGGCCACCCGGGCGCACCAGCCGTTCGAGCGTGCTGAAATACCTTGGCCATGAACGGTATCCGACGGCCTCGATCATCTCCACCGAGACCACGCTGTCATAGCAACCCCGCACGTCACGGTAGTCGCAGAGCTCGATCCGCACCAGGTCGGACAGGCCGGCCGCGGCGACCCGCCGCTGCGCCAGCCGCTGCTGCTCCACCGACAGGGTCAGCGAGCGGACGTGCGCCCCGCGGGCGGCCGCGCGGATGCACAGCTCGCCCCAGCCGGTGCCGATCTCGAGCACCCGGCTGCCGGGCCGGACCCGGGCCAGGTCGAGCAGCCGGTCGATCTTGCGGCGCTGCGCCGCGGCCAGCTCCGACCAGGATGCCGGCAGGGCACTGAACAGCGCGCACGAGTACGTCATGGTCTCGTCGAGGAACTCGGCGAACAGGTCGTTGGACAGGTCGTAATGCTCGGCGACGTTGCGGCGGGCCTGGTCTCGGGTCGGGTGTCGCCAAATCGGTTGAAAGCTCGGCGCGATCGGTCGCAGCCAGTGCAGCCAGCGCGGCACCAGGTCGGTCACCGACTCGGCGAGCACCGTCAACACCCCGGTGAGCTCGGTCGACGACCATTCCCCGGCCATGTAGGACTCGCCGAATCCGATCAGGCCGTGACGTCCGACCCGCCGGGTGAACGCGTCCGGCCGGTGGACCACCAGCGCGGGCGACATCGGGTCGGCGGCGCCCAGCACCGTGTCCTCGGGGTAGACCAGCCTCAGCGGCAGGCGGGCGGCCGCGCGACGCAGCAGCCGGTCGGCGATGGTCGCCGATACCGCGGCCAGCCGGCCGGACGGCACCTGAGCCAGCGCCGGCCAGCGCCGGTAATCGATTGCCGCCGACGGCGTTTGGACGCTCATCGGGGCACCACCGGAACTCGACGTAACCACAATGTGATCCCCTGTATCCGAATGCGGATGGCCACCACCAACGGCGCCAACGGTGAAATGAGTTGCATGAGCACCACTTGTCTGGCCGTGGCCGGTCGCCGCTGGCCGCGCAGCGTGGCCACGAATGCCTCCCGCTGCCCGCGGTGCAGCGCCACCGTGACGTCAACCTCACCGTCGGGCCGCGGCGCCCGCACCAGGTAGTAGCCGTCGACCCGATTGAACGGTGAGACGTAGAACTCCTTGGCGGTCACCACCGGCAGATCCGCCGGCGGTAGCAGGTAGGCGTGGCGCCCGCCGTAGGTGTTGTGCACCTCGGCCACCACATGACGCACCCGGCCGTCGCGGTCGTGGCACCAGAAGATGCTCAACGGGTTGAACACATACCCGAACACCCTGGCCTGCAGCAGCGCGGTGATGCGGCCGTCGGGAACCCCGACCCCGCGGGAGGTGAAGAAGGCGTCCAGCCGAGCGCGCAGCGAGTCGCGGCCCGAAGAAGGATCCGCGAAGTGGTCGTCGGCGTCAAATCGTGCGAACGGCCGCAGCCACCAGGGCAGCCGGGGCAGGTCGTCGACGTCGACATACCAGCTATAGCCGCGGTATTCGAATGAATGCCGCACCGGGACCCGTCGCGAATGCGTGATCGTGGTGCGGTAGATCGCCGGGGTCAGCACGCGACCACCGCCTTGGCCGGGGTGACGGCCGGCCAGTCGGCGCCCAGGCGGCGGGCCGCGCGCAGTCCCGAAGCGGCACCGTCCTCGTGGAATCCCCAGCCGTGGTAGGCGCCGGCGAAGACCACCCGATCGTCGTCCAGCGTCGGCAAGATGCGTTGGGCGGCAACCGACTCCGGTGTGTAGAGCGGATGGCTATAGGTCATCTCGGCGATCACCGAGCCGGGATGAACCCGGTCCTGGCCGCCGAGGGTGACCAGAAACCGGCGGGGGCCGTCGAGGCGCATCAGCCGGCTGATGTCGTAGCTGACCACCACGGCGTCGGTGCCCGGTGTCACCAGGTAGTTCCACGACGCCCGGGCGCGGCCGTGGCGGGGTAGCACCGACTGGTCGGTGTGCAGCAGGGCGCGGTTGGTCGAGTACGGGATCGCCCCCAGAACGGCCCGCTCCGCGGTGGTCGGCTCGTCGAGCAGCAACAGGGCCTGGTCGGGATGCACGGCGACGACGGCCGCGTCGAAAACCCGGGGCCCGGCGTTGCCGGCCCGCACCAGCACCCCGTCGGGCCGCCGCCGCAGCGAGTGCACCGGAGTTCGGGTGCACACCTCGTCCAGCCGCGACGCAATCGCGCGCACGTAGCTGGCCGAACCCCCGGTCACCGTGCGCCAGGTCGGTGAGCCGAACACCGACAGCATTCCGTGGTGGTCGAGGAAGACGAACAGGTAGCGGGCCGGATAGCGCAACGCATCCTCGCCGGCGCACGACCACACCGCGGCCACCAGGGGCGTGATGAAGTAGTCGACGAAATACGCCGAGAATCGGTGCCGGTGCAGGAAGGTCCGCAGGGTTTGCCGATCGTCGTCGGCACCTGCCCGCAGCAGTCGGGTGGCCGCCCGGTGGAACCGCTTGATCTCGGCGAGCATCAGCAGATGGCGCGGCCCCAGCGAGCGGCGGCAAGTAAACAGACCCCCGACGCCCCGGGCGCCGGCGTACTCCAGGCCGATGTCGTCGGCGCGCACCGACATCGACATGTCCGATTCCTGGGTGGCCACGCCCAGCTCGGCGAACAGCCGGCACAGGGTGGGATAGGTCCGGTCGTTGTGTACCAGGAACGCCGAGTCGACGCCGACGACCCGGCCGTCACCGCTGTCCAGAAAGTGGGTGTGGGCGTGGCCGCCGAGCCGGTCATCGGCCTCGTAGAGGGTGACTCGGTCCCGGCCGGACAGCACGTAGGCGGCGGTGAGGCCGGCCACGCCGCTGCCGATGACGGCTACCGAGCGCCCCGCGGGGTGAGGTGTCTGCTGCACACCCGGTATTCGCAGCCTGGCGCCCCGCGGATGGCGCGGTCTGCGGTCAGCGTTCCCCGCTCATCGCAAAGGAGCGGTCCGGCGGGCCGGTTTGGACCGGCGCCACCGGGATCCGGGCGGGCCGGGTGCGCACTCGCATCGGCCACCAGAACCACCGGCCGAGCAGCGCTGCGATGGACGGCATCATGAAGGATCGCACGATCAGCGTGTCAAACAGCAAACCCATGCCGATGGTGGTGCCCACCTGCCCGATCACCCGCAGATCGCTGACCGCCATGGACGCCATGGTGACGGCGAACACCAGTCCGGCGTTGGTGACCACCTTGCCGGTGCCGCCCATCGAACGGATGATGCCGGTGTTCAGTCCCGCGCTGATTTCCTGTTTGAACCGGGAGACCAACAGCAGGTTGTAGTCCGACCCCACCGCCAACAGGACGATGACCGACATCGCCAGCACCAGCCAGTGCAACCTGATCTCGAGAATGTGTTGCCATAACAGCACCGACAACCCAAACGAAGCACCCAACGAAAGCGCCACCGTACCCACGATGACCGCGGCGGCAACAAAGGCCCGGGTAATGAGCAGCATGATGATGAAAATCAAGCAGAGCGAAGAAATTCCCGCGATCAGAAGGTCCCATTGGGCGCCCTCGGAGATGTCGTGGAAGACGGCGGCCGTGCCGGCCAGGTAGATCTTGGCGTTCTCCAGCGGAGTTCCCTTCAGCGACTCCTCGGCCGCCGTGCGTATCGCGTTGATGCTCTTGATGCCCTCGGGCGATGCCGGATCCCCCCGGTGCAAGATAATGAACCGGGCCGCGTGCCCGTCCGGGGACAGGAAGGATTTCATGGCGCGCTGGAAGTCCTTGTTTTTGAACACGTCGGGCGGCAGGTAGAACGAGTCGTCGTTTTTGGCGGCGTCGAAAGCCTTCCCCATGGCGGTGGCGTTCTCGCTCATCTCGTCCATCTGGTTGTAGATGCCCATCATGGTGCTGTGCATGGTCAACATCTGGATCCGCATGTCTTCCATGACCTCGATCTGCGGCGGGATCTGCGCCACCATCAGCGGCATGAGCCGATCCATCTCACGCAAGTCGCCCAACAGCGTGCCGATTTGCTCGCTGAGTTTGTCGATCCCGTCCAGCGCATCGAATATCGACCGCAGCGACCAACAGATCGGAATGTCGTAACAGTGCCGTTCCCAATAGAAATAACTTCGGATTGGTCTCCAGAAATCTTCAAAATCCGCGACGTGGTCGCGCAATTCGTCGGTAATTTCCTTCATCTGCTCGGTGTCACCGACCATGCGGTGAGTGGTATCGGCCATCGCTTGCATGAGGCTGTGCATGCGAGTCAGAATCGCGATGGTCTTGGCCACGTCATCGGCCTGCTTGAGCATGTCGTCCATGCGGGCGCGCTGGTACTTCATGGTCTGCAGCTGACCGGCATTTTGCATGCTGATCTGAAACGGTATCGACGTGTGGTCCATCGTCGTCCCGTCGGGCCGGGTTATGGCCTGCACCCGAGAGATGCCCGGAACCCGGAAGACGCCCTTGACTAACCGGTCTAAGACCAGGAAATCCGCGGGATTACGCAGGTCGTGATCCGACTCGATCATGAGGATCTCCGGCTTCATCCGGGCCTGCGAGAAATGCCGATCGGCGGCGGCATAGCCCTCGTTGGCGGGTATGAAACCCGGTAGGTACGCCCGGTCGTTGTAGCTGGTCTTGTATCCGGGCAGGGCGAGCAGGCCGACCAGGGCGACGGCGCAGGCCGCGGTGAGAACGGGCAGCGGCCAGCGCACCACCACGGTTCCGACGCGCCGCCAACCGCGAACCTTGAGCAGCCGCTTGGGGTCGAAGCAGCCGAAGCGACTGCCGAGGTGCAGCACGGCCGGTCCCAGCGTCAGCGCCACCGCCACCGCGACCAGCATCCCGACCGCGCAGGGGATGCCCAGGGTCGCGAAATAGGGCATGCGGGCGAAGCTGAGGCAAAAGGTTGCCCCGGCGATGGTCAGGCCGGAGCCCAGGATGACGTGGGCGGTCCCGCGATACATGGTGTAGTAGGCCGACTCTTTGTCCTCACCGGCCTGGCGCGCCTCTTGGTAGCGCCCGATGATGAAGATGCCGTAGTCCGTGCCGGCCGCGATCGCCAGCGAGGTGAGCAGGCTGACCGCGAAGGTGGACAATCCGATGGCTCCGGTGTGCCCCAGCAGCGCCACGACCCCACGGGCGGCCGTCAATTCCATCCCGACCGTGATCAGCAGCAGAACCACGGTGACAATCGACCGGTAGACCAGCAGCAGCATCACGAAGATCACGGCGATGGTCGTCACCGTGATCCTGGCCATCGATCTGTCGCCGCTGTGGTGCATGTCGGCGGCGAGCGCCGCCGGCCCGGTGACATAGGTCTTCACCCCGGGCGGCGCCGGCGTCTGCGCGACGATCTTGCGGACCGCGTGGACGGATTCGTTGGCCAGCGGCTCACCCTGGTTTCCGCCCAGATTCAGCTGGACGTATGCGGCCTTGCCGTCGTTGCTTTGCGCCCCGGCCGCGGTGAGCGGGTCTCCCCAGAAGTCCTGGACGCTTTGCACGTGTTTGGGGTCGGCCCGCAGCTTGCGGATCAGGTCGTCGTAGTACTTGTGGGCGGCGTCGCCGAGGGGCTGGTCACCCTCGATCAGGATCATCGCCACACTGTCGGAGTTGCCCTCCTTGAACGCCTGGCCGATCTGCTTCATCGAGGCAAATGACGGCGCTTCCTTGGGGCTCAGCGACACCGAACGCTCTTGTCCGACGGCTTCCAGCGATGGGACGAACAGGGTGAGGGCGACGCAGACCGCGATCCAGCCAAGGATGATGGGCACCGCGCAGGCGTGGATCATCCTGGCGATGAATGGCTTTTCGGTTTCGGCGCCGGGCTCGTTCGCGTATGGCGTCTTCACGCGGACTTCACCAGGCAGTAGGTGTAGGCATTGACCTCGTTGGAAATTCGCTCGGCCTTGACCACGTCGTCGACCAGGATCCGGCAGCCGATGCTGTCACTGTTGCCCTGCGCCACGATGTTTCCCATTACCGCTGCCAGGTTGGTGGTGATGTGCAATGACCACGGCAGCACCGCGCCATCGACCCGTTGCGGCTCGGAGTTGACGTCGAAATAGCTGATGTCTGCGACCGTTCCGGGTGGTCCGAAGACCTCGTAGGTCAGACGTTTGGGGTTGAACGGCTTGTGACTCTCCAGGTTGCTGTCGGTGTATGACGGGCGGGTCTCGGAGGCGAAAAAGCCGCGGATGCGATGCACGGTGAATCCCCCGACGATGACGACCGCCATGATGACCAGTGGAATCCACGTCCGCGACAGCACCCTGAAAATCTCACATCCCCTTCACCGGTCGGCCTTGCTACCGGCGGACGATACCCGCCCGTGGAGAGTTCGTTCGAACCCGTTCAACATTAAACCAAGCCTTACCTAAGTTCATGACGGGCGCGTCACGCCCCGCCGGAAACAGTCGCTCCGTTCGATCGCGTGCTGGAGTGTAACGCATGTCACGTGCGTAACGGGAGGCCGCCGCCCGCTCGCCGGTCGCAAATCACACGATGTGCGTTATCCTCTGGCGGTGGCGCAACCCAGCTTCCGGCGCGCCCGCACCGAGGAAAACAAGCGCCAACGTGCCACGGCGCTCATGGAAGCTGCACGCTCGCTGGCCATGGAAACCGGTGTGGCCTCGGTGACATTGACCGCCGTCGCCGCTCGGGCGGGCGTTCACTATTCGGCCGTGCGCCGCTACTTCAGCTCCCACAAAGAGGTCCTGCTCCATCTGGCAGCCGAGGGCTGGGTGCGGTGGTCGAACACCGTGCGGGCGAGCCTGGCCGAGCCCGGTCCGATGTCACCCGCGCGGGTGGCCGCGGCGTTGGCCGACGGCCTGGCCGCCGATCCGCTGTTCTGCGACCTGCTTGCCAACCTTCACCTGCACCTCGAGCACGAGGTGGAGGTCAACAGGGTCGTCGAGGTGAAGCGGACCAGCACCGCGGCCGTGATCGCGCTCGCGGATGCGATCGAGAACGCGGTGCCCGAACTCGGCCGGCCCGGGACCTTCGACATCCTGCTGGCCGCGTACTCGTTGGCGGCGACGCTGTGGCAGATCGCCAATCCCCCCGAGCGGCTGATCGATGTGTACGCCGAGGAGCCCGAGTTGCTCCCGCCCGAATGGAACCTGGATTTCACCGTCGCCCTCACCCGGTTGCTCACCGCGACCTGTACCGGCCTACTTAGCGCAACAAAGCAATGAACGGCCGCGCCGGCCACCTTGTCCGACGCGTCTCGGAAGCCACCATGGCCTCGTTCATCTTCAGCGTCGCGCTACCTCACAGCTCGACGACGTCGCGCATGATGTCGCTCAGCTCGGACACCGGCGCCCCGCACGTCAGGCAGCAGGCGTCGGTGTGCCGGCGCAGCCGGCCGAGCTGGCAAAGGACCTCGGCCTCGACGCGCCACAGGCAAGCGATGCACAAGATCTCGACGATGTTGCCGAACGGGTCGACCTGTGGCTGGTTGCATCGATCCACGGCGTGCCGATGAACGATGTGGGTGGCCTGGTTGCTGCAGCCGGCCGCGGATTGGCAGGTGATTGCCTGCCAATCGAGGGCCGCGAGCGTGTCTGGGATCTCGTTGCCAGTTGTTTGGCCCATACGGCGACCTCCAACTTTCGGACCACTGCTGCACCGACAAATACACCCGCCGCCAGGTGCGCGGTTGCCCGGGGGTCCATCATGATGACCTTTGGCCCGCCGCGTCAAGATTTCCGGGTGTATGGCCGACGGTCGCTGGGCAACCGATGACCGTGGCGTGCATTGGCTGGTGGCTGTAAGCATCCCGCGGCGGTCCAGCGGCAGTGATCCGCCGAACGGCCAACGATCGGGATGAATCGCCGTGTCCCCCCGTCGGCGGACACCGCCTGGCGGCGGAGAAGTCGTGGCCTATGCCCAGTCCCACACCGACATATCGGTTGGCGGGTATCCGTTGCACACCTCGGTGGACTTGGCGACCACACCCTTGTTGTTAAAGAAGATCTTCATGTGGTTGGGCCACGCGAACCACAGCGGATCGCCATTGTAGAAGTGCTCGGAATAGTCGCGGCGTTCCGCCGGGCTCAACGAGAAAAACCAGTGTGCCTTGTCTTGGACGGCCTGCTGAACATTCGGGTGGTTGTTGTAGTCGATCATGTACCGCTGGTAGTAGACCGGGCTGGTGTCCCTGGTGGCCGCCAGGATCTGTTCGGCGGTGCAGGTGGTGGCGATGATCCTGCGGGGTATCGGAAAGTCTTCCGTGGAATCCGCGGTGGCGGCCTTCGGGAGGCTCGCGGCGACGGCGCCGAGCATACCGAGAAGCGCGACCAACACGGTGCCCGCCCGCACAGGGGTGGTCAGCCGCAACATGATGGTTACCGTAACATTTTCCGGGCCCGGGGGCGCGGCCTTGGTCATGGGCCGTCGCTATCCGGGACGATCAGGTGCGTGGGGTCGGGTCGCAGCTCGGGCGGGGCCTGGCTGTAGTCGCCGAACGGGCCGTCGCGGCGCTCGACCGCCGCCCGCACACCTTCGGTTTCGGCGGTGCGGATGAAGTCGAGCGCTTCGGGGGTGTTGCGCATCAGCCCGTCGAGAATGCCGCCCAGTATCTGGGTGGACGCCAGGCCCATGTTCTCGTAGGCCTGGTTGACGATCAGCTTCTGAGCCCGCAACTGCGACAACGGGATTCGGGCCAGCTCGGCGGCGATCTGGGCGACGCGGGCCGCCAGCCGCTGGAACGGCACCGCCTCGTTGATCAGCTCGATCTCGGCGGCCTGCACCCCGGTCAGCGGCCGGCCGGTCAGCGAGTGCCATTTCACCTTGGCCAGGCTAAGCCGGTACAGCCACATCCCGGTCAGATAGGCCCCCCACATCCGGCTGTACGGGGTGCCGATCACCGCGTCCTCGCTGGCGATCACGAGGTCGGCGCACAGCGCGTAGTCGCTGGCTCCGCCCACGCACCAGCCGTGGACCTGCGCGATCACCGGTTTGGACGCCCGCCAGATCGCCATGAACTTCTGTGTCGGCCCGGTCTCGCGGGCGGTGACCATGGCGAAATCCTTGCCCGGATCCCATCGCCCGTCGGTCATCATGGCCTCGCCCCAGTGCCGGAAGCCGCCGGCGAAGTCATACCCGGCCGAGAACGCGCGGCCGGCTCCGCGCAACACGATGACCTTGATGTCCTGGTCGCGTTCGGCGAGCCCGATCGCGGCCTCGATCTCGTCGGGCATGGGCGGGACGATGGTGTTGAGCTGGTCGGGGCGGTTGAGCGTGATGGTGGCGACCGGACCGGCCGTCGTGTACAGCAGCGTCTCGAACTCGGGTGTCGGCATGTTCAGCGACGATATCGGCGATCAGCCCCCGGTGGCACCGGGGTCGATGACCTGCACCACGCCGCCGGTCACTCCGGCGATGAACAACCGGCCGGTCACCGGGTCCACACCCAGCGAGTAGGGGTTCTGCACGGTGGGGATGCGGGCGACTTCGGCAAGGTTCGGGTCGGTAACGGTGTAGCCGATGACCTCGTTGGTGCCCGAGGAGGAGACCCAGAGCCGGTCGCGGGTCGGGTCATAGGCCAGGCCGTACGGCCCGCCCGGCTGTGCCGCCCTGCCAACCTCGCGCGGCGTCGGCCGCGGGTCGAACACCCGGACGCTGTTGCCACGGGTGTCGGTGACGATCAGGTGCCCGTGCCGGTCGGCGATCACGTGGGTGGGGCCCGCGCCCGCGGCTGTCGAGCCGACCGCGGACAAGGTCTCGGCGTCGTAGACCGTCACGGTGTTCTTCCGCGCGTCGAGCACGCCCACGGTGTTGCCGGACGCCGCCACCCCGGCGGGTTGCCCGAAGCCGGTGAGGACCTTCACCATCTGGTTGCCACGCAGCACGCTCACCGTGCCGTCGTGTTCGTTGCTGACGAACACGGTGCCGTTGGCCGCCGCCGCGGCGTCATGCGGGAAGGCGCCGGTCGCGATCGGCGGCGACGCCGTTGCCTGCGGCAACTCCACCCGCACCAAGGCGTTGGCGGTTTCAACCGGCACCAGGACCGGACCCCGGGGTGCGGCCAGCGCGAGATGGCGGGCGCCCCCGGGCAGTGGGATCTGGGCGGTCACCGTCAGCGAATCGATGTTGATCAGCACCAGTTGGTCGGGGTAGCGGGTAGCGACCGCGACGGTGCGGGTCGCGGGGTCGACGGCGACGCCTTCCGGATAGCTGCCCACCTCCAGCAGGCGACCGGGCGGGGTGGTCATCGGGGGTGCCGCCAAGATCGGTTCGGCCGCCGGTGGCAGCGTCGTTGCCGCGGTGTCGGCGCCATGCTGGCCGCACGCGGCCAACACCGCGGCCGCGGCTGTGGCCATGAGTTTCAGGTGACCGCGCTGGCTCACCGGTGTGCACCACCCCCTGATCGTGTGGCTAGCTGCGCGGCTGCGCCGACAGCATGCGGTGCAGGAACGAGTAACTCAGTGCCGACTTGAACGCGAGTTGTTCGTTGTCGGCTGCGCCGGCGTGACCGCCCTCGATGTTTTCGTAGTACCAGACGCGATGGCCGGCGGCCTGCAGGGCCGCCACCATCTTGCGGGCATGGCCGGGATGCACCCGATCGTCGCGGGTCGAGGTGGTCATGAGCACCGGCGGGTACTTCAGGTCAGCCGAAATGTTCTGGTAGGGAGAGTATTCGGCGATGAATTCCCAGTCTTCGGGGTTGTCCGGATCGCCGTATTCGGCCACCCAGGAGGCGCCGGCCAGCAGCAGGTGGTACCGCTTCATGTCCAGCAGCGGCACATCGCAGACCAGCGCGGCGAATTTCTCCGGGTGCTTGGTCAACATGATGCCCACCAGCAGCCCGCCGTTGCTGCCGCCGCGCGCGCCGAGCCGCTCAACGGTGCTGATGCCGCGGTCCACCACATCGGTGGCTATCGCCGCGAAGTCCTCGGCCACTTTGTGCCGGCCCGCGCGCATCGCCTGGGTGTGCCAGCCGGGCCCGTACTCGCCGCCGCCGCGGATGTTGGCCAGCACGTAGGTGCCCCCGCGGGCCAGCCAGAGCCGGCCCAGCACGCCGTCGTAGGCCGGTGTCCGGGAGGTCTCGAACCCGCCGTAGCCGCTCAGCAGGGTGGGGCCGGGCCCGTCGCTAGAGGCGGGTCGCACGACAAAGTACGGGACCCTGGTGCCATCGGCAGATGCCGTGAAATACTGTGCCACCGTGGTGTTTTCGGCGTCGAAAAACGCCGGTGCAGACTTGATGGGCGCCAGCTGGCCGTCAGCGGTGCCGCGCAACAGCCGCGACGGCGTGACGAAACCACTGCAGTCCAAGAAGAACTCGTCGCCGTGGTGATCGGCGGCGACGATCACGGTGTTGGTCGCGGCCGGGATGCCCGCGATCGGCTCGCGCCGCCAGCTGCCCGGGTCGTCCGGTGTGACGATCTCCACGCGGCTGGCCACGTCGGCCAGCGTGACCAGCAACAGGCGGTCGCGGGTCCACGCGTAGTGGTGCAGCGCGGTATGTGCGTCGGGCTGGAACACCACCCGCAATTCTGCTGTGCAGGCGAGGAATTCGTGGTAGTCAGCGGCCAGCAGCGAGCCCGCGGGGTAGGTGGTGGTGCCGCGGGTCCAGTCGGTGCGCAGTTCGATCAACAGCCAGTCCCGGTGGATCGACACGGTAGCGTCGGTGGGCGCGTCGATTCGGATCAGTTCCGAACCGCGCAGCTCGTAGACCTCGTCGTTCCAGAAGTCGAGGGCCCGCGCCAGCACGGTGCGCTCGAATCCGGGTGTGCGATCCACCGACGCGGTGACGCGCACGTCGGCCCGCGTGCCCTCGAAGACCGTCTCGGCCTCGGCCAGTGGTGTGCCCCGGCGCCATCGTTTGATCACTCGCGGGTAGCCGGATTCGGTGAGCGAGTCAGCGCCGAAGTCGGTACCCACCAGCACGGTGTCCGGGTCCTCCCAGGTGATCTGCGACTTGGCCTGCCCGAGCTCGAACCCGTCGACCACGAATTTGCGTGTCACCATGTCGAATTCACGCACGATGGTGGCATCCGAGCCGCCCGGGGAGAGACCGATCAGGGCACGGGTGTAGTCGGGTTCGATGACGCCGGCGCCGGCCCACACCCACTTTTGGTTGTCGGCTCGGCCCAGTTCATCGACATCGATCAGCACATCCCAGTCCGGGGAGTCGGTGCGATAGCTGTCCAGCGTGGTACGCCGCCACAGCCCGCGCGGGTTGGCGGCGTCGCGCCAGAAGTTGTACAGGTAATCGCCGCGGCGGGTCACGTACGGGATGCGGGCGTCGGTGTCGAGCACCTCGAGCGCCTCGGCACGCATGCGCTCGAACTCCTCGTCGCAGAACGCCGCCTTGGTCGCCTCGTTGCGTGCGCGCACCCAGTCCAGCGCCTGCTCACCGGTGACGTCTTCCAGCCACAGGTACGGGTCGGGGCCGTCCGGGGGAGCCTCAGCGGTCATGGAAGCCATTGTCTCCCCGGCGGTACTGTGAGTTGTAAACGGTCGAACGAGGAGCCGAGCCGATGACTGTCTTTCCGCGTCCAGGTTCTGCCGGGGCAGTGATGTCGTATGAATCCCGGTACGAAAACTTCATCGGGGGTCAATGGGTTGCGCCGGTGCGGGGCCGCTACTTCGAGAACCCGACGCCGGTGACCGGCCAGCCGTTCTGCGAGGTGCCGCGCTCCGACGAGGCCGACATCGACAAGGCGCTCGACGCCGCCCACGCCGCCGCCCCGGCGTGGGGCAAGACCCCGCCGGCCGAGCGCGCGGCGATCCTCAACAAGATCGCCGACCGCATCGACCAGCACACCACCGCGTTGGCCGTGGCCGAGGTCTGGGACAACGGCAAACCGGTCCGGGAGGCGCTGGCCGCCGACATCCCGCTGGCGGCCGATCACTTCCGGTATTTCGCCGCGGCGATCCGCGCGCAGGAGGGCTCGCTGAGCCAGATCGACGAGGACACCGTGGCCTACCATTTCCACGAGCCGCTCGGCGTGGTGGGGCAGATCATTCCGTGGAACTTCCCGATCCTGATGGCCGCCTGGAAGCTGGCGCCGGCGCTGGCGGCCGGCAACACGGCGGTGCTCAAACCCGCCGAGCAGACGCCTGCCTCGGTGCTCTACCTGATGTCGCTGATCGGTGATCTGCTGCCACCCGGGGTGGTCAACGTGGTCAACGGGTTCGGCGCCGAAGCCGGCAAGCCGTTGGCCTCCAGCGACCGGATCGCCAAGGTCGCGTTCACCGGGGAAACCACCACCGGGCGGCTGATCATGCAATACGCCTCGCACAACCTGATCCCGGTCACCCTGGAACTGGGCGGCAAGAGCCCCAACATCTTCTTCGCCGACGTGCTGGCCGCGCACGACGACTTCCAAGACAAGGCGCTGGAGGGCTTCACCATGTTCGCCCTCAACCAGGGGGAGGTGTGCACCTGCCCGTCGCGCAGCCTGATCCAGGCCGACATCTACGACGAGTTCCTGGAGCTGGCGGCGATCCGGACCAAGGCGGTCCGGCAGGGTGACCCGCTGGACACCGAAACCATGCTGGGTTCCCAGGCCTCCAACGACCAGCTGGAAAAGGTGTTGTCCTACATCGAAATCGGCAAGCAAGAGGGTGCGGTGATCATCACCGGCGGCGAGCGTGCCGAACTGGGCGGCGACCTGTCCGGCGGCTACTACATGCAGCCGACGATCTTCACCGGCACCAACACGATGCGGATCTTCCAGGAGGAGATCTTCGGGCCGGTGGTGGCGGTGACGTCGTTCACCGATTACGACGACGCGATCGGCATCGCCAACGACACCCTCTACGGCTTGGGCGCGGGTGTGTGGAGCCGCGACGGCAACACCGCCTATCGGGCCGGGCGGGACATCCAGGCCGGCCGGGTGTGGGTCAACTGCTATCACCTCTACCCCGCGCACGCGGCGTTCGGCGGCTACAAGCAGTCCGGCATTGGCCGGGAGGGCCACCAGATGATGCTGGAGCACTACCAACACACCAAGAACCTGATGGTGTCCTACTCGGATAAGGCGCTGGGGCTGTTCTGATGCACGCTCCCGCGGGGGTGCTCATCACCGCCGAGGCCGCCGCGCTGCTGGCTAGGCTGCAAGACCGGCACGGTCCGGTGATGTTCCACCAATCCGGCGGCTGCTGCGACGGGTCGTCGCCGATGTGCTACCCGCGTGCGGACTTCCTGGTCGGTGACCGCGACGTCTTGCTGGGTGTGCTCGATATCGGCGAAGACGGCGTGCCGGTGTGGATTTCGGGTCCGCAGTACCAGGCCTGGAAGCATACCCAGCTGATCATCGATGTGGTGCCGGGCCGCGGCGGCGGGTTCAGCCTGGAAGCACCCGAAGGCGTGCGATTCCTCAGTCGCGGCCGGGTGTTCAGCGACGCCGAGACGGCGCTGCTGCAGGCAGCGCCGGTGATCACCGGGGCCGCCTACGAGCGCGGCGAACGGCCGTCAACCAGGGGTGTTGTCGTCGAGCTGGACGACAACGGTGCCGCGCCGGGCACGTGCGCGACCGGTCGGCTCGCACCGCAGTAAGGTCGTACACCGTGATTCCCCTTCCGCGTGCTTGGCTGCTGACCGGCGCCATGCTGGTGGGCAGCGCGGTCGGGCAGCTGGCGGGGGTGGCGTCCAGCGCGCTGATCCACGTCCGGATCCGGCCGGACATCGTCATCGCGTTGGTGGTCGGGATTCCCAGCGTGATCGGGCTGTCGGTGATCCTGTTTTCCGGGCGTCGATGGGTGACGGCGCTGGGTGCCTGCATCCTGGCGGTGGCCCCCGGTTGGTTCGGTGTGCTGGTCGCGCTTCGGGTGGTGGCCGGTGGTTGACCGGGAGGCCGGGCCGGGGACCGAGCCGTTCGTGCCGGATTTCGACGACACCGGTTCGCAACCGGTGGCATCGGTGGCGCCGCCCGAGGGGTCCTCGCCGGCGGTCGCCGAAGCGCACCAGCCGTCGGCGGCACCGGCCACCGAGACGGTTGCCGGTCCGGTCAGCGTGCCCGGCCGCTACCTGTACGCGCCGCGGTGGAAGTTGGTGCTGGTGGTCCTCGGCGTGTGGCTGGCGGCCGCCGAGGTGGGGCTGAGCCTGTTTTATTGGTGGTATCACACGCTTGACAAGACGGCGGCCGTATTCGTCGTGCTGGTCTATATCGTCGTGTGCACGCTGGGCGGCTTGATGCTGTCGATGGTGCCGGGCCGGCCGCTGATCACGGCATTGTCGCTGGGGGTGATGTCGGGGCCGTTCGCATCCGTGGCCGCCGCGGCTCCGCTCTACGGGTACTACTACTGCGCCCGAGTGGGCCATTGCCTGGTCGGCGTCATTCCCTATTGAATCGACAGCCGAGTCGGCCACTAGGGTAGTGCCCGTGACTCACTATGACGTCGTCGTCCTCGGAGCCGGTCCTGGTGGATACGTCGCGGCCATCCGGGCCGCGCAACTCGGCCTGAATACCGCAATCGTGGAACCGAAATACTGGGGCGGAGTCTGCCTCAACGTCGGTTGCATCCCGTCAAAGGCGTTGCTGCGCAACGCCGAACTGGTGCACATCTTCACCAAGGAGGCGAAGACCTTTGGCGCCAGCGGCGAGCTGACCTTCGACTACGGGGTCGCCTACGACCGCAGCCGCAAGGTGGCCGAAGGTCGGGTGGCCGGCGTGCACTTCCTGATGAAGAAGAACCAGATCACCGAGATCCACGGCTACGGTCGGTTCACCGACGCCAACACGCTAGCGGTCGACCTCAACGACGGCGGCACCCAAACGGTCACCTTCGACAACGCCATCATCGCCACCGGTAGCAGCACCCGACTGGTTCCGGGCACGTCGTTGTCGGCCAACGTGGTGACCTACGAGGAACAGATCCTGTCCCGGGAGCTGCCGACGTCGATCATCATCGCCGGCGCCGGGGCCATCGGCATGGAGTTCGGCTACGTGCTGAAAAACTACGGCGTCGAGGTGACCATCGTGGAATTCCTGCCGCGCGCGCTGCCCAACGAGGACGCCGACGTGTCCAAGGAGATCGAGCGGCAGTTCAAGAAGCTGGGCGTCAAGATCCTCACCGCGACCAAGGTCGAGTCCATCGCCGACAACGGGTCACAGGTCACCGTGACCGTCAGCAAGGACGGCACGGCGCAAGAGCTCACGGCGCAGAAGGTGTTGCAGGCCATCGGGTTTGCCCCCAACGTCGAGGGCTACGGCTTGGACAAAGCCGGTGTCGCGCTCACCGACCGCAAGGCCATCGGCGTCGACGACCATATGCGCACCAACGTCGGGCACATCTACGCCATCGGCGACGTCACCGGGTTGGCGATGCTGGCGCACGTCGCCGAGGCCATGGGCGTGGTGGCCGCCGAAACCATCGCCGGCGCAGAGACTTTGGCGCTGGGCGACTACCGGATGCTGCCGCGTGCGACGTTCTGCCAGCCGCAGGTGGCCAGCTTCGGGCTCACCGAGCAGCAGGCCCGCGACGAGGGTTTCGACGTGGTGGTGGCCAGGTTCCCGTTCACCGCCAACGCCAAGGCGCACGGCCTGGGCGACCCCAGTGGTTTCGTGAAGCTGGTGGCCGACGCCAAGCACGGCGAGCTGCTGGGCGGACACCTGATCGGCCACGACGTGTCCGAGTTGCTGCCGGAGCTGACGCTGGCGCAGAAGTGGGACCTGACGGCCGGCGAACTGGCCCGCAACGTGCACACCCACCCGACGATGTCGGAGGCGCTGCAGGAGTGCTTCCACGGCCTGGTCGGTCACATGATCAACCTGTGAACGGCTACCCATGGCGAGGCGCGTGAGCTCCCAGACCGCCCAGATCGTCGTGGGTGCCGTGGGTGGGGTGGTCGCCGGCTACGTCTTGTGGCTGCTGGCCATCTCCATTGGCGAGGACCTCACGACGGTGAGCCGCTGGAGCCTGGCGGTGTTGCTGCTCTCCGGTGTGCTGGGGCTGTGCGCGGTGGTGGGGGGCCTGGTGATGCGCTGGCGCCGCAGGTTCGCGTGGTCGGCGTTCGTGTTCGGGTTGCCGGTGCTTCCCGTGCTGCTGACACTGGCGGTGCTGGCCGATCTCTACTGTTGACGGCTACTTGGGTTGTCCAGCGGAATGTCGAGCGCGCTGATCGTGGCGGCCAGCGCGTCGTATTGGGTTGCGAGCAGGCAGAATTCGATCAACCGGGGCCGATCGAGGTGAGCGGCCAGCCGGTGCCAGGTGGCGGCGCTGATCGACCGGTCGCCGATCAGCTCATCGGTCGCCTGCAGCAACGACTGCTGCCGCGCGCTGAGCACCTTGCGGGGCCCGTCGCCGTCGGGAACGCCGGGCCAGGCGAAGATGCTGGCCTGCGTCTGGGCGTCCAGGCCCGCGGCACGTGCCATCCGGCGGTGGTGCTGCAGCTCGTATTCGCACGACCGCAGGTGCGCGACCCGCAGGATCACCAACTCGGTGTCGGCCCGGGGCAGCCGGCCCCGCAGCAGCCGGGCGCCGTAGAGCGCCCACGCCCAGAACAGGTACCGGCGATAGCCCAGCGTGGTGAACAGATGCATCTCGGGCGCCCGCAGCGCGCGCGCGCCCAGCCTGGCCAGCACCCAGTTGACCGGACCCAGCTGGCGAAATCGGCCCGACGGGATGCGCGCGAGCTGGCCGTCCCGGGTGCCGGTCACGCCGGTTTCACCAGGTACGGCGACACGGTGCTGCGGTGCTCGTCGAGATCCAGCGCGCGCCCCAGGGCGGGGAATGCCCGCTGCGGACAGTTGTCGCGTTCGCAAACCCGGCAGCCGGCGCCGATCGGTGTGGCGATATCCCCCGACAAGTCGAGTCCCTCCGAGTAGACGAGCCGGTGTGCGTGCCGAAGTTCGCAGCCCAGCCCGATCGCAAAGGTCTTACCGGGCTGACCATACCGGGCGGCCCGGCGCTCCACGGTGCGGGCCACCCACAGGTAGTTACGCCCGTCGGGCATTTGGGCAATCTGCACCAGAATCTTGCCCGGGTTGGCGAACGTCTCGTAGACATTCCACAACGGGCAGGTGCCGCCGCTGGAGGAAAAGTGAAAACCGGTGGCCGATTGTCGTTTTGACATGTTCCCGGCCCGGTCGACCCGAACGAAGGAGAACGGCACGCCGCGCATCGAGGGCCGCTGCAGCGTGGAGAGCCGGTGCGCGATGGTCTCATAGCTCACCGAGTAGAACGCCGACAGCCGCTCGACGTCGTAGCGGAAGTTCTCGGCGACGTCGTGGAACTGCCGGTAGGGCAGCACCGCGGCCGCGGCGAAGTAGTTGGCCAGCCCGAGCCGGGCCAGGGTGCGCGACTCGTCGCTGGTGAACTTGCCCTCGTCGACCATGCCGTCGATCAGGTCGCCGAATTCGAGGTAGGCCAACTCGGCGGCCATCTTGAACATCTGCTGGCCCGCGGAGAGGTGGCTGCTGATCTCCAGGGTGTTGGTCGTGGGGTCGTAGCGGTGCAGCACGGTGTCGCCGAGGTCGATGCGCCTGTTGATGCGCACCCCGTGCACCTCGGTGAGCCGCCGAGTCAATTCACGGGCCAGGTCGCCGTGATGCATCCGCATCCGGATGGTCAGATCCTCGGCGGCGGTGTCCAATTCGTGCAGGTAGTTCTGGCGTTGGTAGAAGTAGTCCCGCACCTCCTCGTGCGGCATGGTGATCGACCCGCTGCCACTGCCGTCGGAGAACCGTTCCTCGGTGGCGGCGGCCAATTGCGCCGTGGTGATCCGGTAGCGCCGATGCAGGTTGACCACCGCACGGGCCAGCTCGGGATGGGCGCTGACCATGTCGGCGACCTCGGTCGGGTCGATGGTGATGTCGAGATCACGGTCCAAGGTGACCTCGCGCAGCTCGGCGACCAGTCGGGTGTCGTCCTGGGAGGCGAAGAAGGTCGCGTCCACCCCGAACACCTCGGTGATGCGCAGCAGCACGGCCACCGTCAGCGGGCGGACATCGTGCTCGATCTGGTTCAGATAGCTCGGCGAGATCTCCAGCATCTGGGCCAGCGCGGCCTGGCTGAGGCCACGCTCGCTGCGCAGCTGGCGCACCCGTGAGCCGACGTAGGTCTTGGACATCAACCGAGCGTACCCGGCGTTTGTGAAGACGCCATTCGCAGAGTTGGCATGGCGTCGCGATTGGTGTTTCCGCCCTGGCATTGGCATGATTCGCACCGGGGGCCAGGGTCACCTGGGTACGCACGAGGAGCAGACGGGGAGCCAAGCCGTGAGCCTGGACAAAGAATTGATGCCCGTGCCCGACGGTCACCCCGACGTGTTCGACCGCGAATGGCCGCTTCGGGTCGGCGACATCGACCGCACCGGCCGGCTGCGGCTGGACGCGGCGTGCCGGCACATCCAGGACATCGGCCAGGACCAGCTGCGCGAGATGGGCTTCGAGGAGACGCATCCGCTGTGGATCGTCCGGCGCACCATGGTGGATCTCGTCCGACCTATCGAGTTCGGCGACATGCTGCGGCTGCGGCGATGGTGTTCGGGCACCTCGAACCGGTGGTGTGAGATGCGCGTTCGCGTCGACGGTCGCAAGGGCGGCCTGATCGAATCCGAGGCATTCTGGATCAACATCAACCGAGAGACCCAGATGCCGGCGCGCATCGCCGACGACTTCCTGGCGGGCCTGCACCGAACCACATCCGTCGATCGGCTGCGCTGGAAGGGTTATCTGAAGCCCGGCGGCCGCGATGACGCGACGGAAATTCACGAGTTCCCGGTCCGGGTCACCGACATCGACCTATTCGACCACATGAACAACTCGGTGTACTGGAGCGTGATCGAGGACTACCTGGCGTCCCATGCCGAGCTGCTGGCGGGCCCGTTGCGGGTGACCATCGAACACGAAGCGCCGGTGGCCCTCGGCGACAAGCTGGAAATCATCTCCCACGTTCACCCGGCCGGGTCGACCGATCAATTCGGTCCCGGCCTGGTCGACCGCGCTGTTACCACGCTCACATACGCGGTTGGCGACGAGACCAAAGCCGTCGCCTCACTGTTCAACCGGTAGCCCGAGCCGCAGCACGCCAACGTACGCGTTGACCTGCGAATTTGTGGTTACCGGCGGGTAGCTTCTGAAACGGTTCAGTTAATCGTCACCTTCGCAAAATTCGCAAAATGGCCGCGCCCCGTTGCTGAAATTGGCAAGTGAAACGGGTGGACCGGGCGTGCCGGCCTATGCCATGGTCGACTTAGCACACTCGTGACGCGGCGCCGTGATGGCGTCCGGATTTCAGTACCGAGCGACCGTGAGGAGCAGCCCGATGTCTGCCGTTGGCACCCCGAAAACCGCCGAACAGATCCAGCGCGACTGGGACACCAACCCGCGTTGGAGGGACGTCACCCGTACCTACACCGCCCAGGACGTCGTCGCCCTGCAGGGCAGCGTGGTCGAGGAGTTCACCCTGGCCCGCCGCGGCGCCGAGGTGTTGTGGGAGCAACTGCACGACCTGGAATGGGTCAACGCGCTCGGCGCCCTGACCGGCAACATGGCCGTGCAGCAGGTGCGCGCCGGTCTGAAGGCCATCTACCTGTCGGGCTGGCAGGTCGCCGGTGACGCCAACCTGTCCGGCCACACCTACCCCGACCAGAGCCTGTACCCGGCCAACTCGGTGCCGCAGGTGGTGCGCCGGATCAACAACGCGCTGCAGCGCGCCGACCAGATCGCCAAGATCGAGGGCGACACCTCGGTGCAGAATTGGCTGGCGCCGATCGTCGCCGACGCCGAGGCCGGCTTCGGTGGCGCGCTCAACGTCTTCGAGCTGCAGAAGGCCTTGATCGCCGCCGGCGCGGCCGGCACCCACTGGGAGGACCAGCTGGCCTCCGAGAAGAAGTGCGGCCATCTGGGCGGCAAGGTGCTGATCCCGACCCAGCAGCACATCCGCACGCTGACGGCTGCTCGGCTCGCGGCCGACGTGGCTGATGTTCCCACGGTGGTGATCGCCCGCACCGACGCCGAGGCGGCCACCCTGATCACTTCCGACGTCGACGAACGCGACCAGCCGTTCATCACCGGCGAGCGCACCCGGGAAGGCTTTTACCGGACCAAAAACGGCATCGAGCCCTGCATCGCCCGGGCCAAGGCGTATGCGCCGTTCGCCGACCTGATCTGGATGGAGACCGGCACCCCGGACCTCGAGGTCGCGCGGCAATTCTCCGAAGCGGTCAAGGCCGAGTACCCCGACCAGATGCTGGCCTACAACTGCTCGCCATCGTTCAACTGGCGCAAACACCTCGACGATGCCACCATTGCCAAGTTCCAAAAGGAGCTTGCCGCAATGGGTTTCAAGTTCCAGTTCATCACGCTGGCCGGCTTCCACGCGCTGAACTACTCGATGTTCGATCTGGCCTACGGCTACGCCCGCAACCAGATGACCGCGTATGTCGAGTTGCAGGAACGTGAGTTCGCCGCCGAGGAGCGCGGCTACACCGCGACCAAGCACCAGCGCGAGGTCGGCGCCGGGTACTTCGACCGCATCGCCACCACGGTCGACCCAAACTCGTCGACCACCGCGCTGACCGGCTCCACCGAAGAGGGGCAGTTCCACTAGTCTGCCGAGCAGACGCAAAAGCACCCTTTTGCGGCGCAAAAGTGGCGCTTTTGCGTCTGCTCGCGCATTTGAGGAGGAGCAGTGAGCGATGCAGCGATCCAGCGGGTCGGGGTTGTCGGGGCGGGGCAGATGGGGTCCGGCATCGCCGAGGTCTGCGCACGCGCCGGCGTCGACGTGACGGTGTTCGAGACCACCGCGGCGCTGATCACCGCGGGACGCAACCGGATCGTGAGGTCGCTGGACCGCGGTGTCAGCGCCGGCAAGGTGACCGAGCGCGAGCGTGACCGCGCGCTTGGACTGTTGACCTTCACCACCGATCTCAACGACCTAGCCGATCGGCAACTGGTGATCGAAGCCGTCGTCGAGGACCAGGCCGTCAAGGCCGAGATCTTTGCCGAACTCGACCGGGTGGTCACCGATCAGGATGCGGTGCTGGCGTCGAACACCTCAAGCATCCCGATCATGAGAATCGCCGCGGCCACCCAAAACCCGCGACGGGTGCTGGGCCTGCACTTCTTCAACCCGGTTCCGGTGCTGCCGCTGGTCGAGTTGGTCAGCACACTGGTCACCGACCAAACCACCGCCGCCCGCACCGAAGAGTTTGCCAGCGGGGTGCTGGGCAAGCAGGTTGTGCGCTGTTCCGACCGGTCCGGCTTCGTGGTGAACGCGCTGCTGGTGCCGTATCTGCTGTCGGCGATCCGGATGGTCGAGGCCGGGTTTGCCACCGTCGAAGACGTCGACAAGGCCGTCGTCGCGGGGCTATCGCACCCGATGGGCCCGCTGCGGCTTGCCGACCTGGTCGGCCTGGACACCCTCAAGCTGATCGCGGACAAGATGTTCGAGGAGTTCAAAGAACCGCATTTCGGTCCCCCGCCGCTGCTGCTGCGCATGGTTGAGGCGGGTCGGTTGGGCAAGAAGTCGGGTCAGGGTTTCTACCCGTACTAGCTACTAGCCGTTCTACACCGTGGGGTTGGCTGGCTATTTTTCCAGGGTGAACTGGTCGACGTCGGTGTAGCCCTCGCGGAACAGCCTTGCACAGCCGGTCAGGTACTTCATGTACCTGTCGTAGACCTTTTCCGATTGGATCGCGATGGCCTCGTCCCTGCGGGCTTGCAGCGCGGCGGCCCACATGTCCAGGGTGCGCGCGTAGTGCTGCTGCAACGATTGGATCCGGGTCAGCTTGAAACCGGCGGCCGCGGCGTGCTCTTCGACCGACGGGACGGTCGGCAGCCAACCGCCGGGGAATATCTCGGCCAGGATGAACTGGGTGAAATGAACGATCTCGTGGGTCAGCGACAGGCCCCTGGCCCGGGCATCTTTGAAGGTGGGCCGGACGATGGTGTGCAGCAGCATGATGCCGTCGGCGGGCAGTACTTCGCTGGCCATCTTGAAGAACCGCGGGTAGCGCTGGCGGCCGAAGTGCTCGAAGGCGCCGATCGAGACGATGCGGTCGACGGGCTCGTGGAACGTCTCCCACCCCTCCAGCAGGACGCGCCTGCTTCGCGGGGTGTCCATCGCGTCGAACATCTTCTGCACGTGCGCGGCCTGGTTCTCGGACAGCGTCAGGCCCACCACGTTGACGTCGTATTTCTCGATGGCGCGTCGCATGGTCGCGCCCCAGCCGCAACCAATGTCCAGCAACGTCATGCCCGGCTCGAGGTTCAGCTTGCCCAGCGCCAGGTCGATCTTGGCGATCTGGGCCTCCTGCAGGGTCATGTCGTCACGCTCGAAGTAGGCGCAGCTGTAGGTCTGGGTGGGGTCGAGGAACAACCGGAAGAAGTCGTCGGATAGGTCGTAGTGGGCTTGCACGTTTCCGAAGTGCGGTGTGAGCTGCACGGACATACGATGTGAGCCTTTCTTGTTTCCCGCGGCCGTTCAGGCATGGTCAACGACCCTGCCCGGCTGACCCGCGCTGCATCCCCTGCATGTTAGCCGCTCCCACCGGCGCGGGTCGCCTTCCCGGCGCCGAGCGCGGGGCGTGGGGCTCGCGGCCGGGCTCACCGGGTGCGCACCACGGCGCCGATCGCCAGGCCCACGACCAGCAGCGCACCGGCCTGACGCACGTGCACCCACGCCAGTGCCGCATACCACAGCGGCCACACCGGAAAGCCCGGTGGCGGCTGGTCGGGACGTTGCCGGCGAAAGTATGGCCACACCTTCACCAGCCGGGGCAGCGCCAGGGCGACCAGCAACGCGGGCCACGGCATGGCGCCCACCGCCACGACCGCAACGACCAGCACGTAGAACCCGGCCATCATGGCCAACGTCACCACTCGGGCGCGCGCCTCGCCGAGCAGCACCGGCAGGGTCCGGATGCCGAGCGGCTGATCATAGGGGATCTTGTCGATGTGCTTGCCCATCAACACCGTCGTGCACAACAAGCCGTAGGGCAGCGACGCCAGCAGCACCTCCCAACCCACCGTGCCCACCGCGCAGTAGTAGGTTCCGCACACCATCAGCGGACCCCATACGACGAAAACGTCGGGTTCGCCCAGGCCCCGCTTCTTCAACCGCAGCGGTGGCGCCGTGTAGGCGACGCTCAGCGCAAACCCGCCGAGCCCAAAGGCCACCACGGGCCAGCCACGAGCCCAGGTCAGCGTGACCAGGATCGCCAGGTCCAGGAGGTTGACCAGCAGGATCGCCAGGATCAGGGTGCGCCGGCTGAGCAGGCCGGACAGCACCGGATGCGGCGCGTAGCGGGCACGTGGGTAGCTGGGACTGTCGAGCTCGGCGTCGTACAGGTCGTTCATCAGGTTGTTGGCGACGTGCGCGCAGGTGATGCCGACCACGGCCAAGACCAGCCAGCGCCAATCGAGGCCGGGCGCACCGACCGCCAGCAGCGCGGCGATCAGGCCGGCGACCAGGGTCATCGGCAGCACCGCCGCGCGGGTAACCACGAGCCAGCGGGTGACCGTGTCGACCGGCCCGACCGGCGGCGGGTTGGTGGTGCGCAACGCGTAGGCCCACGATTTCAGCCGGGCACCCACGCCCACCTCAGGCATGCCTAAAGCCTAGATCTGCCCCCACGGTGGCACGATCGGCGAAGGATGCGGCTGCGCCCGGAACTTTTCCAGCGATCCGCCGGCCTCGACGATCCCGCACAGCGCGCTCCAGCTCAGCATGGTCAGGTAGTCGATCAGCTCGTCGCTGGTCATCCGCGGGTCCGACATCCACGAGTGGGTGGCCAGTTGGACGCCGCCCACAATCATGTAGGCCCACGGCTCTACTCCGCCGGTGTCCATTCCGGCCTCCTGCATGCGCCGGCGCAGCATGACCGCGAGCATGCGGGCGATGATCCGCTCGGAGTCGGCGATGACTTTGCTCTTGCTGGCCGAGCTGTTGGCCATGACGAACCGGTACGGCTCGGGTTCGGCCGCCACGGTCTCGACGTAGACCCGGATGATCTCGCGGGTCAGGTCGAAGCCGTCCAGGTTGGCCGACAGCGCCGCGGCCATGTTCGGAATCAACGTGGTCTGCGCGAAGCGCATCATCACCGCTGTGGTGAGGTCGTTCTTGTCGACGAAGTACCGGTAGAGCACCGTCTTGGAAACCCCGATCTCCGCCGCGATCTCGTCCATGCTCAAAAAGCGCCCGTGGCGGCGAATGGCCACGATCGTGCCGTCCACCAACTCGTTGCGGCGCTCCACCTTGTGCTGATGCCAGCGCCGCTTGCGGCCATCGGTTTTCACGGTCACAGCCGGGATGTGCTCTGCCACTTTCGCCGATTCCCATTCACTAG
The DNA here is from genome assembly GCF_010730055.1 of Mycobacterium shinjukuense. Classification (NCBI taxonomy): domain Bacteria; kingdom Bacillati; phylum Actinomycetota; class Actinomycetes; order Mycobacteriales; family Mycobacteriaceae; genus Mycobacterium; species Mycobacterium shinjukuense. The sequence goes on along the minus strand of NZ_AP022575.1, from coordinate 3,238,863 downwards.
ACGCATTCGATACTACGGCTTGTGGGGGCCGTTCTGGCGCATCGGCGGCGTGCAGACGGCTCCCGAACAGTGTCGTCACCCTAGCTGGTGGCGGCGATAGCGGATGATGGTGTGGTGGCACACAGAGCCGATGCGCCGGGCTGGCCGCAGGGACGGTATGTGAACACGCGGCCGACCGTGGTGCGCCGGCCCCGCACATCCTTCGCCGAATCGTTTGCCGGGGCGGACCCGGTGGCGGACGCCCAGCGGCGCACGGCGCTGCGCCGGATGAAGGCGGTGGCGCTGGGCTTTCTGCTCGGCGCCACCGCGGTGTTCCTTGTCTGCCGGTGGGCGCAGGCGTCGGGTGTGGCGCCGGTTTGGGTGGGCTACGTCGGTGCCGCCGCGGAGGCCGGCATGGTGGGTGCCCTGGCGGACTGGTTCGCGGTGACCGCGCTGTTCAAACATCCGCTGGGCATCCCGATTCCACACACCGCGATCATCAAGCGCAAGAAAGACCAGCTCGGCGAGGGTCTGGGCACGTTTGTACGGGAAAACTTCTTGTCCGCGGAGGTCGTGGAGACCAAGCTGCGGGACGCCCAGATCCCCAGCCGGCTGGGCAAGTGGCTGTCGGAGCCGGCCCATGCCCAGCGGGTGGCCGCCGAGACCGCGACGGTGCTGCGGGTGATGGTGGATCTGCTCCGCGACGAGGACGTGCAGCATGTGATCGACCGAACGATCATCCGCCGGATCGCCGAGCCGCAGTGGGGTCCGCCGGCGGGGCGGGTGTTGCAGACGCTGTTAGCCGAGAACCGGCAGGAGGCCCTGATCCAGTTGCTGGCTGACCGAGCGTTTCAGTGGTCACTAAATGCCGGCGTGGTCATTCAGCGGGTGGTCGAGCGGGACTCCCCGAGCTGGTCACCCCGGTTCATCGACCATCTTGTGGGCGACCGCATCCACCGCGAATTGATGGAGTTCACCGACAAGGTGCGCCGCAATCCCGACCACGAACTGCGGCGCTCGGCGACCCGCTTCTTGTTCGACTTCGCCGACGACCTGCAGCACGATCCGGCCACCATTGCGCGCGCCGATGCGGTCAAGGAGCAGCTGATGGCGCGTGAGGAGATCGCCAACGCCGCCGCGACGGCGTGGCAGACGCTCAAACGGCTGGTGCTGGAGGGCGTAGACGACCCGTCCAGCGCGCTGCGCGTGCGCATTGCCGACGCGGTGATGCGGCTCGGGGAAGCGCTGCGCGACGACGTCGACCTGCGCGACGACGTGGAGAGCTGGATGGTGCGGGCCGCCCAGCAGCTGGTTTCGCAATATGGGGTGGAGATCACAGCGATCATCACCGAGACCATCGAGCGCTGGGACGCCGCGGAAGCCAGCCGGCGCATCGAACTGCACGTCGGCCGTGACCTGCAGTTTATCCGGATCAACGGCACCGTGGTGGGCGCCTCGGCGGGGCTGGTGATCTACGCCGTCGCTCAGCTGCTGTTCGTGTAGGCGTGCTAACAAGTGCTTGCAAAAGCAAGCACCTGGCCGTACCCTGGTGGACGTAACCGAACGTCCCGAACCGAGGAGTGCGTCACATGCCGGCGGAGGAGAAGCTGGGCGCCAAGGTGTCCACGGTGTCTTCTAAGGCTTCCGACATCGGCAGCTTCATCAGGGCGCAACGCGAGAATGCACACGTGTCGATGCGACAACTTGCCGAACGGTCCGGCGTCAGCAACCCGTACCTGAGCCAGGTCGAGCGTGGACTGCGCAAGCCGTCCGCCGACGTCTTGGCCCAGATCGCCAAGGCGCTGCGGGTCTCCGCCGAGGTTCTCTACGTGCGGGCCGGGATCCTCGAGCCCAGCGAGACCAGTCAGGTGCGTGACGCCATCATCACCGACACGGCGATCACCGAGCGCCAGAAGCAGATCCTGCTCGACATCTACGCCTCGTTTAGCCAGCAGAACGAAGCCGCCCGTGAGGCGTGTCCGAGCGAGCCGACACCCGGCGACTGACTCGCTCGACGAGGGCCGGTGCCAGCGGCGGAATCGGCTAAACGCGGGTACGCGCGCGGGTGGTTGCGCCGCGGCCGCCCCAGCGCACCCCAATCGCCCACCGACCCGACGAACCAGGAGGTTTCCCGCAAGTCGCGGCCACGTCAATCCGCGGGTCTTGACTACTCCCCCAGGGGAGCCGACGCTTGCCCCCATCGTCTACACCGAATAAGCAATAACGCCGATAACGAAAACACATGAAAGGAAACACAATGCCTGAAAACACGAACATTGACGACCTGAAGGCTCCGCTGCTTGCCGCGCTGGGTGCGGCTGACTTGGCTCTGGCCACCGTCAACGACCTGATCACCAACCTGCGTGAGCGCGCCGAAGAGACCCGTTCGGACACCCGCACCCGGGTCGAGGAGAGCCGCGCGCGGTTGTCCGAGCTGCGGGAGGACCTGCCCGAGCAGCTCACCGAGCTGCGCGAGCGTTTCACCGCCGAAGAACTGCGTAAGGCCGCCGAGGGCTACCTCGAGGCGGCCACCACGCGGTACAACGAGCTGGTCGCGCGCGGTGAGGCCGCACTGGAGCGGTTGCGCAGCCAGTCGGTCTTCGAGGACGCGTCGGCGCGTGCCGAGGGCTACGTTGACCAGGCCGTCGAGCTGACCCAGGAAGCCCTGGGCACGGTCGCCTCGCAGGCTCGCGAGGTGGGTGAGCGTGCCGCCAAGCTGGTCGGCATCGAGCTGCCGAAGAAGGCTCCGGCCAAGAAGGCCCCGGCGAAGAAGGCCCCGGCGAAGAAGGCCGCGGCCAAGAAGGCTCCGGCCAAGAAGGCTCCGGCCAAGAAGGTCACCCAGAAGTAGTTGGGCTCCGAGTCACCTCGAACACCACGGCACGAAACTCGACTCCGAGTCGCCCCCGGGCGACTCGGAGTCGACGTGTGGGCCCGAACCCGCATAGTCTTGGGGTGTGAACCACCTCGTGGGTACCGTCATGTTGGCCTTGCTGGTCGCCGTGTTCGTGATGGCGGTGTATGCGTTTGTGCATGCTGCGCTGCAGCGTCCCGACGCGTACACCGCCGCCGACAAGCTGACCAAGCCGGTATGGTTGCTGATCCTCGGCGTGGCGGTGGCGATGACCTCCATCCTGTATCCCGTGTTCGGCGTGCTCGGATTGGTGATCGCCGCGTGCGCGGCGGGGGTGTACCTGGTCGACGTACGGCCCAAGCTGCTCGAAATCCAGGGCAAGTCCCGCTAACGAATGAAAGCCCTGGTGGTCGCGCCGGCGGCGGTGTTCGTCGGCCTGCTGTGGGCGGCTCCGGCGATCGCTGATACCGGCGGCTGCGTGTCGCCCCCGGCTCCGCCGTTTATCGACCACACCGAGTGGGGGTTGTGGGGGCAGCTGATCACCCTGCGGGTCTATCCGACACCATCGGGGCGGGCGGCGGCCCGCCAGCCCGGCACGGTGGGCGAGGGCGACGAGGCCTGGGCCGAGGTGCTCGCACTGTCGCCGGGCGCCGACACCGCCGGCATGCGTGCACAGTTCATGTGTCACTGGCAGTTCGCCGAAATCGGACAGCCGGGCAAGCCCAGCTGGAACCTCGAACCGTGGCGCCCGGTCGTCGACGACGACGAGATGATCGCCGCCGAGTGCAATCCCGGCGGCCCGGAAAACCCGCCCTAGTGGCCGATCAGCCGACCCGCGGGCGGCTGGCGGCGGTGGTCGACCACACCCTGCTCAAACCCGAGGCCACTACCGCAGATGTGGTCGGCCTGGTCGCCGAGGCCGCCGAACTCGGGGTCTACGCGGTGTGTGTCTCGCCGTCGATGGTGCCGGTCGCGGTCGCGGCCAGCGCCGGTGGGGTGCGGGTCGCATCGGTGGCGGGTTTTCCGTCGGGCAAGCACATGTCCGTTGTCAAGGCGCACGAGGCGGCCGCGGCCATCGACGCCGGCGCACATGAGATCGACATGGTCATCGACATCGGGGCGGCGCTGGCCGGCGACTTCGACGCCGTGCGGTCCGACATCGAGGCAGTGCGTGCCGCCGCGTCCGGGGCGGTGCTCAAGGTGATCGTGGAGTCGGCGGTGCTGCTAGGCCGGGGCGACCCGCACGTGCTGACCCGGGCCTGTCGCGCCGCCGAGGACGCCGGAGCCGATTTCGTCAAGACCTCCACCGGGTTTCATCCCGCCGGCGGGGCGAGCGTGCGTGCCGTCGAGTTGATGACAACGACCGTCGGCGGGCGGCTGGGGGTCAAGGCCAGCGGTGGTATCCGCACCGCCGCGGACGCGGTCGCGATGCTCAACGCCGGCGCTACCAGGCTGGGCCTGTCCAGCACCCGAGCGGTGCTCGACGGGCTCAGCCGGACCTGACCGCGCTCACAGGTTGGCGAAGCAGGGGTGCAGGCTGTCTGCCGGGATGGTGGCGTCGCGGGTGGAGAAGTGGCTGATCACACCGGTCGAGGTCACCTGCACGCTGTCCGCGTGGATGCCCAGCGGGTAGTTCTTGGTCAGGTTGGCGGTGAAGTCGTTGAGCATCGACTGCACGCTCTCTCTCGGCAGCGAGAAGCCCAGCGTGTTGAAGCTGAGGATCTGCAGCTCGATCCCGTTACCGGCCACCACCGGCTTGGCGACAATGTCGTCCAGCATGCCCTTCAATTCGATGGTGCCGTCCTTGGGGTGCGTGACCACGCTGCTGGTGACGAACGGACCCAGTATCGGAAGGGCGTTCTGCACGGACTCCTTGATGCCCTCAGCGGTCCAGGTGATGGTGGCGTCCAGCGCCCCGATCGTGCCCTTGGAGCCCGGTGCGTTCGTCAGCCGGACATTGGAGATGGTGATCTGGATCTTCATGCCCTTGGCGTCGCGGACCTGGTGACCCGCGGTCTCCACCGAAATGTTGGTGAAATGCCGGGTAATGACCTGCCACAGCACCAGTGGCGCCACCCCGAACGACGCGGTGGCCTGATCCCTGACCTCGCAGGCCACCGCCGCAGCGACCTTGTCGTTGGCTTGGTTGCGAACGTACAGCTCGGCACCGATCAGCCCGGCCAGGACCAGCGAAAACACGATGATGAGGATCAAGAAGACAGATAACGGGTCGCGGAAACGACGTCGCTTGCCTTTCGCTGGCGCCGCGCCTTCGTCCGCCGTGGCCAGTGGAGTGGTTCGGGTACCGGCCCGGCCGGCTGCGCCGTAGCCGGGTCGCTGGGCCTGGGCATGGGCCGCCGACAACGGCTCGGTCTGCCGCGACGACCGACCGGCGACGGTTTGCGGGTCGTGCGTGTGGCCGGCTCCGGCCGCGCCGGGACGCAGTCGCCCGCCGGATGACTCGGCCGGGCCTGAGGTTCGGGCGAGCGGACCCTGAGCGCCCGGACGCGCCCACGTTGACGGGCCGTCGTTCAGCGGTCCCTGCGGATGTGTCATCCCCGCGATTCTGCCCTATCAACCTGAGCAAAGCTCGACTGGTTGCGCAGCACGGCGATGCTCTCGCGGGCGGAGGCGACCCGGGCGACGTCGATGTCGGCAAGCAGCAGTTGCGGCCGGGCTCCGGCCGACGCCAGCACCTCACCCAGCGGCGATGCCACCAGGCTGCCGCCCACCCCGGTCGGCGCGCCCGAGCCAGTCTCCCGGTCGGTCCCCAAGCTGGCACTCGTGCTGGCGGGGTCGGCTTGACCGGCTGCGGCGATGTAGCTCATCGAGTCCAGCGCGCGGGCGCGAGCCAGCAACGTCCACTGGGCCAGTTTGCCGGGCCCCGAACCCCACGCTGCGCAGACCGCGATGAGCTGGGCTCCACGCCGGGCCAACTCCGTGTAAAGCGCGGGAAATCGGATGTCGTAGCAAATCGTCAAACCGACCTGGACGTCATCGACGGTGATCACCACCGGTTCGTGCCCGGGTGCCACCGTGCGCGACTCGGTGAAGCCAAACGCGTCGTAGAGGTGGATCTTGTGGTAGTGCGCAGTCGGCTTGTCGGGCGCGCCTGGCTCGGCCGCGATGAGTGTGTTGCACACCCGGCCGTCGCCGGCCGGGGTGAACATGCCGGCGATCACGGTGATCCCGGCATCGGTGGCAATCTGTCGGACCCCGTGTGCCCATGGCCCGTCGACGGGCTCAGCGATCGGCCTCAACGGCACACCAAAGCGGCACATCGTGGCCTCGGGAAACACCACAAGCCTTGCGCCCGCGTCACGGGCCTGGTTGGTGTACTCGTCCACCAGCCGCAGATTCGCGGCCGGGTCGGTGCCGCTGAGGATTTGCGCCAGCGCGATCCGCATGCCAGCCAGCTTAGGCCCGGCGACGATGCGCGCCGCTTGCGGCGCGGTGAGGAGCTGGGCGATCCAGCTTAGGCCCGGCGACGATGCGCGCCGCTTGCGGCGCGGTGAGGAGCTGGGCGATCCAGCTTAGGCCCGGCGACGATGCGCGCCGCTTGCGGCGCGGTGAGGAGCTGGGCGATCCAGCTGGGCCCGGCGACGATGCGCGCCGCTTGCGGCGCGGTGAGGAGCTGGGCGATCCAGCTTGGGCCCGGCGACGATGCGCGCCGCTTGCGGCGCGGTGAGGAGCTGGGCGATCCAGCTTGGGCCCGGCGACGATGCGCGCCGCAAGCGGCGCGAGCTCCGGCCGGTCAGGCGTTGTTCATGATCCAGTCGGTGGTGAAGCGCTGTTCAATCGCCACCAGCTGGCCCAATTGGGTGCCGATGATCCGCTCCAGCTTGCCGCCGATGATGGGGACCCGCACCTGGACGGTGAGTCGCAGCGACATCCGGGAGCCGCTGCCGGTGGGTGCCAGCACGGCCGTGCCCCACAGGTTCGCCGGTGCGTCCACGATCGAGCCGGCAATGGTGGCGGTGGCGATCCCGCCGTTGACCGGGCCCCAGGCTTCCTCCCGCCGCACACACAGGTCGCCCCGATGCAGCTGCGTGACCAGGCCCGGCAGGTTGTGGCTGCGCACCAGCTGCAGGGTGACCACTTCGATGGTGCCGGTGTCGCCGGACTCGCCACCTATCCGCATCGACTCCAGCGTCGCGACGTCGACCGGGGTTTCGGCCAGCCTGGCCCGCCAGTACTCCTCCTCGTGGAAGGCCCGGTGAACGGCTTCGACGCTGCCCCCGTAGTCGGCCGACATGTCGAATGAACGCGGCATAGCTGGTCAGGCTACCGTTACGGGCCGTGGTCGGTTCCTTCTTTGCCGGAGCGCGCGTCGCTGAATCGGTTTCGTTGGCGCCGTTGACCACATTGCGGGTAGGGCCGGTGGCACGGCGCGTAATAACTTGCCGCACCACCGATCAGGTGGTCGCCGTGCTCCAGCGGCTGGACAGCGAAGCCCGCGACGGGCACTGCGGCCCACCGCTTGTGATCGCTGGCGGCTCCAACCTGGTGATCGGCGACGCCCTTGCCGACCTGACCGTGGTGCGGTTGGCTAACGACCGCGTCACCATCGACGGCAACCTGGTGCGCGCGGAGGCCGGCGCGGTGTGGGATCAGGTGGTGGTCAGCAGCATCGAGCATGGTCTGGGTGGGCTGGAATGCCTGTCCGGCATCCCCGGCTCGGTCGGGGCCACCCCGGTGCAGAACGTCGGGGCCTACGGCTCGGAGGTGTCCGACACCATCACTCGGGTCCGGCTCTTGGATCGGCGCAGCGGGTTGGTGCGCTGGGTCCCCGGCGACGAGCTGGGTTTTGGTTATCGCACCAGCGTGCTCAGGCACGCCAACGGGCTTGACCTGCCCGCTGTGGTCCTGGAAGTGGAGTTTGCGTTGGATCCGTCGGGCCGCAGCGCCCCGTTGCGCTACGCGGAGCTGACGGCCGCGCTCGGCGCGGTCAGCGGTGAGCGCGCCGACCCGCACACCGTCCGCGAGGCGGTGCTAACCCTGCGGGCCCGCAAGGGCATGGTGCTCGACGCGGCCGACCACGACACCTGGAGCGTGGGGTCGTTCTTCACCAACCCGGTGGTCACACCGCAGCAATATGAACGGCTGGTCGCGCGGATCGACGGGCCAGTGCCGCATTTTCCGGCACCTGGCGCAGTCAAGCTGGCCGCCGGCTGGCTGGTGGAGCGGGCCGGCTTCGGCAAGGGGTATCCGGAGACCGCGGTGGGTGGTCGTGAAGCCCCGTGCCGGCTGTCCACCAAGCACGCGCTCGCGCTGACCAACCGTGGGGGTGCCACCGCCGAGGATGTGCTGGTACTGGCGCGCACGGTTCGTGACGGGGTTCGCGATGTGTTTGGTATCACACTGAGACCCGAACCGGTCCTGGTCGGCTGCGTGTTGTAGCGGGTATTTTGCAGCGGAACTACCCCACCGCGCGGCTTTACGGTGGGGGAGAGCGTGTTTCGCCCGGTATCTTTGGCTTTCGTGAGCACATCTAGCACCCCCCAAAGCCAGGGGCCGGTCAACCGGCGCCTGGCTTTGACGGCCCTTGGGATCGGCGTGCTCGCACCGAACGTGCTGGCCGCCTGCGCTGGCAAAGTCATCAAACAATCCGAGAAGAAGCCGCCACCGGCGCCCCGTCTGACGTATCAACCGGCCCCGAACACTCCGGCGGCCCAAGATGTGCTGCCCATCGCGCCGATCAGCGTCCAAGTCGGCGACGGCTGGTTCCAGCGGGTTGCGCTGACCAACTCGGCCGGCAAGGTCGTCGCCGGCGCGTATAGCCGAGATCGCACCGTCTACACGATCACCGAGCCGCTGGGCTACGACACCACCTACACCTGGAGCGGTTCGGCCGTCGGTCACGACGGCACGGCCGTTCCGGTGACGGGCAAGTTCACCACCGTGACGCCGGCCAGCAAGATCGACGGCGGATTCCAGCTGGCCGACGGGCAGACCGTCGGGATCGCGGCGCCGATCATCATCCAGTTCGATGCGCCGATCGTCGACAAGGCCACCGTCGAGCGAGCCCTCACCGTCACCACCAACCCGCCCGTCGAGGGCAGCTGGGCCTGGCTGCCCGATGAGGCGAAGGGGGCTCGGGTGCACTGGCGACCGCGGGAGTACTACCCGGCGGGTACCACCGTCAACGTGGACGCCAAGCTGTACGGCCTGCCGTTCGGCGACGGCGCCTACGGCGCTCAGGACATGTCGTTGAGCTTTCAGATCGGTCGTCGGCAGGTGGTCAAGGCCGAAGTTTCCTCGCACCGGATCCAGGTGGTCACCGATGCGGGCGTCATCATGGATTTCCCGTGCAGCTACGGCGAAGCCGACAAGCCCCGCAACGTGACCCGCAACGGCATTCACGTGGTCACCGAGAAGTACGCCGACTTCTACATGTCCAACCCGGCCGCCGGCTACAGCAATGTCCACGAACGCTGGGCGGTGCGGATCTCCAACAACGGCGAGTTCATCCACGCCAACCCGGCGAGCGCGGGCGCGCAGGGCAACACCAACGTCACCAACGGCTGTATCAACCTGTCGACGAGCGACGCGCAGGAGTATTTCAATTCGGCGATCTACGGAGACCCGGTCGAGGTGACCGGCAGCTCGATCCAGCTGTCCTACGCCGACGGCGACATCTGGGACTGGGCCGTGGACTGGGACACCTGGGTGTCGATGTCGGCCCTGCCGCCGCCGGCCGCGCGTCCTCCGGGAAGCCGCATCCCGGTCACCGCGCCGGCTGCGCCGTCAACCGCGCCCGCCTCTGGCCCACCCAGCACCGGCGCGGGCCCGGGTGGTTAGCCCGGACGGGTAGCTCGTCGAGTGGCGCTGGCCTGGTCACGCGGCCGGATGATGACCTGGTCGAGGTTGACGTGCGACGGTCGCGACGCCACGAACCCGACCACCTCGGCGACGTCGGCGGCCACCAACGGTGTCATCCCGGCATAGACCGCGTTCGCGCGTTGCTGGTCGCCGTCGAAGCGGACGAGGGAGAACTCGGTCTCGACCGCGCCCGGGGCGATCTCGGTGAGCCGCACCGGCTTTCCCAGCAGTTCGCCGCGCAGCGTGCGGTGCAGGGCCGCTTGCGCGTGCTTTGCCGCGGTGTAGCCGGCGCCGCCGTCATACACCTCCAGCGCGGCGATCGAGGTGATGGTGACGATGAGCCCGTCGCCGGATTCGATCAGCTTGGGCAGCAGCGTGCGGGTCATCCGCAGCGTGCCCAACACGTTGGTCTCCCACATCCAGCGCCAATGCTGCTCGTCGGCGTCGGCGACGAATTCCAGACCTTTGGCGCCGCCGGCGTTGTTGACCAGCACGTCGACCCGGCTCAATCGGCGGGCCAGCGCATCGACGGCGGCGCCGTCGGTGACGTCGGTCACAATCGCGGTACCGCCGATCTCGTCGGCCAAAGCGGTGATACGGTCCGCCCGGCGTGCCGCCGCAACCACGTGAAACCCTTGGGCGGCAAGTGTTTTCGCGGTTGCCTCACCGATTCCCGAACTGGCACCGGTGACTACCGCGACCCGTTGTTGCGTTCCGGCTGTGGTCACCGGAACAACTCTAACGAGCGTGCTAGATTTTCCGGTGTGCACCACAGCGCCTTGTTCAACCCGACCGCCGCGTGCCATGTCGCGGCGGGCGCGTGTTGTTGCCGCGCACTGTGCCGCGCTTGACCTAACGGTCACCGGGTGCGGCCGAGGACCGGCCATCGAACAAGGACTTAAGGACGCCCGTGCACTCACCCACCCTTGCCCCCCAGTCACCTAGCCGCCGCAGACACCCGCCACGGTCCCATCGCCACGTCGTGCCCCCGGCGCTGCACCTGTCGGACACCGCGGCGGCGGCCGTCTTTCGCGCGGTGCGGTTGCGCGGTCCGGTCGGCCGGGACGTCATCGCCAAGGTCACCTCGCTGAGTATTGCGACGGTGAACCGCCAGGTCATCGCCCTGCTGGCGGCGGGTCTGCTGCGGGAGCGGGCCGATCTCGCGGTGTCCGGCGCCATCGGGCGGCCACGGGTTCCCGTGGAGGTCAGCCACGAACCGTTTGTGACGCTGGGCATCCACATCGGCGCACGGACCACCAGCATCGTGGCCACTGACTTGTTCGGCCGCACACTCGACACGGTCGAGACCCCGACGCCGCTCAACGCCGCGGCGCCCGCGCTGGCGGCGCTGGCCGACAGCGCCGGCCGGTACCTGAGGCGCTGGCATCGGCGCCGGCCGTTGTGGGTCGGGGTCGCGATCGGTGGCGCCGTCGACGGCGCCACCGGTCACGTCGACCACCCGCGGCTGGGCTGGCGACAAGCGCCGGTGGGCCCGGTGCTGGCCGACGCGCTGGGTTTGCCGGTGTCGGTGGCGTCCCACGTCGACGCCATGGCCGGAGCCGAACTGCTGCTGGGCATGCGGCGGTTTGCGCCCAGCTCCCCGACCAGCCTGTACGTCTACGCCCGCGAAACCGTGGGTTATGCGTTGGTGATTGGCGGGCGGGTGCACTGCCCAGCCAGCGGGCCGGGCACCATTGCGTCGCTGCCGGCCCACTCCGCGCTGCTCGGCGGCGGCGGGCAGCTGGAATCCACCGTCAGCGACGAGGCGGTGTTGGCGGCCGCCCGACGGCTCCGGCTGCTGCCCGATGTTGCCCCGGTGACCCGCACGAGCGGGCCGGCTACGGCGATCACCGACCTGATCAGGGTGGCGCGGGCCGGCAACCAACAGGCCACAGATCTGCTGGCGGAGCGGGCCAGGGTGCTGGGCGAGGCGGTGGCGTTGCTGCGTGACCTGCTCAACCCCGACGAGCTGGTGGTCGGCGGCCAGGCGTTCACCGAGTACCCGGAAGGCATGGCGCGGGTGGAGGCGGCGTTCGCCGCGCGCTCGGTGCTGCCGCCGCGCGACATCCGGGTCACCGCCTTCGGCAACCGGGTGCAGGAGGCCGGCGCCGGCCTGGTGGCGTTGAGCGGACTCTATGCCGATCCGTTGGGTGCGATGCGCCGCGCCGGGGCGCTGCAACCCCAGTTGCCGGTCGCCGAACCGGAGGCGTTTGCTTAACCGCGCTCGGCCGTGCGCCACTGCCCGCGCCTGGGCGGGGCACCGGCGTGTGCTGTAAAGATGACAGTGTGCGGCGGGATGACTCGGCGGTGAACGACCTGCGCCGGGTTGCCCTATTGGCGGTGCACACCTCACCGCTGGCCCAGCCGGGCACCGGGGACGCCGGCGGCATGAACGTCTACGTGCTGCAGAGCGCCCTGCACCTGGCCCGGCGGGGCATCGAGGTGGAGATCTTCACCCGGGCCACCGCGTCCGCGGATCCACCGGTGGTGCGGGTGGCGTCGGGCGTGCTGGTGCGCAACGTGGTGGCCGGGCCGTTCGAGGGTCTGAACAAGCACGATCTGCCCACCCAGCTGTGCGCGTTCGCGGCCGGGGTGTTGCGCGTCGAAGCCGCCCATGACCCGGGCTACTACGACATCGTGCACTCCCACTACTGGCTCTCCGGCCAGGTCGGCTGGCTGGCCCGCGACCGGTGGGCGGTGCCCTTGGTGCACACCGCACACACGCTGGCCGCGGTGAAGAACGCGGCGCTGGCCGACGGTGACGTCCCCGAGCCGGCGCTGCGCACCGTGGGCGAACAGCAGGTGGTCGACGAGGCGGATCGGCTCATCGTCAACACCGAAGACGAAGCGCGGCAATTGGTTTCGATTCACTGCGCGGATCCCGCACGGATCGACGTGGTACATCCCGGCGTCGACCTGGACGTGTTCCGTCCGGGGGACCGGGGCGCGGCCCGGGCGGCGTTGGGGCTCCCGGTCGACGATCAGGTGGTGGCCTTCGTCGGACGGATCCAGCCGCTGAAGGCGCCCGACCTGGTGCTGCGTGCGGCGGCGAAATTGCCCGGGGTGCGCATCGTCGTGGCCGGCGGGCCGTCGGGCAGCGGCCTGGCCTCTCCGGACGGACTGGCTCGGCTGGCCGGCGACCTGGGCATCACCGAGCGGGTGACGTTCCTGCCGCCCCAGTCTCGCGCGGATCTGGCCGTCTTGTTTCACGCCGCCGACCTGGTTGCGGTGCCAAGCTATTCGGAGTCGTTCGGCCTGGTTGCCGTGGAGGCGCAGGCGTGCGGCACGCCGGTGGTGGCGGCCGCCGTTGGCGGGCTGCCGGTGGCGGTGCGCGACGGGGTCACCGGCACGCTGGTGGCCGGGCACCGGGTCGACCAGTGGGCAGCCGCCATCGGCTCTCTGCTGCGGATCAGCGCCGGTCCGCGGGGTTGGGCGATGAGCCGAGCGGCGGCCAAGCACGCCGCCACGTTCTCCTGGGAGAACACCACCGACGCGCTGCTGGCCAGCTACCGGCGTGCGATCGGTGATTTCCTGGCCGAGCGTCGGCTGCGCGACCGCGACGTGGTATCGAACCTGGCGTCGGTGCGCACGGCTCGTCGCTGGACGCCCGGTCGCGGGGTGGGCGCGTGACGTCGCCCACCGGGCAGACCGCGCTGCGGGTGATCGAGGAGGCGCTGCGGGTCAGCCGGCTGAAGTACGCACGGCACCCCGGGGCGCACGGCGGGCCGCCGGGGCTGGTCGTGGAGTTGCCCGGGGAACGCAAGCTCAAGACCGCCACCCTGTTGAGCATCGGCGAGCATTCGGTGCGCGTCGAGGCGTTCGTGTGTCGCAGGCCCGACGAGAACCACGAAGGTGTTTACCGGTTCCTGCTCAACCGCAACCGCCGTCTCTATGGGGTCGCCTACACGCTGGACAACGTCGGCGACATTTACCTAGTCGGTCGGATATCGCTGGCATCGGTCGACGCCGACGAGATCGACCGCGTGCTCGGACAGGTGCTCGAAGCGGTGGACGCGGACTTTAATACATTGCTGGAGTTGGGTTTTCGTTCATCGATTCAGAAAGAATGGGAGTGGCGAGTGTCCCGCGGCGAGTCGCTGAACAACCTGGCGGCGTTCGCGCATTTGATCAGCGACCGAGACGACGGATCGGCGTGAGAGACTTGCCGGCATGGCAAACACTGGCACCCTGGTGCTGCTGCGCCACGGCGAGAGCGACTGGAATGCACTCAACCTGTTCACCGGTTGGGTCGATGTCGGCCTGACCGAGAAGGGCCAGGCGGAGGCGGTTCGCAGCGGCGAGCTGATCGCCGAACACGACCTGCTGCCCGACGTGCTCTACACGTCGCTGCTGCGGCGGGCGATCACCACCGCGCATCTGGCGCTGGATCGCGCCGACCGGCTGTGGATTCCGGTGCGGCGCAGCTGGCGGCTCAACGAACGCCACTACGGCGCGCTGCAAGGTCTCAACAAGGCCGAGACCATGGCCCGCTACGGCGAAGAGCAGTTCATGGCCTGGCGGCGCAGTTACGACACCCCGCCACCGCCGATCGAGCCGGGGAGCAAGTTCAGTCAGGACACCGATCCGCGCTACGCCGACATTGGCGGCGGCCCGCTGACCGAATGCCTGGCGGACGTGGTGGCACGGTTCTTGCCGTACTTCACCGATGTCATCGTCGGCGACCTGCGGGCCGGTAAGACGGTGCTGATCGTCGCGCATGGCAACTCCCTGCGTGCTCTGGTCAAGCATTTGGATCAGATGTCCGACAACGACATCGTCGGGTTGAACATCCCGACGGGTGTTCCACTGCGCTATGACCTGGATGCCAAGCTGGCGCCGGTGGTGCCGGGCGGCACCTACCTTGACCCGGAGGCGGCGGCCGCCGGTGCCGCCGCGGTGGCCAGTCAGGGCGCGGCGAAACCCTGAGTTCACCCAAACCCCTGGGCCGTTTGCTGAACACCGCGTGAACAGCAGCCGAACACCTGTTGCGCGGGATGTGACTTGTCCGGTTTTGGCCTCACTCCGCTAGGGCGAGCTTCACAACGATTTGTAGGATTTGCTATGTGACTGTGTTCTCGGCGCTGTTGCTGGCCGGGGTGTTGTCCGCGGTGGCGCTGGCCATGGGCGTGGCGGTGGGAACGCGGCTGTCGGGCCGGGTCGATCAGCGCCGCCAACGAGCGGCCAGCGAGTGGGCGGGGATCACCGTCGCGCAGATGCTGCAACGGATCGTCGAGCTGATGCCGCTGGGTGTTGCGGTGGTCGATACCCATCGCGATGTCGTCTATCTCAACGATCGGGCCAAGGAGCTGGGCCTGGTGCGCGGCCGGCAGCTCGACGACGAAGCCTGGCAGGCCGCACAGCAGGCCCTGGACGGGCGCGATGTCGAGTTCGACCTGTTGCCGCCCAAACGTTCGACCGGCCGACCCGGGCTGTCGGTGCATGGGCAGGCCCGGCTATTGAGCGAGGAAGACCGCCGGTTCGCCGTGGTGTTCGTGCACGACCAGTCGGACTATGCCCGCGTGGAAGCGACCAGGCGGGACTTCGTCGCCAACGTCAGCCACGAGCTCAAGACCCCGGTCGGCGCCATGGCGCTGCTTGCCGAGGCCCTGCTGGCTTCGGCGGACGACTCCGACACCGTTCGACGGTTCGCCGAGAAGGTGCTCGTCGAGGCCAACCGGCTGGGGGACATGGTTGCCGAACTGATCGAGCTGTCCCGGCTGCAGGGCGCCGAGCGCCTCCCCAACGTGACCGAAGTCGATGTCGATACCGTTGTCGCCGAGGCCATTTCGCGTCACAAGGTGGCCGCCGACAACGCCGATATCGAGGTGCGCACCGACGCCCCCAGCGGACTGCGGGTGCTGGGTGACCAAACCCTGCTGGTGACCGCGTTGGCCAACCTGGTCTCCAATGCGATCGCCTACTCACCCTCGGGTTCGCTAGTGTCGATCAGCCGCCGTCGGCGGGGCGACAACATTGAGATCGCCGTCACCGACCGGGGTATCGGGATCGCGCTGGAAGACCAGCAGCGGGTATTCGAGCGGTTTTTCCGCGGCGATAAGGCGCGCTCGCGGGCGACCGGCGGCAGCGGGCTGGGGCTGGCCATCGTCAAACACGTCGCGGCCAACCACAACGGCAGCATCGGTGTGTGGAGCAAGCCGGGCACGGGATCGACATTCACCTTGGCTATCCCGGCGTATGTCCCGGCCGGCTCGGGGCCGCAGGATCCCGACGAGCAACCCGAGCAACCGCGGGGCCTTGACCAGCGGCCCAATAGGTCCCAACGAGAGGAAGAGCTCAGTCTATGACCCGCGCCAACGACGATGCAGAGCGAAGCGATGAGAAGGAGTGGCGCCGATGACCCGCGCCAACGACGATGCAGAGCGAAGCGATGAGAAGGAGTGGCGCCGATGACCCGCGCCAACGACGATGCAGAGCGAAGCGATGAGAAGGAGTGGCGCCGATGACCCGCGCCAACGACGATGCAGAGCGAAGCGATGAGAAGGAGTGGCGCCGATGACCAACGTGTTGATCGTGGAGGACGAGGAGTCATTGGCCGATCCGCTGGCGTTTCTGCTGCGGAAAGAGGGGTTTGAGGCCACGGTGGTCACCGACGGTCCCTCGGCGCTTGCCGAGTTCGACCGGGCCGGCGCGGACATCGTGCTGCTCGATTTGATGCTGCCGGGGATGTCGGGAACCGACGTGTGCAAGCAGCTGCGTGCGCGGTCCAGCGTGCCGGTGATCATGGTGACCGCCCGGGACAGCGAGATCGACAAGGTGGTCGGCCTGGAGCTGGGCGCCGACGACTATGTGACCAAGCCCTATTCGTCGCGCGAGTTGATCGCCCGGATCCGGGCGGTGCTGCGCCGCGGCGGCGACGATGACTCCGATGTCAGCGACGGGGTGTTGGAATCCGGGCCGGTGCGAATGGATGTGGAACGACACATCGTCTCGGTGAACGGCGACACCATCACGCTGCCGCTCAAGGAATTCGACCTGCTGGAATACCTGATGCGCAACACCGGGCGAGTGTTGACCCGCGGGCAGCTGATCGATCGGGTCTGGGGCGCGGACTATGTCGGGGACACCAAGACGCTCGACGTCCACGTCAAGCGGCTGCGGTCCAAGATCGAGGCAGACCCGGCCAACCCGGTGCATCTGGTGACCGTGCGCGGGCTGGGTTACAAGCTGGAGGGCTGACGCGGCGCCGAGGCGCGCCGCGGTGGAGAAGCCGGCCAGCCGGGCTAACTGCGAACGCTAACGCCCGCGTTGACGTGCGCCGACGACCCCGTCGGCCACGGCCAGTGCCATCGCCATGATCGACAGCTGCGGGTTCACCTCCGGGCAGCTGGGCAGGATCGACGCGTCGGCGACCCAGACGCCGTCGACGCCGCGCAGCCTGCCGGTCTGATCGATCGGACAGCGCCGCTCGTCGGCGCCGGCGGCGGCGGTGCCCGTGGGATGGAAGGCGGCCAGGTGCAGGCTCCTTGGGTCGCTCCGGCGCAGCGCGTCCTGCAGGTCGGACAGTGACCTCACCGTCGTCACCCCGGGCAGACCGGTGAGCACCTCGACCGCTCCGGCGGCGAACAGCAGCCGGCCCATGGCCTGCAGCGCCACCCGCACCTTGCCGAGGTCCTCGGTGGTGATGTCGTAGCGCACCAGCGTCTGGCCGCGCACCGACCGCACCGAGCCGACGCCGTGGTCGGCGACCATCGCGCCCAGTGTCGCGACCCGAGGGGCCCGGTCGAGCCAGCCCAGCAGCTCGGACCCGTACCCGGGGAAGACCATCGACCCCATGCCCGGCGGCGTGGAGGTCGCCTCGATCAGCACGCCGTCGGACTCGTGCAGCTCGTGCACCGCGGCGCTTTGCAGCACGCCGCGCCATGCGAAGACGTCGTCATCGAACCGCCCGGCGAGCATGGTGGCCGGATGCAGCGCCAGGTTCCGGCCCAACCGGGGGTGCCCGCCAAGACCGCTGCGCCGCAACAGCCCCGGCGTCTCGGTCGCGCCGGCGGCGACCACGACGGTGTCGGCGAGCACGTCGAGTGCGGTGCCGTCGGGTCGGCGGGCCCGCACCCCCAGCGCGCGTCCATGCTCGTGCAGCACCCGTTGCACCCACGCTTGGGAGATGATCCGCGCGCCCGCCTCGCAGGCCTGGGGCAGGGCATTGAGGTGCACGCCGAACTTGGCGTTTTGCGGACAGCCGATCGCGCATTGGCAGCAGCCCTCGCAACCGGGCGCGTTGCGCGGAATGGGCGCCGCGCGCCAGCCCAGCGACGTGGCCGCGTCCAGCAGCAGGGTGCCGTTGCGACCCATGACCTCCAGCGGCACGGGGGCGACCCGCAGGGTGCGTTCCACCTCGTCGAGGTGGCCGGCCAGCCGGTCAGGGTCGGCGAGGGACAGACCGAACTCGTCGCGCCACCGTCGCTGCACGGCAACCGGAGGCCGGAAGCAGGTGCCGGAGTTGACGACGGTGGTGCCACCGACCGCCCGGCCCATCGGCAGCACCACCGCCGGACGGCCCAGCGCGACGGTGGCCCCGGCGCCGCGGTACAGGCCGGCGTAGCGATCGATCGGGTGGGCGGTGCGGAATTCCTCGACCGTCCAGCGCCGTCCCTCCTCGAGCACGACGACGCCCATGCCGGCCCGCGCCAGGGTGCGGGCCGCCATCGCGCCGCCCGCGCCCGAGCCGATGATCACCGCATCGGTACGCATCACCGAGCGGCTCTCGGTCGACGGTGTGACGGTCAATGCCGCATCGGGCCGGGCCGGGCCGTGCTCCTGGGCGCGGGACAGCAATTCCTGGGCATAGGTGTCGGCGCCAGTGGCCAGCAGCATGATCGCCTTCAGGCCTTCCACAGCGGCGCCGGCATCCGGGCTCAGCGCGGCGACCCGACGCAGCACCCGCTGACGTTGGCCAGGGTCCAGCCGCGGCAGCGACCGGCCGGTGGTGAGGTAGCTCGCCGCCGCCAGTGCCAGCAGCTCGGCATGCACCGCCAGCCGTGACGTGGCCGGCATCCGCGCCAGGTAGCGGTCGACGCGCTCGATGAACTGAGCCGGTGACGGGCCCCCGTGCTCCTCGGGCAGCAACGCGGTGCCGAACGACGCCAGCGAAAAGGCTCGTGCGCGTTCCGCCAGCCGACTCATGGGCGGGACGGGAGCAGCTGGCCAAGCCGCCGCCCGAGCTTGATGAAGAACGGGTAGGTGGCGAAGATGGCCGCGGCCGCCGCGTGCAGCGGCCACCCCGCCTTATCGGTGTCGACGTCGAAAACGCCGCTGTTCCACATGAAGTCGCGGCCGTTCTGCGAGCCGAACGGCCGCCACAGCAGCCCCAGTCCGGGCACGTTGTGGTACAGCCCGAACGATCCGGCGAAGAAGACGCCCAGGGTGGCGGCCTCGGCGACGTCGCGCCGGTCCTGGGGCACCCTGCGCTCGATGAGCACGCCGGCGATAACCAGCAGTGGCGGGTCGAGGGCGAAACTCATCGGGGCGTCCTTTCGTTGACCGCGGGTGCCTGGTCGCCGCGCAGCCCGACTTCGGCGTGCCCGCTGCCGAGCACCGACCAGCGCCGGTCGCCGAGTTCCACGTGGATGTCGGCTTGCTCGGTGTTGGTGCACACCGCCTGGCCGCCGTCGGGGTCGGTGTACTGCAGGCTCACGCACCGCTGCGGCGGCTGGTCGACGCGGATGAGCAGCTGGCGGCCGCCGATGCGGCCCTCCAGCTGCCAGTGCGGGAGGCCCAACGTCGTGCGTAACCGCAGTGACGGCAAAGGGCTTGCGGGCCAGTCTTTTCCGTCGAGACGCAAGCGAACGAACGCCATCGGCGCCAGCCTGCGCAGGCCCGGCTTGTGCGACACCGCGGTGACCGCCTCCACCACGGCGCCGTCACCGAGGTCGGCGTGGATCCACCCCCAGCGATTGGCGTTGCCGTGCCCATAGATGTGGGCGACGCCGCCGCGCCAGCCGTCGATGGCGTGGCTGGCGCCGTCGACGGTCAGCGCGCCCGTGAAGTCGGCGGTGGGGGCCAGCACCACCTGGGCGCCCGGCAGCAGTTCGCGCTCCCACGCCACCCGGGGAAACGTCCAGAGCGGCGGCCCGGCATCCCGCCAGGACAGCCGCCAGCCGAGGGATCGCGCGCGCCCGGTCAGTTCCGCGGGCGCGGCGCGCACCCCCGCGGCGTCGAACCAGGCGTCGCCGGTCGCGGGTCGGACTGGCTCGGGTCCGAACCGTTCGGTGCGCGGCGGGCCATCGGTCGACGGCGCCGGAAACCAGGTCACCCAGCCGTGCGCGTAGGGCGTGCCGCTGGCCGCCACCGGCGCGACCGTCTCGCAATGCACCCACAGACCGGCGTGTGTCAGCGGATCCGACAGGGTGGCATACCAGACTTCCAGGCGCCCGGCCGTGCCCCGCCAGCGTGGGGCTGCCGCCGATCGCAATTCGTCGTGCACCGCTTCACCTCCCGGGTGCATCCACTATATTGGTTGAGCCAATGAACCAGTCAAGTCCGCTACAGCCGCCGGAGCGCCAGCGGGTCGACGAACAGATCGCCGCGTCGATCGCCGACGCCATCCTTGACGGCGTGTTCCCGCCGGGCTCGACCCTGCCGCCCGAGCGGGATCTCGCGGAGCGGCTGGGCGTCAACCGCACGTCGCTGCGGCAGGGCCTGGCCCGGCTGCAGCAGATGGGCCTGATCGAGGTTCGGCACGGCAGCGGCAGCGTGGTGCGCGACCCCGAGGGTCTTACCCATCCCGCGGTGGTCGAGGCGCTGGTGCGCAGGCTGGGCCCGGACTTTCTGGCCGAGGTGCTCGAGATCCGGGCCGCGCTGGGCGCGTTGATCGGCCGGCTCGCGGCCGACCGCTGCACTCCCGAGGATGCCGAGGCGCTGCGCGGGGCGCTGGCGGCGGTGTGCCAGGCCGATACCGCCGCGGCCCGGCAGGCGGCCGACCTCGCCTTCTTTCACGTGCTCATCCACGTCACCCGCAATCGCGCGTTGGGGTTGCTGTATCGGTGGGTCGAGCACGCCTTCGGTGGCCGGGAGCACGAACTCACCGGGGCCTACGACAACCCCGAACCGGTGGTGGCTGCCTTGTGCGCGATCACCGCGGCGGTGACGGCCGGCGACGCGCCAGCGGCCGCTGCGGCAGTCGAGGCGTATTTGAACGACAGCGCGCTGCGGATGGTCGAGTCGTACAGCAGCCGGGTGCTCGACACTGCTACTTGGCCGCCCGCGTCGCGGGGTGCACCGCAATGAGTCCCAATCGGCTGCGGCGTTTGCAGATCGCCGCCAGTTCCGCATAGGCCTTTTCGCCGAGCAGCTCGGTGAGTTCCTCGGCGAGGCTCTCCCACACCTGTTTCTTGCCGACGTGGGCGGCCGGATCGCCGGTGCAGTACCAGTGCAGGTCGGCACCACCGGAGCCCCAGCTGCGGCGGTCGTACTCGGTGAGGGTGGTCTTGAGAATTTCCGTGCCGTCGGGCCGGCTCACCCACTCCTGGCTGCGCCGGATCGGCAGCTGCCAGCAAACATCGGGCTTCATCCTCAACGGTGGTAGGCCCAGCTTGATGGCTTTGCTGTGCAGCGCGCAGCCGGCGCCGCCGGCAAACCCGGGTCGGTTCAAAAAGATGCACGCGTCCTTGTACTTGCGGGTGCGGAGTTGCGGCTGGCCGTCATGCTCGTCGAGTTCCAGGTATCCCTTGCGGCCCAAGCCCTTGTTGCGATACTGCCAGTCGTCGTCGGTCAGCTTTTTCACCGCGTCGTCCAGCCGGGCGCGGTCGTCGTCGTCGGACAGGAAAGCACCGTGCGAGCAGCAGCCATCGTGCGGGCGGCCCGCCACCGTGCCCTGGCAGGCCGGCGTCCCGAAGACACACGTCCAGCGCGACAGCAGCCAGGTGAGGTCGGCCGCGATCAGGTGCTCGGGATTGTCGGGGTCATAGAATTCCACCCACTCACGGGCGAAGTCCAATTCGACCTCTTGTCCGGGCCGCGTGCGCGAGTTTGCCACGGGGGCAACGTTAGTCCACATTTGCCGTTGCGGGGCCGGTCGTTTCGCCAGCAAGCGGT